>JAZQEE010000037.1:0-109541 GCA_045538815.1 Acutalibacteraceae bacterium
ATTCCTTTCCCATAGTTAAGGATATAGGTTAATCAATTTTGCCAATGAAGCGAAAATATATATCTATTTCTCGCTGATTAAGGCACATATCGTTTTTTATTGCTTCGTGAACAACGATTTTTTCAATTACTGAGTTCAGAAGTTCGGCGGTGAGTTCTGTCGGAATTGAAAATTGCTTTATCAAAGCAATCCATTTCTTTGCATTATCAACTGTTTCTTCTTCGGTTGCAAGCTTGGTTTCAAGATTTTTAATTCTTTCGTCAAGTTCTTGCTGTTCCGTCTGAAACTTCTGTGACATCATATTAAAGTTATATTCCGTGATGCGTTCATTTGCCCAATCCTCATACATCTTTGCGAAAAGACGGTCAACCTCGGCTTTTCGCTTTTTTATTTTGTTCAATTCATCCGTTTGCTTTTTGAACAATGCGGCTTTTTCTTTCGTGCCGGATTGTATTAGGATTTCAAGCAGTTCATCTTCGTTTCGTTGTGCATATTCTGCCCAGTAGCGAAGTCTTAAAAGAACATACGAATATAGAACATCATATCGCAGATAGTGAGAAGTGCAGAATCCGCCGTTTTTTCCGAATTGTCTGTAAGTTGTGCAAACATAATATTTCTTCGGAGTTTTGTTTTGCGTATTGTTCGCATAACTCATTGACCAACCGCAATCAGCACATTTCAAAAGACCGGCAAATATCTGTGTTGTCGAGTCTTTCATTTTTCGCTTTCTTGAAGCAATCTGCTCCTGCACCTGTTCAAAAACCTCTTTTGAAATAATGGCTTCGTGGGTGCTTTCTACTTTGAGCCATTCTTCTTTAGGTTTTCGGATTTTCTTTTTGTTCTTGTAAGATATGTTTGTCTGCTTGTTGTGAACGGAATTACCGATGTAGGTTTCATCTTTTAAGATGCTTTTGACTTGTGCAATCGTCCATTGATAACTCTTTTCAATCGGCTGATTTGCATAGATGTTTGCAAATGTTCCGTATCGGGTGTAGTTTAACCAACCTGCTGTCGGCACTTTATCTCCGATAAGAGTTTTGGTGATTTTGGCTGCTCCCGCACCGTGTACCGCTAAATCAAAAATCTTCTCAATAATCCAACGAGTTTCCTCGTCAACTATGAGTTTGTTGCGATGGTCTGGGTCTTTTTTGTAGCCAAGCGGTGCGTATGTGCAGGGTCTTTCGCCCGCAGCAAACTTTGCTTGAAGTGCTGCTTTAACTTTTCGGCTTGTGTCTTTTGCAAACCATTCGTTGAACAGATTTTTGAAAGGCACAAAATCACTCAATCCCTTTTCTGTATCCTCGTTTTCTGTAACGGCAACATATCGTACCTTCTTTTCGGGGAATACAAATTCGAGATAGTAGTCCATCATTACGTGTTCTCTACCAAAACGGCTGAGGTCTTTTGTAACAATGCAGTTGATTTTGCCTGCTTCGATGTCGTTCATCATTCGAGTAAATGCAGGTCTTTCAAAGTTTGTTCCGCTCCAACCGTCGTCAATGTACTCATCAACAACATTCAGATTATTGTCTTTTGCATATTGGCGTAGAATGGTGCGTTGTGTTTCGATTGACACGCTATCGCCATAAGTTTCATCATCACGGCTTAATCTCATATAGAGAGCAGTATTATAAAGTTGTTTCAAAATAAAAATCCTCCTTTTTGTAGAAACAACCCACGCTTATAATACTTTCTACTTGGATTATATCGTAAACGCAGGTTTTATTCAAGGCTATTTATCGGACAGTTACATTTGTTTTGCTTGATAAATGATAAATTCTTCAATAAGTTGGTCGATTGTTTTGCCCTTATCGGCAAAATGTTCTGATACTTCTATCAGCTCTCCGCCGCAGACAAGATAAAGTTTTCCGTCTGCATCTTCTAAATAATGACATTCGGGAAGATAAAGCGGTTTGCAAATCTCTTTCCATTTATCAAGCCAATAATTTTTACATTCGTTTTCAAAAGATTTCGGAACATCTTCTGCGAAATCGTAACATTCGCAAAGATTGATGTTCTTATTTTCATAATCCTTTTCGTTTTTCATAAATTTATTACTCCTTATTCAATACTTTGATTTTGTGTTTTGATGTTTTGTCTATCTCTTCGTATTATGTTTTGCTTTTCTGTTTCAACATTTGCCAAAACTACCGAAATAATATATTTTGCTCGCTTGAGTTCTTCAAGGCTGCCGTAGTTACTTTCGATTAAAGTGATATCAGTGGCTTTTTGCGTTTGTAATTTTTCAAGGTCGGCTTTCAAAGATTTGGTTGTGGATTTCGGGTTTTCATCAATCCATCGTTTTGCTCGGTAGAATGAATTTAATTCCTTGCTATGTTCGGTTTTAAATTTATCTCTGCCGAATTTCTTTTTGCTGTATTCATCAGCGACAGGTTTGAATTTTACAAAATCGTTGTGGAATTTAATTCCCTTTTTGAGTTCTTTGATTTTGTCATCAGTAAAATCGATACGGCTCTGAATTTCAGAAACTTCTTCAATCATATCCCACAAAGAATCTGCAGATGTGATATTATGTTGCTGAAGAAATGCAAGTGTTTTTGAAACTTGCTTCAAGTCAACTACAAGGTCTTTGTTGTAGAAATATCTGCTTTTACCGCTGTGAGCTTCTTGTCGGGATTTCAGATAATCGATGAGAATATCTGCGATAGTCAGCTCTTTTTCTTCTTTGAATTCGGAAAGAATTATCTTGATTTCTTCAATCCATTCTTTCAACTCTGCAAGTACCTTTCGTAAATGTTTTCTCACAGAGTTGAATTTCACAATGTCCCGATTCAGAGTGCCGAGAATTGTTTCTTCACCTCTGCGTTCCATTTCCGATGCGGCGGGACCGAGATGAACCGTTGGAACTAAATCTATTCCCTGCCGTTCGTAAGAACGCATATCAATTCTTTCGGGTCGGTTATTTCTGATGAGATAGTCATTTACTTTTTCTTCCCAAGCATGACGCCAGACTTCTGCATTTTCTTTTTTGTTCCAGTCAACAATATCTTCACGGTGATTACCGATTCTGTTTCCGTGTTCATCAAGATCGTAAACCTTTCTGCACTTCGGAAGCCACTTTCCGTTTTCATCAATCGCTCTCATTGTCAGCATAATATGTGTGTGCGGATTGCCGTCACCTTTATCGTGAACGGCGAAATCGCAACACATTCCTTTTGAAACAAATTGTTCATAGCAATAACTTCTGACAAGCTCTGCATATTGCTCGGTTGGGATTTCTATCGGAAGTGCGATGATGATTTTTCGTGCGAGCTGTGAGTTCCATTGTGTTTCAACTTTCTCGGCAGAGTTCCATAAAGTTTCTCTGTCATAATATTTTTCGGGTGCGTTGGGTGGGAGAAGAATTTCAGAGTGGATGACTTCGTTTTGTTTTCTTGTATAGTTTTTGCTTCGGTTATCATATTCCGAGAAAAGTTTGGAGCCGCTTTGGTAAGCGGCTCCTGCAACAGCGGATTTATTTTCACTCCGCTTTTGTATTGATATCTGAAAATGGGTACAAGCTATTTTTTATCACTCTCCTTGTTTTTTAAAAAATTTGGGTAGACGAAGTCGCAGGGGTGAAACCCTTGTCTGATGAAATCAGCGGAACTGTGTTCCGAATGTTTTTGTAAAAAACCGCAATGGCACCGCATACAGATTCCCGGAAAGTTTCAACTTTTTGGGGAAGCGGTGTATAATTGCGCACTTTTACAGAGTGGTGTTTTCGTTGCTCTCTCTGAAATGTTCAATCGCTCTACAAACTGCTTCGGTATGAAAAGCAATTTTTAAAATTGTTTCAACCTGCTCATCGGTAAATTCAGAAAGATATTTTTCAAGCATCGCTCCACGAGTGCAGAGTCTGTGAGTGCGTTCTTTCCGTGTGAGTTGTTTTTCTTGCGATTCAAGATATTTTATTTTGTTTTCCATATACTTGATTTTTGCTTCGTTCTTTGCTTTCATTTCACGCAATTCTGACGGGGTTTTGTTTTTTAAACTCTCTCTTGGCATTGTTTGACTCCTTTTGATTGATTTTTTAATCGGAATGAAATATACTTAAATCAGTTCCGATTGCTGTAATTGTTTTTCTCTGTGCTTTCGCACTCTTGCTGCCGTTGCAGATTTCGTTGCTTTATCGGAACAAGCTTTTGAGCAGTATGTTTGTCTGCCGTTTACAGGAAATTTCTTTCCGCAAATTTTGCAGTCTTTGGTCGGTTTGTTTGAAAAAACAGCAGTCAGTTCAGAGTTGAGAGGAAGGACATAATCTCTGAAATATCTGCACAGTTTATCGTTCGCATAAAACTTTCCGAGCATATAGCAGTTTGAATCAAGCAGTAGGCATCCGTGTTCTTTGGTGTAATTTGCACAGCAATTAACAACAAGATTTTTAATCTGCCTTTTTTCGTTTGCAGTTAGTTCTCTTGACAATTTTTCACCTCTTTTCGATAAAACAAAATTTATCCTCTCACTTATAGGAGAAAAAGAGGGTGCAAAACGGAACTTTTTAATTGTAAACTTTTTGTGAATATAATAATTTGGGTGGTGATGATAGTGTTTGAAAATGAAATTTTGATTGATGAAGCGGAAGAACAGGAATTGATAGAACGGGAATATTCGCTTGAAAAGATATTTGAGGAAGAATTGGATTTTGAGGAAAGTTCAGAAATTACATTTGATGAAAACTTGTCACCGCAAGAAGAAATTATAAGGCAGGAGCTTTTCAATTCGGGATTATCGAGAATAGAAGATGCTGCAAGAAAGCAAAAGCATTTTGAGGATTTGATAAAACTTTGGGACAGACTTGATGCAAACAGAGAAAGAAAAGAACGCTATCACGAAATCGGCAGAGGTGATGTTCCTCTCGATTACCGAGCAGCACAAGACGGAAGATTTTTCCCCGATGTTCCGAACAGACCTTTAACAAGACAAATTCAAAAAGGTGAATTTCTTGATGTTATCCATTTCTGTCCTTTTGAGTTTCACGAAATTTTATCCGATCCGAAACTTTCAAAACTGATAAAAGAATTACCTGACAAGCAAAAGGAAATACTTTTCTTTTCGGGAGTTAAGTTATACAGTGCGAAGCGGATTGCGGAGATGAGAGGACAGACCGACAGAAATATTCGTAAAATGAAAGTTACGATAAAAAAGAATTTGGATAAAAAAATAGCCGACCTCGGAATTAACAAGGACGGCAGATATACAAGATGTTCGTATGTTTTCAAGAAGAAAAAGCGGAAGGGAAAGAAAAATGAAAAATCTGTTTGAACGGACAAGCTCATATTGGGTTAAATATGACAGATACGAATACAGAGAAAAGAATAACATTCTTTACATAACTCCTGCTGACGGAGCAGAGCCGAATGTTTATGACCCTTTGAAGGATGCAAATTCAATGGTGGTTGATGCTCTCAATATCGGTATGCTTCAGATGAAGCGGGCAGAAGAAAACATAATTAAAAATGCTGTTATGGATTTTGTTACAAATTACGGTTTACTCGGATTTATGACGGCATTACCCACAACCCCGTCGTTTATGGATTATGAAGCAGTATATCTTCCGAAAAATCATTTTATCAAACCCGAAACAATGACAACGCAGGATTACCTTGATATTTTCTATCCGTTTCAAAAAATTGATGTTCGTAAAAAAGGAATTGAATCGGCTTGGAATGTTTATGAGGATAAGAAAATGCTTGCGTTGATGATGACATTTGCCGACCAACCGCAGGCAATGAATATGAGTTTTCAGAGAGAATATGCGGAGAGATACGATTGGATTTTACTTCAATTCAAAGATTGGGCATTTACATTGGCAACATCCGAAATGTATTATTCAAACGACAGATTAGATGAAGAAACTAAAATGATTTATAAGCAGGCAATATCGGCATTCGGCGGAATTGCACCGACTTATCACATTTCATTTTATGACAAACCCACAATCGTTTGGGATTTTCATTCACTCCTGCTCGGTATTCAGATGATGTTCAGTATGATACTGACAGATGAAACAACCCACCTCAAGCTCTGCAAAAACTGTATGTCAGCGTTTATTGCGAACAGAGGAAATGTTGCGTTTTGCTGTTCAGAGTGTAAGGATTATTATAATGTGAGAAAGAACAGGAATAAATAGATTTGTTTTTTGAATGTAACGAATTAGCATCTCAAAACTGTTGATACATAAGGCTTTAAAATGCGAAAATCAGCACTGTAAGGGTTTTATACTTGCGTGCTGATTTTTTATGGAGTATAATGAATGGTACATTAAATTATTGTTAGATAACAACAAAAGTTCTTGTTAAAACATCTAAATTATACAATGGTTATTTGTGCAATAAGTAGAAGTTTTAATTTTGAGAAAAATTCTTGCGTAACATTTGTCGATTTTCGTCATATATACATAGGTGAGTTTTTAGTTTTTAAATTTTATGAAAAATTCATCAATAATTTGTACCCGAACATCCGACTAATGCGTTATACATATTGTAGGGTGTGAAAAGGAGAAAATATGTTAGCATTCTATTTGAGTTTAATAGAAAACGAAAAAGAAAAAAGGCAATTTGAAGATATTTACTTTGCTTACAAAAACCAAATGTATCTTTTAGCGTTGAAATTAGTAAACAATAAGCATGATGCCGAAGATATTGTTCACGATGTCTTTTGTTCAATAGCGAGCTCACATATGGATATAATAACAAATGCCAAATGTGAAAAAGATATACGGAACTATCTGCTTAAATCGGTAAAAAATGCTTCTATCAGCTTAATAAGAAAGAGAAAAACTCGTTCCGATTATGAAGATATGAAACGAAAAGAAAAAGTTGAACTTAGTGACAAAGAATTTCTTACCAGACTTTGCAACAAAATGGAGGTTGAAAGTTTGATGAAAGCAATGGCTGATATGGACGAGAAATATCAGGAAGTTCTTTACTATCGTTTTGTTCTCGGTTTATCAGCATCTGAAACAGCCCAAATACTCAAAAGACCTGCTAATACGGTTAAAATACAGATTTCCAGAGCAAAACATATTCTCGCAGATTCGCTTTTTGAGAAGGAGAACTAAAATATGTCTATGACAAAAGAAGAAGTTTTTGAAGTTTTTCGGTACTATGCTTCAAAAGAGTTTGAGGATATTCCTGAAAATGAATCGGAAATAGATTGTGAGTTTTCTGATGAGTTCAACAAAAAGATGGAAAAATTACTCAAAAGAGTATCCTACGACCGAACTCATATTGTTTCTTGGGCAAGAAGAAAAGTTATTATGGTTGCTGCCACAATTATCTTGGTGCTTGCAGGAATGATGAGTGTTGGAGCAATAAGGGAACCTATTGTTGAGTTTATATACAATGTGTATGAAGAATTCGTAGAAATCTTCTTTGAAGGCGATACAACAGATAAAATCACTTACAGATACTCGTTGTCCGAAATACCCGAAGGTTTTGTTGAAACACAAATAATATCTGATGATAATATAAATATTATTAGATATGAAAACAAACAAAACGGAAATATAATTGAATTAGCGCAATGCGTTACGGAAAACATCGCAGTTTCTTTGGATAACAAACATGGGCATGTAAAGATTTTCGATATAAATGGAGAAAAAGTAAATGTTTATATCAATGATTATGGTGATAGTTATTATGCTTTTTGGTGTAAAGAATCATATTACATAACATTATCATATTCCGGAATGATTACGGTTGAAGATTTTACAGAAATAATAAAATCACTAAATTAAGTTTATTAGCAGCTTCTTACAATTTTTTGTAAGGGGCTGTAATTTTTTTGAAATTTTTCGGAAAATTTGTACCGTTTTCTTAAAGTTATGCGTTGTATTAGGCGATAGGAAAAATTTAAGGGGTTGATACCAATGGTTTAGATAATGCAAAACACAACAAGCACCGAAATTTTTAACGGAGTGAAGTGAAATGAAGAAAAACATTGCAAAAAGAATATTAAGTTTTATTGTTATGTGCGTGGTTTTAGTTTCTACCGTTTCCTTTATTGCCAATGCAGCAGAAATTATGCCTCGATACAACAATGTTGATTCAACCAGAAGTGTTGCCAGCATATCATCCACAGGAAAGTTAACAATAACCAACAGTTATTCTGCAAGTGCTTCTGTTTTTTCAAGAGCGGTCATAACAACATATGTTGAAAGAAAAACATTGGGACTATTCTGGACAAGAATTGATATCGGTCAAACTGACGACGAATGGGTTGATACTATCTACACTAATGTTTACAGCGGCACACATTCACATCAGTTGGAAAAGACCGGCACATACCGAGTAACAGTAGAATATGTTATTTATGGCTCGGGAGGTGCGGCAGATACGATAACCAAGGAAATTGAAAATTCTTATTCGTAATGTACTTGCAAACCAATTATCAAAGAAAGGATTCGAAAAAATGAAACATTCAATTAAATCAAAAATTTTATGTTCGTTGTTGTCTGTGTTACTTGTAATGCAGATTGTTCCGTTTTCAACTTTTGCAGTTGAGGAAACAAGTGATACACTTTCTTCCACGGTATCAACAGAAAACAGTTCGGAGGAAACACTTGATATTCTTTATGAGGTCGTTGAAAAGAGAAATGAGTACACCAAAGTATATAAACTTTCTGACGGCTCATATTATGAGGTCATATCTAACGATCCTGTTCATATTTATAACAACGGTCGTTGGGAAGAACCAAGCGGTATTGTATTAGATACACCTGAAACAATAGATGAGATTACAGATAATATGTCTAATGCTGTTCAAAATATATCAACTGTAAATACATTATCAAGAAGTTCCACTATAAGCTCTGAAACTAGTAGCGATTTTTTGATTTACCCATTATCACCTCATCCAACAGATGAAGATTACTTTATTAACTCTACTGGAAAAAGAGTAAATTCGGAAAAAATCGTAATTGCTTTCCCACAAAACATTGACTCTCATTTAGGAAAAATGCGAGGTATAATTTCTGCTCAAATAAAAATCAAATGTAATGATAATGACAAATCCGGAACAGGAATAGTAGAAGTAAGGCAAAATTTAGTTCCTTGGAATGGTGAAGATGAATCGTTATACGATATAGCTAACGGATTTACTGATAGAGTTTATGATTATAAAACGATTAATGGCTCTGGTTCATACACTTGGAATATAACGGATTTATATCACCGTTGGGAAAGAGGTCTTGAAAGTAATTATGGTGTTGTGTTTTTGACACAAAATGAAGCAGATATTACTTTTCTTGAACAGTTTTTGATTATAAAATATAAAGATATTGAAATTTTAGATGAAAATTTTGAGTATACATCAGTTGACAACGGAAGAGCTGGAGAAATATATATCAACGAATTTACATATTTACCAACATCAATGTTTGAATTGTTCTCATCAGAAGGAGAAATACTGCCTGTTTCAATGAAAATGATGTATAACAAGAATTTCTTCGACACTCCCATTCAGTATGGATATAACTGGGGAATAAATTATTCCAGCACGCTTACATATACTGGAACAACATTTGTTTGGGACAATTTCGATGGAACAACTATTACATTTTTACGTACAAATCCTGTTCAATATGATAGTTCAAACAAATTGGCTAAATGGACTGATATTAACAACAATTATGTGTTGTGGGTTAATGAAACAAATAGTTTTAATGATCCTTCGGATTTTTCAGGTAATACTATTGAGTCGTCAACTGATGGCTTAACTTATGGATTTAGTAAAGGCGAAGACGGTGTAGCAAATATCAATAAAATTATTGATGAATACAACAATAGTATTGAAATAGAGTATACAGACGGTCAATTAATAGATTATATCAAGGATGGGACAGGGAAAAAATATGATTTTGAATACGATGCTCATAAAGATGGTGGCATAGATGCATTAAAAAGAATCGTTTTGGTAGATTCTAATAATAACGATGTTGTATTAGATGGCAAAGTACAAGATATCAACTTTACTTACACCAATTTATCTGATTATAAACTTAACTTAACGAATACAACTAATCAAACGAACAATAGTGGATTAGAGGATGAACATACACTGTTATTAACTTCTGTTAGTTTCCCTGATGATGAAGTTGTCTGCTTTGGATATAACAGTTTAGGTTGGTTGACGAGCACACAAAACATTGACGGTCAAAAAATAGAAATAACATACAAGACCAGAACAGAATCATCAACTGACAGTTCAAACTTAGAGACGACGGCCCTTATTGTAACAAATGTTGTAGAAAAGTGTATAAAAACAAACGGAATCGAAATAATTGAAAATCTTGAGTTTTCCAGTCCTAATCCATATCATAGGATGATTAAAAATCTGGATAAAGATAATGAGGAAATATCTAGTGAAGAATCATTTTATAACACTAATATACAGCGTATTGTTTATATAGATAAAGATGGTGAGAAATCATATTATTGCTATAACATAAACGATGATTTTTCGGCTTATGAAGTGCCTCAAGTTGATACAAACAATTTGATTAAAAATTCAAGTTTTGAATCCAGAGTCGGGATAGTAACTAAGAATGCTTCTGATTGGACCGAGTTAAACAGTAATGTTTACAGGAAAAAAAGACCTGGTGAATCAACTTATTGTATGTTCATAGAAGGAAATAGCGAAGAAGTTTATTATGCAGAACAAGAAATTTTGGTTTCTGACATTGAAACCATATCAACTGGTGATATTTATGCGATTGGCGGAAGTGGATATTGCAGCGGTACGATGCCTGAAAGTGGTAGGTTTTTCGGTATAAAGATTTTTGCTAAATACTCAACTTCAGGAAAAACAGAAGTATGTTCAATCGCTTTTGATAGTTCATTGACAGAAGTTTGGCAACACAGATTATCCTCTTTTGTAGTCGATTTGGGTGATGAGGAAGATTCGTTGGAAGCATTTTATGTCCAGTGCTTATTCTCAAATCAAATAGAAGAAGCTTATTTCGATGACATTTTATTTAATTTAGTATCGTCCAATACCGAAGAATATGAGGGTTCTTGCCCTTGTGGAACTCTTTGTAAATATGAGTTCGGGGATTGCCCTTGCGAATGTGTGGTTGAAGATGGAACTGTTTGTTCCTGTGTAAGTTGTAATGCTGATACAAATTATCATATATCTGATGTTAATGGAAACATTACTAACTTGACAAAAACTGACGGAAGCAAGAATATGATTACCACTTATAATTATGATGCTTCCGGAAACTACATAACATCTGTTGTTAATGAGAATGGACAAACAACTTATTACGCTAATGATGATGTAACGGGTTTGCTTACATCTGTTGGCGATGATAATGGAAGTACCAATTACACATATAATTCGATGAGTGCTCTTGAAACCGTCTCAAGAGTTATAACCAATCTATCTGGAGACAGTGTAAATTATATCACAAGTTACAACTATACTGATGATAAGATTACAGGCATTTCTCATAATGGGTTCACTTATTCTTTTGAGTATGATTCATTTGGAAACTGTACAAAAGTATATGTTGGACAATCAGAAGAAGATAGCAACAAAACTCTGCTTGTTAATTATGAATATTCTGATGATTTGGATTTGCAACATATCAACAAAATCACTTATGCGAACGGAGACACAATTACTTATTCATATGCAAACGACCTCGTAGTATGGATATCATTTGATGATGGTGAAACAAAGGCATATGAATATGAATATGATTCCGAAGGAAACATTAAAACGATAATTGATAATACAAGTGATCTAACTACTAGATATAATTATTCTATTACCAATGACGATAATACCACGACTACCTATGAAGTGTATATTCATAAAACATCAACGCCTAGTGTAATTAAGTACTACAGAGAGACTGTTGATGGAACTACATATGACTCTTTTACCGATGTATCATTTTCCGAAAGCGAAATAACAAATAATTTTTATGGACAAACAGGCATAACAATAAGTTCAAACACCACTGACTATTATAATGGTAAATTTATTACTGCAAATGCAACTGACTATTTCGGAAGAAGAATCAACACTCCTAATGACACAGCAATAACATCTGATAGTAATAGTGATGTGATGTCTTCGAGCAGTATTGTAATTGAAAAAGATCTTAACGGAAACAACATAGCTAAAAGTGAAACCTACTACTATTATAACGATACCGAAGACACCGCATCTTCACAAGTCGCAGGCTATAAAAATGTTGTTTCCGAAATCGTGAGTGATGAAGAAGCTGCTACAAGCGGAAGATGGTATACTACTCAAGAGTATAGTTATGAGTATGATGAATGTGGAAACCTAACACATATATACTATGTTTCGGGTACATATAGTAATTTGTGGTATAGGTACTACTATAACGAGGCTAATCAAATTGTTAGAGAAGACAATCGCAAATTTAATGAAACCTATGTCTATGAATACGATGCAGGTGGAAACATATTATGCAAAAAGACATATGCATATACAAACGGAGAACTGCCAGAAGATACTGAAGAAACATCTGCTGCTATTGAAACAATTGATTTCTCTTACGATTCCACATGGAAAGATAAGCTTACATCTTTTGGTGATTATTCCATTTCATACGATAATTTAGGGAATCCAACTAGTTACAATGGTAAAGAGCTAGAGTGGAATGGCAGACAACTTGTTTCATTTAAGAACGATACTCAGAAATACTATTATACATATGATAGTGAAGGTTATTGCACATCAAAATCTATTTATACTCTTGGAACAGATGATAATGGCAATGAAACAGAGAGTTTATCATCCAAAATAGAGTTTATATGGAAAAATGGTAAACTTATTTATCAGTATACTAACGATACCAATTTTACCGTAAAATATCTCTACGACCAAAACGGTGAACCCTATGGTTTTATCACAAAAGGTGAGGGAATTTTTGAAGCCATCAATGTTTTTTATTATGTAAAAAATATGCAGGGAGATATCGAAAGAATAGTACGTGCAAGTACAGGTGACACATTTGTATATTACAAATATGATGCTTGGGGAAATGTTGAATTAAGCGTTTCATCAACTGATATTGAATTAGCTCTTGCCGGCATAATTATTGGAGCAAATAATATGTTGGCATATAGAGGATATTTTTATGATGCAAGTGCAAACCTCTATCTTCTTAAATCTAGGTATTATAATCCTGAATGGGGAAGATTTTTAAGTCTTGATTTAACCGAAACAGCACGTGATGCACAAACTGATATTTTGAGTGCAAACTTATATATGTATTGTTTCAATGACCCTGTAAACTATACTGATCCAAGTGGCTTTGCTTCTCAGAAAAATATATTTATAGTATATAATAGGCGAGGAAGCGATTTCGTAGAGCAAGCAAATTGGATGAAGAGATATGCATATAGCAACAAAAACTGTTTGACTCGTTATGTAGAAAAGGCTTCCGATTTTATTGAAGAATGGAACTCTTTATATAGTTACAGCATAAAGGATATACACTTATATTTGCATGGGTATCCGGGAAATTTAAGTTTTAAAGATGATGATATATCGGTTGATGACATAAAAGAATTGAAAAAGATAAACATATCTGGTAAAGTATATCTATACTCTTGTAATGGTGGAACCAAAAATAGTTATGGTGAAACAGCAGCAGGAGAAATAGCTAAATTAGTTGCCGGAGCACGTGTTAGAGCTGTAGTAAATGGAAAAGTATACTATAGAGCGTGGTATCAGCTCTTTAGCCGAAAACCTTTAACTAAAGAAAAAGGTGCATATTGGGCAGATTTCCATTACGGCAAATATAAGGGCAAGATGACGGTCTATTCCAACTCAATAGGCAAAACATGGAGGCTCTGATATGACAAAATCAGTTAAAGCCACACTGATTATTTTATCTATTTTGTTTTTTATCATTTTTATTATGTCTATCTATAAAAAAGAATTTGAATTGCCGTTTGAGCAAGTAGAACAAATTTCTGTTTCGGCAGATGTACTATCCGAAAAAACTCTTGTGTGGTTCACATTAAGAGATGAGAAGTATTGTGGTTTTTACTCTTCGGAAATGCTTCTTAATTATGGAATCATGCCGGACAAACTGGATATGGATTTTTCAAACTATACTTATGTCGTAACAGTGGGACACAAGTTAGAAAACATCAGTTATAGTTTCTCTCAAATGAAAAACCGTAAATTTTTGTTTATTCCAAAACAGTTTGTGGGTATTGTAAACCTTCAACATGAATGTTCTTCCAATCTTTATATTTACAGAATTAAAAAGATGGATATTGACTGCGATTACCATGAACCAAATAAAAATGTTTTTTATGTAAAGTAACCTTTTTCTTTGGGGCGATGGAAATATCCATTGCCCCTTTGTATTCTTGTTTGCTGATAGAGGTGGTATTATGAAAAGAATCATTAGTTGCTTGATGTCACTACTTATCGTTTTGGGAACATTATCAACATTTGATTTAAAATCTTTTGGTGCAGAAAATAAAACAATCGATATTGACGAGTTCTCAAAGCAAGTAAGGCAAATGATTACCGAATACGATGTTGTCGAAAACAATCAAGAATTTTTATCGGTTCAATCTTTTTCTGCTGATTCAGACGAGGATTATTCTGAGTTTGAAACTATGCGCTTAATTGTAAAATCCAAAAGCAAAATTGATACACTTGATGCTGTGTCGGTTATTTCGGGATATAAAGATTTGTGGGTTTTGCAGTTTGAATCAGAATACTATACTGCAGAAGCTTTTGAATACTATTCGGCACTTGAATGTGTAGAATATGTTGAACCGGACAGCATTATCACTATGGATACTGTTGTTGAAACATTTTCTGCTGAGAAACTTGAAAACGGTCATTTGTCTTGGGGTTCTGAAGCAATAGGTAGCAATGAAGTATTAGATTACTTGGGAACCGCTTCTGTTGATTTGAACGAAGTTAAAGTCGGAGTAATAGATTCGGGTATTGACTATAATCATGAATTTCTAAAAGGCAGAATGATTGATGAAGGTTTGAATTTCAGTGCATCCGGTGACGATACTGCAATGAGCGATGATCCCGATTCTCACGGAACTCATGTTTCGGGAATAATTGTTGACAACACTCCCGATTCGGTGAAGATTAAAGGTTATAAAATATTTGATTCTGAAGGCGAATCTTCAGATTTAGCGGTTATTTCAGCCATTGATAAGGCTGTTTCAGATAAAATGGATATCATTAACTGCAGTTTTATTTTTATGCAATCTGAATCTATAAAAGAAAGTTTTGTAAATGCCTTCAATAGAGGTATTGTGGTTGTAGCAGGAGCGGGTAATGACGCAATAAACTGCAATGACTTTTTACCTTGTTCTCTTGATGAGGCTATAACTGTAGGTGCAAGTGATATAAATATGCAACCTGCTGATTTTTCAAATTTCGGTAACTCACTCGATATTCTTGCACCGGGAATAGATATATTAAGTACATTTAATAACAATGAATACGGCAATATGTCAGGAACATCTATGTCAACCCCATTTGCTGTTGCTTGTTCTGCAATTTTGCTTTCTATCAGTCCCAACATGACATCGGCGGAAATAGAAAAACAGTTAAAACAGAATTCAATTACAGTTAAAGGACCTTATCCAAGCGTTAAAACGGGAAACGGTATTTTGAATATTGCAGAGGCAATAAATGTTGAACATCTTAAAAATGCTGAGATAAATGTTGATAGTAGAAGATATATTGAAAATGTTACTGTTGAATTCACAAGTTCTCTTGATTCAAAAATATATTATACTATAGATGGAACGTTACCTAACCAAAATAATGGTACTCTATATTCAGAGCCGTTCAGCCTTACAGATTCATGCGAAATAATTTGGAGAACTTATCCTAACAACAAACAAGATTTTGCTAGTAAAATTGATTCTGTGGAAATTCATATTTTTGATTTAGCTGATGAGTCTGAATTTACCGTTTCAGAAGATGGTGCATTACTTGGATATAGTGGCGTTAGCACATCAATAGTTGTTCCAAAAGTTATAAATGGTGTTACTGTGACTTCAGTAGGAGAAAATGCGTTTAACAGTGAAAGCGGAGTCGGTTTCAAAGAAATCATTTTACCTGAAACAGTAACAGATATTAAAAATTATGCTTTTGCTTCAAGTCTAACTATAGAATATGTTGTTGCTGAAAATGTTGAAAATATAGGTGAAAGAGCTTTCTACAGTTGTTTATCATTAAAGACTTTAGATGCACCTAATGTAAAAACAATTAATGCGGAAGCATTTAAAAACAGTCAGAATTTCTGTGAATTTAATTCTTTAAATGTTGAACTTGTTGATGATTATGCATTTGAAAATGTGGAAGGTATCAAAGAATTAACTCTTGACAAATTGAAAGGCCTTGGAGTTAATGCTTTCAGAGGTACAAATCTTGAAAAAGTCACTTTTTCTTCTCTTGAGAGCTTCAAAGAGTTTGAAGGAAGATATTGTAGTGGTGCTTTCTCCAGCTGTCGTTATCTACAAGAAATATATATGCCATCCGTGGAAGTATGGGGAGGATATATTGGTGGTCCAAGAACTTGCGGAAATTTAGAAAGTCTTCGCATTTTCTATGCTCCCAAATTGAAAACATTGGGCGATAAAGCATTATACAACTGTCCGAGTCTTGAAGTCGTAAATGTTGAAAGTGTCGAAAAAATTTGCTACGATGCATTTAAGTTTTGCACTTCTTTAAACAATCTGTATCTTCCAAATGTAACAGAAATTGGAGAAGATGCTTTTCAGGGTTGCAACCTTGATTATGTGTATTTTGGTGCATTGGAAAAATGTGAAGCGTATTTCACAAAAAGCTGTTCGGTTATGATTCCTGCAAGTGCATCTGTTCTTATGTTTGATTCCAGTTCTATGCGTGACTTTATATTTGATTATGATTTAGAGCCAGTTCATCTTACCATTTATGGAACTAAGGGCAGCTATGCAGAACAATGGGCAACCAGTGAACATAAATACTGTACAAGTGAATTTATCGCTGTTCCGTTAATTGAAAATGATTTACCATTAGAGGTTTCAGAAAATGAAGGCAAATTAACCATTGATGCAATCGGCTTCAATCTTTCTTATCAATGGTATGGAAGCATTGACGGAACTACCGAAAACTCTGTGATTCTTGAGGGAGAAGACAAAGAAGAATTTGTTCTTGAAAACACGGAGAAGTTTAAGGGATATTATTGTGTTGTAAGCGGTGAAGACGGCGAGTTTATAACATCTATAACATCGAATGTTGCTATTATAAATTATAATTCTGCTGATTATACGGAATATAACGCTGCGATTGCTTCAGTCCCTGCAATACTTTCAATTTATACAGAAGAATCGGTAGCAAAACTTCAAAATGTTTTGAGTATTGATGTGTCAGGCAAACTTTCCTATGAGCAAAATATTGTTGATGAACAAACACGGGCAATCTTAAACGCTATATCGGCTTTAGAACTTAAATCTGCGGATTATTCTGAACTTGACAAAGTTCTTGAAACTATACCTGATGATTTGTCGATATATACAGACGAAAGTTTAGCTGAGTTAAATGATGTTTTGGATTCAATTGACAAAAACCTTGATATAACAAACCAAAGTCAAATTGATGAATGGTCAAAACAAGTTGAAACAGCAGTCCAAAAACTGAAAATAAAGCCTGCTGATTATACTGTTCTTGATGAAGTTATTTCAAAAATCCCTGACAATCTTTCTATTTATACAGATGAATCTGTCAAGGAACTGGAGAAAGTATTAAACAATATTGACCGTGAACTTGACATCACTCAACAGGAAAAAGTTGACAATTATGTGACTACGGTTGAACAAGCAATTACAAAGCTAAATTATAAACCGGCAGATTATTCGCTTGTGTTTGATGCTATCGCAACAATTCCGAATGATTTATCAATCTACACACCCGAAAGTGTTGAGGCTTTGGAAAGCATTATTGAAGGTGTCAATTACAATCTTGATATTACACAGCAAGAAAAAGTCGATGAATATGCAGAACAAATAAAACAAGCTGTTGAAGAACTTGAAGAAGAATGTTGGCTTGTCAGATTGTTCAGAATAATCGTATCTTTTTTCAAAAACATTATTTTGTATCTTGAAAACTGCATTTTCAACATTTTTGATTGTTAAATTTGAAAGCACCGTACGAACCAATTTTGTGCGGTGCAAAAATGAATAATACTAAAAGGTAAAAACTAATGAAAAAACTTAAAATTCTTTTCCTTATTATGCTGGTTGTTTTATCTTTTTCTTCTTGCAAAACAGTTGAAACAACTGATGATGAAAATGAAAATACAACTAATAACCACAATGGTATTTCAATAGAGCAAGTCACTCCCAATTATCAAATAATAGCTGAAAACAAAATCTCTCTTTCTTCATTCAATTTTGAATTCCCTGATGATTTGTCTTTACTCTCGGATACAGTTAATCCTATTGCAGAAAACAGCGATGGAACATTTCAGCTGATGATTGAAGATAAAACCGAGTCTGTTGATGATTATATTGAACACATCAAAAGTACACATTCAAGATATAAAGCAATGGGTATGGACATATCTGATATTGGCTCAATTTCTCTTAACGGTTTTTATGCAAAAAGATTTGTTCTCAACACTAAAGATGAAGAAAATGAAGATATTTCAATGGTTTTCTATTTTATAGAACAGGATGATTTGAAGATAGATGCTGTTGTTATGTTGAAAGCTAACAAGATTTCAAATTATTCTGAAATTGACAATTATATTGCTAATATCAATTTTTTTGAGAATTAGCAAAACATAAAGAAATTATTTTCGCAAGATGATAAAACTAGAAATGCGTTTCGTGGTATTTATTTCCACCCAATGATAAAATCACAAAGGGTGAAACAATGAAGCTGGATGCGAAAGATGTCGGAAACCGAGTAAAGGCAATTAGACTTTCTGAGAAAAAGTCTCAAGAAACTTTTGCCGAAATAATTGACACATCTTCAAGAACTGTCAGTAACATAGAAAATGGTTCTGTAATTCCAACCTTGCAGACAGTAGCCAACATAGCTGATTGTTTCAACTGCTCAATAGATGTTATCGTCGGAAAGGAAAAACAGATATGATTTATTCATTGGCAAAAGGCGTTTTTACAGATGAAGAAGGGGTAAGCCACAAAACCTACAGGATATCTGCAAAAGATTTTAACGGAAATATTTCCGCTTCATTAACCGATATATTTTTGGACAAACAAAATGCCGAAAGCCTTGTGAATCTATGTAACGAAAGCAAATTAGAATTGTGCCATCTTTTAGATGTAATTGAAGATGCACTTACATAATACAGAAATTTTAAAAGCCGAGTCCCTCAAATGCGAGAGACTCGGCTTTTATCTGTTATCTAAGGTCAGATAAATGTGTGTAGTCTGTGCTGTTTCTTAAATAATCTTCCATCTTACCACTTAACAATAATTCAACATAACTCAAAGGTTCGTTGTAGATGAGATAATCGAGTTCCGATACCTCATACATATTGTTTGCATATTCATTTTCAACGGCAATGCAGTCGATTGACACCATAGAGCCGTCAAACAGTTTCACCTCAACACAAGCGGTGTCAATGTTAAATTCACAAGATTTAATGTAATTCATTAGGATACCTCCAAAATATATTCTGTTTTGAAAGCATTTCAAGCGTGGGTTTTGGTGTGGTATCCTTAACTATGTGAATGGTTGTTTTCCCATTTTGATACCGCCTGCGGAGACACTCCGAGGTTAGTTGCAAGCTCTTCCTGTGTCATCCCTTTTGCTTTTCTTCTTTCGGAAATATTGTTACCCAGATTCATATTTCATTCTCCTTTGCTTTTTCAGCTTTGGCGCCTTCGCTGGTTTCATTGTGACGAATTTTCACCGAGAAATCAACAAACGAAAGGTTGAAATTGCTAAACCATTGGTTGTTTTTCTGATATCAACTGATGGTTGAGACAATTTTTATTCCATTATAGCATTACAGGAGTGTCAATGCAAGAAAAAACGGCGGAAGCAAGCTCCGCCGTTTAAAAGTTTTTATTTATCGCATCCGCTGCAGGCGGTGCATTTTTCTTCTGAGCAGAAATCAATTTCACCGCTGTTTTCTTTTGCAATTGCAAGCATAAGCTTTATACGGTTTTCCTGATTTACTCTTGTTGCGCCGGGATCATAGTCAATAGGTACAATGTTTGACTGAGGATAAAGCTCCTTCAGCTTTCTTATCATGCCTTTGCCAACGATATGGTTGGGCAGGCAGCCGAAGGGCTGGGCGCAGACGATATTGCCGTAGCCGCTTTCCGCAAGCTCCATCATTTCAGCGGTCAGGAGCCAGCCTTCGCCCATTTTACAGCCTGCACCGATGATTTCATTGCATTTTTTCTTTATGTGGGCATAGGGCTCGGGAGCATGGAATGAACCGTACTGCTTTGCGGCGCTGATGATATTTGACTCGATTTTAGTCAGATACCACATTACAACTTCCATTGCAATTTTCTTGATTTTCTTTCCGCCGTAAAGCTTGATATCCTCAAGGCGGTTATCTGCCTTGAAGAGGATAAATCCGAGAAGACCCGGCACATTTACCTCGCAGCCTTGGGAGAAGAGAAATTCTTCAAGATGGTTGTTTGCAAGAGGTGAATACTTAACATAGATTTCACCGACGATGCCGACCTTGGTTTTCTCTGTCTTTTTAACGGGAATTGCGGCAAATGTTTTTGTGATTTCGGGGAGAGTGCGTTTGATCTCCATGTATGAATAGCCTTTACCGTTGCGGAAACTTTCGCTGATATCGTCAATCCATTTCTGGGTCAGCGCTTTAGCGGCACCTGCTTCAACCTCATAAGGCTCAACCTGATTTTTCAGGAGCATGAGCAAATCGCCGTAAATGACGGCTGAAAGCATTTTGAGAGCCATCGAAATTCTGATTTTGAAGCCGCTGTTTTTCTCAAGACCCGAGAGGTTAAGAGAAATAACGGGCACCTGTCCGTAGCCTGCCTTGCGGAGAGCTTTTCTGAGCAGGTGAATGTAGTTTGATGCACGGCAGCCGCCGCCCGACTGGGTGATGAAAAGTGCGGTTTTGTTAACATCGTATTTGCCCGAGTTGAGCGCATCAATAAGCTGACCGATAACGAGAAGAGCAGGGTAGCAAGTGTCATTATGAACATACTTGAGACCCTCGTCAACAACTGCTCTGCCTTCGTTTTTCATGAGTTCAACCTTATAGCCGTACTGCGAGAAAACATTGACAAGCATTGAAAAATGGATGTCTGCCATGTTGGGAGCAAGAATGGTGTAATCCTGCATATCCTTTGTGAATTCAACTCTGTTTTCGGGATTCATTATTCTTCCTCCTTATCTGCCCGTTGCGGCAAACAGGCTTCTGAGTCTGATTTTAACCGCTCCGGGGTTTGAAATTTCGTCAATTTTAATCTGGGTATAGATTTTTCCTTTGCTTTCAAGGATTGAACGCATTTCATCCGTTGTGATTGCGTCAACGCCGCAACCGAATGACACAAGCTGAACAATGTTGACATCGTTTGTCTTGAGCTCGGAAACATGCTTTGCAGCAGCGTAAAGCCTTGAATGATATGTCCACTGGTCAAGGACATCTGTGGGGAACTTGCTCACAAGGTGGCTGACGGAGTCCTCGGTGATGACCGCCGCACCGCAGTCACAGATGAGCTTGTCTATGCCGTGGTTTATTTCTTCGTCAAGATGATAGGGTCTGCCGCAGAGGATGATAACGGGTCTGTTTTCTCTCTTTGCGGTTTCATAATATTCCATGCCCTTTTCGCGGATTTTGTTCATATATGAGTGATACTCGGCAAATGCCTTTTCGCTCGCAGCCTTAACCGATTTAAGGGTGAGGCCGCTGAAATGCTTGCTCAGATGAGCATGAATCTTGGGAACAAAATCCTTGGGTCTGTGGAGACCGAGATAGAAATTCATAAAGTTGAGAGGCTTAAGGTCGCTCACATTTGAGCGGATAACCTCGGGATAATAGGCAACAACGGGGCAGTTGTAGTTGTTGTCGCCGAGAAATTCATTGATGTTATATGTCATGCAGGGATAGAAGATATCTCTGATGCCCTTGAAAATGAGGTTTTCAATGTGACCGTGAAGCAGCTTTGCGGGGTAGCAAACAGTGTCTGACGGAATGGTGTGCTGACCGTCAACGTAAAGCTGTCTTGATGAGTTCTTGGGGGAAATTTCAACGCCGAAGCCGAGCGAGGTGAAGAAGGTGTGCCAGAAGGGGAGAAGCTCAAACATATTGAGTCCCATGGGCAGACCGATCGTCTCTCTTTCTCCCTTAACGGATTTATACTGTGCGAGAAGCTCTTTTTTGTATGTAAACATATTGAGCTTGCATTCTTCACCTGTTTTTGCAAGAGGACGGCTGCACTTGTTGCCGCCGATGAAGGTTTTTCCGCTGCTGAAGGTGTTGACGGTAAGACGGCAGTTGTTGCTGCATTTACCGCAGTTAACCGTTCTTACTTTATGTTCAAACTTTTCAAGTTCTTCCGCAGAAATCAGACTGCTTTCGCCTTTTGTCTTTTCCATGGAATAGATAGCAGCACCGTAAGCGCCCATAAGACCTGAAATGTTGGGTCTTACAACCTCACGCCTGATTTCCTGCTCGAACGCGCGAAGAACGGCATCGTTGAGGAAGGTTCCGCCCTGAACAACAATGTTTTTACCGAGCTCATCAGCATTTGCGGCACGGATAACCTTATAGAGAGCATTCTTTACAACGCTGATTGAAAGACCTGCAGAGATATTTTCAATTGAAGCGCCGTCTTTCTGAGCTTGCTTGACAGATGAATTCATGAATACCGTGCAGCGTGAGCCGAGGTCAACGGGTCTGTCCGCAAAAAGACCAAGCTTTGAGAATGTTTCGATATCATAGCTCCATGCGGCGGCAAATGTCTGAAGGAATGAGCCGCAGCCGGAGGAGCAGGCCTCGTTGAGGAATATGTTATCGATTGTATTGTTTCTGATTTTGAAGCACTTTATATCCTGACCGCCGATGTCGATGATGAAATCAACATCGGGCTTGAATTTCTTTGCCGCAGTGTAATGAGCAACGGTCTCAACGATTCCGAAATCAACCGAAAATGCATTTTTTACGATTTCTTCGCCGTAGCCCGTAACTGCGCTTGAAATGACCTTTGCTTCGGGGAAATCCCTATAAAAATCTGCAAGGAATTCTCTTATAAGGACAACGGGGTCGCCGTTATTCGGCATGTAGCGGCTGAAAACAATACCGCCGTCGGAGTTGACTGCAGCCGCTTTGACGGTTGTTGAACCTGCGTCAATGCCGATGAATATTTTTTTATCTTCGCAGAGCTTTGCGTCGGTTGCAGCTTTGTTTTCAGCATGTCTTTCGGAGAATTCTTTGTATTCTTCCTTTGACTCAAAAAGCTTTGAAGCGGAAAGATATTCTCCGCTTTCTTTTGAGTCTGCAATTTCTTTTGTTATATCGGTTATGCTTCTTTCGCCTTCGTTTGAAGAAAGTGCTGCGCCGAGTGCAACGAAATAGAGCGCATCCTCGGGGCAGTGACCTTCAACGCCGAGGGTTTTGTCGAATGCCTCGCGAAGCTCTGAGAGGAAATACAGAGGTCCGCCGAGGTAGACGACCTTGCCTTCGATTCTTCTGCCCTGAGCAAGACCTGAAACGGTCTGATTGACAACTGCATAGAAGATACTTGCGGCAACATCGTTTTTCTTTGCGCCCTGATTAAGAAGGGGCTGAATATCCGATTTTGCAAAAACGCCGCAGCGTGAAGCAATTGAATAAATTCTTTCGTGCGTTTTTGAAATTTCGTTCATTTCGCTCGGGTCAACGGCAAGAAGCGATGCCATCTGGTCGATGAATGCGCCTGTGCCGCCTGCGCAGGAGCCGTTCATTCTGACTTCAACGCCGTTTGTGAAGAAGAGGATTTTTGCGTCCTCACCGCCGAGCTCGATAACAGCATCCGTGCCGGGAAGAAGACGGGAAACCGCAACTCTTGTTGCGTAAACTTCCTGCACGAAGTTAATTCCGAGCTTCTGGGCAAAGCCCATACCCGCCGAGCCGGATATGCTCAGCGATGCGTTGCTGAATTCGGGAAGCTTTTCTGTTATATCGGTGAGCATCTGTGCGCTTTTTTCGGCAATTTTCGAAAAATGGCGTTCATATGCTCTGTAAACTATTTTGTTATTATCGTCAACTGCAACGCATTTGAGCGTTGTTGAGCCGACATCAAGACCAATTCTTTTCATCTTTCACCCTCGGTTTTATGCGCCTTTGCGCTTTGCTTTTGCTGCGTTTTCGCCTGCAGCTTCAATCATAAGTCTGCCGATTTCGCTTCGAAGCTTTGCTCTTGCTTCCTCAGTTGTCATTTTCGACGGGTCAAAAGGCTTGCCGATAACAACTCTGAGATTTTTGCTTCTGAATTTGTAGTCTCCCGCAACGCCGAAGGGTACAAGCAATGCGCCTGACCTTTGCGCCATTGAGACTGCGCCCGATTTGAACGGAAGAAGGAATTCATCTGTTTTGTTTCTTGTTCCTTCAGGGAAAATTCCGATTGCTCCGTCTTTTTTGAGAACCCTCATTGCGGACATTGCACAGGAAATATCCTTTCTGCTTCTGTCAACGGGAATGCAGCCTGCGAGTTTGAAGAACCATGCAAACTTTCCGTCAAAATATTCTTTTTTTGCCATGTAGTGAATTGTTCTTTTGGTTGCAAGGAAAATATGGCACTGGTCCATAATGTGCATGTGGTTGCCTGCGATTACTATTGCACCGTCTTCGGGAATGTTTTCAGCACCGATGATTTCAGGTGTATAGTAAAATTTGAAAATGGGGTTTATAAGTGCTCTTACAAACTGAAAACCCTTGTCGATATCTTCAGGTCTCTTTATGTTCTTTTCTTTATTGCTCATTTTTTGCTACCTTCCTTGATAAGTTCTGATTTGACGATATCCATAAGTTTGTTGTTTGCCGTTTTGACATCTCCGTTTTCAACCTTGAAGGGTTCAAAGAATCTGATTTTTACGCTTCTTTCAAAGGGCTTGTATTTTCCTGTTATAACAAAAGGAACGATGGGCGAATCGGTGTCGTTTGCCATCTTTACTGCACCGAATTTAAAGGGCATAATCACATCGTCGGTACGGTTGATTGTTCCTTCGGGGAAAATACCGATAATCTGCTCATCTCTGAGATATTGCTCAGCGGTGAGAACTGCTGCGGGGTCCTTGGATCTGCGGTTAACGGGAATAATGCCAAGTCCCTTAAATATGAATTTAAGCGGACCTTTCATAAGCTCATCCTTTGCAAGATAATGCACGCATCTTTTGGTTGCGCTTGCAACAAGCAGACAGTCAAAATAATTCGTGTGGTTTCCTGCAAGAACGATTCTCCCGTTTTCGGGAATGTTGCGTTTGCCGATTATCGAGGGCTTGTAAATACCGTTGAATATCGCGGTAAGCGGCGCCCTGACAATCTTGTAGAATGTGGGTTCTTTCATCTTTTGTCCTCCGTGTTAAAATCTTTCCACTTTATTTTATTATATATACCCATATAAACAATAAAGACGGAGCCGATTAAAGGGCTCCGTCTTTAACATCCTCTTTTATAACTGCCGTAACAGTGAACTTCTTTGACTTGATTTTTTTGAATGTTGAGTATTTTGCGCAAGTTTCAATGATTTGCAGCTTAACCTCGGGCGAAGCATCAACATTCTTCATTACACAGCGGTATTTTTCGATTGTTTTCTTGGGTCCCATGCAAATCATTCCTTTCTTTCCAATTCATGTTTGAGCATTTTCCGACCGTGCTGAAGTCTCTTTCTGACATTCTCGGGGGAAATGCTCAGAATGTGCGCGATTTCGTTTGACTTGTAGCCTTCAAGGTAATAAAGGTCAAGCACTAATTTATATTTTTCAGGCAACCTCATGATTGCCTCAAATATGCTTCGGTCATCATCAAGAACTCCGATGTCCTTGAGGTCATCAAGATTCTCGCAGCCGTGATACAGACGGTAACGGCAGATATTTTTGCTTGTGTTGGTTGCAACTTTGATGAGCCAGGCTTTTTCATGCTCCGAATCACGAAACACGGGAGCCTTTGTCATATACGCAAGAAATGTTTCCTGCAGAGCATCTTCTGCATCCTCCTTGTTGCAGACAATGCTGAAGCAGATACGGAAAAGCATCTGGCTGTATTTTTCAACGGCGTATTCTATATGCCGTCGTTCATCAAGGTATTGCGCTTTAACAGCACACACGAATAACACCCCTTTTATTAAAGAAAAACATTTCTTCAATATTAACACAATCAGCATACCACATTTGTGACGAATTTATTTGTAAATAAATTGTGAACTTTTTGACACTTGATTTCACTTGCTATATATGATAAAATTTTTGTGTAAATAATAGTTTCTTATTATTTCAATAAACATATATCAGGAGGATGATTCCAATGGCAAGATTTACTTTACCCAGAGATCTCTATCACGGCAAAGGCTCACTTGAAGTTCTTAAGACTCTCAAGGGCAAGAAAGCAATCGTTTGCGTAGGCGGCGGTTCAATGAAAAAGTTCGGCTTCCTTGATAAGGTTGTTGCTTATCTTGAAGAAGCAGGCATGGAAGTCAAGCTTTTTGAAGGCATCGAGCCCGATCCTTCAGTTGATACAGTTATGGCAGGCGCTGCAGTTATGCAGGAATTTGAGCCCGACTGGATCGTTGCAATGGGCGGCGGTTCACCCATCGACGCTGCAAAGGCAATGTGGATCAAGTATGAATATCCCGAAATCACCTTTGAGCAGATGTGCGTTGTTTTCGGCATTCCCGAGCTTCGCAAGAAGGCTCGCTTCGTTGCTATTCCTTCAACTTCGGGCACTGCAACAGAAGTTACCGCTTTCTCTGTTATCACAGACTACAAGAAGGGTATCAAGTATCCTCTTGCTGACTTTGAAATCACTCCCGACATCGCTATCGTTGATTCCGAGCTTGCAGAAACAATGCCCAAGAAGCTTGTTGCTCACACAGGTATGGACGCAATGACACACGCAGTTGAAGCTTATGTTTCAACCGCTAACTGCGATTACACAGATCCCCTTGCTCTTCATGCAATCGAAATGATTGACGAGAATCTTGTTGATTCATATAACGGCGATAATAACTGCAGAGAAAAGATGCATAATGCACAGTGCCTTGCAGGTATGGCGTTCTCAAATGCTCTTCTCGGCATCGTTCACTCAATGGCTCACAAGACAGGCGCTATCTTTGAAGAATTCGGCGCTCACATCATTCACGGCGCAGCAAACGCAATGTACCTTCCCAAGGTAATTGAGTTCAACGCAAAGAATGAAGTTGCAGCAGCACGCTACGCAAAGATTGCAAATGTTATCGGTCTCGGCGGTGAAACAGTTGCAGATAAGGTTGAAAACCTCATTCAGTACCTCAGAGGTCTCAACGATAAGCTCAACATTCCCCAGTGCATCAAGAACTACGGTGCAGACAGCTACTTTGCAGAGCAGGGCTTCGTTCCCGAAGAAGTATTCCTTGAGAGACTTCCCGAAATCGCAAAGAATGCTATCGCAGACGCTTGCACAGGCTCCAATCCCAGAATTCCCACTCAGGAAGAGATGGAAAAGCTTCTCAAGTGCTGCTACTATGACACAAGAGTAGATTTCTGAGTGTCGGAACTGCCTTACGGCACGAAGACCAAAAGAAACTGAATAAACAGGCGGCTTGCATCGGTGATTATCCGCTGCAAGCCGCTTTTAGTTTTGTATGCTTCTTTTTAGCCGTAAGTCAGTTCCGCTATGAGGGCTGAATTTCAGCGCAGGGTATGGGCTTGCTCCCGCCGTTTTTAATGCTATAAAACAAAATAATAAAATAATATTGACAAATCCGCTTTAGTGTGTTAATGTAGTAACACATTATTAAAGGCTGATACAGCCAAAAGGAGAAAAATTATGAAGAAATTACTTGCACTTGCTCTCGCATTTGTTATGTTATTTGCTTTTGCTGCTTGCGGCGGCACAGGCGACAATGCAGAAACAACAACAGCAGCTCCCGATGCAGAAACAACAGCTGCTCAGGAAACAGACCTTGATTATATCAAGAATAAGGGCACTCTCGTTGTTGGTATCACTGACTACGCTCCCATGGACTATAAGGAAGAGGGCAGCGACGAATGGACAGGTTTTGACGCAGAATTTGCACGCCTTGCAGCTGAAAAGCTCGGCGTTACCGCAGAATTCGTTGAAATTGACTGGGATAACAAGTTCTTTGAGCTTGATTCAAAGGCAATCGACTGCATCTGGAACGGCATGACAATCACTGATGAAGCTCTTGCAAATGCTTCTGTTTCAGACGCTTATGTTAAGAATGCACAGGTTGTTGTTATGGCAGCAGACAAGATTGCTGACTACGCAACAGTTGACAGCCTCAAGGACCTCAGCTTCGCAGTTGAAGCAGGCTCCGCAGGTGAAGAAGCTTGTAAAGAAAACGGACTTGATTACACAGCAGTTCTTACTCAGTCAAACGCTCTTATGGAAGTAAGCAGCGGTGCAGCAGACGCTTGCGTTATCGATATCACAATGGCTAACGCAATGACAGGCGAAGGCACAAGCTACGCTGAGTTCACCTACAGCCTTGAGCTTACAAGCGAAGAATACGGCATCGCTTGCCGCGAAGGTTCAGACCTTACAGATGCTCTCAATGACATCATGGTTGAGCTCATCAACGACGGCACTCTTGCTGCTCTTGCAGAGAAGTACGAGCTTACCCTCGCATAATCACTGAAAACATAATATCAGGGCAGAGGGCATATAAGTCCTCTGCCTTTTGTGTGAAAGGTAAATTTATTTATGTTTATGGAAGTAACGCTGAGCCTTCTTGAAGGCTTCGGAACAACGCTCGAGATATTTGCGCTGACTCTTCTCGGTGCAATCCCTCTCGGTCTGCTCATCTGCTTCGGATCAATGAGCAAGTTCCACCCGCTCAAATGGTTGATGAAAACCTTTGTCTGGGTAATAAGAGGAACTCCTCTTATGCTTCAGCTGATCGTTATCTATTACGGTCCCGGTCTTGTCGGCGAATGGGCAAAGGATGTTGCCGACCCGAATTTCTTCGTTCAGTGGCTTGCAACATGGAGCATTTTTGACCGTTTCGTTGCGGTTATGATTGCATTTATCATCAACTATGCATGCTATTTTTCCGAGATTTACCGAGGCGGTATTGAGTCGATTCCCAAGGGACAGTATGAAGCATGTCAGGTTCTCGGCATGACAAAGACACAGACCTTCTTCAGAGTTGTTCTTATGCAGGTTGTCAAGAGAATTGTTCCCCCCATGGGCAACGAAATCATTACTCTTGTAAAAGATACCTCGCTTGCAAGAATCATTGCGGTCTATGAAATTATTTGGAGCGCACAGGCTTTTGCAAAATCCGACGGTCTGATCTGGCCTCTGTTCTACACAGGCGCATTCTATCTTCTGTTCAACGGAATTCTTACCGTTGTTTTCGGTAAGATTGAAAAGAAGCTCAATTATTATCACGGTTGACGGAGGTGAAGGAAATGGCAATACTTGAAGTCAGAAATATTCATAAAAGCTTCGGCAGCAACAATGTTCTCAAAGGCATTGATTTTGACCTCGAAGAAGGCAAGGTGCTTTCGATAATCGGCTCTTCGGGCAGCGGTAAAACAACGCTTCTGCGCTGCATAACCTCTCTTGAAACCGCCGAAAAAGGCAAAATCACCGTTAACGGCAATGTTGTTTTTGACCCTGAAAGTCACAAGAAGCTTTCAAAGGAAGAAATCCGCAAAAACCGTCTTTCGGTAGGTCTTGTTTTCCAGTCCTTCAATCTCTTTCCGCAGTACAGCGTTATTGATAATGTTACTCTTGCGGTGAAGCTTCAGGCAAAAAAACGCCCTGATTGGCGCAAAAACAAAAAGCAGATTATTGAAGAAATAAACAAAAATGCTGTTGAGATTCTCAGAAAAGTAGGTCTTGAAGAGAAGGTGAATGCTTATCCGTGCGAGCTTTCAGGCGGTCAGCAGCAGCGAGTTTCGATTGCAAGAGCGCTTGCGATGAATCCCGATATTCTTTTCTTTGATGAGCCGACATCAGCGCTTGATCCGGAGCTTACGGGCGAAATTCTCAAGGTTATCAAGAGCCTTGCTGCTGAGCATATGACAATGGTTATTGTTACTCACGAAATGGCTTTTGCAAGAGATGTTTCAGATCATATCATCTTCATGGATGACGGTCACATTGTTGAGCAGGGAACACCCGATGAGGTTATCTGCAATCCCCGGCAGGAAAGAACGAAGGCATTCCTCAACAGATTTCAGCAGTAGTAAAAATGATTTTCAAAGCACTGTATCGTTTGATACGGTGCTTTTTGCATATTTATATCATTTTCGGCAAAAATACCTGCGAAAATAACTTTTGAGGTGATTTTATGCCTGAAAGAATAGGCAGATATACATTGAACCTGCCCTCACGCCCCGGTGTTATCGGCTATGCTGCGGTTGTCGGCAAAAATGAGGGCGAAGGACCGCTCGGCGAAGAGTTTGATTATATTTATGAAAATGCGGCAGCAGGCGAGAATTCGTGGGAGAAGGCGGAAAGTGTAATTCACGGAAACGCCGTTTCAAAAGCGATAAGTAAGGCAGGTCTCTCACCTGAGCAATGCGATGCGATTTTTGCAGGCGACTTGCTCAATCAGTGTACGGGCACAAGCTTCGGAATCCGTGATACGGGCATTCCGTTTGTCGGCGTTTACGGTGCATGCTCAACAATGGCGCTGTCACTCGCAACGGCATCGTTTGTTGCTGAAACAGGCTGCGTGAATGCGGTTGTTGCTTCAACCTCATCACATTTCTGCTCAGCCGAAAAGCAGTTCAGGATGCCACTTGAATACGGCGGTCAGCGCACGCCTACTGCACAGTGGACAGCGACTGCGGCGGGTGCAGCGGTTATTGCGCCGTCAACGGGTAAGGTCAGGATTGACAAAATCATCATCGGCAGAATGCAGGATTACGGCATCAAAGACGCCAACAATATGGGGGCGGCAATGGCACCTGCTGATGTTACAATAACACCATAGGGCTTTTGCGGAGTGAAGAACAAAAGAAACCCTGTAAAATATACGGCATTGCACGGTTATCATACAAAAATCTTAAAAGAAAGGAGAGTGTGTGCGCAGCCGTATAAAAGTCTGTTGTTATTTCGCTTTGTATGTGTTACAATCATATTCGGTGAAGTTAATGAACAGAAACGAGCTTATAAATTATATATCGGAAAGCTACGGCACTGATGCGGATTATCCGTTCATGCAATATCCCGATGTTGCCGTATTCCGCCATGCAAACAACAAAAAATGGTTTGCCGTTGTTATAAATGTTCAGAAAAACAAGCTTGGTCTGAATGATGAGGGTGCGGTTGATATTCTTAATCTGAAATGCGACCCGATTGTTTCAGGGTCGCTTCGCAGAGAAAAAGGGTTTTACCCTGCTTACCATATGAGCAAAACAAACTGGATTTCCGTTGCCCTTGACGGCAGCGCCGATGATGAAAAAATAAAGTGGCTCATTGATATCAGTTTTGAACTGACTGCGAAAAAGATAAAAAACAAGAGGAAGGAAAATGAGAATGTATAATATTGAGTTTGGCAAAAGCGGCTTGCTGGTTCCGACGGTTGCGGTTGGATGTATGCGAATCAGCGACAAAACCGAAAAGGAGGTTTCTGCTTTCGTAAACACCGCCCTTGAGAACGGAGCAAATTTCTTTGACCACGCAGATATTTACGGCGGAGGAAAAAGCGAATCCGTTTTCGGAAAGGCAATTTCACCCTCAATGCGTGATAAGGTTATAATTCAGACCAAATGCGGCATCCGTCAGGGCAGATTTGATTTTTCCTATGAACACATCATCAATTCCGTCAATGGCAGCCTTGAAAGACTGGGCACTGGCTATATCGATGTGCTTCTTCTTCACAGACCTGATGCACTCATGGAGCCTGAGGAGGTTGCAAGGGCTTTTGATGAGCTTAAGTCATCGGGCAAGGTGCGTCATTTCGGAGTTTCCAACCAGAATCCCTATCAGATGCAGTTGCTTCAATCCTGTATGGATATGCCGATTTGCGCCAATCAGCTGCAATTCGGAATTATGCACGCACCCATGCTTCAGTCAGGCATAAATGTGAATATGTATAATGAGTCTGCGGTTAACCGTGACAGCGGAGTGCTTGATTTCTGCAGACTTAATAAAATCACAATTCAGCCATGGTCACCCATGCAGTACGGCTTCTTTGAGGGCTGCTTCATTGATAACGAGAAATTCCCCGAGGTAAACTCAAAGATGCAAGAAATCGCAGAAAAATACGGTGTTTCAAAAACAACAATCGCCTTTGCGTGGATTCTTCGTCATCCCGCAAAAATGCAACCCGTAACGGGCACAACAAACCTTGAACGCCTTGCAGATTGTCTCAAAGCAACCGATGTCAGGCTGACCCGTGAGGAATGGTACGAAATCTACAGAGCTGCAGGAAATATTCTGCCGTAATAAGAAACGAAAGGAACAGCTATTATGAAAAGAACAAGTAAAATTCTGGCCTTTTTGATTGTATTCTCAATTGTTTTCGGCGGTATCGGTCTTCTCAGCTTTGCGGCGGAAAATGAAAAGAATTATTACTATCTTGATTCCGTTAACGGCGATGATGCAAACTCGGGAACTGATATCGACAGTCCCATAAAAACCCTTGACGGACTCAAAAACCTTGATATAAAAGCGGGAACACATTTTCTTTTCAAAAACGGCGGTGAATATGAATGCGCCGCAACCCTCACCTGCAACGGAACAAAGGACAATCCCATAGTTATTTCGTCTTACGGTGACGGCGAAAAGGCAATTCTTTACACCAACGAAAAAACAGAGGTTCTTCGCCTTTTTGACTGTTCTTATATTACGGTTTCAAATCTTCATATCAAAGCACCCAACGGCGGCGGTATATGGATTGATACATATAATCAGATCTCCGAAGGCATTGTTATTGATAATGTTTATTTCGAGGATATGCAGAACTATAAGGTCCACAGCCGTGACGATTTTTCAAACGGCGCCGCAGCTGCGAGAGCGGCGGTTATGGTCAAGGGTTTGCCCGCAAAGTCGAGATATGCCGTAAATGACCTTACAATCCGTAACTGCGAAGTCTATAACTGCGCAAACGGATTCATGATATGGGGTTCGTGGAATGATGAGCAGGCACCCTGGTGCGAGGAAGAAGATATTGACCCCATTTATAACGAAGGTCTGCTTATAGAAAAATGCTATTTCCATGAAATGAATGCAGAAGCGGTTGTTGTCGGCATGTGCGACGGTGCGCTTGTAACTCATTGCAGGTCAATAAATTGCTGTCAGGGTGAAGGCGTTGACGAAAACGGTGAAATCGAATATTTCACCGCTGCAATGTGGTTCTGGGGCAGCGAAAACAGCACTATTCAGTATTGCGAAATTGCAGGTCAGAAGAATATCGGCGACGGTATGGCAATAGATTTTGATTCTCATTCCAACAACTGCACTTATCAGTATATCTATTCCCACGACAATGTACGTTTTATGTGTAACAATCCGAATTACAGCGGACACCGTAACAATACCGTGCGCTACTGTCTTTCGGTAAACGATAACGGAGGACGCTCAACAACCGCAGTGGGAACTTGCGGTGAGCAAAACTTCAGATTCTATAACAACACAATCATTAACTGCGGCGAATTCCAGTTCAAAAATCTTTACAATGCCTATATTGCTAACAACATAATCATCCCCGTTGACGGAGCAACCTTTGCCTATGACATTGATGAGTCGAGAGGGAATGTGTTTGAAAACAACTGTTATTATAATGTTATGAATCCGCTTGTTGACTTCGGTGCAATGAACACCGTGCCCGGATTCTCGGGGACGGATTATTCGGATGTCAACAGTTTCAGACTTTCAAAGGATTCGCCGCTTATCGGCGCAGGAGCAAGTGTTGAAGGTGTAACATCTGACTTTTTTGGAAATGAAACAGAGAGTACAAATATCGGATGCTACGGCGGTACGGGTACGGATGCGGAATACAAAGGCGAAAACATAATCGAAAAGATTATCCGTACAATCCGCAACATTTTTGAAACCCTGATACACGAGATATATGTTATATTTGACTGATGAAATGCCCACGGTTTAAGCCGTGGGCATTTTTATGCTGTTATATTGTATTTTTTAAAAAATTATGATAAAATAAACAATATATGTAAAAGTTTTGACGAAACAGGTGTTTCCATGGAAAAGAAAACAAAGAAATCAAAGAAAAAGAGAATACTTGCCTTGCTCCTGCTTATTCCGTTTGTTCTTGTGATCGGCACGGTTGCAGGCGTAGCTCTTCCTCTTATTATCAGCTATCATAACAACGCTTACGAAGAGGTTGATATCGTTGAAAGAACGGATGAATATGTTGTTCCCGAAACAGATCCCCAGCCTGAAGAATGGGAAAATGTTACCCTCAGAGAAGAAGATGTAGGCAGAGATCTTGAAACTCTCCCGAACAGTGTAAATCAAGGCGGAACAAACGGTATTGTGGGTGACGGACTCGACAGAAACGCTTCTTTCGGCAGAAACGAGAATGTAAAGAGTGTTTACGGAAAAACTCCGATATATAAAGTTGAAAAGAAAGACCCCAACATTGAAAATATTCTTGTTATCGGAACCGATTCAAGAGACGTAACAAAGGAACGAGGCAGAAGCGATGCTCTGATAGTTGTGTCATACAACAAAAAAACGGGCTCAATCAAAATGGTTTCAATTCTCCGAGATTCGCTTGTTCCCATTGAGGGCAGGGGATGGAACAGAATCAACGCTGCCTATTCGTTTGACGGTGTCGGTCTTTGCGTTAACACCGTAAATCAGCTTTTTGACCTTGACATCCAGCGTTTCGTTGTTGTTGATTTCAACGGTGTTACAGATTTTATTGACAGAGCGGGCGGGGTCACAATCAGCCTTACGCAGAAAGAGGTTGATTATATGACAAACTACAGCAACGGTGCTATAAAATATAATGTCGGTCCAAACAAATTCAACGGCGACAGAGCACTCATATATATGAGAATCCGTAAGATTGACAGCGACTTCAAGAGAACAGAAAGGCAGAGAAAGGTTATTGAAACTCTCGCTAAAAAGATAGTAAGAGAAAAGAGCCTTTCGGAAATATATGATTTGACTAATTTTGCTTTCGGTCTGGTTAAGACCAATATCAGCCTTTCTGAGCTGACATCGGTCATAGGCAATGTTGCATCGGATGCTATGAGAAGCGGACTTGATATGGAATCGCACCATGTGCCTTTCAGCGATGCTTATACCTATAAGTATTATAACGGCATGGCGATTGTTTCGTTTGATATCAATGATGCCTCAAGAAGAGTGAATAAAATTATTTACGGATAAGGTGAGGTTATGTTAGTTCAGAATGTTAATCTCAGCGGAAAAACAGTTCTTGTTACGGGTGCGGCAGGTTTTATCGGCTCAAACCTCGTAACAGAGCTTATGAAAACCGTTGATGAAATAAAAATTGTCGGTATCGACAATATGAATGATTATTACGATGTTTCTATCAAGGAATACAGACTTCGTGAAATTGAAAAGCTCGCTACAGAAAAGAGCGGGTGCGAATGGATTTTCATTAAAGGAAACATTGCAGACAGAAAACTCATTGATGAATGCTTTGAGAAATATGGCTTTGATGTTGTTGTTAACCTTGCAGCGCAGGCAGGCGTACGCTATTCAATCACAAATCCCGATGTTTATATTGAAAGCAATATCATCGGATTTTACAATATCCTTGAGGCTTGCCGAAATCATCCCGTTGAGCATCTTGTTTACGCTTCATCATCAAGTGTTTACGGCTCAAATAAGAAAATTCCTTACAGCACTGATGATAAGGTTGATAATCCCGTAAGCCTTTATGCGGCAACAAAGAAGAGCAACGAGCTTATGGCTCATTCCTATTCAAAGCTTTATAATATCCCCTCAACAGGGCTTCGTTTCTTCACCGTTTACGGACCTGCGGGCAGACCCGATATGGCTTATTTCGGCTTCACAAACAAGCTCAGGGCAGGGGATAATATTCAGATTTTCAATTTCGGCAACTGCAAGAGAGATTTCACTTTTGTTGATGACATTGTCGAAGGCGTAAAGCGTGTTATGCAGTGTGCACCCGAAAAGGAAAATGGCGAGGACGGACTTCCCATTCCGCCTTACAGAGTTTATAACATCGGCAACAACAGTCCCGAAAATCTTCTCGATTTTGTTGACATTCTTCAGCAGGAGCTTATCCGTGCGGAGGTTTTGCCCGCCGATTATGATTTTGAAGCCCACAAGCAGCTTGTTCCGATGCAAGCGGGAGATGTGCCTGTTACATATGCGGATACATCCGCACTTGAAAGAGACTTCGGATTCAAACCCTCAACCACTCTTCGGGACGGACTTCGCAAATTCGCAGAGTGGTATAAAGAATTTTACATGTGAGGTAACTGATATGAAAAACAGAAAATTCAATATAAAGCAAGGATATGTTGCAAGGGAGGTTGCAGGCGAATATCTTGCTGTACCGGTCGATAACTCTGTGGGTTCAAATATTATTGTGCTCAATGAGGTAAGCAAAGTTTTGTGGGATGAGCTTAAAACTGAAAAGACATTCGAAGAACTTCTGAACGCAATGCTCGTCAACTTCGATGTTTCAAAAGAGGAAGCGGAGGCTGATTTAAAGGATTTCCTTATGCAGCTTATCGAAAATGGTTTACTGGTATGATAAAAGGCTTGTATGGACTGATTGTCCGTACAAGCCTTATTTTAATATTCGATAATGAATTGAACAACAGTTCTGTTCAGCTTGAAAAGATTCTTGAAAAATGAAATAATTTTTTGCCAGAATCCCGAATTGACAGTAACAGTTTCTGAATCTGCGATCTCAAATCCGTGAGAGTCCAGAATGGCATTTCCGCTTGAATCAACAAGTTTTGCGGTTATGTTAATGCTTCCGTTTGACGGAGCTGTTTCAAAAATTTCGCCTTCGCCGCTTTTGATTTCGTCAACATACCACCAGACCACAGAATTATCGGGCTTGTTTGTTATTACTGCCGTTAATCTGAGCGTTTCGCCGTGATTGATTGTTTTTTGACCGGGATTGTTTTTTATTCTGAGTTCCGGTTTCTTTATAGTTATTTCAATCGTATCGTAATAAGCACCGTCATTGCTTGTTACTGTGAGGGTTGTTTTGCCGGAGAAAACAGCAGTTACTGTGTTGTTGCTTATCGAGATGTTCTCGTTGTTTGCCGAAAGAGTGAACGATTTATCGCTTGCGTCGGCGGGCGAGAATACAGGACTGATTTCAAGGGTATCACCTTCAAGAAGGCTGTATGAATCCTGCATAAAGCTGACTGATTCAACATATGTTATGTCCGATTCGGCAAGGCTTGAGAGCTTCAACACACCGTGACCGTAATATTTATCCCGGCCTTCATCTCCGTAATCCTCAGCGCAGGAGATAAGAGCATTGCGCACCTGATTGTTGTTGCAGGCGGGGTTATCAAGACGGAACATTGCTGCCGCAGCCGAAACAAATGCGGTTGACATTGAAGTGCCGCTCAGAACAGATTTTTCGCCCGAGGCATTATAGCCCGTTATGTTTTCTCCGGGTGCAGCCAAATCAATTCCGTCACCGAAATTTGAGAAGCTTTCAGAAAAAACGAAGTCGGAGTTAATCGAAGAGACCGTAAGCACACTTTCAATATGTGCAGGGCAAAAGTCCTTAATATCGCTTTTAGAGTTACCTGCACAAACAACGACGGTAACATTATTATTTTCAGCATATTCAATTGCAGTCTCAAGAGAGCGGCATTTATTAAAAACTGTACCGAGACTGATATTTATAACATCAGCACCGTTATCAACAGCGTATATTATGCCATTTACAGCATTTATCATTGAGCCGTTTTTTGTTCCGAGAACCCTGACGGGCATGATTTTTACGGGGAGGTTCCGGGTGCAGTCTGCAATAATGCTCGCAAGAAATGTTCCGTGGCTGTCAGCAGTTTCATCCTGAAAAGCATCGGAATCATTTTCATAAAAATCATAGCCCGGAACAAGCTTATCTTTAATAAAATCAACATCTTCAGAACCGCTGTCAATTATTGCTACAGTTACGGTTTTGTCAGATACCGACGGTGCAATTGCCTGCGAATAAACATCAGCTTCCATTGCTTCGGCACCCCACGAAAGATATTCCGATGCTTCTTCAACCGTGTTTGTATAGACAGGTATGTCCCGCTCGGCATAAATAATATCGGGGTTATTCTGAAGCATTTCAAGGCAAGTCAAAAGCTCTTTTTCCGTTGAAAACTGCAGAACGAATCTGCCGTCATCTGAAATAACCGCATCTTCCGCATCCGTAAAGATTGAAACTGAAGGCTTTTCACTGAATTTTCCCATAATTCTCAGCATGGAAGATGTATCGTCTTTTTTTATGATTTCTGCGGTCTTCTGAGCGAATTGCGTGTTACTCTCCTCGGCATTATGTTCAGAATAATCCGACTCAAAAGCCACTACACCTGAAAAACAGGATGAACAGATAAGCATGGCGAGCAATAATGCTGATATTATCTTAAGATTTTTCATTGATTTCACCTTTTCAAATCGGCAGATATTCTTCAAAAATCAGTTTTTTGATTTTTGCAAGGTCGGGAACGAGGACTGCCATTCCTCTTATCATAGCGTTTTTATAAGTCCCTTCTGCGGGAACAATGTAACTTGATGTTTCAATTTCAGAGAATGAAGAAGCAAGATTCAGAGCCAGAGTCATTATTTCATCCTCTGTCATATCGGTTGCCATCAGCGGCATGATTTCGCTGAAAAACATTGCGAGCTCTGGAAGAGTATATGTTTTTGCTTTTTCAAAAACGGCACCCATGATTTTTCTTTGTCTTGATGTCCTCTGAAAATCGCTGTCAATTTTACGGATTCTTGCATAAGTGAGAGCCTGCTCGCCGTCAAGAGCGCAAAGCCCTTCCGATGCGCCGTTTCCGACTATTTCGGCTTCCTTAGCGGTCAGCACGATCTCAACACCGCCTACCGTATCGATTATCTTTTTAAACCCGTCAAAATCCGATTCAAAGCATCCGTCAACCGATATGCCAAAGTTAAGATTTAGTGTTTTCTTAAGAAGGTCAAATCCGCCGTAAGCATACGCTGCGTTGAGGCGGTTATCCTCATAACCCGGAATCTGAACGTAGAGGTCACGGAGAAACGAAATCATCGAGAGCTTGCTCGTTTCGGGATTGATGCTGCAAAGAATCATTGCATCCGAACGCTGTCTGCTTTCGCCCTCACGCCTGTCCTGACCGATGAGGAGAATGTTGATGAGCCCGTCGTTATTCAAGGCTTTAAAGCTGTCTGCGTTCCAATCTATATCCTCAGGGTCTATAACCTCAAGAGTGGTTGATTCCGAAGTCTGATTCTGTGTTTCGGTAGTTGTGTCCCCGGCAGGTTTAGCAGCAGAGTGGCAGCCTGTAAATGTTAACATAAGTAAAGCAACAACCAATATAAGGGATGACATTCTGAAAAATCTTTTCATAGTTTTCATTTTTATTGTTTTCACTCTCCATCTTTACCGAAAAGGTTAAGATATGAATAGATATCCATTCTTTCCGATGCTTCCTTAGCGACCTTTTGAGGGCGGATTTTGGGGCGTTTCCCAAGAAGCGAGCGGATTATATATCTTCCACCGAAGAAAATCCAGCCAAGGGGGAGAAGAATTTTGAATTTTCTTGCCGCTTTCCAGTTTTTATAAACAATGCTGTTGGCAGAAATAAAAAACTGCCTGAGCATGGATGTTTCTTTTTCGTTTTTGCTTGAAATCAAAAGGCTTTCGTGGCTTCTGTCGGCTTGCTTCTGTCCGAAATTTCCGCCGATAATAATATCGATGAGGATATAATCGGCAAGCTCTTTGTCAGCATCCTTCGCCCAGCGCATTCCCGTCAGACCGAGGTATTCGCATGAGATGAATGTCATTATTTTCGCAAATTTCCAGAGACCGATGCTTTTGAATGTTTTCTCAAACATTTCAAGAAACTTTTCTTCGCCTAAGGAATTCAGAAACATTGCCCAGTCACAGAGGTGACGGAGTCCGAGCCCGTCTCCCGTAAGGTGATGGCACATGTGGAGCAGAATGATAAGTCCGTGATGATATGCTGACGGTACGGTTATTTCGCCAAGTTCAGTCTGTACATTCTCAGAGTTTTCAAGAAGATCCGAAAGATATTTTCTTACTTTTACACCCGCCTTGCCGTGGGGAATACCCGACGGCTGAAAGTGCATTTCGCATCGGCAAATTTTGCCGAGAAAAACGTCGTGGACATCGTGGTTTTTGCCCGTTGCTTCATATCCGTTTCCGGAAAGAACTTTGTTTGCCTCTTCAAAATTATCCGTATCAACGAGGAAATCTACATCGCCCATTGAACGCATAAGAGGGTCGGGATAATAGAGTGCAGATGCAAAGCCTTTGAGAATTGTGCAGGGAATACCTGCGTTTTTCATTATGTTGCAGATTCGCACATGTTCAAAATCAACCTTGGCATTATCTGCAAGTGTCTGAGTAAGCTTTTTTCTGATATATGAGCAACTTTCGCTTTTGAGGATTTCTTCATTTGAGTTGTGAAATGCCATAAGAGTAACCGCCTGAGCGTATGCTTCGCACCAGACCGCATTAAGGTTGTCCTCGTTGAGGTCAACCCTGCGCCCTGCATTGAAAAGATTGTTTGCAAGAATATCCAGCAAAACTCTTTCATGTTCTCTTAATTTGGCATTTTTTATACTCATGAATCACACAACTTTAAATCTGATAGTGGTATTATATACCTAATTTTTTTAGAATTCTGTGGGGGACGGAAAGCATATGTTTATTATATTCTTTAAGGTAAGTTTCGTGCCAACCCGCTCTGTAGAATCGGGGGCGTCTATAAGCATCCTCTTTATCTTGGTCAAAAATATGATAAAGATATTCTTCTAATTTTTTGAACATAGATTCTTCATATCCGGCAATCAAATACCTGTATTCACACATCATATCAACATATAAATCATCATTTTTATCAATTTCAATAACTTTTTCAACCGCATCTTTTATTGAAGGATATTTAAGACAATCTATAAAAGATTTTTCGTTAAAATCATTTGATATATCAGGATCGCCATAATAGATGGGTATAGATTTAGCCCAGAAAGCATGTACAATTTTTTCTGATGTAAATCCGGGATACGATACGCTTTCTGCTGTAATTGTAAATTTGCATTTTTCCATTAACTTTGCTTTAGTGCGCATATTATAAATTTCATTGTTAGGCATATTATTTCTGTGTTTTCCTGCACACTCAACCCTTTTATATTTTTCCAATGTTTCAAGAATTTCTTCTCTTTTTCCCAATGCAGTATCGTGACCGAAAATATAATTGCAGAAATATTCTTTTTTCTTCAATTCATTATAAGCTTCATCTCTTGTCATTGGTTCTGAGGGTTTATATTTGCCATTATCGCTCCATAAAAACAGAGGAAACCTGAAACTTCTGTCACCGAATTGAATATTATCATACCCGATGAAATAATCAATGGCATTAAAATCGGCGCTTAAAAATTCTCCGGTATACATAATTCTCGGACAATCATATTTTATATATTCATACGGCTCTCCCAGAGGAGAACAAATAATAAAATCAGGATTTACGGAGTCTAAAACAACATTATATCTTTTTCTTAATATATATGTAAACATATTTTCGTTTGCATCAAATGATTTCCAGAAACCTGTAAAGTGAATTTTAATTGTTTTCATATAATATTCCTTCTTTTGTAGTCTTACATATTATTTCTTCGTTCAGCAAAAGCACAGAGATTATAAGGTTCAAACCACTTCAAAAAATGTATCAGGTTTATTAGGGTCAAACTGTTCGTTTGCCCACATGAGAGTTACAAGATTTTCCGTTTCGGAAAGGTTGATAATATTGTGGGTGAATCCCGGAAGCATATGCACGGCTTCGGGTTTATCGCCCGAAACACGGAACTCAAGCACCTTGTCCGTGCCGATTTCTCTTTGTTGAATCAGAGCTGTACCCGAAACAACAATGAAAAATTCCCACTTTGTGTTATGCCAGTGCTGACCCTTGGTTATTGAGGGGTTGCTGACATTAACCGAAAACTGACCGCAGTTTGCAGTCTTTAATATTTCGGTAAAGCTTCCTCTTGCGTCGCTGTTCATTTTGAGAGGAATGCTTACCTTTTCTTCAGGAAGATAGGAAAGATATGTTGAATAGAGCTTCTTTGCAAATGAGTTATACGGAATTTCAGGCATAACGAGAGTCCGGCTCTGTGCCTTGAAGCTTTCAAGAAGCTTAACAATTTCGCCGAGAGTTACCTTATGGGTAACGGAGAAAGCGCAGAATTTACCGTTTTTTGTTTCCTTACCTTCAAGGTCGTTAAGCATTTCATCAACGAAATCGTCGATATAAAGAAGCTCAAGCTCAACAGAAGGATCATTTACCGTTATGGGCAGATCCTTTGCAATGTTGTTGCAGAAGGTTGCAACGGCTGAATTGTAGTTGGGTCTGCACCATTTTCCAAAAAGGTTGGGCAGACGATAAACAAGAGCCTTTGCGCCCGTTTCTTTTTCATAGTCAAAGAGCATATTTTCAGCTTCAAGCTTGCTCTTGCCGTATTCAGAGCCGGCAAATCTTCCTTCGAGGGTTGCCTGCACCGACGATGAAAGCATAACGGGAGCTTTGTTTGAGCAAGCTTTGAGTTCATTGAGAACAACACCGAGAATACCGAAGTTACCCGAAAATTCGCTTGCTTCTTTGGGTCTGTTTACGCCTGCAAGGTGGAAAACGAAGTCTGCCTTTGAGCAGTATTTACGAAGATCTTCGGGGGTTGAATCAATATCATATTCAAAAATTTCGTCAATCTGAATTGACGGTCTAGTTTTATTTTTGCCGTCTTTTATAGTGTAAAGATTTGCAACAAGATTTCTGCCTGCAAATCCCTTTGCACCTGTGATAAGAATATTCATTAAAACTTTCTCCAAACCATTTTATTGACTATTCCGGTATAGCTCTGAATGAGTCTTACGATTTTATCGGAAACGTTTTTGTCCGTATAATCTGGAACGGGAATTGCAGAATTTTTATCGCATGCAAGTTCCACTGCGGTTTCAACCGCCTGGAGCAGACCGTTTTCGTCAATGCCTGCAAGAACGAAACAACCCTTGTCCAGCGCTTCGGGGCGCTCGGTGGATGTTCTTATGCATACTGCAGGGAAGGGTCTGCCGATGCTCAGATAATAACTGCTTTCTTCGGGCAGGGTACCGCTGTCCGAAACAACGGCGAATGCACCCATCTGCAAGCGGTTATAGTCTGAGAAACCGAGAGGTTCGTGCATAATGATTCTCTTGTCAAGAACAATATCGGAATTTTCGAGTCTTTTTCTGGAACGGGGATGGCATGAGTAGAGAATGGGCATATCGTATTTTTCCGCAAGTGCGTTCAGCGCGTTGAACAGCGAGCGGAAATTTTTGTCGGTATCGATGTTTTCTTCTCTGTGTGCCGAAAGAAGGATATATTTCTTCTCTTCAAGACCCAGTTTTGAAAGAATATCACTCTTAAGGATTTTATCAATGTTTGCATCAAGCACTTCTGCCATGGGCGAGCCCGAAACATAGGTTCGCTCTTTAGGCAGACCGCAATCTGCAAGATATCTTCTTGCATGCTCGGAATATGCGATGTTGACGTCGGAAATGATGTCAACGATCCTTCTGTTGGTTTCCTCGGGGAGACACTCATCCTTGCAACGGTTGCCTGCTTCCATATGGAAAATGGGGATATGAAGCCTTTTTGCACTTATAGCCGAAAGGCAGCTGTTTGTATCACCTAAAACGAGAAGTGCATCCGGCTTGATTTCATCCATAAGCTCGTATGAATATGCAATAGCGTTGCCTAAAGTCTGACCGAGATTTTCGCCCACGCAGTTAAGATAAACGTCGGGCATGTCAAGGTTCAGATCCTCAAAGAAAATGCCGTTGAGAGTGTAGTCATAGTTCTGACCCGTGTGAGCAAGTACACAGTCAAAATGTTTACGGCATTTCTTGATAACTTCAGAAAGTCGGATAATTTCAGGTCTTGTGCCGACGATTATGAGAAGTTTAAGTTTGCCGTTATTCTTAAATGTAATATCGTATTTCATAAATTCACCTTATGCGTTGAATTCTTCAAGTCTTTCTCTGATGTAATCAAGCTCAAGAAGCTTTTCCTTAACTTCCTCAATGTCGAGAAGCTTTGTGTTGTTGCTGTTGAATTCGGTGAGTTCAGCGCGCTTTATGTCGCCATCGGAGAAATATTTATCGTAATTGAGAGTTCTGTTATCGGCGTGAACACGGAAGAAATCTCCCATATCTTCAGCTTTTGCGCATTCCTCGTTGGTGAGAAGAGTTTCATACATTTTTTCACCGTGGCGGATGCCGATGATTTTAATATCTTCTTTCTTACCGCCGAAAAGCTCGCATACAGCCTCTGCCTGAGTCTGAATTGTGCAGGCAGGTGCTTTGCGAACAAAGATGTCACCGCTTTCGCATTCCTTGAATGCAAAAAGAACAAGGTCAACAGCTTCTTCGAGCGACATAATGAAACGTGTCATATCTGGATTTGTGATTGTGATGGGCTGACCGTTTTTGATCTGATCAATCCAGAGAGGAACAACCGAGCCGCGGCTGCAAAGCACGTTACCGTAGCGTGTGCAGCAGATTTTAGTCTTCGCAGGGTCAACATTTCTTGCTTTTGCAGTTGCAACTCTTTCTTCAAGTGCTTTTGTGATACCCATAGCATTGATGGGATATGCAGCCTTGTCTGTTGAAAGGCAGATGATGGATTTAACGCCTGCATCAACAGCGGCAGTCAGCACATTGTCCGTTCCGATAACGTTGGTCTTGACTGCTTCCATGGGGAAGAATTCGCAGGATGGAACCTGCTTGAGTGCTGCGGCGTGGAAAACGTAGTCAACGCCGACCATGGCGCCTCTGAGCGAATCAATGTTGCGTACATCACCTATGTAGAATTTGATTTTGTCGGCTACCTCAGGCATCTTAGCCTGAAATTCGTGACGCATATCATCCTGTTTTTTCTCATCACGGGAAAAAACACGGATTTCTTTTATGTCTGTTTTAAGAAATCGGTTGAGTACAGCATTGCCGAATGAACCTGTACCGCCGGTTATAAGTAAGGTTTCGCCTTTGAAATTATACATTTTTATCATCTCCGTTGATTTGTTCTATGCAGGGTAAAACAGCGTTGCCCCAGTCCTTGAACCAGTGCTTGAGTTTAATTGATTTATCGCAGTGTTCAACAGTAAATCTGAGTGCTGTTGCACGGTCATAAAACATAATATTACCTGATTTGTCTTCGTCATAAAGAATGACATCGACAGTATATTTGCCCGGAACAAGATAGGATGTATCGAAAGTGAATTCCGCAGAATTTGTTCCTTTTTTATGCTTTATCTCTCCTCCGAAGATGACTCCGACGGGCGTTGTATCAATGCCGTTGATTACCATTTTCATCAGGAGTCTTTCGGTGTCATTTTCGCTTTTCCATTCCATGCGGAAGGGAAAAACATCGCCGTATTCAAGAACACAGGATTCGGATTCATACATATGAAGATTCTGAAGAAGATGTCGTTGATTGCATTTCGAATGTCTTTTTGCGCCGGATGTATCAAAGAATGTAGTGTTATCAAGATTCTCATCCTGCATATAAACCGCAATCGCTTCATCGGTTTCACCTTCAAAAGCAACCTGACCGTGAGAAAGAACAATACAGCGGTTGCAAAGGCTCTTTACCGTCTGCATATTGTGGCTTACGTAGAGAATGGTTCTGCCTTCTTCTTCGGCAACCTTCTTCATCCTATCAATGCACTTGTTCTGGAAGGCGACGTCACCGACAGCAAGAACCTCGTCCATAATCATAATTTCGCTGTCGAGATGAGAGGCGACGGCAAAGGCAAGTTTAACCTTCATACCGCTGGAATATCTTTTAACGGGAGTGTCGATAAACTGACCGACCTCGGAAAACTCGACAATTTCATCGAATTTCTTGGTGATTTCAGCCTTGCTCATGCCGAGAATTGCCCCGTTGAGATAAACATTCTCTCTGCCCGTAAGTTCGGGATGAAATCCCGTTCCGACTTCAAGCATAGAAGTTATTCTGCCATTAAGATATATATTGCCTTTTGTGGGTGCAGTAACACGGCAGATGAGCTTAAGGATGGTTGATTTGCCTGCACCGTTTCTGCCGATGATGCCGACGGTTTCACCTTTTTTGATGTCAAAAGACATATCATTAAGTGCAAGGAAACGCTCATTTTTGGTATGTGCATTTTCTCCTATTTTTAAATTGGGATCTTCTTTATGAAACATTTTTGCAAGCTTTGACTGGATTTCACCCCTAAGCGTTGCACCGCCTATAGCACCGAGGCGGTATTCCTTTGAAACGTGTTCAACTCTTATTGCTAATTCTTCCATACCGCACCTCAAACTGTATCCATAAACGTTTTTTCGGATTTGCTGAACATTATTGCGCCGACAAAGGCAACAACAGCGGTTGTTATCCAGCTGATACCGTAGAACATCCAGTCAACTTCACCCGTACCGAGGAACCCATAACGGAAAATATTGATGGCAGGTGTGACGGGATTGAGCATATATATATTGTAGAACATACTTCCGGGACTAAGTTGAGAGCGACTGAACATATCGTAGGCAACAGGGGAACAGTATGACCATAGCGAAATACCGAAACCGACAACCATTTTGAGATCGCGGTATTTTGTAGTCAGCGATGAGATAATCATACCAAACCCCATGCCGAGGGTTGCAAGTTGAACAAGCACAAGCGGAAACATAAGAATACATATGTTGGGTCTCAGACCTGCATCGGTAATGAGATAATATACCATAAAGCATAGCATAAATGCAAACTGAATGAAGAAACCGATAAATTGCGAAATTGCCGTTGAAATAGGCATTACAAGACGCGGAAAATAAACCTTGCCGAGAATACCCGCATTGCCTGTAAATGTGTTTGAGGTTTCGCTAAGGCAGTGCGAAAAGAGAGTCCAAATAATTGTGCCCGAAAGGTAAAATATGAAGTTGGGAACATCGGATGCACCGAGTCCTGCTACATTTCCGAAGAAAACGGAGTAAACAACTGTTGTAAAAAACGGCTGAATTACTGCCCAGGCAGGCCCCAAAACTGTTTGCTTGTATTTTGCTACAAAAGTTCTGCGCACAAAGAGAAATATAAGGTCTTTGCAATTTTTCAGACCTCTGATATCCATATAAATTCCATTACTGGATTTAATAATGGTTGTCCATTTTTGTTGTGTCATAGAGTTAACCTCTACTTTCATTTTCTTTAACCAGTGGTTGCGATGAGTATTTAACCGGTTTTTTGTTAAGCAGTTTTTTCAAACTAATATATCCCGGAAAGGGAATTGTGTCATTGGGGATTTCATTATTATTTATAGTTCCTTGCCAATATATTTCGCACGGAAACTTGGTTGATTGATTGATATTAAATACAAATTTATTTTCAAAAGGCAATTTGCAGAAAGTGTCTATTTCCTTGTCGCTGCAAAGATTCATTCTTGAAAATTTTATAATGATATTATCGAAATTAACTCTTTCCTTACGTCTGTTCCATTTCTCTTCAGCTTCTTCTTTAGTTTTGTAATGAAGAAAAACGATTTCAACATCGTCGAGAACCCCTATAGGCTTTTCAGCCTGATTCTTTTTTTTAATTTCTTCGTAGTATTTTGATTCTTCAGGCTTAATGAAACGAAGAGGAGTGTTAAGATATCTTCGCAAATCCGAAACAAATTTTATATAGTCTGGTGCGAAGAAATACAGTCCCGCCGTGGGGGAAAGATAAGGCATATCAAGATATTGATAAACTCTTCCTGCCCAGCAGTTGTTTGAAATAATTGAAAATTTTTTGTTTTTTATTGATTTTTTAACAAAATAACGTTTTATTTCATAAAAAAATTTCTCGATTTTTTCTTTTGCCTGTTTTCTGAATTTATTAAGTTTTCTTTTCAAAAACTTTCCCTTCATAAAATTCCTCTACTACTATATAAATTCTTCTATTGCATCTAACCATTTAGCTGCAATATTTTTAACATTATGAGTTTCTCTGACTTTTGCGGCGTTTTCAGAGCATTTGTCTGCAAAGTCTTTATTTTCTGCCATATAGCACATAGCTCCAGCGAGTGCATCGACATCATTTACAGGTACAAGAAGACCGTTTTCTCCATCCCTTATCATCTCCCGTGCACCGCCGCCTAGACAATCGGTACAAACACATGGCAGACCCAGCGCCATTGCTTCAATCATTGAATTTGAAAGGCCCTCATAATCAGATGAAGAAACAAACATTGCACAGTCTTTTATAACTTCATGAACATCTGCTCTCGGCGGAAGAAATTTTATATATTCTTCAGCATTCAGCGATGAAATCATTTCAATATAACCTTTTTTCAGTTCTTCTTCGATTTTTTCAACTGTGTTTCCGTATATCTCAAGAATATAATCGTGATGAATTTTATGGAATTCAAGAAAAGCGTTTATCATAAGCGGAAGATTTTTCTGCTCTGCAATTCTGCAAAAATTGGCAACAACTTTTCTTTTTTCGCCTTTAAATGGTGCAGGCAGGTTTGCTTTTACAGGGTTGTTGACAACAACAGCATTCTTCAGTTTCCCTTCAAAAAATGCGAGTTCATCATTGGTTTGCAAAACAGCACCATCAGCTTTTGAAACCATTTTTAAAAGACGTTTTTTTTCTACATCATCTTTTGGGAATTCTATTTCAGGAGCATTTCTTTCGGCATAAACTGTTTTGGGGTTTGTGAATTTTCCACCGTAAAATACATTTTCGAAGTATGAGATTCCAAAAGGTATATAAATGCAATCCGGGTTGTTTGCAATAAAGACAGAAAGGTTCTTGCTTTGTCTTAACCTTCTGATTTCATTTTCAAGCTTTTTGTCCCATTCGTGAAAGTATTTTGAAATATAGCGGAGCCATTTAAGGAGCTTTATACGGCGCTTTCTTTTTTTATTGTTTTTTAAAAACAATATATTATCGGAATGAGTTTTAACATATTCCTTGAGTGAGACTATGCTGACATTTTTGTGACAATCAAAAAACACATTATCGGCAATGTCTTTTGTTACAAGAATTGTGCAATGATATCCTTTTTCGGCAAACTCATTTGCGAGATTGGTTGAGCGCATCGGCACGCCGCCGTTTTTGTAGTTGCCTATAACAAAAACAATGTGTTTCATCAGTGTTTTCCCCTGAGTTTTTTATAAACTGCATTTTCAGTCAAGAAATCAATCAACGGATTGATATATTTCTTTTTTGTTTTCAGCTTCTTTTCTTGTTTCTTCTTGTATCTGTATGTATAGTCAAGAAGTTTTGCAGCTTTTTTTTCGTGAATAAGCTTGTAGTATTTGCGATAAAGAGGGTTGAGTTTTTCAACTTCTATATGTCCGTAATATCTGTCGCAGATCGGGTCGTTCATTATCTGCTCAATAAGCTCAATTTTTTTTGCACGGTCATTAGGGCAAAGAGGTTTCATCTCATTTTCGATACATTCAATTGTGAAGAAGAACGCACGAAGATGCATCTGGTCCATAAGATCCATCTCTTCGAAATTCTCTGTATCTTTATAAAGTATATCAATGAGATAAGTATATAGTGGCCACATATTTTTGGTGTAGCCGCGGGATAACGAATCTTCGACCACACGGTTATGATAAAGATACTCGTTTCCGAGATAATAAAAATTCTTTGCTACAAGCATTGCTTCATAAGTCAACTGTAAATCCTGACTTCTGCGAAGTCTTCTGTCAAAACGAATACCGTTTCGGTTAAGCGTTTCTGCCTTATAAATACGTAACCAGTTACACCATCTTATCACATTTTTATCACCCTTGTCGGTGATAAAAGCGAGCGTGCGGGGAAGAACATATTTCTTTATTTTTTCTCTGTCATAGGGGCCGCACTCCAGTTGAGGTGTATATCTGTGGCTGTCATCGTTTGTTATCCAATTACAGAAAACAACATCTGAATCGTTGCTTTTTGCTGCTTTATACATTTTTTCATACATATCGGGTTCAAGCCAATCGTCCGAATCAACAAACCCTATATATTCACCCGTAGCTCTTTGCATGCCGTCATCCCGGGCCGCTGCAAGTCCTTCGTTTTCTTTACAGTAATAAGAAACTCTGCCATCACTTAAATATTCTTGACAAATCTCTGCGCTGCCGTCCGTTGACCCGTCATTGATAAGAATAATTTCAATATCATTCAAAGTCTGATTAACAACACTGTCAAGACACTGTCTGAGATATTTTTCTGCATTATATATGGGAACTATAACACTTACTTTAACCATCGGTATATACCACCTATTTGTGTAAATTCATTTGCCACATAAAACAAGCTCAAAAACTGTCTCAATGGCGTATTTTATATAACTTTTTCTATGTATTCCAGCCATTTATTTGCTATATTTTCTGCCGAAAGTTCATATCTGAGCTTTTTGGCATTTTCAGAACACTTATTGGATAATGTTTCGTCATCTGCTATCCGACTCATGGCTGATGCCAAAGCATTCGCATCTTCCATAGGCACAAGCAAGCCGTTTTCGCCGTCAGTTATCATTTCGCTTGCCCCTCCGCCAAGACAATCGGTACACACACAGGGCAGACCTAACGCCATAGCTTCAAGCATGGAATTTGACAATCCTTCATAATCAGAGGAAGATACAAACATTGAACAATCTTTAACAATTTCGTGCACATCAGCTCTTGGCGGTAAAAACTTAATAGTATGTTCGAGCTCTCTTTCACGAATCCAGTTTTTCAGCTCTTCCAAGTAAGCTTTTTCTTCGTCTGTAATTGTGTTTCCGTAAATCTCAAGTGTATAATCCGGGTGCGTAGCATTGAAATCCAAAAAAGCTTCCATTAACAGCATAAGGTTTTTTTGTTTGCTTACCCTGCAAAAATTCACTACTACTTTGCGACGCTGACCTTGAAAGGCTTCAGGCAAGTCACCTCTGATCGGATTGTGAATAACTATGCCGTTTTTCAGATGTGATTCATAAAACAAAAGTTCATCTCCGGTTTGCATTACCGCACCGTTTAATTTTGAAATTATTTTATAAAAGTACTTTATATCGTTTTTGTTTTGTGAAAATTCCACTTCCGGTGAGTTTTTTTCTGCATATACACATTTTGGTTTGATTTTTTTTGATGCTTCATATAGCAATGCCGTCTGGTACCAACCGAATGGTATGTATATACTTCTTGGATTGTTGGAAACATATATAGAAAGTTCCTGTCCTCCACGCAACATTTTTATTTTTCTCGATATACTTTTGTTTTCTTTCTTTAAAAAATGTATTGAATGCTGTATTTTTTTTAATATCTTTATTTTTCTTTTTATAATTTTTTCACTATTATCTTTGTGTGCCTTACGGCAATCCTCTGCATAGTCCCTCAAAAATACAATTTCCACATTTTTTTCAGTATAAAAAAACAGTTTGTCTGATATTTCCTGAGTTACTAAAATAGTGCATTTATAGCCTTTTTTTGCAAATTGATTTGCAAGGGTTGTAGAGCGTCGTTCAACACCGCCATTTTTGTATATACCAACAACAAACACAATATGTTTCATGACTTTATCACCTACCACCCAATAGTTTTTTTGAATTTTTCTCTGAATAATATTGTAAAATATTTCTTTTTGCTGAATGCGTTCCATACTTTTATGTATGATTTTCTACAATTATTCTCACGGTTAAGCAGTTTTATCGTATCTTCCAGCAAATAGGAAGACCAATCAAAATCAATTATTTCTTTTTTTCTTTTCAGGCTTTTGGCAGCTCTGAAATATTTTAGCATAAATTGAACGGTATCATTGAAATTATGCGCGCAAAGCTTGTCTTTGGATTCGGCATCGTCAAGCCCCATAATTCCAAGATTGCTTTCAAGCAATTCGAAAAGGTATTTTGAATTGAAGTAGTCAAGACTTCTTGTTTCAAAGCCTTGAGAAAACCCTTGCTCATTGTCCCTGTAACGATAAAGACTTTTATTGAGAAATAAGACAGAATTTGAATTTGCAAGGGCGTCAAATGAATGAAACGCATCCTCTGCAAAACGTTTTGTTTTTACATTTTTTTCATTGGGAATATTGTTTGTTATGATATCTCTCTTGAATAGTTTTGACCATAGAGCTCCCGTTAACTGTCCGCAAATAATCTGGTTGTATATGTACTTTCGCTCTTCTGAAGTTCTGAAACATATTGTATGGTCTGTTACTGTTATTTCTTTGTTCATGTTGTCTCCAAACCGAACAAAGCCAAAACATAACACATCAGGGGCGTGAAATTCCGAAATGCTTTCAGTCAATATTTTAACATAGTCTTTATCAAGCAAATCATCTGCATCGAGAAAGCCAACATAATCACCGGTGCATTTTAGGATGCCGTATTTTCTTGTCAGAAACTGACCTTCGTTCTCTTTGTGAAATGCAAAGATTTTATCGGGATATTTATATGAATACGAGTTACAGATTTCGGCACTCTTATCAGTTGAGCCATCGTTGACCAGAATAAGCTCCCAGTTATCGTTTGTCTGATTGATAACAGACTCGATACATTCATCAATGTATTTTTCACAGTTGTAAACAGGAACAACAATGCTGATTTTCATTTATTTTCCTCGTTTCAGAAGTTTTTTGATCAATTCTTTTGCTTTTTTCTTCATGAATATTTTTGTTATGCAAAAGAACTTTTTGTCAGTTAAGTAATAATACAGAGATCTGGATACATGGGCTTCATACGGATTATTATTTTTTTTCGTCCTAACATCTTTGGGTAGCATTGAACCCCAATCATACTTAAGAACGTTTTTTTTATCTTTCATAGAAACATTTTCATAATAGGTTGTGAATGTATACATAACCTCATCCAACCATCTTGCATTTAGTTTCTGATGATATTCTTCCGTGTTCATGCCCCATTCAGGGAGATATTCCATAAATCTATCATATACATAGAGAGTGTTTTTGGACGGGATTGTTTCGGAGCGGTAACTACGCGAAATACTTTCTTCGTTTGTTCTATAATAATAAAGAGGTGTGTTAATATAAATAATTCTTTCTGCAGCAGTCAGCAAGTGGATGGATCTGAACCAATCTTCTGCCATATTTTTATCATAATATAAACTGTAATCCGTAGGGTCGTTTTTCAGAATTTTTGTTTTCAATGCTTTAGTCCACAATGAAGTGATAAAGTTAGTTGAAATCAACGCTTCAAAAAGCTCTTTTTTATTATCTTTTGTGAAGGCTTTTTCTTCGGAGGCAAGAGTTGCTTTTCGTTCGGATGTTTTTTCATTTGAATAATATCGGAAAGAGTAAATTACCATATCAGGATTATTGTTTCTATCAATACAGTCATTTACTGTTTCCAGAAGAGTATTCTCAACAAAATCATCCGAGTCAACAAAAAGTGAATATTCACCGACTGAGATTTCAATTCCTGCCTGTCTTGCAGAAACGAGTCCTTCGTTTTTCTTATGAACAACCTTGACTTTATCGGGGTTGTTTTTTCGATATCTGTCGCAGGTTGTTCCTGATGAATCTGTTGAGCCGTCATCAACGAGGATTATTTCATATGCGCCTCTATAGGTTTGGTTAAGCAGTGAATCAACACACTGCTCGAGATATTTCTCAACATTATATACGGGAACGAGTATGCTGAATTTCACTTTTTCACCCCTCTAACAGAGCGTTCCATTGCTCTTTATATTTCTCAAATTCGTGTGAGTAGTCTGTTGCTTTGAGAGAGTTTATTATATTATCATATTTTTCTTTATCATTGATAAGATTGATTACGCTTTCGGCAATAGCATCGGGATTGATTTCGCAAATCAAACCATTTTCATCATTTTCAACGAGCTTGCATCCGCCTACTGTTGCAGTTGTAATGACAGGCTTGTTTAATCTGTGTGCTTCGGCTATTGTCAATCCCCAGGATTCTTCATATGAAGGCTGAACATAGATATCGCAAGCAGCCATATACGGATAAGGATTTTTCTGCATTCCCGTAAAAATGATGTTATCCGAAAGATTATATTTTTCTACGAGACTTGTGAGCTTGTTTTTTTCGGAGCCGTCACCAATAAAATACCAAACAAAATCAACGTTGTTATTTTTCAGAATTCTTGCACTTTCAACCGCCATGTCAAAGCCTTTTACGGGAGCGAACCTTCCGCAAGAGCATAAAACGGTTTTGCCTTCGGGGGAGGCGATGATTTTTTCGGATGCTTGGTTTTTCAGCGTATCGGTATCAACATAGTTTTCAACAACAGATATTTTTCCGTTAAGACACGGATGCCACTCTGAAATCAGGGGTATCAATCCATCGTGAACAGCAACGGCTTTATTGAATTTTGATATGAATTTCTTGTGTATATCGGGCAAATCATTTGTGCTTGTATGGAAAAAGATAACCTTTTCATCTGCGTTTATATAATCTGCTACAAAATAAGCGGGATAGCCGTTTGCATAGGCTATGGCTGTATCAAATTTTTTATCGGCAAAAAAGGTATTGTATTCGTATCTCATACAATACTGATTTATCAGTTCGCTGAGTTCTTTTTTTGCATTTTCTGATTTTTGTTTTTTGCCCGTTAATTTGTATATTTCAAATAATAACTGAAGCCGGATAGCACGGGGCTTTCTGTAATACTTGTTGGTATCATTATTGACTGTTACAGTTGCTCTTTTATCGATAAAAGGCAGGAGGTCTGTTCTGTTTTTACGCAGATATACCGTAACATCATACTTATCGTAATCAATAACTTTAAGAGCGGAAATCAGAGTTTTCTGAATACCGCCTACGGTCAGATGATTGATTACAAAAAGCAGCTGTTTTTTCATTTATAAAAGCTCCATCCATTTTGTTGCTGTGTTTTCAAGTGAAAGGTTATATCTTATTTGAGATGCATTATTTGAAAGTTTATCGGCAAACTCCTTGTTGTCTGCAATTCTTTTCATTGCTTTGCACATTTCGTCTGCGTTGCCGACCTCGGTGAGAATGCCGTTTTCATTATTATTTATTACTGCATTCGCTCCGCCTATGGGGCAGTCTGTGCAGACAACGGGCATGCCGATAGACATTGCCTCAAGCATCGCGTTGGACATACCTTCATAATCCGATGAATTGACATACATTGCGTCACGGATAATCAGACCGTGAACCTGTGCGCTGAAAGGCATAAAGTCAATATAATCCGTAATGCCGAGCTTATCTGCAAGAGCCTTTGTTTCGTTGAGCGAAGCTCTGTCATCATCATTCTGGGGTTCGCCGATGATTTTGAGTCTGTAATCGTTGAATTCTTTGTGGAATTCTGCAAATGCTTCAACAAGCACAGGCAGATTTTTCTGCCTTGAAATACGGCAGAATGTAGTGATGTATTTTTCTCTTTCGCCGAAATACGGCTCGGGAAGTTTATCGTTTATGGGGTTGAAAATAACCGTTCCCTTTTTGGAAATGTTATCCGGATAAGCTGCTTTTGCGTCGTTAGTCTGGAAAACAACGGCATCGGCACGCTGATAGTATTTTCTGATAAAGTTATATCCGTAGCGTTTTTTCAAAAGCCTTTTCGGGTCTCCTCTTTCGGATATAATAACTCTGTTGGGCAACCCTTTTATGGCGATAAGAGTCATTGGTACGGACGGTTGAAGAAACGAAACAACTTTTGTTTCAGGCTCTTTTTTGAGTTTTCCTCTCAATGCTTTGATTTCTCTGTGATATTGAGAAAAGAATGAAAGATAAGCCAAAAAGGCTGGTACGGGTATTCCGAACAGTTCAAAAGGTTTGCATAGGAGTGAGGAAATCAGTTCCAGTATTTTAAAAAACATGCCATTTTTTTTGCTACTATAAACAGATGTTACAGGAATATCTGAATTAAGGTCACGGTTTATTGTGTCTTCTGTTGTTGAAGATGTGAGCAGAAATTCACAGTTGCAGCCCTTATTATGAAATTCGTTAAGAAGCAGGGATGCAACTCTTTCAGCACCTCCGCCTTTCATAACGGGCATAACCATCAGAATTTTTTTATTACTGCTCATTTTTTTCCTTTCAACAGTCTGCCGACTGTTTTGTCAAATACTTTATATATAAACCAGAAACCTTTTCCGTAACAACGCATTTTAAGAGCGATATTACCGAATGCATTTTTTTCGAGAATGTCTTTTTTGAAAATCTTAAGTTCATTTTTGCAATTCTTTTTATCAGCTTTACATAGCTTTTCATATACGTTAAAAATATTAAAAGCACATCTGGAGACATACCAATATACAGCTTTGTTGTTTTCACCAACCTCATTTGCAAACGCTGAATTATGCTGATAAACTGTTATACAACTTGTAAAGTGTTTTTTTGTTTTCGATGAGGTCATTATGGAGTTTTTGCGGTATCTGCGAAAGTAAAGAGTATCAGAGCACTGCGAAACAGTTGATGCTTTGCAAAAAAGTTGATATGTGAATACCATATCCTCATAAAGAATATCGGGAACAAATCTTACTTTACTCTCTGATAAAAATTCTTTTCTTATAAAAAGCAAGGGTACGGCACTGTGAAATTCCTTGTTTTCAGTCATCTGAGCGAAAATGCTGAGGCCGCTGTTTGTTTTATAACGGCTTTTTCTTGTGTAGTTTTGCTTAACGGTGAAATCGTCTGTATCGGCAAAAGAAACCGCATCAAAGAATACTATATCGCTGTTATCTTTTTCAGCGATTTTGAGAAGAGTTTCAAGTGCATTTTCAGAAACATAATCATCGCTGTCAAGAAAATAAACATAATTGCCGTTTGATTCTGAAAGTCCTGTATTTCTTGCAACAGAAAGTCCGCCGTTTTTTCGGTGAATAACCGTGATTCGGTCATCCTTTTTAACATATTCATCGCAGATTTTGCCTGAAGAATCCGTTGAACCGTCATCAACGAGGATAATTTCAAAATTCTGATAAGTCTGCTTCAGAACGCTGTCTACGCATTCACGCAGATATTCTTCAACATTATAAACAGGGATTATTACGCTTATGAGAGCCTGATTTTCCATTATCTCATCTCAATCTTTCTTTGATAACGATTAAAGCCGTTGCAACAAATTTCTTGACTTCTGAAACAAAACCGTAGGAATAGTGTTTTTTCATGATTTTCTGAATTCTGCTGTCGATATCAACATCGGTCAGAATGGGATTGTCGATTGCTTTAGAGAGATCCACATGCATTTTTTTCGCATCGTCGGATTTGCTGTGAACACCTGATTCATCGCAACCGATATTTGTGATATATGAGTATCTCGGATAAACCGTAAGAAGATTGTTTTTAACAAGATGTGCGCCGAATCTAACCGACCAAGAACTTCCGTTGCCTTTTGTCTGACGGTAAAGACGCATGAATCTGTCGCTTCCGTTTGAATTGAGTCGGCGGATAAGCTTGGGAGAATTATAGAAATTTTTCATATCTTTAAGCTCCCAGTCAACACCTTCCCAGCGGTCTTTCCAGGTTGCCCATGTGCAACTGCATGAACGGTATGCGGCGAAAACATCGTTTTTATAGTCATCGGGTAAATCAATCATAGGTGTATATCCTGCGATTGAACCGATTTTCTTGTTGTTTTCATAATAATCGAGAGCGTTGTTGATATAGTTAAGAAAATGAGAAGAAACAACGCAATCATCCTCAACAATAATAGCTTTGCCGTATTTATTGATAATCTCTGTAACACCTGTAATAACCGATGCGGCAAGTCCCTTGTTAACGGGACTTTCGGTAACCGCAACGGATTTGAAGTTGCCCGAATCCTTTATTGCCGAAACAGCAGCACGGACTTCATCGACCTTTTCTTTGCCCGCTTCATTTTTTGCACCGTCCGAGAAAATGAAAAGCTCGGATTCCTTTGCCTCTTTACAAGCGGCAAGAGCATTATATGTTTCAATAAAATGGTCTGCACGGTTATATACAAATATTATAATCGGTGCGTAACTCATATTATTTCTCCTTCAGAATGTCTGTATATGCATCAATAAGCAGTTGTGCATTTCTTTTTGCATCGTGGGTTATGAGAGCTTTTTTCTTTCCGGCCTCGGAAAGTGAAACGGCAAGTTCATCATCATCAAAAATACGTTTCAGATTCCATGCAAGAAGCTTCGGATCATCGTTTCTGTAGAAAAGAGCCTCTTTGCCGTCCTCTGCCATATCCGAAACACCGCCGACATAAGCGGAAACGCAGGGAGTACCAACCATCATGGCTTCGCCGAGGGTGTTGGGACTGTTTTCTACGGTTGAACATAAAACATATGCATTGACCGTTGAGAGCCTTTCGGCTACCTGCTGAGCTTTTAAAGGCCCTGTAAATTCAATATGTTCCTGCACTCCGAGGTCATATATCAGCTTTTTCAGATAAGCTGCATATCCTTTTTTCAGGAATGAACGCTTGTCATTTTTGGTGTAAGGTTTATATCCTGCAACATAAACTTTGACATCGGGATATTCTCTTATAAGATAGGGGAGAGACATAACTACAAAGTGGACACCTTTGAGTGCGCTGTAGCCGTTGCCGATATAAATCGAGTGCCGTTCTATCTTTTCAAGGCTCCATTTTTCTTCATAGAACGGAGCGCGGAGAATTCGGCTGCAGGGATAATACTTTGCATTGGGGTTTATCGCATAGGAATGCGCTCTGTCCCATGTTGTTCTGCCGAGAATGTGGTCGGCGTTTTCTATTATTTCCTTTTCGGATTTCATACGGGGTTTATACCACATCGTTTTGCGAAGATGCATAATCCACGCAGAGAAGATATTGGTCAGCGATTTTGAAAACATCATGTCATCAATGGGAAGCTGGCCGCATTGATAAGCATACTGTCCGTTAAGTATTCCCTGCAAAGAAACAACAGCGGGGATGCCATGTTTTTTTGCAGTGAGCTGCATTGCTCTTGCATGGAGAAATTCCGTGCCTTCTATGTTGATTATGTCGGGTTTGAAACCCGAAACAATCTTATCGCACTTTCCTTCAAGTTCAGAAAGAGAAGTTGAAGAAGTGTAGTGAAGGCTGAAATAGGTCACACCGTCAATTGTTTCACAAAAGCTGAGATTTTCTTCGCATTTGCAGACAATACCGAGCTCAATATCGTTGTTTTTGCTGAGCTGTTCAGCCATGGATTCAACCCATCCGCCAAGCACTTCGGATTTTTTGCCGAGCTTAACCGTAACTGCGGCAGGTATTAAATTAACTGTCCATAATACTCTCATGTTTTTTCAGCTCCGGTCCATTTTATAATATCCTCAAATAAAAGGGAGGAAACTATCATAACCATACATGTAAAGGAATAATTGAATGAATCGAGTATGGAAACAAACATCAATGTAATGAGGGTTGCGTTTGCCACTGATGTAATAAACTTGTTGTTACAGTGGTGTTTGTAATGGAAGGGGACATGATAAAACATCATAGAGAACGCATATCCGCCAAGCCACCCATATTTTGATGTGATATCCAGAAGAGCGGAGTGTCCGCCGCCGCCACCACGCCAAAGCGAGCCGATTATAGGATATTTTAGCATATCCATAAGACTGTTTGAATAGGCATCAATTCGCGCCTGAATAGAGTCGCCAGTTACACCTGATTCCGATGTTGAAACAAGGTCGTTTACTTTTCGCGCAACAGCAGTGCCGTCAAATGTTTCAAGTATCCATTCGCGGAATGGTGCAAAATACAGAATTGAAGCCATAATTGCAACAAACACTAAAATTGTAACAATAAATGCGGGGAGAATGTTTTTTCCTCTGTAAAAAAGCAGAAGAAGCAAACCTATAGCACTTGCAAAAAGAGCAATTGAATAACCGGCAAGTTCAAGAAGTCGCACAAATGTATAAGTCCATATTGCACCAATCGCAAAGAACAATTTGTTGTATTTGAATGATTTATATATCCAGGCAAGAATGGCGGGAGATATGCAAACCTGAGGATATATCAGGCTGTAGCCACCGATACCTTGTCTGAGATAATCGTATGTTGCTTCATCATCCCTCACTAAAAGTCTTGCTATAGTGTGATCTTCAATAAGAATGTTGAATGTTTTGTAATTCCATATTGTCAGAAGAAGGAGAACAATCGGAACTATACCTGCAAGTTCATCCCATTTGTCATCATAGAAGTATGTCATCATAAAGCAGATAACCAGCATAATCAAAGCAATCTGCTTTATCAGCGCAGAAAAATCATATTTTTCAAAATAGACAACAACCATAACTGCAATCAGAAAGAATATTGCACCTATTTGCTCTTTTCCGAGAGTTATGGGACTTTCTCTTATAAACCATATTGCCACCCAAATAACTGCACAGGCGAGAGCGATGATTCGGTAAATTGTATCAACCTGAAGAGGAGGGGAGATTGTCCAGATGACAAGATAAAGCACGGCTATTTTCTGGATAAATCCGAGCGAGAGCGCATTTTTGAACATCTACTTCCTCCTTTCAGATTTTTATTTCAGCCAGTTTTCTGTCGGCTGAATAAATGATTCATAATGGAATGCGGTATTGAGAGATTTATCATCGGATTTGTTTTCAATCTGATAAAGCATTGCTTCGGATATGTTTTCTGTTGTCATATCCTTAAGCAGACTTCCCTTACCGCTTTTTTTAATATACTCTCCTACGTCGCTGACATCTGTTGTTATAATCGGCACACCGCAGGTGTAGCTTTCCGCAAACTTTGTCGGGAATCCTGCGTTGTTGCGCTTATCGGAGCGTCTGATGAATATATAACAGTCGCATCCGAGGATATATCTTATTGTTTCTTCGTGCGAGAGTCTTCCCATAAATGTGATTTTATTGCGCACATTTTTGGGAATGTAGCTGTCAGGATAAATCTTATTGAACTCACTTTCCGTTATGCCGATAATTCTTAAAAGTGTGTTCTTTTTGTTTACATTACAGAATGCCCCAACAACCTTATCGAGGCTTTCTTTTTTGCCATCAGGAATACCTGCAAAGCAGAATTCAAAAATGCCTTCATGCGATTCGGGAATCTGATGCCAGATGCCGTCATTGATATCAACAAGCGGGGGAAGAATAAGAAGGTTTTTACTGCTTTTATATTTCTCCTCCATCATACTGCTGATTGCAATCATTCCGTCGGCAACATTATGAGCGAAATTGCTGATAAGAATTTCGTCAAATGCCTTGAAAACTCTTTTTGGCAGTGAGCCATCGGTATCTTTTGTCCATTCCGTGCAGTCGTAGCAGACTTCAATGCTTCTCTTTTTAAAAACTTTTTTTGCTTTAAGCAAAGTGAACATCGGCACGTTATAAAGGATTATTTTGCAAACGTCATTGTAGTTTTTCATAACGGTTTCGATATGTTCAACGCTCAGCATATGCTTCAGCCATTGCTTGGTCGATTTGGGGTGAGCGTGTTCAAACATATTGTCATAACCCTGAACAGGTCTTAAGCCTTCAAAATAATCTTCCGATGCACCGATAAAAACGGTTTTATAGCCGAGCTTATCGAAAATCTTTCCGTTTGAAACAACTCTGTTTGCCGATGCACTTTTATCGGGCAGAGTAAATCCGCCGTAATAAATTATTGTACTCATAAGTTTTCTTTGTACCACTCAATGGCGGCTTCAATTCCTCTTTCAAAGCTCCAGTCGGGGTTATAGCCGAGAAGCTCTTTTGCTTTTGAAATATCGGCGTTGCTGTGCTTGATGTCGCCTGCACGGTCAGGACCGAAATTTGGTTTGATATCAACATTCAGAGCCTTTGTAAGACCGTAATAGATATCAATGAGATATTCTCTGCCTCCGTAGGCAATGTTGAATGCTTCGCCTGCGGCTTCGTGAGGAGCAAGGCAAGCTTTGAGGTTTGCCTCGATAACATTTTCGATATATGTGAAGTCACGGCTTTGTTTGCCGTCACCGTTGATGGTGGGAGTTTCGCCGTTGATAAGCATCTTGATAAATTTGGGGATAACTGCAGCATATGCGCCGTCGGGAGTCTGACGTCTGCCGAAAACGTTGAAATAACGCATTCCGTAGGTGTCAAGACCGTAGTGCTTTGTGTATTGCTTCGCCCATTCTTCATCACATCTCTTTGTGAGTGCATAGGGGGAGAGAAGATTGCCTTCTCTGCCTTCCTTCTTGGGAAGATTGGGCTCATCGCCGTAAACGGATGACGATGAAGCATAAACAAACTTTTTGACATTGTTCTGTCGTGCAGCTTCAAGCATATTGAGAGTGCCGCTGATATTATTTGCACAGTAGAAAAGAGGCATTTCGATACTTCTGGGAACGCTTCCCCAGGCTGCCTGATTGAGAACATAGTCAACACCATCGCAGGCCTTCATGCATACATCGAGTTCTTTGATGTCGCCCTTTATAAATTCATAGTTGGGATTTGAGAGAAACATATCAACATTTTTTTGCGAACCCGTCGACAAGTCATCAAGGCAACGCACTCTGTAACCCATTTCAAGAATGGCTTCGCATAGGTTTGAGCCTATAAAGCCCGCACCGCCCGTAACCAGGAACAATGAATTTTCGGGAAAAACAAGATGTCTGTAACCCATTTTTACAGCCTCCAGTACTGATAGCCTGCTTTTGTATAAGTCTTTCTGTCAAGAACACCCTTGACGTCAACGATAACTTTGCTTGAATTGTCGCCGTCTTCAAACATTGAATCAATATCGCTCATAGCGAAATTCATGAATTCTGTGTGCCCGACAGCAATGATGACTGCATCCATATTTTTAACCGTATTGATATCAACAAATTCGATTCCGTAATGCTGTCTACCTTCGTCTGCATCTGCAACCGGGTCAGAAACAACGGGAGTAATGCCGTATTCACCGAGTTCATTCATAATGTCGATAACTCTTGTGTTTCTTGTGTCGGGGCAGTTTTCTTTGAATGTGAATCCGAGAATTGCAACCTTTGCATCCTTTACATTCTTTCCGGCAGAGATAAGCTTTTTAACAACGTTTTCCGCAACATATTTACCCATATCGTCGTTGATTCTTCTGCCTGCAAGGATAACCTGGCTGTGATAGCCGATTTGCTCAGCCTTGTATGTAAGATAATAAGGGTCAACTCCGATGCAATGTCCGCCGACAAGACCGGGGAAGAATTTAAGGAAATTCCACTTTGTGCCTGCAGCTTCAAGAACTGCCTTTGTGTCGATACCCATCTTGTTGAAGATGATTGAAAGCTCATTCATAAAAGCAATATTTATATCGCGCTGGCTGTTTTCGATAACCTTTGCAGCTTCTGCAACCTTGATGCTTTCTGCACGGTGAACGCCTGCTTCAACAACAAGTTCATAAACTTTTGCAACCGTATCAAGTGTTTCGTCATCCATACCCGAAACGATTTTTACGATGGTTTCAAGTCTGTGAACCTTGTCACCGGGATTGATTCTTTCGGGAGAATAGCCGATTTTGAAATCAACTCCGCATTTGAGGCCCGATTCCTTTTCAAGAATGGGAACGCATACTTCCTCAGTTACACCGGGATATACCGTTGATTCAAAAACAACGATTGAACCTTTAGTGAGGTTTCTTCCTAGAATGCGGCTTGCACCCTCAACGGGAGTAAGGTCGGGAGTGTGGTCATCGTTAACGGGAGTGGGAACGGCAACAATGTGGAACTTAGCTTCACGAAGCTTTGTTTCATCGGAGGTAAATTCAACAGTTGTGTTCCTTATTGCTTCGTCACCGACTTCAAGAGTGGGGTCGATGCCGCTTTTGTAAAGCTCAATTTTCTTCGCGTTGAGGTCATAACCTATAACATCAACTTTCTTTGCGAAAGCAACGGCAATAGGCATACCTACATAGCCGAGACCTACAAGTGAGATTTTTTCTTCTTTTGCAAGAATTTTTTCATAAAGACTTTTAAACATAGTATCATTCCTTATCTGCAAAGACTGTTTATTTTTTCGAGATATGCCTTGATAACGATATCTCTTGAGAAATTTGATTCTATATATTCTCTGCCCTTTTTGCCCATTGATTTTCTTTCTTCATTGGGCATAGCAAGAAACTTTTTGATTTGCTCGCAGAGAGCATCAACATCTCCGCCGTGATAGATGAATCCCGTTTCGCCGTCAATGAATGTTTCCCGACACCCGGGGTTATCGGTTGAGATAATCGGTCTGCCGCTTGATGCACTTTCAAGAAGCACGTTGCTCATTCCCTCGCCGTAGGTTGAGGGGTGAATCGTTGCGTGAGAAGCGGTGACAAACGGTTTGATATCTTTCTGACTGCCTCTGTATTTTACTATGTCTTTTTCCTCGAGGTCTGCGAGAATGTCTTTATAGTGCATTTCGGTCGGTTCGATGAAACCGAGCATATTGAATTCGGTGTTGGGGTATTCGGCTTTAATTCTCTTTGCGGCTTCGATATAATCATCGACGCCCTTATCGTGAAGAATTCTGCCAATATAGTTGAAAACAACTTTTTCTCCCTCTTTTCCGTTTCCTCCGTCGGGATAAGGCTGGAGAGGATAGCGGTCTGTATTAACACCCGAGCCGGGAATGAGACGGTGTTCGCCTTTTACCATTCCCGTTTCTTCAGCAAGCTTCATGTTGGTTGAATTCTGGAACATGACGCAAGCCGAGCGTCTGAATGCGAACTTAAAAAGCGTCATTATAAGCTTTTGCTTGAGTCCGCCTTCATTGAGCACGCTTCCGAATCCCGTGACATTGCTGATAACGGGTATTCCGAGAAGCCAGGCGGCAATTCCTGCATAAACATTAGGCTTTGCGGTATAGGTGAGCACAACCGAGGGCTTGTTTTTAAGAAAGAGCCTGAAATAATGGATGAAGAGCTTCAAATCCGCAACAATGTTTGTGCCTCGTCTGTCGATAACGGGGTCATCGTAGCGGTATTCGATATGCTTCATCAGTTCAAACTTTTCACCGTCGGGGCAGGAAATGAGCATTTCATAGCCTGCGGCAATAATTTCTTCTATGAGTTCTTTACGGAAGCAATAGATGTCGTCATCATTATTTGTCAGAAGTGCGACAAGGTGTTTCTTATCCTTCATTTTTATTTCCTCTTATTTAAAAACCGCAAGAACGGTAAGAATCATAACTTTTATATCGTCAATAAAGCTGAAGCTTCTGATTGCGGCAAGGTTATATTTCATTTTATCGGGGAGCACAACCTCGAGATATGTTTTTTCAACGTCATCCGCCGCATCAAGAAGCTCGTTTTCGTCTTTATAGTAAACGCTCGCTTCCGAGGTTATGCCTGCGGGAAGAAGAAGGGTTGCCACCATTTCGGGGGTGTATTTCTCAACATATTTGGGAACCTCGGGTCTTGTGCCCACAAATGTCATTGTGCCTCTTAAAACATCAATAAGCTGACTTAATTCGTCGAGCTTATATTTTCTGATAAATTTTCCCGTTTTTGTTATTCTTGAGTCGCCGCCGACGGTAAGAAGTGAGCCTTTATCGGCATCGGTTACCATTGAACGGAATTTGAAAATGCGGAAATTTTCTCCGTATTGGGTAACTCTCGTCTGACGGTAGAAAACGGGACCTTTTGAATCAAGCTTGATTGCTGCTGCGAGAATTAGGAATAAAGGTGAAAGAAAAAGAAGCATGAGAAACGAAACCGTTATATCAAACAGTCGCTTCATAACAAGGCTCAGTTTTCTTTTCTGCAGGATATCGTAATATTCTTTGACTTCGGGTATTTGCATTTCTTTGGGGAGATCTTCCCATTTCCGCAATATCATAATTCTCTTCCTCAAATGTATTTTTTAACAACTTCTGAAAAGTTTTCGCAGACAATCTTAACATCGTCATCCGAAAGCTTTGTGTGCAGGGGAAGGGTGATTTCGTTTTTGAAAAAGCTATGTGCATTTGGAAAATCCGCAATATCCCAGCCGAGATTTTTATATGCCGTCATCATCGGCAGAGGCTTATAGTGAACATTGCAGGCAATTCCTCTTTCTGCCATTTCGGTTATAATTACATTTCTCGTTTCTTCGGCTATACCGGGAATTCTTGTGATATAAAGATGTCCCGATGAAGAATGATTTTCGCCGTAGTGGTTAAGATATGTAATTCCGAGAGAATCGCACATTCCATTATATTTACCGATGATTTCTTTTCTTCTTTCCATGAGTGACGGGTATCTTTCAAGCTGTTTGAGCCCGATTGCAGCGGTTATATCGGTCATATTGCATTTATACCACGGTCCGACAATATCATATTCCCATGCACCTGCTTTTGTCTTTGCGAGCGCATCCTTTGACTGGCCGTGAAGACTGTAGAGCATATATTGCTTATAAAGTTCTTCATCATCAATACCGTCAATGGTTTTCCACGTTGCCGCACCGCCCTCTGCCGTGGTAAGGTTTTTTACGGCATGGAATGAAAACGATGTAAAATCAGCAATCTGTCCCGCATTTATTCCGTTTCTTGTTGCACCGAGGGCATGAGCACAGTCTGCACAAACTGCTATTCTGCCCATGGCGCGCTGAATATCATTTGCAGGAGTGAAAAGATGCTTTTTGTTTTCAACTGCAGCAAATATCCTGTCGTAATCGCAGATGATACCTGCAAGGTCAACTGGAATAATCGCTTTGGTTTTTTCGGTAATTGCCGCTTCCATAAGTTCATAATCCATCTCAAACGAATCGGACTTGCTGTCAATGAATATAACCTTTGCGCCAACGTGAATTGCCGCTGAGGCAGAAGCGGTGTATGTATAAGCAGGAACGATAACCTCATCACCTTTGCCGATACCGAGCACACGCAGATTAAGTTCAAGTGCGGCAGTTGCCGAATTAAGACAGGCGACTTTCTGAGTGCTGCAGTATTCTGCAAGTCTGCGTTCAAACTCTTTTGTTCTCGGACCTGTTGTTATCCAGCCTGAACGGAGCGCTTCGCAAACCTCGTTTATTTCTGCCTCTGTAATATCGGGAGGGCTGAAAGGTATGTTTACCATGAATTAACCTCTTTCCTTATAGGTGGGAACCATTTCCCTTACCTTTTCGGTTATTGTTTCGCTGTTTTCATAAGCGGCAAGCATGAGCTCGTCCAACTGCGTCTGGAATAAATCCGTATCAAACTGAATCGGTGAGCCGATATGAATGAGCTTGTTGGGAGTTGTCTGAAGACCTTCTTCTTCCATAAGCTTTTCTTCAAAGAGCTTTTCACCGGGACGAAGACCCGTGTATTCAATCTTGATATCAATGTCAGGCTTAAGCCCCGAAAGTTTTATGAGATTTCGGGCGAGCGTATCGATTTTGACGGGTGAACCCATATCGAGAACAAAGATTTCGCCGCCTTTAGCATCTGCACCTGCAAGAAGAACAAGCGAAACTGCTTCGGGAATAGTCATGAAATAACGAATGATTTCGGGGTGCGTAACGGTAACGGGGCCGCCGTTTTCAATCTGGCGCTTGAAAAGAGGAACAACCGATCCGTTTGAACCGAGAACATTGCCGAATCTTACAGCAACAAACTCCGTTCTTACGTTTTCGGGGACACCGTCCGAATAAAGAGAGCCTTCTTCTTCAAGGTGAGTAAACATTCTGGGAATTTCTCTCTGCTTGTTTTCTTTGATTTTTCTGTCAAATGACTGAACAACCATTTCGCAAAGGCGTTTGCTTGCACCCATAATATTGGTGGGATTGACTGCTTTGTCTGTGCTGATAAGCACAAATCTGGCGCAGTTGTTAACCATTGCGGCATAGGCTGTTTTATAAGTGCCGATAACATTGTTCTTTATCGCTTCGCAGGGACTGTCCTCCATCAGAGGAACATGTTTGTGAGCCGCAGCGTGATAAACAATATCGGGCTTGAATTTTTTGAAAACATAGTCGAGCCTTCTTGAATCACGCACCGAACCGATAAGAACTTCAAGCTTCATTTCGGGATATTTATCCTTGAGCTCCTGCTGGATTGCGTAGGCATTGTTTTCGTAAATATCAAAAATAATAAGTCTTTCGGGCTCATGAGCCGCAACCTGACGGCAAAGTTCGCTGCCGATTGAACCGCCGCCGCCCGTAACGAGAATGGTTTTATTCTTTATGAGATTATAAACCTCTTTCATATCTGCCTTGACGGGGTCTCTGCCGAGCAAATCTTCAACGGATACGTCTTTGAGTGCGCCTGCGGTAATTCCGCTGTTTACGTACTGATAGAAATCGGGAAGAGTTTTGGTTTCACAGCCTGTTTCTTTACAGATGTTGACGATATCTCTGATGTTTTCTTTCGATGCGCTGGGCATTGCAATATATATTTTGTCAATATTGTATTTTTCAACGCTGTGAAGAATATCGTCGCGTCCGCCGACAATTTGAACGCCGTCAAAATACCGGCTCTGTTTATCGGGATTGTCGTCAATCATACAGACAACTTTATCTTTGTTTGCTCTTGTTTTCTGAATGTTTTCAAGAAGCATCCTGCCTGCATCGCCCGCACCGATAATCATAACTCTGTGGTAATTGCGTTCGCCTGTATCAGTTCCGAAAAGCTGAGGAAATGCGGAGAATATTCTGTATGAGAATCGTGCAGCGAGAAGCAAGAGAACCTGCAGTACGCTGCCGATGAGATAGTATGATATGGGCATTCTTTGAAACAGAACGGTAATCAGAATTATATGAATTGCCGATACCGCAATGCTTCCGATTGCTGCCCTCATAAGCTCCCTTATGCTCACATATTCCCATACGCTGTGATACATACGGAGAAGATAAAAAACAACAAGACTGATTATGATATATATCGGAAGAAAGCTTACGTACGGGTCAAGATATTTCTCGGGTATTTCGGAAAACACGCCGTCAAATCTTATCCATAAGGCAAAGAAATAGGAAATGCTGATTGCCATAATGTCATAAGCCATAAGGAAAAATGCCTTTATGTGCCATGTTTCGATATGAAATTTTCTTTTACCTGATGCGGGCTTCGATAACTTCAAATCAATCAATCCTTTTACTCATTTGTTTCGGAATGTTTTGAGCTTCTGTGAGATTTCTTTCTTTTGTGCTTACGCTCATCGCCGTAACCGTAGCCGTACTTGCCGTAACCATATCCATATCCGTAACCATATCCATATCCGTAACCGTAACCGTAGCCATAGCCCGAAAGACCCTGAACAGTTCCGTTGAGAACGCATCCGAGAATGCGGATATCCGTTGACATGAGATTGTCAAGGGTACTTCTGACTCTGGAAATTCTTACGGCATCCTGATATGTTACAAAAATTGCAGCATCTGCGTGCTGTGCAATAAAAAGTGCGTCTGAGATAAGACCGCACGGAGGAGTATCAACGAGAATATAGTCATATTCATCCCGAAGAGCTTCAAACATCTGCTTGATATTGCCCGAGCTGAAATATCCCGATTCTTCCTCTTCGCCTGCGGTGGGAATAAGAAGATGCAGTCTGTATTTCTCGAGATAAGCGATTTTGTAAAGGTCGGTTACCGTTTCGTATTCAATGTTTTCCTCGTCAATTCCGAGAAGAGGTGCAACACTGGGGTGACGGATATCGCCGTCAATAAGAAGTGTGTTTTTGCCGTGGTCTGCAAGGGCAATCGCAAGGTTGGTTACGATTGTTGTCTTACCTTCGCCGGGAACGGAGCTTGTTGCCATAATGATTTTTTCATTCTCATCAAGCGATGAAATAAAAACATTTCTGAGAACTCTGAACGATTCGGGAAATCCGCTGCCGATATCGGGATTTGTGAAAAGCAGGGATTTATCGCCGGGCATCGCTCTTTTCTTGTATGCAACCTGAGGAATAACGGCGAGAGCTTCGAGATTGAGCTCGTTTTTGATGTCGTTTTTTGTTTTGACGGTTTTTCTCTGAAGAATGTAGATGAAAATAAAAAGAAGCCCGAAGAACACACCGACAATTGCGCCTTTTATTGCCTCGTTGAAATAATTAACCTTGTTTGACGGCGAGGTTGCAACTACGGGCTGCTTAAGAATATCGAAGGTGATACTTCCCACAACATATTTTGCAACTGAAGGGAATTTTTCGATTGCCGAAATTAGCACATCATATGTTTGCTGAGGGTCTCTGCCTCTTGCAGTAAGAGTGAACATATTTGTGCCCGGAACCGCAGATGCGCTGAGACTTGCAGGCATATAAGCAATGTCAAGATCCTCGCATATTGCCTCCTGAAGAAGATTACAAGAGAGAATGAAAGGAAATGTTTCCGAAAGCAGAGAGGCTGTTGAAGAGTCATAGTAGAATGTGTAAACGGAGATGCCGCTGATTGATGAGTCGGCATGCTGAGTGTTTACGGTAAGTGTAACGGATGACTGATATTGGGGTTTATAGTTGAGTTTCTGACTCAATGCACTGTATCCGCCGAAAAGAACTGCGGCGGCAACGCATACCCACCAGAATCGCTTCAGAGCTTTGACGATATCATTGAGATAAACCGTAACGAAAACATCTTTTTTATTTTCAGTTGTCTGATTGTTTTTTGAGTTTTGATTCATTTCTGATCTTTCTTTCGATTTATTCTATCAGTCATTTACTGTGCAACGGTTTCTTCTGTCAAAGAATCTGAAGATGATTCTGTGGCGTGCTTAAGTTTTCCGTGCTTTCCGTAATGACCGTAGTGAGAATATTTTCCGTAACCGTAGCCGTATCCTCCATAGCGGTTGGTTTCATCGTTGCCCGTTATGCTGAAAGGCAGAATGTTCATATGAACATCGTTGAGAATGCAACCTGCAAGGTTGGGGCTGATTTTACTGATTACTGATATTGAGTCGTTGAGTACGTTTACATTTACGGTATCAGTTCTGATAATCAGAATCGTTTTATCAACCATCTGAATGATATCCGTAACGGTTGAGTCAAGGGAAATGGGAGCGGTATCGATTATTATATAATCAAACTGTTCTCTGAGTTTCTCTATCAATTCTGTAATGCTTCCGTTTTCAATAAACGAATGGTAAGCTGAATCAGCTTTTGTATTGATTGCAAGTGAAAGAGAAGTTTTTTTGAACGGCCTGAAAGCAAAATCTTCAAAACCAACTTTTTTGTTCAGCAGGTCTGAAAGCTCGCCACTTTCTTTTGTTTCTTCGCTGAAAATTTTGTAAAGAGCAGGCTTTTTAAAGTCGAAATCGAGAAGAACAACCTTGTTGCCTCTGTCTGCGAGAGAAACCGCAATATTTGCCGCACAGGTGGATTTTCCTTCGTTTTCGGCTACGCTTGTTATTGCAAACACCATGTCGCCCGATTGCTTTTTCTTGTATTCAAGCTTTGCGGCAATTTTGTGGAAGTTTTCGGTAAAGCGCAGGCTGATATATGCGTTGCTGTGAATCAGCAGACCCTTTTTCTTCTTTTGCTTGATTTCCTGCAGAGTCATTTTTTTGTCTTCATGGGCGATCGTGCCGATAAGCTTTGAATCTATCTTTTCGGTGAAATCACTTTCTTTTTTGACTGTGTTGCGCATAATTGACAACGCAACAATTATCGCAAGAGAGATTGTCATGCATGCGATAACAACAAGGTTGCGGTTGCCGGAATCTATGCGGTTTGAGGGGGCAACAGGCATTGACGGCATGCGGACAACAGCAACACCGGCGTTTCTGAAAATTTTATTTGAAACCTTGTGGTGAGAATTGATAACAGCATTGAGAAGATTATAGGATTTTTCAGGATGATTTGATGTTACCTTGAGGTTGATAAAGTTGGTGTTTTCCATAACGGAAGCTGAGACCGAGCCGTCAAAACTTTCAATCCCGAGATACTCTGCGGCACATTCCTTGACAGAAGGTTCGGTGAATATATTAACAAGGACATTGGCTTTTTCGTTTGAAGTGGTGAGAGACGCATAGGAACCCGTTCCGCTGGAAGTGGCGTTGACAACGAGGGTTGCAGAAGCAGTGTAAACAGGGTCATATGCGCTGTGAGTAACAACATATAATCCCATAAATCCGATAAGCCCGCAGAGGATAACCACCCAGATATTTCTGATAACATCTTTCAGTAAGCTATGTATTTCAATTGTGATTTTGTTTTTTTTCATTTTCTCAACCTCCGACAACAACGGTCATAACGCTATGGCCTCTCTGACCTTCGTTGTCTGTTGCATAAAAGTGAACCTGATAGGTACCTTCTTTGGTGAAATCAACATTGGATTCAACAGTTACGGCATTTTTAATACTTTTTTCGTCTACTGTAAGTGCATCGACGATATATGTTTCGAAATCGACAGTTTTCCCTTTTTCGATGTAGATGAGATATTCCTTCAGTTCAATCTTAGGAACGGAAACGGGACGGTCTTCGACGATAAGAGGAAGCTGGATTGTTGAAGCATCACCTTTTTTATTAGTGACTGTTGCGTCGATATAATATGCACCTGCATTGGTGCTTGAATATTTTTCAGATGTTATAATTATTTTTGATGTTATATCACCTTCAAGGCTGTCGGAAGCGGTTATCAGTTTTCTGATGTCAATGCGCTCATAAAGTGAGAAGCAGAGATTGCCTGACACCTTGAATCTCGGTGACTGATAACCCTTGAATTTGATTTTTCTTGTAGCCTTGGCAACGTTATTGTTGCTGTCACATACGGCGTATGTGACCTTGCTGACACCTTTTTCAGTGAATCCTGAAATCGACTCAATGATAATGCGGTCGGTGAGGTCACCGTCTTTTTCGTCGTGAGCAGTAACACCTTTGAGTATTTCTTCATCGGTTGCTTTTAAGCTGACTTCAAGCATTTCCTCTTCTACGGTAATTACGGGGATGGTTTTATCCTCATCGAGTTTTTCGCTTATGAAAACCGCGAGCGATGCAACCGTGACAAAAAAGAATGCTATTAAAACTATAATTCTCATTGGTTTCATTTTGTTCCACCTTAAAGTCAATTGATTTTTTTGTTTTGAAGAACAGCAGAAGGATTGATGTTCAACAGCAAATCCGCATATTCTGCTGAATGTATTTCAGTGATTATTTCATATGCATCTGCAAGATAGGGCGTGCGCATGTAAGGGCTGTGAGCGTCGCTTGCAATGAAATCAGCAAGCTCATTTTCTACAATATAGTCGGATGCCATATAAGCATTTCGTCCAAAATTACCTTTAAGACTGCCCTTGTTAATCTGAAGAAGGCATCCGATTTTTTTCAGTTTTAACGGAGCAGAATCATCTTCGGCAACAAAGGCGTATCTTTCGGGATGTGCAACAATTGGAATCAAGCCCTCCGCGGTCAGCATCTGAAGCTTTTTAAAAACTGAATCCGAGTGCTCTGTGAAATTAAATTCAACCAGGGGATAATCGGAATTACAGAGAGTCAGAAGCTTTTTGCTTTTGATTGATTCGATAAAATTTTCTGCAGCAAATATTTCGTGTCCGGGAAAGATTTTCAGAGGGATTTTCTCATCTGCAAGTCTTGCTTTCAGAGCCTTGAATTTCTCGACATAATCTCCGTCACAATAGTTCTGATATGAATTCGGAATGTTGCTGTGAGGGGTGGCAATTATAGCGGTTGTTCCGCCTTCAACGGCAAGACGCGCCATTCGGACAGACTCTTCAATATTATCTGACCCGTCATCAAAACCGGGCATAATATGGCAGTGAATATCGACCATGGCGCACCTCCACCAATACATACTTATACATACTATATAATACTATAAATTCATTATTAAAGTCAACATATTACTATATATTTTTATTATTTTCCTTATTATATGACATTTTAATTTAAAGCTGATTGCAAAGAAAAAGCCTGCACGGTTTTCCGTGCAGGCTTTGATTAAATTACATCAGGAATAGAAAACCTGAATGCTTGATGTGAATTTGCAATATCCCTCATAATCGAAAGGAAATCCGCAAGCTTCAGTCGAAGCGAAAGCTGTGGAAGGATCAGCACCCATCATTTTAAGAATTTCCTCGATTTCCTTTGCGTCTGTTGTGCTTGTGGAACAATTCGAAGCCGCAACAGCGGTCGCATTCAAAGAAATAAAAGATATTGTAGGTTTTGTATATTTGCTCATCATCTTACTCCTTTCTTAAAAACCGAGAATGCGGTTCAGAATAGAAACGATTCTTTTGAACGCTGCAATTATCCAGTTGACCAATCTTACAAACCAGTTTTCAACAGAGTCATCGGGATCTGCAGGATCTGTTGTGTCTGTTGAATCATCAGGATCAGTTGTATCCTCAGGATCTGTGGGTTCTGTTGTATCTTCAGGATCTGTGGGCTCGGTTGTGTCTCCGGGCTCTTCAACATCAGGCTCAGGTTGAGGAACGTTGAGCTCAACGGGAGTTGAGGGAGCGCTCATCATAACAAGAGCTGTGTCAAGGTTGAACGCACTGAGCATTGTGGGCTGTACAACACCTGAAAGCTTGACATAACCGATGGAAAGGAGAGAGCCGGGTGTTGTGTTCTGGATTACAACAGTACCGTCTTCGCCGACATAATCGGTGATATCATAATACATGTCTGTGTTGCTTGAAATTGTGGTTGTGTAACCGCTGCCTATTCTGATGGTGGGTTTGCCCGCAGCAGCTCTGAGGCTGATCATAACCCTTGAAACGGTTTTGTCAAGGCTGTTGATGGTAAATGTAACAGCGTCTGTACCGCTCGCAAGATAAAGCTCGTCTTTGGGGCCGATTGAACTGTAGTTTTCAACGGTGATATCCTGCTTGTCAAGACCCATGATATAAGCGAACAGTCCTTTGCCTGAAAGAAGGCTGTCTTTGGTGGTAAGGTTGTCGATAACATTATAGTATTTGACACCCTGTTCAGAGTCAATGTAGTACTGGTCGCCGTCTGTGATGGGATTATAAACTCTTACAGAGTCAATAACGTTGACAAGCGCTGTTACAGTACTCTGTGTTTCGAGCATGCCTTCTTCAACAGTGTTTGCACCTTCGCCGCCGTTGAGAACGGAATCCTCATCAAACCAGACAACATTTACTTCTTCTGCATCAAGAACATATTCCATGCCGATATCGGCAAGAGCATCACGGAGAGCTTCGTTATCAACTGCAGAAGCGGTATTTGCGTTCAAGCCGTTGCTGAGTGTCTGAGAGCTTACACTGTTGGTATTGAGAGCACCCGACATTGAGGGAAGCCAGGAAGCAACAATCTGAATTGTATAGTTGCTGTGTGAGAGAGCAGTTTCGCTGATGATGGGAACCTGATAAAGGGTTTCGCCGTATCTGAATTTGCTGTCTTCGCCAAGGTCGCTGTAATAGGTGTCAACAATATAAGACTTGATGATCTTGGGAGTTACTTTACCTTCAGCGTTGAGCGCGTTGTTGTCTCGGAGAGAAACAATCATAACGCCTGTGTTGGAACCGCAAGCACTGTTAAGATCGAAGCCTGTGCCTTCAAATGTGAATGCAATATTCTGTGAACGCTTGTTTGTGTTGTCAACAGTTACGGAAAGAGCTGAGCTGTTTGAATAGTTTTCGACCTTGTTGTAGCTGCTGTCGTAGCCGTAAACTTCAATGCCGTCGGCATCGGGATATGCTTCCTGATTGCCTGTTCCGGCTGTTGCTGTAGCGCTCCATGCATTGCCGCTTGCGTTTGCTACTGCAAATTTATCCTCTTCATAGAGAACGTTTGAAGCGGGAACAACAGCAATTTCGTTCTTGATGTATGTTGTGCCGTTATCATCAGTAACTGATGCGTGATAGTAAAGAACTTCTGCACCATTTACTGCTGTTGTGGGTTTGTATGTGACTTTTTCACCGTTGACGGTGAATGTACCGTAAGTGCCGTTAATGGTTGAAGCACCGTAGTTTGTGCCGTCGGAGCTGAAGCCGAGGAATTTCTTCGTGGCTTTTTCTGAGGCATAAACCGTGTCATTTGCAAGAGGTGTGATTTCGATGGGCTTTGCAAAGTCAACAACAACTGTATCTGCAACGAGCGCACTGTCATTGATAACCCATTTTGAGTTAAGGAAATATGTTTCTTCGTTTTCGACTGTTGATGCAGAGGTATACTCTGTATCACCGATAAACCAGCCAACAAAATCATATCCTTCTCTTGTGGGAACGGGAAGGTTACCAAATGTGCCGTCAAAAGTTACAACTTTGTTAACGGGCGAAACACTGATACCGGTGTTTTCATAAACACGGATGTTTTCAAAGGTTACTGTGTTGGTTCCGGTGTAGGTGTTGTTACCGTTTGCATCTTTAATAACATTGCCGTTTTCGTCTGTCGCTTTAATGCCGTTTGCGTCAAGACGGATTACTGCATATGTTGCATTTTCGGGAGCAGTGAAAATATGGTCTGCATCGCCGCCGCCGTCTGATGAGAAGCGGTTTGTACTATCGCTGAAACCAATACCTGTGCTACTGGTTGTTTCTGAATTATAGAAGAAGATGTAAACATCCCAGGGGCTGCCTTGGGCATCAACCTCAATCTTATATTCTTTACCTCCGGTAACGGAAAAGTTGTGAGAGGTTGAAGTTCCTTCACCGGCTGCTTCATTTGATGTAAGGGAGAAACCTATATCGGTTACATCGGAAATTGTTCCGTTGTTTGCGGTTTGAGTGTTCCAAGCCTTAAGGTCGATAAGGTTATCGAATGTAACGTTAACATCATTTGCAGCCCAAACAGCATAAAGAGTAATCTTAGCACCATCTACAGGAGTAAGTCTTGTTACAGAATTACCGAATCCGTAAGCATCTTCTGTTGCTCCGGCGGGGGCTGTTGACCAGCCAACGAGAGTATAGCCTGTTCTTGTGAAGGTGCTGCCGTCTTTGATTGTTGCGGTTGCAGTGTATTTGATAGGATCGGTGGTCACATCATTGCCTGCGCCGCCGTTTGCCTTATACACGATTGTATACTCATGCTCATACCAATTCGAGAAAATTGATGTATGAGCCAATGCCTGGTCGGTAGTCTGAACTTTGGTGCTTTCGTCACCGAAGGTGTATGACCAATACAGGAAGGTGAAACCGATTCTTTCGGGGTCTACAAGCTGGTCATAAGTCTCATATGCATCGTATGCCTCATAAAGATCCTCGGTATAAATGGTTTCGGTTGGGTTGTAATTAACCTCTTCACTGAAATGAATTGCTTCAACAAATCTGATGTTCCAGAAGGTTGAAGTGTTAACAGGGTTATTAGTGTTACCGAAACGGAGCACAGCCTTGGTTGCGCTTGCGGGAGCAGTCATCTTAACGATAACCTTGGTAGTGGTTGCACCGTTTGTGTAAGCACCTGCAAAGTTCGATAAACCATCATTAGTAGCGGAGTTGGGGCTGGGCATTGAATTTGTGCCGGCAGCGGTCGGGTGCGAAGGTATAGCAATTTCGTTTCCGCTTTCATCAAAGAAGAATACATGTGCCTGAGCACCTGCGGCGGTTGTAACATCATATTCAAGCACATAGTCGGCACCGCCTGTTACGGGCATACTGTAGAATGTATCAAGAGGACCGAAATTGGTATAAACATCGGCGTTTGTTGCATCTGTGCCGTTGCTGCTGACGGTGATTTCGCCGTTCTGATATTTAACAACAGCTTTTTCGTCAAGAACAGCTTCGTTATCATTCTGCCATGTTTCGTAAGCCTTAACCATCTTAAAGTGTTCGGCTTTCTGCGAGAACTCATATGCACTGAAGAGGTTATCATACTTCAATGCATAATAAACGGTTGTTGTAGATTCAACGAGCTCTTTACTTGCATTGTCGATTTCTGCCTGAGTTGCAGAGGGATCGCCGAGAATAATAGCTGCATTCTGAAGCTTTTCGGCAAATATGGGGTATGTTTCTGCATTGTAGTTTTCCTCTGCCTGAACATAACCGTCGAGAACCGCGTCACGAAGAGCGCTCTTATCGGTAACATCAATAAGAACAGATGTACCTGCGGTTGCATGCTTGTTTCCGACTGCCCATGTATAGGCATGACCGTAAGCCACTGCATGAATATATTTACCGTCCATATCATCGGAAACGGTGTATTGGGGTACAACGGAGGTTCTGTAGGGTACAGAATGTGTGTTTACAAGCTCACTATAGGATTCATGTATAGTCCAGCCGCTGGGTGTAGCAGAAAGCTCATTTTTTGTAGGAGTAAAAGATGACTCTGTGCCTAAAGTATAGTATGTGTTATATGTATTAAGAGAGTCTTCAGGATGACCTCCGACACGGAGAGCATCATAACCTATTCTGAGGTTAGGAATCTGATCTGTGTTTGAATAACGGGATTTATCAATCGTCAGCAAACCGAGGTAGCTCAGTGCTCTTGTAGAGTCAGCATCCTGAGTCGATGTTTCAAGAACATATGCAGTATCGCTGTAATCGTCAGTTTGATTTGCGCCGCCATCACCTATTGAACTTTCATCTATGGTGATAATATAGTCGTGCGCATTTTCTCGTGAAACATCGGCGCTGGGAATTGTTGGCGTTGTTTCATAACCGTAGACAAGAGGATCTTCTATGAAATAACCGGAGTCATGAAGGTCGGCATAGAATTCGCCGAGGGGTGCTCTCTGTTCGTGGTTAACTCCGTTGGCACCTGTTATCCATGAAGAAATTTCATTTTCCAGGTTGTTGTTGTGACGGGCATTCGCAACTGCACCGACGGTGCGTTCGGGTGCAAACAAAACGGTGTATGCCGTGTAGGTTTCGGTTGTGCCGTCATCAAAGGTAACGGTTATTTCCCACTTGGCGTTAGCCTTTTCGCCGGGCTTAAGACCTGTGGTTGCGAAATGCAAGCCGTAGGTGTTGTCTGCATACCATGAGTCTGTGTCGTCAAAAGTGAATGTTGTATCCTCATAATTGCCTGTGCCGTCTGCTTTGCCGAGATAAATATCGTCAGCGGTGCTTGAAAGGTTTGTGATGTTAACCTTGAATTCTTTTGCATTTTTTATATGAAGACCGAAATACATGCCATCGGCAGGCTCTGCAACGGTTTCAACACTATAATAGTTGGCGCTATCCATTATGTTGTTTACATAAAACTGACCGATTTTCGAAGCATCGGCTTCGGGGGTCATATAAACGGTTTCGGGGATTGCAACCTTGGGCTTTGCAAGCTCAGCCTGTGCCACCTTATCGTCGATAGAACGGAAGTCTGTATAAATTTCTTCCGCAGTACCAGCAGAAAGATAATACGTGTATTCAGTGGGATCATAGCTCTTGAAAGTCATTTTTGCAAGAGGGGCGATATATGAGGTGGGCATCTCGGGCGCGGGGTTTACGCTTTCAGTGTGTCTGTAGTTCAGATTGTTTGAGTTGCCTATTACGTCGCCTGTAGTTTCATCATACAATGAAGCATATTTCTGAGGCATTATGCCATAATAAAAATCGTTTGACACTTCTGAATAAATACCAACGCCGAAGCTGTCTTTGTCTTTACTGGCAGTGAAGGCAGCCCAGTGCTCGTTAGGCTTGACAAAAGTATCAACTATATTGTTGTTATCTGTATCGGTACCGTTGGGATAGTGCATTTCGCTGTAGCTCTCTACAATACCCCAGAATTCAGGTTCTTCAATGTTCTTGATGGTTCCTGCGGTAAAAGCATCATCGTAGCTGTTTACCCATGCGTTTTCTTTTGTAACATCGTTATAAACGAAATGGTTAAGAGGCTCGATGAGGTAAAGTGCAGGCATTTCCTGATTGGCATATGCTTCGGGGTAGCCTGAATAGTCAACCTTTCGGTTACGCACCTTGATCATACCGTCTTCAAAGGTGTACCATGCTTCAACATAGGTGTCGGAAACAACATCGTTTCCGTAAATCTTGCTGTGTATGGGGTTGCCGTTGGAATCAAGATGTTGACAGTTGTCTGCGTGGTCGTCAGACCATTTTTCCCACTCAAGAGGACGTGCTTTGATATAAATATACGAGTCGGTTATTTCATAGTCGATAACCTTACTGGGTTCTTCACCAACGTTACCGCCCTGAACGGGGTTGTATCTCCAGTCAGAGCTGTTGAAACGGCCTGCAACATAGGGTCTCTCGCTTGTGCCGTAATATGACTGCTGAAGGTAACGACCGCGGTCAAGCGTGTTGATAAGGTTAACCTTGGTGCTTTCCTCGGTGTTGGTTGCGGTAAGGCCTTCACTGCTCAGGTTTAAATCGTCCAATTTGCTTGCGTAGTCAACCTTTGTGAGGTTTTTGGTAACCGCCGGATTTCCTGATTGATCATTAAAAGAAGTGGTATAAACACGGGCGGTTATGGGGTCATCCGGGTTATTATAGTAAAGGTCGGAAACAACGCCGCCGTAACGAAGGTCAACACCAAGCTCATATTTGCCGCTGGTATAGGACATAATGGGGTTGGCGGGAACGTCTTTCATTTCTGTTGATACTGATTTCAGCTGGAAATTGCCGAGCTCATTATCAAGGCAGGTAAACTTGATTGACTCAATCTTGCTGTGGGAAGAGCCTACAAGGTAGGTGTCGATAAGAGAAGAGAAGCTTCCGTTATCGGAGGGTTCGAGGAAGAATTCTTCTGAACCTGTTTCAAAGGTTATAACACCTCTTACATAAGCATTGGAATAATATGTTAAAGTGTAGCGGTTAAAGCTGCTTACGGAGCTGTCCAGAGTATACTCTTTATTTGTCACCTCAACAGTTGTTTTAACATCGTTGATGTAAATGTCAGCTGTTTCGGATGCAAGAACCTTAACTTTAAATGTTGCGGTTTGGCCGCCATAGTGAGCGGTAATCTCAAACTCATCATTAACTTCGTCTAAATAAACAGGAGTGCAATAGATATCGGAGTTAATGTTGAATGATGACGTTGTTCCGTCTTCATTATTGATGGTTGCCTTAAGAATAAGGCCTGTTGTGTCAAGCTTTTCGCCAACAGTATAGGTTGTTTTGTCGGGATCTTTTGCGATTTCAAGCTTGTCTATTTTACGCTCAAATCTTGAGAAAACAGAAAAGCTTTCATATTTAATCTTTGTTTCGGGAGTGATACGCTCGCCATCAGCTGTGTACCAGCCGCCGAAAACATATCCCTCGGGAGCTGTTGCTTCGGGAAGCGTTCCGTAGAAGCTTGAATCAGCTGCTGAATGGTCATATGTGAAAACTCCGCGGTGTTCTGTGCCGGTGGTGCTTTCATAAGTTTTGTGGGGGCAAAGTGCTATGTCCGAAACAGTCCATGTGCATTCTTTGCGCTCATCATCATGGAAGCTGAAAGCGACAAGAATGCGTGAGGTAGTGGAGCCGGTGGTAAATGTATATTCATTCTCACCGAATGTAAGGCTTTCATGAGGGGTAAGAGCTGCGAGGGTATTACCTTCGTTAAACTCCGCAAAATAGGGCTGGAAATAGTTGGGAGTACTTTTTCCTTCAATAGACAAATCGTAATAGAAAGTGTAAGTGGTGTTCGGTTCAACATCGGCTGTATAAAAACCGTTACAAGTGGATAAATCACCATAATTGGTGAAGTGAGACCCATTTGTTACAGTGGCAGTGTATTTAACAGTACCATACAGTGGATCTGCGGTTAAAGTACCGTTGCCATCTGCGGTGGTGTCTTGGCGCATTTTGTTTGAATTTGAGTTGTTTGCCCAATCTTTAGCGTTGAAAACACTTTCCGAATCAAAAACCCTGATGTTTTTGAAAGTGCCGGTTCCGGTTGTTCCGTTACTGTGGAAAGCACCGAATGCAATCTGCAGGTATGCTGCACCGTCTGGAGCAGGAATATAATGGCTGTTGGAGCCGTTACTGTTATTTGCATAAAGATTGCAATAAGATATAAGATTGCCGTCTGAACTATGCCATGCGATAGCAACACCTGCTCCTAAAAGGTTGGAATCGAGAACATCATAAGTAAATCCGTAAACAGTATTAGGCTTAACATCCATTACATAGTAGCTGTGAGTGTTTCCTTCGCTGTCTGTTGAATCTTTATTACCTAATGTGAAATTAGAGAAAAGTCCATTAGGGGTGCCATCGGCACTGAAAGCGATGCTGCCTTCAGAAATGTTTACATCAAATGTACCGTGACCGAGATTGTAACCGTCAGCTGTAGTGCATGAATCGCCATTATTTGCCCATTCCTCGAAGTCAAAAATGTTTTCGGGGGCAAGAAGTTCCGATTTGCAGATTATGATTTCGTTGACTGTAGCACTGACAGAAGCGGCATTGGTGTTTGTTGAGTTATCTCCGATTGTGAATCGAATCTGCATTTTAATAACATCTGCGGGAGTGGTAAATGAAAAGCTGTTATAGCCGTTGCAGGCTGCAGGAGAACCATGAAGCGAATCATATAAACCCTCGGTGTTATAGAAAAACACATAAGGGGTGAATGAGCTTACCGTTCCGCTGAGGTTGTAAGAGAATGTATAGTTCGTGCTTGGCTCAACATCAATTATATAATAATTTTTGTTGCCGTCAGGATCTTCGGTGTTTGCCGAATAAGCAGTGAAAACTTCTGTTGCAGCCATATCGGTTTTTGTAAACACGAAACTGCCGTTTTCGATATCTGTTTCCAAAGTGGCACCTTTTGTTGATACGCCTGTTGAGGTGATAACCTGCATTGTTGTTGACAGAGTGTTGTTTGCCCAATCATCAAAAACAAACAGGTTGTTATAGGCAAGTTCAACGGGGAAAGAGTTGTCTGCCGCAGAGGTGAAAATCATTGCAACGGTAGGAATGAGCATTGCAACTACCAGCAGAGCGGTGACAATTTTTTTTGCATGTTTTTTCATAGTGTACCTCCATAAAATTTGCTTGTGAAAATCTATATTAAATCCAAAATTGTTTTCTTGGACAATGATTTTTAACATCTTCTGATGAATTCGTTACATAATTTTTTGTAGTAAGCCGCTTTTTTGCAAGCGTATTCGGGAACTTTGCTGAATTCGCCTGTTTCTGCATGTGAAACTGCCGCGCACATATCGCAGTAAGTTCTTAATTCGCAGTTCAGACATTCTGACGGAAGAAATATCTTTTTTCTGGATTCTTTCATGCAATCCCAGGCACTGTTGAAATCGGTAATCTCGGTTGTCGGGGTTGTCATCATTCCGCAGGGCGACATTTTGCCGTCCCAGGTTACCCAAAAGGTGCTCAGACCTGCTCTGCATGGAATGTTTCCGCCGCCGGATTCGGTTTCAACGGGTTTTGCGACTGTATTTGCTTTTGCAATAAGGCGTTTTGAAAATTCTTCTTCGCCCCAATTGATCGTGTTGCAATCGAACTGAACTTTTGCCGCATCCTCGGGGGAGAGTCTGTTCGCCTCGCCGCCTGCTCTTACGGGCGGGAACATATATGTTACCGTCTGAACCGGTATTTTCAGCTCCTTTGCGAATTCATATATCTTCCCGGCATCGCGGAAGTTGTATTGCGTTGCCGTATAGTTGATTCTCACATTTACGCCAGACTCTTTAAGTCTGATTATTGCATTGATGACTTTTTTATAGGCTTCTCCGTTGCCGCAAAGTGAACGGTAAGTTTCTTCCGAAGCGCCGTACAGCGAGATATTAAGCTTCTGCGGCGGATTGTCTGCAAAAAGCCTGACTTTGCTGTCGTCTATCAGCAAACCGTTGGTGTTTACCGAAACCAGAAGTCCGCTTCTTTTGGCATTGATATATATTTTTTCGAAGTCCTTCCTGAGAAGAGGCTCGCCTCCGGTGAGCAGCAGCATAAACATTCCTGCGTCTTTTGCTTCTTCCGTAAGCCGCAGCCACCATTCGGTATCTTTTTCTTGTTTTATGGCTTCACAGTCATTTTCTTTTCTGTGAACATAACACATCTTGCAATCAAGAGGACATCGAGAGGTTAATTCAAACGCACCTGAAAGAGGAATAGATTTTTTATCTGCTTCTGAGAGAATTTTCGATATAAATAGATCGTATTCCAGTCCCAATCAGATAACACCTCCGTTTCGCAGTTCTTCTTCAAGGGTGATAACTGCATTTTCATCCGCTGTGCAGCCGAACGAATAAACGGGAACCGTTTTCAACAGCTCAATCAGCAAATCAACAACGGCGGTCTGCTCGTTCGGAGCAATCAGGTCGAGATAAATGTTTTGCAGCACTTTCTGAACTGCTTCAATGCCCGCAAGCCGTCTTACGGTGTTTTCGGTCGCCTGACTGAGCAAAACAATTGCGCCGAGCGGAAAAGTTTTGTTTTTGCATATTCCGCTTGTCCCGCAGAACGGAACTCCGCAGGCATAAACTCCGTTTTCAACAAGAACACCTGCTTTGTCGCCGTTGATTATCTCGGCATTACGGTGTTTTTCCCAAAGAGCGGCCTGAGTACTTTTTCCCGTGCCGCAGGGAGCAGAAAACAAAATTGCCTTGCCGTTTACCGAAATGAACGATGAATGGATGAAAAATGCATTTTTCGGAAGCAGAAGCTGAGCTAAAGAAATTGAGCTCCACATATATCTGCTGTCCATCATTATCGGAAAGCTTTCCGAAGTAAAAAAAGTTTCGCTTCGGGAAGTATTGTAATGGATGTATCTGGTTAATGCTCCGTGAACTGTTCCCATGGGAAGCTCACGGTATACAGTGTCGCCGTCAACCGAAACAATGAACTCTCCGGCACGGTGTTTACCTTCCTCCGGTATAGCGGGGAACGGATCGCAAATCCTGCATTGAATATTTATATCCGCTTCGGCATTGCCCGACTCTGTCTCAAACTGTTTCCACAGAGGACTGTCGCAGGGAAAGTCGGATGCTTCAATGCTGATTGATTTTTTGCAAATACTGTAGTTTTTTTTCATAACACAAACATCGGTGAAATCAGCGATAAGAAAAACTCACCTACATTACTCCATTATAATCGTGAAATATTATATTCCTATTTCCTTTTAAAGTCAATAATAAAATATATAATTAAAAAAACAATTCTATTGTATTTTTTTGTTTGATATGCTAAAATAAAATGAAATATTGTTATTTTCGGTCAAACCAAGTTGAAATGAGATGATTTTATGAAGAAGCCAAGTGAATATGTCAAGCTTTTCCGTTCGCTCGGCAATGAATGGAAATGGCTTCTGAAATATGTTTCGAAATATAAGCTGCAGATAATTCTCTATGTTGTTATCGGACTTGTCAGCACTGCAATGGGGATAGGCGCAAGCGTTGCATCGAAATATCTGATTGATTCCGTTGTTTCTCATAACAATGAAACAATACTTAAAAGTGCAGTCATTGCCGTGACTCTGGGATTAACGCAGATTCTGATCGGTGCGCTTGTTTCGAGAATTGCGGGAATTGTCGGATCGAAAATCAGCATGGAAATAAGAAGCAATGTTTATCAGCATATAACCTTCTCAAAATGGGAAGATATCCGTAAATATCATTCGGGAGAGCTTCTTAACAGAATTGAAGGCGATACCAACGCAATTTCAAACAGCATAATATCCTTTATTCCCAATGTTTTCACCACTTCTGCGCAGTTTATCGGATGCCTTGCGGTCGTTCTGTATTATGACCCTACAATGGCGATTTTTGCATTTATGAGCGCACCGTTCCTTGTTTTTTCTTCAAAAATCACAACAAAAATGGTGCGGAAATACAACAAGGAAAGCCGTGAAATGAACGGAAAAATTCTTTCATTCTATTCCGAATCCATACAGAATTTACAGACAATCAAGGCGTTCGACATAACAAAGCGCTATGTTGAACAGATGAAAACAAATCTTCAGCTTCACAGAAAAATCAGACTTGACCACGATAAATTCACGATTATTATGGGTCTGTGTATGTCTGTTATCGGACTCCTTGTTTCTTATACCTGCTACGGCTGGGGAGTTTACCGCCTCTGGCAGGGTGCGATTTCTTACGGAACGATGACCTTGTTTTTGCAGATTTCGGGTCAGCTGACGGGCTCATTTTCGTCGCTTGTTTCTCTGATTCCCGGGGCAATCACAATCGCTACCGCAGCAGGAAGAATTATGGAAATAACGGATCTTCCGCTTGAAGAAAACAAGAATGACGGACAGGCTCAGAAAATGGAAAAATCCGCAAATGAAAACGGTGTAACAATCGTTTGCGATGATCTGAAATACACATATCCTGACGGAGATGAGCCCGTAGTTGGCAGCGCAACATTCAAGGCTGAACCCGGTGAAACAATAGCATTTGTCGGCCCTTCGGGAGAAGGAAAAACGACATTGCTCAGGCTTATTCTCGGACTTGTTGAGCCCGATTCGGGAAGCCTTACCGTCGAAACAAAAGACGGAATGACAATCCCTGTGTCCGACAGCACGAGAAGGTTCTGTTCCTATGTACCTCAAGGAAATGCGGTGTTCTCGGGAACCGTTGCCGACAACCTCAGAATAGTCAGACCCGAGGCTACCGATGAAGAAATAATCGATGTTCTTAAAACTGCCGATGCATGGAGTTTTATTGAAGAATTGCCGCTTGGAATAAACACGGAAATCAGCGAAAAGGGTGTTAATTTCTCCGAGGGTCAGGTGCAGAGAATCTCAATCGCAAGAGCGATCCTCCGCGATGCCCCCATCATTGTTATGGACGAAGCAACAAGTGCTCTCGATGCCAAAACGGAGGAAACCGTTCTCGCCAACATGATGAAAGCTTATCCGAACAGAACAAGAATCATCACAACCCACAGACCCAGCATGCTTCAATATTGCACAAGGGTTTATGAAATTGGCGGTAACGGAAATTTGACTGAAATTGAAAAATAATATGGGAGTTTATTGACTTGAAAGTTAAAAAATTAGCCCAAGTGATTTGTTCGATATTTTTGTCTTTCCTTATTTTGAATGCAATATGCTTTTTACTATAATGTTCCCGTACACAGCGAATCCGAATCGGGTTCGACTGACTATGTCTGGGAAAAAAGCAAGTTTTATTCAAAAGGAACGGAAGATTTTGCATGGGGTAAAACCGATGCGAACGGTTTTAATAATCTGACAATTGAAAACAGCATAAGTCCCGAACAGATTATTAAACAATAAGTTCTTTTACGGCATATGTGTTATCTATAGAAAGATAAAAACAAAATAAAGTATCTTATAAATTTAAAATAATAAATTATTAAAACAGGTGTAACTAGATTCTATTTCAGTTGCGCCTGTTTTTCAATTTGTTTATGGAAATGAACATTTGATTTGGAGCAACAAATCTTTGATCGACTAACCTGAGTTTCAAAACCTTGCAGATTTCTGCAAGGTTTTATTTTTTATCAATTTTTCAGCTACTGTCTGTCATAGCCAAAGAAAGGTGAGATAAGATGCCTGTAAAAATCAAAACCGAACCGATAAAAAATCTTAACGAATTTAAAGGATTTATTGAAAAACGCGGGCTTGAATTTATCGGAATGTCCGTCAGCGGAAAAATGAGACCGGACACACGGTGGATTTCCGGAAGCTCGGATACGGAAATGAGCGGAATTATGATTAAAACATTTGACAGCATTGATTACGATTACAATATATATTCGGGCAAAATCGACGAAAATTTTTATTTGGCTGCGGAAATTAAATCGTAATTAGTGCAAAAATGAAGATTGTTTTGTCAGCGGATCTGTCATAACTAAAGAAAAACTTACCGAAGTATGCGATAAGATGGTCGGAAATTATAATTCATCAAATATTCAGAGAATAACTGAAAACAAATTATCCCAAAATTACTCTGTAAGGAGTGATAAACCGGTGAACAACTTGAATGCATTAAGAAATGCCGATATATCGGTTACTAACACCGACGAACTCGTCGACTTGAGAAATATCAAGACAAACCGAAAAGCGCCTTTAAAACGCCGCACAGATGATTTTATTGCACAGGTCGGCAACCCTTATCTTTTCAAGGTTAATGACATTGTTGTAAAGGTTGAATTCGGCGGCGGAAAAGATTTTTCGGAAGTTCTCACAGATGCGATTCTTGCAGGATAAATTTACAGATTGAAATCCGAATTTCAGCACGGTATAATTCAGATGTATGATAACTGTGCTGCCGAAAAACGGAGGCAGCTTAACTATGTATAAAAACACTATGACGTCAGAGCAACTTCGCGGGGATTTCATCCCTTGCAAGACCGCTCTTTATATTCGACTATCAAAGGAAGACAGCGACAAAGACGAGAGCGAATCGGTTTTGTCGCAGAAAGAAATACTTAAAGAATATCTGAAGCTTCATCCCGAGTTTGAATTCCATGACTTCTATATAGATGACGGCTGCACGGGAACGAATTTTGACAGACCCGGATTTGAACGCTTAAAAAGTGACATTGAGGCGGGAAAGGTAAACTGTGTTATAGTTAAAGACCTTTCAAGATTCGGCAGAAACTATGCCGACGGAAGTTATTATATTGAAGACTTCTTTGTGCGTCACTCTGTCAGACTTATTGCGATCAATAATTCCGTCGATACAGCTCCGGGCAATATGAATGCCGTTACGAAGTGTATTACAATCGGTGTTACCAATGTTATTAACGAAAGTGTTTCTGCGGCAACGTCGGTTAATGTCAGGGGCACGTTGAATATGAGGCGTATAAACGGCGAATTCATCGGAGCGTTCCCTACCTACGGATATCTGAAAAATCCCGAAGACCGCCATAAACTGATAATTGACGAAGAGGCTGCAGAAGTGGTCAGAATGATATTCAGAAAATATGTTTCCGGCTCTACGATTCTCGGCATAACAAGAGAGCTGAATTCGCTCGGAATACTGAATCCGTCAGCTTATAAAAAATCAAAAGGCTTTAACTATAAGCATCAGGTGCGAAAGACAAACGAGGGTCTGTGGCCCGAAAGCTCGGTGCGCAGAATCCTGAAAAACGAAATGTATCTCGGCAATATGGTGCAGGGCAAAAACACGAAATTAAGCTATAAAATCAGACAATGCGTTGCCGTTCCGAAAGAAAACTGGTATGTTGTTGAGGGCACCCACGAGGCAATAATTGATAAAGACACTTTTGAAAGGGCGCAGGCTTTGCTTGGCCGTAATATAAAGGAATCGAAAACAGAACAGAGCGCCGGACTTTTTGCGGGTCTGGTGAGATGTGCCGACTGCGGAGGCGGAATGGCAAAGAAGTCCAACAAGCAGAACGGCAAAGAATACCACTATTACCGTTGTTCAACGGTAAGGGTGAGCAAGGATGCGTGTACTCTTCACACAATCCGCATCGATAGGCTTGAGGAAGCCGTGCTTGTTTTCCTTAGGAAAATGGTTGAAGTTGCAACGGAGTATGATGAAATCATAAAAGTCATAAACAGCAGCGCAAAAAGAAAAACCGAAAACGATATTATCGGGAAAGCTCTTGAAAAGCACAGAAAAGACAGAGAGTTTACTGACGGTATGATACGCGACCTCTATCCCGACTGGAAACGGGGAGATATCACGCAGGAGGAATATCATAAGCTGAAAAATGATTTTTTGGAAAAAATCAAGAAGATTGATGAGGAAATCGAACATTTGAAATCAAAACTTGAAGAGCGTGAAAACGGTATGAAGCAGAATTCGTTTATCGAAGGCTTCAAGAAACTCGGCAATATAGAGAAACTGACGAGACCTCTTGTTCTGGAGCTTATCGATGAAATCCTTATTCACGAAGGCGAAAGAATAACAATCAGGCTCAAATGCAGGGACGCATTTGAGCAGGCGACGGAATATATTGAAATCAATAAGGATAATGTAAAAACGGCATAAGAAAAACGTGCAGAGGAATCTGCACGTTTTTGGCGTATCCGATACAAAAGTTTACCAGTAGATGTTGATATTATTTGAATAATAATATATAATCCCAATAAGTGATATGCAGTTCTGAATTCTAAGGAGTGTATTGCATGAAAGAAAAAAATGTAACCATTTTGGTTAATTCTTGCGATAAGTATGAAGATGCCTGGGATCCGTTCTTTAAGCTGCTGAAAGTTCAGTGGCCGGATTGTCCGTATGATATGGTGCTTTCAACGGAGACTAAAAATTATAACTGTGATTGCTTCAATGTTAAAACAATCAATTCACCGCCAGAATTATCATGGTCTGCCCGGTTAAAAAATGTTTTAAATCAAATTGAAACAGAATATGTTTTGTTTTTTCTTGAAGATTTTTTCTTGCTTGAGAAGGTTCGCACAGACATTTTTGAGCGTGCGCTGAGTTTGATAGAAAGCAAACCTGAAATCGGATTGATAACATTCAGTAAAAGACGATGGGGTTCTTCTTTTCCCGAAGAAACAGATTATGAGAATTGCTTTGTTGAGCTTAAGAAAAATGTCACAAACAGAACCAATGTTTTGGTTGGTCTTTGGCGCAAGGAATACTTCCTGAGATTGATTTTTGGCGATGAGAACCCCTGGGAGTATGAGAAAAACTCAAATATAAGATCCCGTTACGCGGGTTATAAAATATACACGCAAAACTACGATGTTTCTTCTCCGGCATTCAGATACTGTATGAATCCCATAGACGGTTTCGGCATCACACAAGGAAAATGGCTGCGCAAAAACCGAGAATTGTTTGAAGCGAATGGGATTTATGGCGTGAATTATGATAATCTGGGAGTTTTCGAAACAGACATATCATACGAATCAATTCAAAAAAAGTGCATAGAAACAAAATTGAATAATGAAAAGAAACAAAAAGAATTTCTTAAAAGCCAAAAATTATCAGTAAGGGTAAAAGAAATCATATATAACTATTATAAAAAAACTAAAAAGGGCTTTCTTGCGAAGCACATTGATTATTGGAAAACCTGTATAAGGTATTTTATCCATTACAGAAACAACTGACTGCTTCAAAAGAACTGTTGAAAAATTATCAAACATAAAATTTAAGGGAAAAGCTGCTTCAAACGAAGCAGCTTTTTTGTTTTATTCAATCGTTATTCTTACCTCACCGTTTGAAATAACGGTAAGCGTCAATGTTTTTGTTTCCTCGTTCCATTCTGCTCTGCCTTTTGCACCGTTTGAGCCCGTTGCATTGACGCTCGGCGGCGTGTCGAATCCCGAAAGTGTGATAACAGATGTTCTGAAATCGTTGGGATTGTTCATCTTTCCGCCTGCGGCATAAGCTCTCATGAACTGATCTTCACTTTCGAGCCCGTTACACACCGCATCGGTATCAAGACGGAGATTACACAAATCAATTTCAATCTTTTCTTCGTTTTCTTTTATAATTGCATATGTATGTGCAACAAAGTTTGCGGTGATTTCCAATTCGCTTCTGGGCAGAGTATAGTTTACACTCTGTTCGCTGTCGATTGTTTTGTTTTCGTTGCTGTTGAAAATATAAATATTATCATTTATATCAAACAGCACGCCGTTGCCCGAATATGCTTCCTCATAATATTTATTGAAGAATTTTTCTTTTATCGGATTGATGAAAAGAAGATTTATAAAATATTTGAAATCATTGAGAATATAGCTTTCGGGCAGTACTTCTTCGGGATTTGAATAAATCGGAAGAATGGGAACGATATAATATCTTCCCGTTGACGGCACCCAATCCTTTGTACAGTCAAAATAAGGAGTAATATCTATCTTTTCCTGAATAAATGAGAAGGTGTCGCAGTAAAGACCCTGAAGAAGATGCGCATCGTTGCCGCTGAGCGCCCATGATGTCGGCGATGTCATTTTATAGGCTACCTTGATTTTTTCTTTAACCTGGTCTTTGTCAGGCACGGCACCGCTGAGAACCATCTGATAAATCGGATAAAGCACATCCCAGAATGTGGGGGTCAGCACAACCTCACCGTTAATGAAATGATAAAGTCCGCCTCTGCTGAAGGTGCCCTCAATTGCATAAACGGTTGCGCCTGCAACAAGATCAAAAATCATATCGATACCGTAAAGGGCAGGGGGATATTTTGCTGTCGTAATGGGATCGGGCTCGTTAGGGGCAACGCCTACATCATCATATTCAATAAATCCTTCTTCATACCAAAGGAAATTTTCGAGGTTTACGCCCCAGTTACCGCACACGCCGTCGAGCCAGCATCCGAGAATGTTTGCCTGGCTCGCAAAGTGTCTGCCGTGACCGTTGTGTTTATCCATGATTATAATATTTTCGCTGTTGCTTTTAAGAAGATCGTAAAGCTCTCTGTCCTTGAGAATATGATTCACATAATTGAGTTTTTTCCAATAGATATATTCCATATCCTGCCAGATGAAAAGTCCGCCGTTTTCGGCGCAGGCTTTTATGCAGGATTTGAGCCTTGCAAGGATATTTTTATTAACGCCGTTATCTTCGGTTACCTCGTCATATGCGAGTTTTTCGTTGGTGACACCGTTTGTTGAAAGTTCAACCTGGACAAAACCGATGAGCGAAGGATGCTCTTTGAATACGGCGGAAAGCTCCTCCTGAGTGAACGGATTTCTGGTCTTGTTGGTGCAGAAGCATTCAGACTGGCACACGATCGGAACATTTGCCTCGTCTGTGACAGTCAGAAGTTCATCCCAGAATTCAAGCTGTCTTGCGGGAAACATAGTTGTCGGTCCCTCGTCGATATAAATAACCGCAAAGTTTCTGACGTCCTCAGGCAGAGCGTAGTAGGTCTTTATTGCATATTCCGCAAAGGCTTCACCCGTCTGAGGTCCGCCCCATATCGGGCAGTTTCTTATCATAAACAGCGGGTTTTCTTCGTCGACGTACATACGCAGTCCATCAACCTGCTTGCGTGTACGGATTTCGGTTGGTGTATTTGATTTTTCGGGAAGATCAACAATTCCTGTGTTATAAGAAGTTTCCTGCGCAGAAACCCCAAACGGAATCATAAGTAATGTTGTTATAATCAGAATCAGACTTATTGCCTTTTTCATATTTTAGCTCCTTTCCCGTTTATTGCTTATAAAAGTATATCACAGACAATAAATGCTATCAAGTATCATAATTTGAATTGACGAAAAAAGCTTTGTAGGATATAATATAAAATGGAATAATATGAATGCGGAGGTAACGGAACAAAATGACTGCTGCCCAGATGTTTGAACAAACATATAAAAAGCCTGCTCAATATACTGCATTTACTCCTTACCGTATTTGCCCGATAGGTGCGCACAGCGACCATCAGCTTGGCAAAATCACGGGCTTTGCCCTCAACAAGGGCATACATATTGTTTACGGGCCCAAGGAAAACGGCGTTGTTGAAATCAAATCAATGCAGTTTGATAAAAGAGCCCAGTGGCACGTTTCAGCCACTCCGGAAACTGTGCAGGGTGACTGGGCAGACCATTTAAGAGGTGCAACGATTGCACTCAACAAGCGTTATTCGCTGAGAAGAGGTCTTTGTGCAGTAGTTGACGGTGAACTCCCCATTGGCGGACTTTCGTCATCGGCGGCGGTAATTATCACATTTTTATCCGCACTTTGCACGATGAACAGAATCGAGCTTACCCCCGCAGAGCTTATCACTATTTCCCAGGAAGCCGAGAATGCTTATGTTGGTGTTTCATGCGGAAAGCTTGATCAGTCATGCGAGGTTTACTGCAAAAAAAACCATCTGCTTTATATGGATTTGCAGAATGATACATATGAGCTTATTCCTCAGCATCCCGACATGAAGCCTTATAAAATTGCTATATTTTTCAGCGGTCTCGAACGTTCTCTTGCAGGCTCGGCTTTCAATATGAGAGTTGACGAATGCAGAAGTGCCGCATATGCTTTAAAGGCTTATGCGGGCATGGATTACGGCAAATTTAAAGAAACAAATCTCCGCGATGTGCCGTACGAAGTGTACCTTGAACATAAGGACAAGCTTCCCGAAAACTGGCGTAAGCGTGCCGAGCATTGGTACACGGAATTTGACCGTGTACAGAAGGGGGCAGAGGCTTGGAGAAACGGTGATATAGAAGAATTCGGCAGGCTTTCATTCGAAAGCGGCAAATCTTCAATCTACAACTGGGAAACAGGCTCTCCTGAACTCAAAAAGCTTTATGAAATTATGACTCATACCGAAGGAATTTACGGCGGACGTTTTTCGGGTGCAGGCTTCAAGGGATGCTGTATGGCGCTTATAAATCCCGATTATGAAGAAAGTATCATCGAAACCGTAACCAGTGAATATCTTGAAGCATTTCCTCATCTTGAAGGCAAATATTCCGTTCATATCTGCGAAAGTGCAGACGGCGTAAATCTTGGATGATTTGGAGATTGAAATATGAAATGTCTTATATTGGCGGCGGGATACGCAACCCGTCTTTATCCTTTAACCGAAAACTTCCCTAAACCGCTTCTCAAGGTCGGCGATAAAACCATTCTTGACTGGCTTATTGAAGATATTGACGAAGCAGGTTTTGTTGATGAATATGTGGTGATTTCCAACCACAAATTCGCTCATCATTTTGATGAATGGGCAAAAACAAAATTGCAGAAAGTTACCGTTGTTGACGACGGAACGGATACAAACGAAACCCGTCTCGGCGCGGTAAAAGATATTCAGTTTGCGATTGATATGCTGAAGCTTGACGATGATATGCTTGTTATTGCGGGCGATAATGTTCTCGATTTCAGCCTCACAAAATTCATCGCATACGCAAAAAGCAAGGCTACCTCATGCATCATGAGATATTTTGAGCCCGAGTTCAACAAGCTTCTCAAATGCGGCGTTGTAACAATTGATGAAAACGATAAAGTTCTCAATATGACGGAAAAGTCTCCGAATCCTGCAACACATTGGTGCTGTCCGCCTTTCTATTACTACACAAAATCCGATGCAAGGCTTGTGCAGAAGGGTATCGACAGCGGATGCGGTACGGATGCTCCGGGAAGCTACATTGCGTGGCTCTGCACACAGACCGAGGTACATGCAATGGAAATGCCCGGCAGCCGATATGATATCGGTAATCTTGAAAGCTATGAAAAAGTCAAGGCGGAATATAAAGGAATCAACAAATAAATCAAAATAAGCAGGAAGCTGTCTGAAAATGACAGCTTCTTTTTTATGGTGTAACCTTGACATCAGCGCCTGCTGCGTGCCGCACCATAGCGGATTTTCTGGGTGATACGGGGACTGTGCCGACCGATTACGATATGATTTTAACGGGAGACCTTGGGTCTGTCGGCTCAAAGCTTCTTATAGAGCTTATGCAGAAGCAGGAAAATATTGATATCAGCCCCGTTCATAATGACTGCGGACTGATGATTTATGATTTAAAAAAACAGAAGCAGGTGGGTGCGGGCGGCTCGGGCTGCGGTTGCAGCGGTGCGGTTGTCTGCTCGCATATCATGAGGCGGATTGAATGCGGTGAGCTTAAAAAGGTTTTGTTTGTCGGAACGGGTGCCTTGCTTTCGGCAACCTCGTCTCTTCAAAGCGAAACAATCCCATCGATTGCCCACGGCGTTCTGCTGACGGGGGAATGAGCCGATGAACGAAATTTCCAATGCACTGAAGGTTGTTAATACTGCGATAAAAACTGTAAAAGCAATTGACATTGCGCGAAAACTGATTATTTCAGCGGCGGCGGCGCTTTGTTGCTTTTTTGCAATCAGATTCTGGCGTAAATAAAGGAGTTCTGCTCTATGAGTTTCAGATTGACCCGTGAATTGAAAGCTTCTCTTGCAACATTCAGAAGAGGAGTAAAGCTCTGCATAAAAGACAGCACCATGCCCGTAGCAGGTTGGCTTACGGATAATTATTATATCCTTGAAAAAACTGCGAAACAGGCTGTTTCGGAAAGCAGACGCATAACCAGAAACCACAAAGGCCCGGACATCATTCCGGGTCTTTTCGATAAGTGTATGGCGGCTTGTGAAAACGGAAAGCTGCCGTCGCAGGAGAGAATAACAGAAAAATTTAAAAACAGCAGTATAGCATGTGCCCGCTGTCTGCCGTTTATGCTTACTGCGGCGCTTGTTGTTCAGGCAGCGCAGGGAGTGAAAATGAATAACGCCAAGGGCGCAGAGCTTCTTGCAAACTCTGTCGCCTCGCTTCGCAGTTTTGATGAGCTTGATTTTGAGCTTATAACTCAGAAAACCGTTATCTGCGAAGAGCTTCTTCTGAGAGATCCGTCGGGAATATACGCAATGACGGACGATATATCAAAAGCGGAATACAGAAAGGCCGTTGAGAAAAGAGCAAAAGAGAGAGGAAAAACCGAGATTAAAATTGCCGGCGAAGCGCTTCTGAAGGCTCAGAAAAATGGCGGGCATATAGGAAAATATCTTTTTGCAGAAAGAAAAAGACAAACGGCGGGAGTTGCATGCATAATAGCGGAATATTTTATGCCTTTGTGTACCGCTGCCGCCGTCGGTATTCTCTCTTCGAGACTTTGGCTGGGCTTCTGGCTGTTCTTTCCGTTGTGTGCAATCTTCAGAAATCCTATTGAAAGAGCATTTTTATCCGCCGTGAAGCCAAAACGGTTTGCAAGATTCAGAAACGGTGCGCAGGCGCTGGATGAAGCATATACACTGCTGACGGTTTCAACTCTGATGCCGTCTGCGGATAAAATGAAAGCCCTTGAAAAGCATCTTGAAAAAATATATCTTAGCAACCGTGCGGAGAATATCAGGGTTTGCTGCCTTGCGGATTTCAAGGCGGCGGAGATGCCCTCAAAGCCTGAGGATAAAGTTATTCTTAAGGCGGCGCGTGATATGACAGACAGGCTGAATTCCGCTAACGGAGGAGGCTTTATTCTTGCTGTCAGACCAAGGCTTTATTCCAAAACTCAGGGTGAATTCACGGGCAGGGAAAGAAAAAGAGGGGCGATAACTGACCTTATATCTGCCGTAATGGGTAATCAGAAAGGTTTTATTGCGCTTCACGGCGACAAGGCTGCGCTGGAAAAAACAAAATATATTATTGCTCTGGATGCTGATACAGTTACGGGCTTTGACTGCGCCAGAGAGCTTGTTTCAATTGCCGAACACCCGCTGAACAGACCTCATATTGATAAAGAAAAGGGCAGAGTGACCTCGGGTTACGGTATTCTTGCACCAAAGGCAGTGGCAAAAATCGGAGAGGGGACAAGATTTGCGGATATAATGGCGGGCGAGTCAGGTGTCAGCTCATATGATTCGCTTGCCAATGAGAAATATCAGGATTTGTTCGGAGAGGGAATCTTCTGCGGCAAGGGGCTTATTGATGTTGAGACTTATTATCAGTTAATGACCGCAGGATTGCCTGAAGAAACCGTTCTGAGCCACGATATTATCGAAAGCGGCTATCTCAGGACGGGCTATGTTTCCGATGTTTACGTAACCGAAAGCTTTCCGCACAGTGTCGGTTCATATTTTACCCGTCTCCACAGATGGGTAAGGGGCGACTGGCAGAATATCCGTTTTATTTTCGGCAGAAATCCGCTGAATCTTCTTTCACGCTATAAGCTTTTTGACAATCTGATAAGAAGCCTCAGCCCTGCATTTTCGCTTGCCGCTCTGGCGGCGTCAATGTTTTTGGAAGGGAAAGCGGGTGCATTGCTTGCAGGCACGGCTCTTTTTTCTGTTATGGCATCGGATGTTTATGCGGGCTTTGGCTCATTGATAAGCGGCGGGCTCTCGGCATTATCAAGGAAATTCTATTCAGATATCTTTCCCGAAGCGATTCGCTGCTTTGCAAGAGGGTTTGCGAATGCGGCTTTATGGGTGAAAGAAAGTCTGGTCTGTGTTTCGGCGGCATGTAAGGCGTTGTGGAGACTGTTAGTCAGCAAGAAAAATCTGCTTGAATGGGCAACCGCCGCAAGCAGCGAAAAAGATAAAAGCGCAGCTTCAATGCTGCTTTCATGTGCGCCGTCAATTGCGGTTTCAATACTGCTTTTTATATACGGGGATTCGGTGCAGAGGCTGACCGCTTTTTTTGTTCTTTCCGATGTGCCGTTTACGCTGATGTCGGGAGCGGTAAAGCGAAACAAAAAGAGCAGAGTTGAAGGCAAGAATGCAGAAACACTGATGCAATATGCTTCTTCAATGTGGAGATTTTTTGATGAACTGTGTACTGCAGAGCATAATTTTCTTCCGCCCGATAATATTCAGCTTTCCCCCTCAAGGGCGGTTGCGGCAAGAACATCTCCGACCAATATCGGGCTCATGCTTGCCTCTTTTCTTGCGGCAAGAGACCTTGGATTTATAAGCAGCAAGGAGCTTTTCGACAAGCTTGACAAGTCACTCAGAACCGTTGAAAAGCTTGAAAAATACAAGGGGAATCTGCTGAATTGGTACAGCACGGAAACCTGTGAATCCATTGGCGAAAAATTTGTTTCAACCGTCGACAGCGGCAATTTTCTCTGTTGCCTCGTTGCGCTGAAAGAAGGCCTCAGGGAGTATGCATCCGAATATCAGCCGCTTTCCGATATTATATACAGAGCCGAAAAACTGATTGATGAAACTCAGCTTATGCCTCTTTATAACGAGAGAAAAGATTTGTTTTATATAGGCATTTATGCGGACAGCGGCAAGCCGACGGATAACTGTTATGATTTATATATGAGCGAAGCGAGAATGACTGCTTATTTTGCTGTTGCAAAGAGAATTGTTCCCAAAAAACACTGGGGCGCAATGGGCAGAATGCTTGTCAGCAGCGGCGGATTCTGCGGGCTTGCTTCGTGGACGGGAACAATGTTTGAATATTTCATGCCGAATATTTTCATCCCGTCCAAGAAGGGGAGTATCGACTATGAAGCGCTGCGGTTTTGTCTGAGATGTCAGCGCAAAAGAGCAGGATCAAAGCCTTTCGGCGTTTCAGAAAGCGGCTTTTATGCTTTTGACGGTGCGTTGAATTATCAGTATAAGGCTCACGGAATTCAGAAATTGGGTCTGAAAAGAGGTCTTGACAGAGAATATGTAGTTTCGCCCTATTCGTCATTTCTGACTCTTACAACAGCACCGAATTCCTCAATGAAAAATCTGAAAAGGCTTGAAAAATCAGGGGCTTTGGGGCAGTACGGATTTTATGAGGCGGTGGATTACACCCGAAAAAGATGCGCAGGGACTGAATTCAGAACAGTACGTTCGTTTATGGCACATCATGTCGGAATGAGCATGCTCTCTGCGGCGAATGCGCTGAAAAATAACATTATGCAGCAAAGATTTATGAGAGATAAGGCGATGCTTGGAGCAGATACTCTTCTGAATGAAAAAATTCCGAGCGGTGCGCCTGTATTTAGGGATGTTTATGATAAAAAGATTATTTCCGTCAGGGAAAGAACGGTCAGAAGGAGCAGAATATCCGAAAAACCCTGCATTTATTCTCCAAAAGCAACCGCCTTTTCAAACGGCAGACTGACAACCTGCGTTTCCGACGTTGGAACGAGTATGACTCTGCTTGACGGAATATCCGTAACCATTCCTGAAACGGATATATTATCAAGACCGCAGGGCGTTTTCGCTGTTTTTGTTGATGAAAACGGAGTAAAGCCCTTTGTCAGTGCGCTCGACCATGAGGGAATCGGACACTATAAGGCTGAATTTACCTCGGATTGCGTTACTCATGAGGCAAAACACGGGTTTTTGAATTTGAAAATGCAGACAATGGTAAAGCGAAACCAAAACTGTGAGTGGCGAAGATTTACCGTTGGGTGTTCGGGAAAGAATAACGGAGTCAAGGGTAAGCTTCTGGTTTATTTTGAACCGTGTCTTGACAGAAAAAATGACTTCAGAGCTCATCCCGCTTTTTCAAAGCTTTTCTTGACAGACGAATGGAATGAAGAAAACCGTTTTGCAGTTTTTACAAGGCGGATAACGGCAGAAAAAGAGCTTTGTTCGGTTGCGGCAGGATTTATAAATGCAGAGAATGTCAGCCACGAGTTCTCAAGAGAAAGTGTTCTGCAGACACCGCTCGGCATTTTCTCTCTCGGTTCAAAAACAGAGTTTGAAGGGAAGCGAGGAAATCCCGATTGCTGCGGGGCATTTTCGGTTGAGGTTGATATCAGAGCAGGCCAGTCAGCGGAATTTGACTTTATAATATCGGCCGAAGAAAGCCGTGAACAGGCGATCAACACCTTACTTGCAGTTAAAGCGGAAAAGAAAATCGGGAAAAAAGCCGTTTCACCTCTTGGAGAAGATGCTCTTGATATCGCTGTTGCAGAAAGAGTCCTGCCACGGATTCTTTATCACAGCTGCAGTGCTGAGATAATCGAAGATGATATGGAGTTTATTCCGAGAAGAGAGCATCTGTGGAGTTTCGGCATTTCGGGTGATAATCCGATTATTACGGTGAAAATTGAAACTCCCGGAGATGCTCAGGCAGTTTTACCGTATGTCAGAGCAAATAAAAACTTGAGAAGCTGCGGAATAGAATCGGATCTGGTACTTGTATTCAGTAAAAATGAGGGCTACAGAAGTGAAATAAAATCTGAACTTCGAAAGATTATTTCGGCTGAAGGATGTGAGCTTATGCTGGGCGTAAAAGGCGGAATTCACATCGTCAATTTGCGGAATCATACCGCAGAACAGGTGAAATTTCTTGAGCTTTCATCGTCAATAAGCTTTAAGCCGCAAAACAGCATTTTGCAGGAGTGCGATACCCGTTTCAGACCGCTGAAGCTTGTTGAATACGGCAAGGGCATTTTAAGCCAAAATTACAAGTGTAGTGTAAAGCAACACGACTTTACAAACGGCAAAATAAGTATTAAAAAAACACCTGCAACCGTTGATATACCTTGGAATTTAGTTTTAGCTAACAAAGCCTTCGGAACAATGGTTTCTGACAAGTCATTAGGCTTTACATGGGCGCTGAATTCAAGAGAGAATAAGCTGACTCCGTGGTATAATGATACCATGTCAGATAACCGCGGAGAATTGCTGATTATGAAATATAACGGCGTTTTGTATGATTTAATCAGCCTATCGGAAGCGTTTTTTACTCCTCAGAAAGCGAGTTGGAGGCTGGAATGCTGTTCGGTGGAATTCAGGGTTTTTGTTGAGGTTGCAGACAGGGGAGCGGTAAAAAAATGTAAGGTTGAAATAATCAATAATTCGGATTCCCCGAAGGAATTTGATATTGCTTATTACATGCTTCCCATCCTCGGAGTGAGCAGAGAAAATATAAATGCCGTTACCGTAAAAAGAACAGTCGGCGGTGCTGTCATGAGAAGTGTCGGAGGCGAAATACCGGGAGCAGCAGCGCTTCAATGCGACGGAAAGGCTGATTATGTCTGTTTCTCAAGGCACGATTTTTTTGAAGGAAAATTCAATTCCGAAAACACTTCGGAACGGGACTGCTGTGTTGCAGTCGGAAGAAAAATTTCACTTGCAGTTGGCGGAAAAACATCTTTTTCTTTTCTTCTCTCGTGGGGAGCAAGCGAAAATGCTGCTCTTAAGCTGCCTTTTGTTTCAAGTTTTTCGGGCGGTAACACTTCTCCGGTCAGAATGAACGAAGGAAACGAAGATATGGCTCTTTTCTTCAATTCATTTCTATATTCACAAGTAAAAAACAGCAGATTTTATGGCAGAACGGGATTCTGGCAGTGCTCCGGTGCTTACGGATTCCGTGATCAGCTTCAGGATTGTCTTGCGCTGGTTTACGGAGATCCTTTGACTGTCAGAACTCATATTATTCGTTGTGCTGCAGCTCAGTTTATAGAAGGAGATGTTATGCACTGGTGGCACACTACTGTCGACGGAGTTCAGAAAAGGCGGGGTGTCCGAACAAGATGCAGCGATGATTTGCTTTGGTTGCCGTATGTATGCTGCGATTATGTCAAAAAAACAGGAGACCAAAGCATTTTGAGCGTCCGGGTGCCGTATATTGAAAGTGAACAGCTCAGAGAAAATGAAAAAGAGAGATATATTGCGCCTAAAAAGACTGATTATACGGAAACGGTTTTTGAGCATTGCATAAGGGCGATAGAAAAATCTCTTGTTTTCGGTGAAAACGGACTCCCTTTGATCGGGTCTTGTGACTGGAATGACGGTTTCAGCGCAGTTGGAGATGCTCAAAAGGGTGAAAGTGTTTGGTTGGCAATGTTTCAAATAAGAATTCTGAAAGATTTTGCCCGGATTTGTGAAATTATGAGTCAAAAAAAGAGGGGGAGCATGTATTCAGAAATTGCCGAAAGGCTTGAAAGCAGCGTCGAAGCTTTTGCCTGGTGTGGCAATCATTATGCGAGGGCCTTCTGCAAGGACGGAAGTATACTTGGCGGAGAAGATTTTGTTGATATACTCCCTCAGGCTTTTGCTGTTTTTGCAGAATTAAAGAACAAAAACCGCATTGAGACAGCGCTGAATCTTGCTTATGAGAGACTGTTTGACGAGAAGAATAGTATTATCAGGCTTTTTGATAAGCCTTTTGATATCAGTGATTACGAAAAAGTCGGATATATTGCGAAATACCCTCAGGGAATAAGAGAAAACTCAGGTCAGTATACTCACGCTGCAGTATGGTTCGCATCGGCGATGTTTAAATTCGGAAAAACAGAAGAGGGCAAAAAATTATTGAACGCAGTCATTCCGCTCAGCTTTTGGTCGGAAGAAGAGAAAGCAAAACGCTACAGAGCAGAGCCTTATGTACTTGCAGCGGACGTATCTTACGCTGATTCAATTATCGGAAGAGCAGGTTGGACGCATTTTACGGGTTCTGCAGCATGGCTGTATAAATGCATAATCGAAGAGGTGCTCGGATATGATATGCAGAATGGTGTATTAGTCAAAAACAGAAAAAAAGAGCAGGTGTAAAGATTATCGGCTTGACAACTGGATAGAAACGGCCATAAAACACTAAAAAATCACTTTTGAGACAAATCCAAACAGTTAAAATGTCATAAAAGCATAAATCATTATCTGTTTTTTGCAGAAGAAAACCAGAAGATATTTGATTTTTAAAAGCGCATCTGTAAAGAACATAAACTTTACAGATGCGTGGAAATGTTCCAAATTAGAATAAATAATAATATGTCTTAACCTAATTTACTATACATTTATATATATGACCTGTCTGAGAGGTGAGTCAGAGCTTGATTCTTTCCTTGCTGCGCAGTCATTTTTTTACAAAAACGTAAAGCATATACCCTTTACATAGTACGGATTTGCTTTTTTCTGAATTCTGACGAACAAAATACCCAAAAAAATAGATACCAAATTGTTCATTATTAACAAAATGTGAATTCGATTTTGAAAAACATTGACATCCGCCGAACTTTTAGGTATAGTTAATATGACCATATGGTGTTTTTGGGGGTGAAGTGTCTCTATTTGGGGACAGCAACTCACAAAAACCACTGTGGATAATTAAATTTTGTGATTCTGGCTGTTGCTTTGCGCCGGATATTAAGGCGTGTCTGGTGCAGACAAAATCAATAAAGGAGGTCGGTCAGAGTGTTTCCGTAGCAAAAGTTAACCTTTAGCTCTACAAAGGCCGTGCTTGTGCGGCGGAATTCACGTATTACAGAATTAAATTGTCCAAACACAATACAGGTTTGAAAATTTTTTGGAGGTGCACAAATTTGAAAAAGTCAACCCGTATCCTTGCAATCCTTATGGCTTTTGCAATGCTCATCGGTTCCTTCTCCGTAATGGGTAGCGCATACGAAGCTTATAAGGGCTCAGCTATCGCCGGTAAGTACAATGATATTGACGTGCCTGTTTTCTCAACAGAACAGCACGCATCAATGGCTCTCGACGAAGTTGACCGTATGCTTGCTAAAGAGCAGATTTACCTTAACATTTACATTGGTGAACTTGATCTTGCAAGCGTTAACACCACAGTTACCAGCGTAGGCTCACTCCTTTCAAAGGTTAGCTCACTTCTTCCCCTTCTTGGTGACGCAGCTGACCTTAACATTGATGCTATCAAGGGTAACAAGCGTTCAACAGCTAAGGACAACACAGGTAATGTATCGGACGTAGAGTTCATTACAGACCTTTTTGATTTCCTTGGTGACATCGCTCCCATTGCTGAAAAGTACGTTAACGGTACTGTTTCACTCGGCATCATGAACAGCTTCATTGCTGACTTCATCTTCAACGTCAGAGAACTCGCTATCGGTCTTATCTTTGGTATGACCAAGGAAGCAGAGGCTATTGAAGATTTCGACGCTATGGAAGATGGCGACAAGATTCCTGAAAAGTACAAGAACACAACAAACGGTGCTATCACTCTTCTCCAGACAATCCTCAATGAGCTTGTTCTTGGTGAGTGGGTAAAGCTCGACCAGTACTTTGACGATCCCACCCTCAAGGCAAACGTATACTATAATATGTATTCATTTGCTGATGATTACACCACCGATGCAGACAAGGCTTACACAGGTAAGTATGACTACTACGGCTGGGTTCATCCCGATGATTGGGTTCTCGTTGGTCTCGGCGGCTGTATAAGAGTAACAGAAGGTGCAACAGCTCCTGATCCCATCTACTCAGCAATCGATATCACAGGTAACCGCAACGGTTATGATTTCATTGAAACCCTTCTCCAGAGAGCATTCAACTATCTCCTTGTTCCCACACTCAACAACCAGACAAGACACGCTCTTCGTAAGTGGTGTGGCGTTGAGTATCTCGACAAGTACACAAAGAGAACAGTATTCAACGAAACAACAGGTCTTTGGGAAAGCAATCCCGATTATGACCCCAGCTACACCGGTGAAGCTTACACAACTCTTCCCGAAAACAACTACAATAAAGTATTTAATGTAGATGCTTACATGCAGAAAGTTACAATCCCCGCAGGCGAAACCCTCATTGACAACTTCAATGATATCCTCGGTGATTTCTTAGGCGCTGACGGCAGCGCAACCGGTCTTATCAAAGACCCCGTTAGCCAGACAAACAACGCAAACGTAATCGACTGGACATGGACATACGGCGGCAACCAGTATCTCTTCACCAACATCGTAAGCGTTGCAAGATATGTTATCCAGAAGACAGGTAACGCTCTCTTCGCAGACTACATCAAGGTTCCCACAGCTTCAGAGCTTGAAGACTACACAGATCAGCAGATCGTAGCTTTCGTTCTCAGAGCAATCCTCAACGCATCAGTTGACTGGATGTACATTCCTGAGGAAGGCAACCAGACTATCCTTGATGTTGGTTATGCAGCAGTTGAGCAGCTTGCATATCAGGATATTCCCCAGTATACATACACCAAGCCTGTAGCATCAGATTACGGCAATGTTCAGGAATACTACGATGCACTTATCGATAAGGCTCTTGATATCCTTCTCGACGTTGCAGTTTACAACCTCAACCAGTCATTCGACGCAGTTGAAGCAAGCGGTGCAAATCCCGTTGCAGGCGAAGGCCTTATTCCCTATCAGGGCGATAACGGTTCATGGGAAAACACAGCAACAGTTGTAGCTTCATGGGCAGTTAACGAGTACGGTCCTCTTCTTGCTATCTATGACGGACTTAACTCCAACAAAGCTAACAACTCCGCAGCAAACCTTACAATGGAACAGGTTTGGGCAGACATTGACACAATCGTTGACTCACTTATCCCCATCAAGCCCGCAAACAGCCCCTGGATTTCAACAGAAATCTCAAACAGCGGACTTATCGCAAAGGCATTTATCTTTGATTATATTCTTAAGCCTGTTTACACTCTCGATGCAACAAACTTCGCAAAGATCTTCGAGAGAAACACAAGCGGTTCATTCGCAACAATGAACGGCGTTAAGATCATTGTTAATATTCTTGACAATGTATTTGACCTCCTCTTCCCCAACGTATTCTCAGACAACGCACAGTCAGTTGACGGTATTCTTGATAATGAACTTCTCGGCAAGATGGTTCATGACCTTATCATGAGCCTTGGTACTGAGACCTTCACCGGTAAGACCAACAACGTTTCAATCACCGGTAGAGCAAACAACATCGTTAAGGTTGCTCTTCCCATCGTTAACATGATTCTCGGTCTCAGCGATGAGCAGAAATTCGAAGAAATCGAAATCTACATGCCTGAAGTTATCAAGGCAGGCGAAGTTTGCACATTCGGCGTTTACAACGGTTCAAGCGGTATCAACACCGGTTATACCAATAAGGACGGCGAGTTCACTCAGGATGTTCTTTACGATTACACTGTAACTTCAGTTATTGCTAAGCGTTATCCCGCAGGCAGCACAGAAGGCAAGCAGTTCGCAGTATCAGGTATCGCCGCAGGCAACACCATCGCCGGTGGTGACAGCCGTGATGTTACAATCAACAACGACGTTCTTGCAAACGGCGACATCGTTGAATTCAACGTTTCTTACACAGCAGTAGGTGAAACAGGCACCGATATCGGTGACGATCCCGATACAACAATCAATGAAGGTATCCTTACAAAGACTGTTTACGCTTATGTAGGTAGTGTTGATAAGGATGACGATGCTATCGAAAAGACAGAAGCACTCGGCAACCGTACAATTAAGTACGAATCAGAAATCTACCTTGATTCAGGCGATGACCTTGATGACATCGAAAGCTTCAGCATCCGTATTGAAGACAGTGATGAAAACAAGGATTGGGTTGACGAAGACAGAGATGGCGACGGCAATCCCGACTCAGCAGTTCACCCTGAAACAGGCAGAGCAACAATCAATGCTATTAGAAACACCAGCTCAGCATATCCCTTCGCAGCAACAAACACTGATACAGTAGCTATCTTCTCAGGTCAGAAGGGTACTTACTTCCTCAATCCCTTCAAGCTTGTTGAAGGCTATGAGAGATTCGAACTCAACTATCAGCCTGACGAAGAAGGCAATCTTGTTCCCGACGGCACAGATAACGGCGGCGTTGAAAACGGCGACTACGAGATTGAGGTTCCCGTTACCGACGGCACAAATACCGTTACTCTTACAATCACAGTACATCTTTATGATGACTTCGGTCTTCCCGGAGAATTCTCATCAGCAGTTGCAAAGAACCGTCAGTCCAACCAGTATGATAACGAGGCAAACGGCGGTGCAGCAACAGAGCTTTGGGCAGACTATGTTGACGCTCTTCAGAAGGCAGCTAAGCTTTCACTTACTCCTAAGGTAGGCGCAGACTTCCAGACCTTCATCGGCGCAAACGGTGCAACAGCAGGTTATGAAAACCTCTATGAGAAGTATGCAGAAGAGCTTGATGCAGCTATTAAAGCACTTGAACCCTATGCACTTAAGACAGGCGTTGACGGCATCAAGGCTGTTATTCGCGAACATGATGGTTACAACTTCACCACAGGCACAGTAACAGCTGTTGTTAACGGTGTATCAAGAACATTTGAATATAAGATTCCTCTTGAGTACTATGAGGATGGTTACACCTTCTTCGGCGAGAGAGACTATGTTCCTCACCTCTATGACAGATACAGAGATGCAAGAAGTGAAGGCCAGGATCTTATCAATTCACAGGAATTCTATGTAATGGCTCCCTTCACATGCGTTGAAGTATACGGTGAAAACTACGAACCCTCAGATGAGGAAATCAAGGCTTACAATGATTCAATCATTAATACAGCAGCAGCTATTGATAATGCACGCATCATCGGTTCCGTTGAGGCTGCTTATGCAGAGCACATGCTTGACCTTACAAGCGATCGTCTTATTCCTCTTACCGCAAGCAAGGATAAGCTCAACTATGCTCTTACAGAGCTTTGCGTTGGCGTAAATGCAGGCGGCGCATCATATTACACAGCAGATTCATGGGAAGACTATCAGAATGCTCTTGCATTTGCAACAGAGGTAAATGGTGAAGAAGTTGCTGATGCTCTTGATAATCCCACTCTTTCACCCACAAAGGTTAACATCGCAATGTCCGAACTCATCAATGCTTGGAAGAAGCTCGTTGAATCCTGCGACTTCACAGACCTTGATGCAGAGCTTGAAGCTTCCGCAATGGCAGGCTCACTCGGCTTAGATCAGACAAAGTACACAGCTGACTCATATGCAATCTTCTGGAAGGCATATAACGCAGCTAAGGATGTTGACAGATCAATGGGTAAGACTGATGCTAACCAGGCAGAGATCGATGCTCTTACAGCAGCTCTTACAGATGCTCGTGTAGCTCTTGTAGATGCTTCTGCAGCAGAACCCTCATGGGAATTCGTTGTAGAGGATCCCGATGGTTTCTTCTGCGATGCAAACGCTGAATGGTTCACAATTCCTGTTTCAGGTACAGACGCAGCTCTCACTTATGACATCACATACTGGCCCTCAACACTTCTTGATGGTACAGAGGTTGATGACTTCATCGTAGGCGTTGGCGAGTACATGGATGATTCAATGATCGCAGCTATCATTCCCGAGGATTCACTCGAGAACTGCTACACAGTTGTTACTCCCGGCTATCACCCCTTTGACGGTTCAGAAGGATGGGGTACAGGTAGTTCTATCCAGATTTACTCCAGTGCAGATGATTCACTTCTCTACACATATCAGTTAGTTCTTTATGGTGACGCAAACTGCGACGGTGAAGTTAGTATGATGGATATCGACTTCATCAAGGTTGCTGTTATCGAGCTTTGGGACTATTATGATGCTACTTACGGAGCTGCAGTAGCGTCAGCTGATATTGCCCAGGATGGTGACTTCACACTTTCCAGCGCTGATGCTCTTGAATATGTAGTTATCTATGAAACCTTGGAAATTGACCAGGTTAATGGCTGCACATTTGAACCTTAAGCATTAAAAATATTACAATCCGATACGGTCCATTCCGGGCCGTATCGGAGGCTCTAATTTATCCAGAATTGACTTTTCAATTAAATAAAGTCATTAACCAAAAGGAGGAAATGAGCTAATGACAAAATTCAAACGCTTCTTGAGCTGTTTTCTTGCCCTGACAATGGTTCTCGGCATGTTCTCAGGACTCGGAGCAATGTTTACAGTTGATGCGTCGGCGGCTGATATTGTCGGCGAATCAAGAGAAAAGACATATGCCCAGCTCGAAGCAGAGTTCGGCAGTGACTTCATCTGGTACGCAATCGACGTAATGGAATATGATGATGAGGGCAATGCTTACTTCACTGACCACTATGTAGAAGCAGGTGATACTCTTCAGATTCGTCACTACATCAAGATGTCGAGATTTACAACAGTTGGTCAGTCATACCTTATGTTTGATGTTGACTTCTTCGATCTCACAACCGACGGCACAAACATGCCCAGCGGTGCTGACGCAACAATGAACCCTGAGCACGAAGCAGTAGGAACAAGTACTGCTGTAAATCCCAGAGCTCGCGGTATAACAGTTAAGTACAGCGGAACAACGGACGGTAAGGACAGTGCTCTTACAAACTACTGCGGATATACAGCTGCTGAAGTAGCAGAGTTTGATTCAATCGCAATGTCGATTTCAAAGGATACAAACGTAAGCACAGCAGTTATCGTAATGAAGCAGGATACCTGGTTTACAGCATACGATGTAAAGGTTAAGACAGGACTTGCAGATGGAACAACCGGTAAGATCCATCAGGACTACAGATATTGGAAGGCAACAACAGGCGCTTCAACACCTGCAAGAGCAATCTCCGATATTCCTCACACTGCAGCAACAATTACTGACGAAAATGCAGCTACATCAAACGCAAAAGCAGGTTCAAACGCAGCAACAAAGATTGCAGC
>JAZQEE010000038.1:0-26019 GCA_045538815.1 Acutalibacteraceae bacterium
CGATATTCCTCACACTGCAGCAACAATTACTGACGAAAATGCAGCTACATCAAACGCAAAAGCAGGTTCAAACGCAGCAACAAAGATTGCAGCAGATAAGTTCATCGTTGATACTCTTCACGAGTTCACAATCGGTGCTAACCCCGCAGCAGGCGGTTCAGTTTCAACAAAGCCCAGCGCAATCTTCGTTGAGAATGACGGAACACAGATTTCCAAGAAGCAGTATGACGAAGGCGCAGAAGTTGAAATTCCTGAGGCAGTTGACGGCCAGGTAGGCTGGGCAAACACTGCAACAGGTGAAGTTGTTGAAGACCTTACAGGCTACACAATGCCCAAGAAGACCGTAACCTTCAAGAGAGTTCTTTCAACAGATAAGTTTGAGATTACTCTTAATGTTGACGGCGGCGCAATCGATACAGAAAACCTTCCCGAGGGTGTAACTGCTAACGAAGACGGCACTCTCAGCCTCAGCGCAGGAATCGGTGAAGCCGTAAGTCTTGCAAATATTGCACCCACAAAGACCGGCTACACCGGAAAGTGGAATCCTGAAGAGATTACACTTGACAACATCAACGGCGCAACAGCAAAGATTGAGTGGACTGCAAATACATATAATATTAAGTTCTACGCAGAAAAGGGCGACGAGAGCACAGTAACAACCGTTCCCGTTACCTATAATGCAAGAATCAATAATGTTCCCACAGTTACAAAGGAAGGCTACAGCTTCGTTAACTGGAAGTCAGTTGAAGATGACAGCATTCTTAACACCAGAGCTTATACCGTTGCAGGCGATTCAGCTTACTATGCAGAATGGTCACTCTGTGATTCAGCTATCAACTTCATGGTAATGGATTACTCAAAGGGTGAATGGAAGCTTCTCAAGAGCTTCTACGGCAACAACGGCGAAACCCTTGCAAAGTCTGAACTTGATAAGCTCAGAACAAATCTTAAGGCTTCCGATATCGGCTGGGATGGCGAATTCGCAACTGATAAGGATTTCGCATTCTCAACAGCAATCGGCTCAGGCTATTTTGCAAGCAAGGCTCTCACATATGACGGAACAACAACTCAGACTATCTATGTAAACACAGCAGTTATTGCTGAGGTTGAATGGATTATCCCTGTATATGACGAGGCAAATGATACTTACAGCGAAACAGTTGAAACGGTAACTGCAACCGTAAAGATGCCCACCAACGCAGTTTCAAGTCCTGCAGCTATTGAATCAGCAAAGTATACTCCCGTAACCGGTTATACTCTTTCAGCATGGAACAATGCTGAAGGCGAAGCAGTTTCAAACTACAGAGAAACCAATAAGGGTCTCAGCTTCACAATTGCTGCTGCTGACGGCGCAACTCAGAAGTATACCGCAGTTTATGCACCTGCTGAATACACAGTAGTATTTGCAATCGGTGATACACTTTCAACAGTTTATACTCTCAGCGACAACGTTTCAAAGGGCGATACTCTCGATGTTGCAACTGCAAAGGTTGTTGACGCTAAGGGCGCTGAAGCAACTCTTCCCGCAATCGGTGAAGTTTCAGATGTCTATGACGGCAAGAAGGGTAACAAGCTCATCGGCTGGAGAATCACTACAGATGAAGCTGTAGAGTTCCCCGTAGAAATCACCAAGGAATTCATCGAAGCTAACTACAGAAACGGCAAGCTTACATTCAACGCAATCTGGGAGCCCCAGCCGTACGATGCAACCTTCGAATATGAGAAGGCTGACGGCACAAAAGCAACATTTGTTGTTTCGGGCATTACAGTCGGCACTCCCTTCAAGGATTTCGCACCCGGTGAAGATGTTATCGCAGAGATCAATGCAAATGCACCTGAAGGAAAGCAGTTCTCATACTGGGGCAACAACGGTCCCATGGTTTCAGGCGGCCTGAAACTTACCGCAGTTTACGATTCCAATAAGTTTAATGTATACATTGACCACGGCAACGGCAAGACCGACGAAAACGGCAATATTGCTTACGAAAAAAGAGAACTTGCTGTTTCATACGGCGATGATGCATGGGCAGAAGGCGAAGTGAGAGGCATTGCTTCAATAATCACAAGCCTCGTATGGACCGCTGACATCAGACCCGAAGGCAATGTTCTTCCCACAGGTTGGGAAATCTATCATCTTGACAGCGATGCAGACATCAGCGACGAATCAAAGTGGAAGTCAGGCATCAATGACGAAGGAACAAGCACAGTTAAGTCGGTTCTTGTGTTCAGAGCAACATGGAAGGCATACAACGAGTTCTGGTTCAGAGTAATGGATACAACAAACCATGAGTATTGCGCACTCGGCAAGAACTTTAAGATGTATTATTTCAAGGATGGCAGAACAAGCGACAGAAAGTCAGCTGTTCTCAATCCCAGCGACAGCACAATTGTCCTTCTCTTCAAGCCCGCATTTGATAACGGAAGTCTCAGACTTGATCCCATCGCAGTTCCCAAGAGCATGTTTACCGTTGCAGGTATGACAGGTATCTTCAGAGCAATTGTTGATGCGATTGTAAATGCAATTAAGGGCGTATAATTAAAACCATAACCCCCTTGCGGAAACGCAAGGGGGTTATTTCAATGCTTTTTGCAGAATATTATTTTTCCGATTTCTCCCGAAATAAGCGGAACAAGCGATAGGGCAATAACCGTCAGCCACTGCGCTGCAGTCAGAGGAACAACTCCGAACAGCGCAGAAAGCTGAGGGATAAAAATAACAGCCGCCTGCATTGCAGAGCATATGACAACGGAGAGATTCATTATCCGGTTTGAAAAGATTCCGATTTTATAAAGAGGAAAAACAGAGCGCATATTTATTGCCTGAGCGATTTCACAGAAGCTGAGGGTGCAGAATGCCATTGTTCTGCCAAGAGTGATGCTGTCAGGCGAGGGAAAAATAAGAGAGCCGAGAGAAAATGCGAGAATCGTCAGAGTGCCGACAAGCAGACCTTCAAGCGTTATATCAAGCCATAGTCCGTCGGAGAAGAACCCTTTTGAAGGAGATAGCGGTTTTCGGCTCATAATGTCTTTTTCAGGCTTTTCCGTGCCTAAAGCCATTGCGGGCAGCGAGTCGGTAACAAGATTAACCCAGAGAAGCTGAATCGGAACGAGCGGTGCGCTGAATCCGAGGAGGGAAGAAGCGAAAACGGCAAGAATTTCGCCGATGTTCGTGCTCAGAAGAAAGTGAACGGCTTTTTTTATGTTGTCAAATATTCCTCTGCCTTGTTCAACCGCCTTGATTATCGTTGCAAAATTATCATCAACAAGAATCATGTCAGCAGCATTTTTTGCAACATCCGTTCCGCTTTTACCCATGGCACAGCCGATATCAGCCGCCTTGAGAGCAGGCGCATCATTTACTCCGTCGCCCGTCATCGCAACAATTTCTCCCCGAGCACGGAAAGCTTTGACTATCCGTACCTTGTGTTCGGGTGTAACCCTTGCAAAAACCCTGCAGTCAGCAATTGCCGTTTGCAATGCAGTGTCGTCTAAAGCATCAAGTTCTTTTCCGCTCATTGCCTTGCTGTTTTTATCGGTTATTCCGAGTTTCTGAGCAATTGCGCAGGCGGTAACGATATGGTCTCCCGTTATCATAACGGGGACAATTCCTGCTTTTTTGCAAACAGAAACCGCTTTTGCCGCTTCGGGCCTCGGCGGGTCAGTCATTCCGATAAGTCCAACGAAAGTAAGCCCCGTTTCTGAAATGTCATTTATGCCGTCGGATTCTCTGTATGCAACGGCAATAACTCTCAGCGCATCCCTTGCCATGGATTCATTAAGCGCAGAAATCGTTTTCTTAGTGTGTTCATCCATACTATGGATTCTTTCCGAGACAATATAAGAATTGCATTTTGACAGAAGAATATCAGGCGCACCCTTGACAAAAAGAAAATATTTTCCTTTATATTTATTAAGCGTTGACATCAGCTTTCTCTCGCCGCTGAACGGGTTTTCGTACAGCCTCAGATAGCTTTCGTCAAGGCTTTTCTTTTTTTCACCGCATTCATATGCGGCGGCAAGTATAGCGGTTTCGGTCGGGTCACCCGAAAAAACGGTTTTCTTTCCTCTTTGTGTTGCAGCGGCATTATTGCATACTGAGCCTATTATCAGAATGTTTCTGCCTTCTTCGCTTTGGAACGCAACCTCACCGAGAGCGTTTTTTAGATGAGTGACAGTCATTTTGTTCTGAGTCAGGGTACCTGTTTTATCAGAACAGATAACTGTTGCCGCACCGAGGGTTTCAACGGCAGGAAGGTGTCGGATTATCGCTTTGTTTTTTGACATAAGCTGAACACCGAGGGAAAGAATGACAGTGACCGTGGCGGGAAGACCTTCGGGAATTGCAGCAACGGCAAGGCTGACAGAAAGCATAAACGAAGAAAGAATGCCGCTATGCCGTATGACACCAAGCAGGAAAACAATGGCGCAGATTCCCAGAGATGCAACAGCAAGAGCTTTACCAACCTTTGCAAGACGGATTTGCAGAGGAGTCTGCGGCGCTTCCTCGCTGGCAAGGAGATGAGCAATTCTGCCGACCTGGGTGTTCATTCCCGTTTCGGTAACAATCGCTGTGCAGTTGCCTGCAATAACGGTTGTTGAAGAAAAAATCATATTTTTTCTGTCTGCGGGCGGGCATTGAAGGGGGCAAACGCAGGCTGCATCCTTGTTGCTCGGAACGGATTCGCCCGTAAGAGCACTTTCCTGAATTTTCAGAGAATTTGCAGTGATAAGCCTTGCGTCTGCAGGAACAAGGTCGCCGCTTTCAAGCCGTATTATGTCGCCCGGAACAAGCAGGGCGGAATCGATTTTCATCGGCTTTCCCGAGCGGATAACCGTTGCCGTCGGTGCTGACATTTTTTTTAGAGCCTCGAGCGCCTTTTCGGCTCTGCGCTCCTGAATAACGCCGATGGTTGCATTCAGAATAACAATAAGCAGAATAACAATCGGCTCAACGAAATCACCGTTTCCTTCAATAAAGCCCGTAGCAAAAGAAATGATGCAGGAAATGAACAGTATAATAACGCAGAAATCTGAAAACTGCATAAAGAATTGCCTGATAATTGAAGCTTTCTTTTTGTTTTTAAGAGAGTTGCTGCCGTTTTCTTCGAGCAGTTTTTTTGCCTGATGCTCTGTCAGCCCGTTTCTGATGTTACTGTGAAGCTCCGCTGCCACCGCATCGGCGTTTTGGGTGTGCCATTCCATTTCGTTCCTCCGTTCACCTGATATAAAAATTACACAGTAATTATATTCACGGAAAAACAAAAAAATCCCACTGCAAGGCATTAAACCTCGCAGCGGGATGATTTGTAGAATTCTTATTCAGCCTTAATTTTTTCAAGGCAGGTTTTGCATATATACTGACCCTCAAATTCGGTCAAATCACTTTCGGATTTGCAGAATACGCAATCCTGAACTGCTTTTTTGCAGATAATCTGCTTGCCGTCCGAGAAAAGCTCAAGCTTGCTGCCGGGAGCGGTAAGACCAAGTTCTTTTCTGAGCTGCATAGGGACAACGATTCTTCCGACACCGTCTATCTCACGAATGAATCCTGAAAACATATAATTTTCCTCCTGTTATCTCTCTTTGAGTTATTTATAACATATTCTGGCAAATTTGTCAATGACAAAATTGTCGGAAATTGGGAAAAATTGATAATAATTGGTTATTACAGGAGTTATTCATTGCAGATTGTCAAATTAAAGCTCTACAACTCTGAAAGCAACATTGAGTCTCTCGTGAGTGTATGCAATATAAAGCTTTCCGTCCATATATTCAATTGCGGGATATGAGAACTCGCTGTCAATCTTCTCTTCTTCAAGAGTGAGAACGGTTTTCCATCTCATGCCGTTATCCTCGGAGCAGCAGAGTGTGAGCGGAGAACGCTCGCCCCAGTTTTCGCTGACGGGGTTTGAAACGAGGAAAAGTCTGCCGTCAGGAACTCTGACAAGGTCAAGACCGCTGTTGTTGTTGGGGTGTTCTGTAGGATATGCCTGACACCATGTTTTGCCGTAATCATCCGAATCGCTTCTGTAGGCTTTTCCCACGGGAGTTCTGGTGAGCATATGAACCTTGCCGTTTTCGCTTTCCCAGAGGGTAGGCTGAATCATGGGGGTGAGATTGCTTGTATACTTGTTCAGGCTGTTAAGGATGGGAGCAATCTGCTCGGTCTTGATTTTGCTGCCCTTTATCCAGGTTTCGCCATCGTCAAAAGAGGTATCGACGAAGCAGTTCCAGCCGTGATTTTCTGTTGAAGCGGGAGCGAGAATTCTTCCGTCGGAGAGGCGGATGCATTTATTCTTAACGGGACCTCTTCCGCCGCTTTTGTCGCCCATGACAAGCTCGTGGGGTGTGTTGAAGGTTTTGCCGCCGTCATTTGATACGCTGACGAATGTACGCCAGGACGGAATGTTTCTTCCGACCTTGAAGAAGAGGCAGACCTCTCCGTTCTTTCTCAGGAACAGAACAGGATTCCAGTGGGGAAGAGAGCTGCTGTAGCTGACTTTCTGAGGCTCTTCCCATCCGTTTTCGGTGCGGCGTGCATACCAGATATCAACATCGGTTTTGCCTTCCTTGCTGCCGCCAAACCATGCCGAGAGCACTGTGCCGTCAGGCAGGGGAAGAACGGTTGAGGCGTGGCAGTTGCCGGTCGGAAGTTTTTTACATACAAATTCATTTATAAGTTCTTTCATTTTATTATCCTCTACTTAAAGTTCAAATTCTGACGGGTCAGCGGTTGCAACCGTCAGTGGCTTTTTCGGTCTTCGTTTGAGCGGGTCATAGGAATAGCTGAGGCATTTGCCGTCGGGGGCAACGATGCCTTTTTTTACGCAGAGAACTGATTTTTCATCGGGAGAAAGCCTGCCTTTTTTGCAGTATTCGCAGGCAGGGGGATAATTCTTTTTTTCGAGAAGTTTTTTCTTCACTTTCAACACCCTTTCCAACAAATTTTAACATATTTTTTTCTCTGTATCAAGGTCTAAAATAAGAAGAGCCGATAAAAACAGCAATGAAACTGCCGAAGGCGCTGAAAATGACCATGGTGCGGCATTTTCTGAGAAAGAGAGAAAAACTTCGGTTGTAATCGGAAAGAAATACAGAATGATTCTGCAAATCATCGCAGAAAGCAGAGCGTGGAGAATTCTGAATAAATAAAACTTTTTTATCTCAGGACGAAAGCTGTTGCAGAGGGCGAAAATCTGCATGTGTACGCATAAACCGCCGAAGCTTGTGACTGCACATATCAGCGGCAGCGAAAACCGTTTGACGGCGATTGTGCAGCCGCTTGTGACCTCGAGAATACAGACTGCGGCAGTCCTGAGGTTTTCGCTGAGAGGAAATGACAGAATGATTTCTGAAATCCCCGAGAAAACGCAGACAAAGCCGCAGATTGTCAGCATCCCCATTGAGCTTGAAGCAACACTGTCAACAACTGCTTCCGAGAATGAAACCGACGGTTTTGCCAATGTCAGAAGTGCAGATTCTTTATCGGGAACAAACGAACATATAAAGCCGAGAATCAGCGAGGCAGCACAGCCGCAGATGAATATGATTTTGCCTGCTTCTCCTGAGCTGAGCATTGCGTTTCCGAGTGCGTTTATTGCAAAGCCTGCGCCTGAATTAACGCAGAAAAGAAGAAGTCTTTCTGCATGAGCGGGAGTGAGCTTGCCCGAGGAAAGCATTGCGTTTGCTGTTTTTGCTCCGACGGGGTATCCGCCAATCATGCCGAGAAAAATAACGGTTACTGCCTCTGACGGTAATGAAAAAAGCTTTTCCATTGGTTTTTTCAGCATTCTTTTAAGAAAATCGGGCAAATCACCGAATGCGGCAAGCGAGGATGCAACCATAAACGGAAAAAGAGACGGGATAATAATACCCGAACAATACGAAAGACCTCTGCGTATTCCTGCAACAAAGCAGCTGCCGTATAAAAAAACAGTCGCCATCAATCCAAGTGCAGCGACAGAAATAATAAATGTTTGCTTTTTCAATTCAGCACCCCCGATTCTCTTAATTCTATGCCGCAAAGTTCTTTTTGTTGCCGAAAAAACATAGAATCAAAAAAGAAGCGGAGGGCGGCTGATGAAAAAAAGAACAAACAAAAAAGATACCCTGCTTGATGTTCTCAGCAAGAAATATGAAATTCAGAAAGAGAGCCTTTTCGGCGGTACTCATGTCGAAATAAGCGGAAACACGGAGGCTATTGTTGAGGGCTGTCTCGGAGTGCTTGAATACGGAGACTGTGTTATTTCACTCAACACCGCCAAGTTGACTGTCAGAATAAACGGCGCAGATTTAACGATAACATCTTTTCAGAACGGTCAGGCAGTTATCACGGGAATCATAGCGGGCGTTGATTTCGGTAATTAGGGGGATTTTATGTTGGTTTTACGGCTGATACGCTTTATTACAGGATATGTCAGCTTTACCGCAAGGGGAGGCTTTCCCGAGCGTTTTATAAATCTTTGCAGACAGAACAGAATTGATTTATGGGATCTGAAGAGCGAAAATTCAGTGCTTTCCGCATGCACCGATGTTTTCGGATATAAAAAAATCCGCCTTGCAGCGAAAAGATCGGGAATGAGGGTAAGGATTTTAAAGAAACACGGTCTTTCTTTTTTTTTTGACAGACACAGCCGCAGAGTCGGCGTTATAATCGGTGTGCTTTTCTGCATTGCCGCTTTTATGATTCTTTCAACAAGAATATGGAGAATTGAAGTTGTCGGGAATATCAGAATTCCGTCAGAAGAAATTCTCGGAGTGTTTGAGGAGCTTGGAGTAAGAACAGGAGCGGCGGTTTCATCAATTGACGAATGGACGGTCGAGCAGGCGGCAATAAGAAAGATCCCTGAAATATCATGGGTGAACATAAATTTAATGGGCAGCTCAGCACAGATTGAGGTAAGAGAGGTTATCGAGCAAAAAGAAATTGATAACAGCGATGAACCCGCTAACATAGTTGCTGCAAGGGACGGACAGATAGTTTATCTTCGTCCGTTTGAGGGAACGCAGGAAAAGAAGATCGGCACGGGCGTAGTCAAAGGCGACTTGCTTATCAGCGGAATGGAAGAGCGCATAGACATGTCAACGAATATCTGCAGGGCGGACGGCTATGTTGTTGCGAGAACTGAGCATAAGATTGAAGCTTCAATCGGAAGCCGTATAAATGTCCTTGAATCTGCGGGAATTCAGAAATCATATTCGATTGATTTTCTTGCATTTTCAATTCCGATAGGAGAGCAGGTTGGTGGATTTGAAGAAAAATCGTTCTTGTTTGTTAACGGCGTGACTCTGCCGTTTGCGTTTTGCGAAAACAGCCGGCTGAACCTTAAGGAAAGCGAAATTGCCCTTGAAAAAGAAAAAAACCTGCTTTTGGCAAGGCTTGAGTTCATGGATAAATGCGCAAACGAATTCAGATATATGCAGGTTGAAAAATCCGAAATAAATGAAACAGTGGACGAAAGCGGCTGCAAAATAACGGGCAGCTTCATATGTCTTGAAAATATCGGCGAAAAACAACCGTTTGAGGTTGTCGGGGAGTGAATTTAAAAAAAGACGACTGCGTTTGCAATCGTCTTTTTCCGGCGGAGAAGGGGAGACTCTCCCCCTCAGAAACATAGTCGCACTGCCTTTCTTGGAGCGTCGGCATTGCTCCTTGTTTCTTCACCTCACCGCCTCGCTTTATCCGCCACCGGCGGCGCTTCAGCGGTTCGCCCCACGCCGGTTCCCGCCGCGTTTTTTTTCGGGTCTTAATGAAAAAACAACCAATGCAAAAGCATTGGCTGTTTTCTGGCGGAGAAGGGGAGACTCGAACTCCCGCGCCGGTTACCCGACCTACGCCCTTAGCAGGGGCGCCTCGTCACCAACTTGAGTACTTCTCCATTGGTAGCGTTTATAAAACACTGTATTCAGTTTAACCGCTGTTGCGGATAAAAAGTAAAATGGCGGAGAGAGTGGGATTCGAACCCACGGTACCCGTAAGAGTACGACGGTTTTCAAGACCGTTCCGTTATGACCACTTCGGTATCTCTCCGTAAGTTGCTTTAATATGTTATCACAACTTTCTTCTTATGTCAATAGATTTTTTCGTCTTTTTAATGTTTATTTTTGGACATCGGCATAAAAAACAAAGATTATATTTATTCAGACCGGAATATTTGCTGAATTATTTTACATAAATTTTACAATAATGTTTACAATGAAAGAAAAATATGTTAAAATTTTCTTTATGAATTTTGAATTTACAGGAGGAATCTCATGAAAGCAAAGAAAACCATTGCGAAAATTGTTTCTCTGTTTTTTGTTCTGCTTATGATTGCTTCAGCTTCTCCGCTGAACGCTTTTGCAACAGAGCAGGAAGAAGAAACAACCGCAGGTCACGCACTTGTTCTCAGCAGCGACAGCCTTACGGTTGCTGAAAGAAAGAAAATTCAGATGACGGCTTCGGTAACAAATGTTGAAACACAGCCCGAAATCATCTGGAGCTCTTCCGATGAAAGCATTGCAACCGTTGATTCAAACGGTGTTGTCAAGGGCGTAAGCGTCGGCAAGGTAATCATTTTTGCAAAAGCGGTTGTTGACGGTGAAACTCTCAACGGTGAATTTGCAATAAATGTTGTAACAAGAAAGAATCCCATCAAATCGCTTCTTGTTGACCGTCAGGTGCTCAGCTATAAATACAGCTATGTTGATGACTTCTATTATACAAATGACAAGCAGTGCTGGCAGTATAATTTCGGCTTTGGAAAGATTTATGATATTGTTTCACCCTACATTCTTCTTGAATATGACTATATCCGCGTTTTCTTCACATATGAGGATAAGGACTGGATGCTCCAGATGTGGAAGGGTCAGTACGGAATGGTTTTCTACGGCGGTGAAATCGGAATTTACACAAGAAAGCATTCCGAAGACGGCGTTGGCGCATGGGCAATGTATGCTTGCCCCGCAGAGGAAAACTGGCTTCAGATGGAAATGACTCTCTGGCATCAGGAAATCAGCGGCGAGTGGACAAGAGAATTTACCAGAGAATATGATTATTACTGGTGGTGTACAGGCTTCAAAAACGGCCATCTTCGTCAGGAAGAGCCCGCAGACGAGCTTCGTCTGACCGGCAGAATCACCCTGAAAGACGCAGAAATGACAAAGATTGTTTCAGACGGTCTTATTGACTGCGGATTCCGTTTAAGCGAAGACAAAGACAATCTCGGTCTTGATAAAATTGCAGTTGATGGCAATGACATTTATTTCTGCTGGCAGAATATCTCCGAAGCAGAAAGCACAATGGCAATCAAGGTCGGCGCAGGATTCCTTTATTCCCTGAGCATCCTTCCCTTCTTCCCGCTTATTGCACCATATATCGGTCTCTTTGCATTAGCGGTTATGTTTGTTTCGGCAATTCTTTAATTTTTCAAACTTTCCCTGCAGGAAATAATTCCTGCAGGGATTTTTTATAAGTCCTTTTTAACGGACATGCACTCTTTTATAATGAAGATGTAAACAAAAGGAGTGTGAAAACAATGGATAGGAATTATTACTGTGTTGTTGAGAGAAAAGAAAACAAATGCACCTATGCTTGGGAAAAGGCGGAAAAGGAATACAGTCTTTTTCATATCCTGATGATTTATGCGGCAATTGTTGCAGGCGGAGTTGCGCCGATTATGCTTATATCGGAAATTTTCCTTTGTGGGCTTGAGGAAGCGTTCAGAGAAAACGGAGTCGTTTTTGCAATTGTTTTTGCCGAGCTTCACCTTGTAGTTTCTCTGCTTGTCAAGCATATCGGAAAGCTGTCGGGGCGCAGAAAACAGAAAAACGGAGAAGATTTAAGAGCTTTTTTGAAAGAGCATCCCAACACCGTTATTGTTTCTGTTGCCGCTTTCGTTGCAGGTTTTTTCGCCATGCTTACAAGTGATATCAATATATTTTTTACATTTTTGTTCTTTATTTACGGTCTTTATATGATAATCCGCATTGCGGTCATTTCGTGCAAGGAATAACAAAAAGCCCTGTTCCCGATGTGAGAGAACAGGGCAATTTTTTATTCAATTCAGAATCCGCCGCCGAGAACAATGTTATATCCAATATCTGCAGAAGCTTTTTTAACCACAAGGTCTTTGGTTTTAGCATCTTTGAAATTAAGACCGAGGTTCTTGATGCTTACACTTGCAGTGTAATCCCAAGTTCCTCTTTCAATGAGGCCGTTCTGATCAATCTTAACCTTAACGGTAGCATTGTTGTAATGAATTTTAATGTCGGCATTTTCTGTGTCGATTTTAAACTGCGGGAATTCAGCGACAGCAACGGAAACATCGCCGAGAACTGTGATTGCGTGACCTACGGTGCCGCTCATATTGTGACCGTGTTTGCCGTCGGTCTGATCTTTCATTGTCATTTCAATAATGGTGTAGTTTCCGCTCTTGTATGCTTTGATTGATTTTGCATCGGAAACAACAAGGTCTTTATAGCCGCCGGTTATGCCGTCAAATGTATCCGAGTTCTTTTCAAGAACAGCATTGATTGCAGGTATCGCAATGCTGTCGATAAAGAAACCGCCTACACCGCCGCCTTCGCCGATAACGAGGCTGTCCATCGTCATTGTTTGTGAATGCTGAACCTTAGGATGAGTTTTTATTGCAGCAGCCTTGTAAAACTCAATGATTTCTTCATCAGTCCACTGGGAAGGGTCTGCAGCGAGTGTTGTCTGCTCCGCAAGAACGGTTGTTGTTTCCTGACCTGAGGGTGCTTCAACTGCTGTGGTGGTCTCTGAAGAAGGCTCGGTCGAAGTGTCCGCTTCGCTTCCGAGAAGGGTTGTCGTTTCAACTGCCTCGGTTGAGGTGGGGACGGTTGTTGTTTCGTCTTCGCTGCTGTTGTTGCATGCCGCAAAAGCGAAAATCATTGAAGCAGCAACGAGGATTGCAAGTGTTTTCTTCATATCTTTTGCTCCTTAGTCCGTTTTATGTTTATTCAAAAAGCATGGATATTGTATAATATTCTTGAATAAATGTCAATGCTTGCGGCTTGAGCATATTGTAAATTTTGTTTGAACTGAAAAAAGCACAAAACCTCTGTTCTTAATTTAAGAGAACAGAGGTTTTGGGTTTCAGCAGATTTCCGCGTCAATATTAAGCATTTTTTTCTGTTTCTTGCCTCTCCAGATTGTCTGAAAAGCGTAGTCATAAATGCTTTCAAACTTTTTTTCTTTAAAGCGAAGGGTTGTTTTGTGAGGCTGAGGATTCTGAGCTGCTGTGTCGCAGATATCCTCAAAATATTCCTTCCAGTTACAGAGAAAATCAACTGTTCTTGCCTGATTGTCAGGCATAACAATCATTTCTTTCTGATAGCGTAGAACATCATTGAAAATTTTCTCGTCAGGATTGAATTGTTTGGAGAACTCTTTTATTTCTTCAAAGAAAAGATCAATATCGGACACGGCAAAAACAAACATACCTTCCTGAAACTGCCAGAAAGTATCCCCGAGCATTTTATCGGAAAAACCTAAATTGCCCTTTCCTTTAAGGAAGAGGTCTGCGCTGCGGCACACCTTGTCAGTAATGGATTTTATATAGTTGTTTTTGCTTTCGCTCCAGTCATAGAGGGAGGTGTAAAACTCCTGATATGAAATATTCTTTTCTCTGCGAAGATATACTGCAATGTAGGTTAAAAGATTCAGGCAGTGAAAGCCCTGAACCATAACCGAAAGTCTGAACGCCTTGCGCCAGTCGCTCCTGCTCATTGTGCTTGTTTCAACAACAACCTCGCTTCTCGAGCCGTAGGAGTCAACATCATGACAGTTTGCTCTGCTCAGGCAAAGCTTTGATTTGATTGTTTTAATCGCATATTTTTCCAGCGTCTCAGGAGTGTTCATAAGGGTGTTTGGCAGCAACTCGAGAGGAAGAATGTTTATGATGTTATGCTGACCCGCTTCTATAACGCTGAAAAGGCTGTTGCAAAATCCGTCATAAGTATCGCCGGGCAAAGCGAGAATGAGGTCGGTGTAAGTCGGTATACCTGCTTGACTGTATTTGCGGAATTGGGAGGCAAGTTCGTCGATTCCAATCTTTTCTCTTCCGATGTTTTTCAACACCTCTTCAGAAAGACTCTGACATGCTATGGACACACCGTTGGTTAAACCTGCTTTTGTGAGCTTACTGTTTATTCTGAAAATGCGTTCATTCTTATTTTTTGCTGCGATTGACTCGAATTTTACGGGATAACCGTGAAGCTTCTTTTGCTCAATTATATAGTCTGCAATCTCTTCATCTCGTTTAAGAATTCCGAAGTTTGCGTCTGCACAAACCCAAAAAGAGGTTTTGTGTTTTACAAACCAGTCTATTTCCGCGCGGATCTTCTCTGACGGAAATGTTCTGAATTTGCTGTTGCATCTTCCCCAGTAGCAGAAAGAGCAATTGTGGGGGCAGCCTCTGTTGGTTTCAAATGTGATATCAAACTGCAAATCCTTATATTCGGGATTGTTGATGATGCTGTCAAACAAACCGTTGGTATACGGAGACGGGAAGTCCGAGATATCTTCAGGCGGAACCTTTGGCGTGATAATATAGCCGTCAGAGCCTCTGAAAATGATATTGTTTATTGTTTCGAGTGATTTGTCTGCATCGAGGGCAATAAGCAGGTTTTTGAAAACAACCTCGCCTTCTCCGCTAATAAGAATATCGATAAACTCATACTTCTCGAGATATTCAATATTTTCAGGAATGTCAGGACCGCCGAATACAGTGATGCATTCGGGCCATTTTTTCTTTATTTCCCGTGCAAGGGAAAGATTGTATTCGGTGTTCCACATATAGCAGGAAAACCCGACGAGAAACGGTTTGTCAAGTCTTCCGACAGTCTGTGAAATATCCTCCTGAATGAAGATGAATTCACCGAGATGATATGCAGAGCGTATTTCCTCAAACTGCCATGAATATGCTGCGATTGCACCGACCGAATATGGTAAGTAAACGGAACCCGGCAATTTATTGCTGGGTTGAGCAAAATATACATTTTTCATTTTTATTTTCGCTTCTTTTCTCTTTGTTTTCAGTAACTTCAAATCGGTAGTTATGAAAGAATGTTAAACTAATTCCCATTTGTTTAACATTATAGAATTATTATATCAATTTGAGAAAATAGAGTCAATTATTTTTCGGCAAAAGAATAAAGTTGCATAGAAAATGAAAAAACTAAGCAAAAATGTTCAAAAAGAAATATATATGATGCGCTTTGAGGGGCGGAATGTGTAAAAATTGCAGAGGTCCCGCACCCTTGACGGGAACGGGACCTCTGATTTAATTCTTTCAGCAGATTTCGGAATTGAGAGCAAGCATTTTTCTCTGTCGCTTTCCTTTCCAGACAATCTTTTCTGCATAATCGCACAGGTCTGCAAAGTTTTCGTTTCTGAAGTGCAGGCGAAGCGTTTCCTGAATGGGATTTCTGACTGAAGTGTCGCATATATCCTCGAAATACTTTTTCCAGTTGTATCTGAACTCAACGGTTCTTTCTTTACTGTAGGGGGTAACCATCATTTCTTTCTGATAACGAAGGACATCATCAAAGACCTCCGGGTCAGGATTAAAGATTTCCGAGAAATCCTTTATTTCTTCAAAAAATTGCTCGAGCTCAGTAACTGCAAAGAAAAACTGACCTTCCTGGAACTGCCAGTAGACATCGCCGAGAGCCTCATCGGAAAAGCCAAGGTTTCCTTTGCCTTCAAGGAAACCGTCGAGGCTTCTGCAGACTCTGTCAGTTATTGACTTGATAAAGGTTTCTTTGCTTTCGCTCCAATCGTAGAGCTTTGTATAGAAATCATAGTATGAAATATTTTTTTCCCTGCGGAGATAAACGGCAATGTAAGTCAGCAGACCCATACAGTGGAAGCCCTGAACCAGCGTTGAAAGCCTGAAAGCGTTTCGCCAGTCATTGCGGCTCATGGTGTTTGTTTCAACGATGATTTCCGATCTCGAACCGAGTGAATCGGTATCGTTGCATTTGCCCCTGCTGAGACAGAGTCTGGATTTGACTGTTTTAACCTTGTATTTATCAATGAATTCCTGCGTATACATTGCTGTGTTCGGCAACATTTCAAACGGAAAAATCTGAATGATGCTATGCTGCCCCGCCTCAATAACTCCGAAAAGGCTTTCGCAAAAGCTTTTGTATGTGTCACCGGGCAATCCGAGAATAAGGTCGGTATAAGTCGGAATACCCGCCTGACTGTATTGGCGAAAGGTGTTTGAGAGCTCTTCAAAACTCATGTTTTTTCTTCCGATGTTTTTAAGAACTTCGGGAGAAAGACTCTGACATGCAATGGATACACCGTTGTTAAGACCTGCCTGCGACAGCTTGTAGTTTATTCTGAAAACACGCTCGTTTTTATTTTTGGCGGCGATGGATTCGAGTTTGACGGGATATCCGCAGAGCTTCTTTTTTTCAATAATATAATCGGCAATCTCTTCGTCTCTCTCAAGCATTCCGAAGTTTCCGTCTGCGCAGAAGCAGAAGCCGATTTTATGCTCTGCAAACCAGTCTATTTCGGCCTTGACTCTTTCTATAGGAAAGGTTCTGAATTTGTTTTCGCAGTATCCCCAGTAACAGAAAACACAGCTGTGAGGGCAGCCGCGGTTTGTTTCAAAGATAACATCGAATTTCATATCTTTATGTTCGGGGTTGTTTATTATACTGTCAAACATACCCGAAACATACGGCGAAGGAAATTGACTTAGATCATCAGGCCTTTTTCGGGGAGTGGAAATAATTTTACCGTCTTTTCTGAAAGAGATGTTTTCTACAGATTCAAGTGAAGTGTTTTTGTCAAGTGCGGTCAACAGCTTTTTAAAAGAAATTTCACCCTCACCGCTGATAAGAATATCAATAAAGCTGTATTTTTCAAGATAATCGGTGCTTTCGGGAATGTCCGGACCGCCGCAGAGAATTATACACTCAGGCCATTTCTTCTTAATTTCTCTTGCAAGGGAGAGGTTGTATTCCGTGTTCCACATATAGCAGGAAAAGCCGATGAGAAACGGGTTTTCGAGTCTTTCAATAACCTGCTGAATATCTTCCTGAATAAAAATAAATTCACCGAGATGATATGCGGAGCGGATTTCTTCAAACTGCCATGAATATGCAGCGATTGTGCCTACGGAATAAGGCAGATAGACCGAGCCGGGGAGCTTATTGCTTGGCTGGGCAAAATAAACATTTTTCATTTTCATTTTCTCCTTAGTTAAACAACAAGAAAACTAAATTATATTCATTATACTAATAATTAAAAATAGAGTCAATATTTTTGGCGTGTAAAAACAAGAATATGTTTTAAATGAAAAACATAAAAATCCCTGCTCTATAAAATCGAGAACAGGGATAAGAATTATTTCTTTGCTTTGAATTTAAGCGGCATTTCCGTTGTTGCGAGAACGGCGGTGAGGCCTTTCATAATAATCGGTCTGAGTCTGCCGCTGTTTTTGACAAATGAGCTTTCGTTCGCATTCTTGCATATGAATTCGGTGAAGCTCGGAGTTCCTTTGATGCGGATTTTAACTGTACTCTCTGAAAACTCAAATGTGAAATGCTGCGAGGCAAGAGTGTTTATGGGCTTGATAACTGCGTTGAGAACACCGTTTTCTGTATATGCATAAGCCCATATTTTGTAGCTGTAGCCCTTTATGCTGCAATCGGAGAGGCGGGGAGTGCCGTCAAGACCGCAGTTGACGGTAACTTCATCGTCATCTTCCATCCATTTAACGGTGAGTACATCCTTTTTCAGCTCAAATGAAACTTCGTTGAGATTTTTTTCGGGTCTTACGGCAAGGCTTGATGAAACCGAGCGGGGAATAAGGCTTGCGGGAAACATCATTTTGCCGATAAAATCCGAAACGGGTGTCAGATAAAAGGTTTTTCCTGCGGGGATTTCAGGCATGTCGATGCACACAATGGGCTTTTCGCCCCTGCTTTCAAGATATTCCGAGAGCTTTTTGTCCCATTCAGGGGTTGATTCATTTTCAAACACCTTTGTCAGAACATTTCTCATGAGCTTACTGCTCTCACTGTCATCAACAACGCTGCTGAAAACAGCAATAACAGCGTTATACTTCGGATAATATGAAATCTGCTGACCGAACATTCCGTTCATGCTGAAAACCCCGTCAAGCATCCAGAAAAGATAGCCGTAGCCGTCTTCATTTTCTCTGCCCGGAAGCTCAACCTGCGTTTTTGTTGCTTCTTTTGTCCACCATTCGGGAATGACTTGCCTGCCGTTGAATTTACCTGCATCGGCGTAGCACTGACAGATTTTTGCAAGGTCACGAAGCGTCAGATGAGCACCCGTGCCGCCGACACAAATGCCGTTCAAATCGGTTTCCCAGAACGGTTTTTCGATTCCGAGAGGGGTAAAGAGTCTCGGAGTAAGATAATCAACAAGCTTTTCGCCCGAAAGTTTTTCAATCAGCGCAGAGATTATGTGAACGTCATTGTTGCTGTATAAAAATCCCTTGTTCTTTCTGAACGCTGCTTTCATGAACATCTCAACATAGTTTCCTGTCATGTCCTGAGTGAAGCTGAATTTTTTGTTGCTCTGCATGGTCAAAAGTGAACGGACGGTTAAATTATCCCATTCATCGCTTTTGCACTGCTTGTATTCGGGGAAAAATGTCCGGATTTTTGAATCAAGCGAAAACAGTCCTTCGTTTATTGCAAAGCCTGCCGCCGTTGAAACAAGCGACTTGGTTACGGAAAACAGAGTGTGAGGCATTTCAGCGCTGTATGGATATGCATATTCCTCAAAAACGGTTTCTCCGTTCTGCATAATCAGCAGCCCGTGGTTTTCAATTCCTTTAGCATCAAGCTCTTTATAAAATCTATAAATCCATTCGGAGGAAATTTTTGTGCCCGATTTCATGGTTATACCTCCCGCAACTTAATTTTAAAGAGTTATTTCAAAATGATTGAGACCTGCATTCAGTTTAAATGATTCTCCGCCGAAAGCGAACTCAGCGGACTGATTTTCAGGGATGTCAATGCTGAACGCAACGGATTCTTCCGATTTTTCATATGAAACGGTAAGCTTGCCGGTTCTGAATGTTCTGTGACCTTCAATACGGTTAATTCCGTCAACAATAACGGGCGAAACAATTATTTCGGAATAGCCTGCACTGCCGTTCTTTGCTCTGATTCCGAGCAGATAGTCATAAAGATATGCGGTGACGGCACCGAACATCGGGTGATTATGTGAACGGTCGCGGAGCGAGCCCGGCCAGTATTCCCAGAATGTTGTTGCGCCCAGGCGACGCATTTCACCGAAAGAATGAAGGCTTTCCGACAGAAGAAGGTCGGTTGCAAGCTGACCGTCGCCATGCTCAAAAAGAGTGCGTGTCAGAATATCCGTTCCGAATATGCCCGTGTCATAGCCACCGAGTTTCTTATAGTCCTCAACCATATTTTTATAGGTTCTTTCATCGCCAAGACCAATATCAACCGCAAATGCATTTGCAGCCTGCTGACCGCCGAGAAAATTGCCGTCCCATTTGTTGAAATAAGCTGCCATTGTTGCTTCCTTGCGCTCTTTGATTCGCTTTTCAAACATGGGAATATCTTCGGATTTGCCGATTATTTCGGCTATTTCAATGCAGCGCGTGAGCGATTTAATATAGAAGTAGTTATTGACAAAGGGTGCGGGAAGAACAACCGAAGACGGAGTACACCAGTCTCCAAGACACCATTCGCCCTCTTTGTCGCTGACAACGAGATTTGATACAGAGTGAGATTCGAGATAATCGAAATATCGGAGCATATTCGGATAGCATTCCTTGAGAGGCGTTGAATCGCCGTAATGTTTATAGAATTGATAGGGGACTTCAACTATTGCGCAGCCCCAGCCGCCGGGACCGCCGCCGGAGTGGAGATACGGTGCAGTGTACTGAATATGACCCGAAAGCTTATCCTGACAGTCCTGAATATCTTTTATCCATTTGCGGTAGAATTTTTCCGCATCGAGAATATTCATTGCCGCGTGGCAGGCAAGCTGACCGTCGCCCGTGTAGCCCCTTCGCTCAAGATGTGGGCAGTCGGACGGAATTCCTGCGTGCATGTTTGTAAGCTGAGTGTTGACGAATGTATCATGAATCCAGTTGAGTAATTTGTTGTCTGAGCGGAAATCCGATGTCACATCAGCGTTTGTATGGATGACTTCAACGCATTCAACCGATGCGTTGCCGTAAACTGCGAAATATCTGAATGCATACCAGGTGAAAAGCGGGCGGACTGTTTTTTCTTCGCCGTTGCAAACATATATTTGTTTCTGACCGTGTACGAATTCAGGGTCAATCAAGCCCTCTGAATTGAGCTCTTCAGAGTGAACAACGGTGATTTCTTCACCTTTTGCACCGCTGAGCTTAATCACGGGATAGCCGCTGATGTTTCTGCCGCAATCATAAAGTGTAAAGTTATCCAACTTTACAAGTTCTTTGATTTTAAGAATTTCGCAGACTTTGTCGGTCGGGCAGTCGCTGAAAAGATAGTCAGTGTCCAAATCCCTTGATAAATCGGCGATCTTCCAGGATGAATCGTCAAAATCTGTTGCAAAAGCGTTTGCAATTTCTACGAGAAAATCCTGCTTTTCGGTATATGTAAAGTGGTAGTCCTTTACAAAACTCTCCGAAATCTTATCGCCTGTTGATGACGCAAAATCAAAGTTTCCATTTTTATCTTCACCGAAAATGCGCCAGATTACCTTTGCACTTCCGTATTTTCCGTTTTCGGTGCCTGCAGTGTACCAACCGCCGCCGAAATGAATGGCTATAACATTCTCACCGTTTCGGAGCATGGAGGTTATATCGTATTCGGGAACATAAATGCGGTGTCCGCTGATTATTTCGTCAATGGGATAATTCTTTCTTTCTTCGAAATCTGTGCTGAGCGGCAGAAACAAATCATTGCTGACCCTTTCGCCGTTGATATAGCAATGGAAAAATCCGAGACCGATTACTCTGAGAGTTGCTTTTAAAGCATTTTCAACATTAAATCTTCCTCTTAAAATAAAAAATCCGTCCTTGCCGCCTTCTGCGCCGAGCCACTTTGCGTTTGAAAAAACTTCGTTCTGAGTCATAAACAAAACCCTCTTTCGTTGCCTTATATATATAATATAGTATCACAAGCAAAAACGATTGGCAATAATTTAAAGCTATTTATTAACATACTTGATTTATCTGTATAGAAAGTAGTATAATTAAAAAAAATGATCAAAAGAGATGGATTTATGAAGATTTCGGAATTATTAAAAAAAGAGACGCTTTCTATTTCGTTTGAGGTTTTTCCGCCCAAAACTGAAACTGCGTTTGAAAGTGTAAAAACCGCAACTGAAGAAATTGCCAAGCTGCGCCCGTCTTTCATGAGCGTTACTTACGGAGCGGGCGGCGGCACAAGCAGGTATACGCTTGAGATAGCGAAAAACATCAAGGAGCTTTACGGAGTGCCGACTCTTGCGCATCTCACATGCGTTTCGTCATCAAGGGCTATGGTTGAGCAGAAAATAGAGGAAATAAAGGCCGCGGGAATTACCAATGTTATGGCTCTCAGGGGTGATATCCCTGCGCATCTTGAAAACGCTGACAGAAGCAACTGGGATTATCAGCACGCAATTGACCTTGTCCGTGAACTGAAAGAAAGAAATGCGGATTTCTGCATCGGAGGTGCTTGCTATCCTGAAATTCATCCTGAAAGCGTTAATCAGAAGGATGATATAAAGTATCTTAAAGAAAAGGTCGATGCAGGCTGTGAGTTTCTTACAACCCAGATGTTTTTTGATAACAATCTGCTCTATGCATTCCTTTATAAAATCCGTGAAGCGGGAATAACCGTTCCCGTTATCCCGGGAATTATGCCGATAACAAACACAAATCAGATTGAAAGAGCAATCAAGCTTTCAGGTTCATTCATTCCTCAGAGATTCAAGAGCCTTGTTGATAAATTCGGCTCTGACCCCGCAGCGATGAAGCAGGCGGGAATCGCCTACGCAACCGACCAGATAATTGATCTTTATGCAAACGGAATAACCAATGTTCATGTTTACTCAATGAACAAGCCTGATGTTGCCGAAAAGATTCAGAGCAATCTTTCGGATATACTGGGAAAATAAAGCAAACGCCCTGTTCATCCTTAGATGAGCAGGGCGGAATTTTTATATTTCGGTGTCGGTGATTCTTTCAACTTCGAGAGATTCTGTGTAAATGTTGTACGGGTCATTCTCGTCGATAACGATGAGTCTGCCGCCTCTTTCTTTGCCGTAGGTGAAATAGCCTGCACCGAGAGTCTGATAAAGATTTATTCCGTCAATGTTGATGTGAAAATCATTGACATGGTCATGACCGAAGAATGCAGCGGCGAGACCGCCCGTTTTCTTCCAGCTTTCAAACTGGTTTCTGTATTCCTTTTCGGTGTTTGGCGGGCAGGGAGTTTCTCTGATTCTGCCTTCAATTATTTTGTGACCGAATTTATAATATTTTCCGTCACGCTCGAATGTGTAGCCGTCGTCAGCCGAAACTTCTTCAAATCCGTCAAGCATCTGCTGAACAGGTATATGCTGAAAAAGAATTGAGGGCAGGGGATTGCCGCCGTTTGCGTCTTTCAGTTCGGCAGATCTCTTTTCGTACCATGCAATCTGGTCATCGTGAACGCAGTCATAGCTCAGACCACCCTTTGAATTGCGCTGATAGTCGTTTGAATCAATCAGCCAGATTGCAAATGCATCCTTGCCGTTATTGCCCTTGACGGTAACGCAGCAGTTGCCGCAGCCGTAAACATCAGCATCGTTGAGGTTTGAACGGCAGTTAGGATATTCCATATACTGCATCATCTGGAATTCGGTGTGAAAGCCCTCCTCGCCGTCATGGTTTCCGAAAACAAGGCATAGCGGAATATTACGCTCTCTTATCGGTGCGGTAATCTTCTGAATTGTGCTTCTGACAAGGTCATAGGTGAATTCCTCCCAGTAGCCGCTTATATTATCTCCGCCGAAAACAACGAGATCGGGATTGGTTTTTGCAACCAGTGTTTCAATAACGTTTATTGTCTCTTTGTCACGGCTTTCGGGGATTTCTCTGTTTTCATCATCGTCCATTTCGGGCTCAACATCATGAATGTCCGTCAGATGAAGAATTCTGAATTTGCCGTCAGCGCCGAATTTCAGCGGAGCGGGTGATTCTCTTTCAAACTTTGCGGATTTCCATTTATGAGGTGTGCCCATCGCCGCAAGGCAGGGAAGCATGAGTCCCGATAAAAAGGATTTTATAATTCTGCTCATAATATCACTCCTGTTCATATAGTTAAAAATACCATAATACACTTTAAAAATCAATGAGCGAAAAGAAAAATCCCTGCTCTCGGATGAGAACAGGGGTTTGCTATAAGATGATTTGTGCCCAAAATGAGGAAAGATAATTCTCAAGTGCGGCAGCCAGCGCGTTAAAGATATTTATGGGAGGTGTCTCAAGCATCGGTATATAGCCCAAAAGTTCCATAATATTTTCTGCAAAAAATTCCGCTACGCCCATGATGATTATCTTTAATGTATTTAACATACGGACACTCCTCATTTTTACTGTAAATCTTATATACTAATTCTAATTCATTTTTGGAATATGTCAACAAACAAAAATCCCTGCTCTCGGATGAAAACAGGGATAAAATCATTTATAGAGCTTATTCCGATTATTTCGCTGCCTCTTCAACTGCAACAGCGCAAGCAACGGTAGCACCAACCATGGGGTTGTTGCCCATACCGATGAGACTATTCTTGTTTGTTATTCAAAAAGGCAACATAATCAAAGCAATCGTCCAAAAATCGTTTTTTGCTGATTTTACTTTTATACTTCATTATTTGTCCGGGATGATACTTGCTGTCAAATAAATCGGATTTTATAAGCTTTTCATCCTCAAAATCTATCGGATTGGTTATCATTCTTTTGTTTGTATACTTTATGCTTTTAAACTTCTTATAGTTTTCATCTGTCATTTTTAGTGTTTTAGGATATTCAAAAATAACAAACATATTGTTATAGTTTACTCTCTTTGCTCTTTTTTTTCCAACTTTCAACTGCATCGTCAAAGGTTTTATAGTGCATAAAATAAAGTCTTACAGACTCTCCTTCTTTCCGAATCTCGCCCATAGGAAAAGTTTAACCCTTCCTCGAATACCTCATATGGAACCTGATTTATGTAATATTCAATATCGTTTAAAAAGGTAAAAAAATCTTCGTTTTTAAAAAATAAGTTTATTGTTGGCGACATAAACTCCAGACCTAAATCGTGATATATTATTCCGCCAATACAATTGTTGGAAATAATAGTGGGTGTTTTGTTTTTATTTCTTAATCTTTTTCTGTATTTAAACCTTTCTCTCCTATAATCTATTAAACGGGAAATAATCTTTTTAATTTCTGACAAAATCACCGAAACCACTCCTTATGCAGTCAATATATATCTTGCCCCTTTATTTATCAACATCAATTACTCAAACTTGTTTTACATCATGTGCAAATTTATTATAATAATTATCAATGCTTTATTCATAAAACTTGATTCCCTATTGATTTTGTTAAAAAAACATTAGACACATCAAAATTCAGAAGGATGCAACCATTATATATTTTCAACATCATCTATATTCACTATGTTGTTTTTTGAAACTAACCGCTCAATCTTCATATCTAAAAACTGTCCTATTTTTTCTACTTTTAATACTGAAAACAGTTTTTTTCTGAAGTAGTCAACCAAAACACAACAAATATAAATCAACGGAACAGAGACTATCATGTATATCCATAAATAAAAACTGTCAGCATATGTCTCCGGATGTATGAGCTTCCACAAAATAACCCTTAAACTATGATTGTCATGGATTAAATAAACTCCAAAAGTAAACGGTGAAAGAAACACAGACGCCTTACACACAAAACTGTTTTTAATATTTATTTTCTTAAAGAACAAAAACAGACATACCGAAGCAGGGAATACTGTTATTGAAACCAAAGAAATCAGCTTGTCGGCTTCGATTTGAGATATATCAAGGAAATCACGCAGAAAACCTAAAACAAAATATGAAACCACCGTAACCATGCTTAAAGCAAGGGCAATAAAAAACAAAAAAATCTTTTTTGTTTTTTCAAACATACCATACATCCGTATATAAGCAGCAAACATATATAAATAGACAAACCAAAGTATGCTTTTACCATTTCCAAGGAAGAAAGGGTCTTTGTTTATAAGTATTGAATCCAAAACTACAAAAAGCAAAAAACCAACAACTAATATTGATTTATAAACCATGCGATCTATACTATGTATGCAAGTATTGATTAGTGGAGAAATCAAATACAACAATATGTAACATGAAAAAAACCAATACTGTTTTGAAAAAACAGGTATTAAAGCATAATATGCATCTTTAATAGAAAATTCAAATAAATCTGTTACTGAAAGAATTGCATAAATGACACTTGAATAGAAAAAAACTTGTAACCACAAATCAACAACTTTATTAAATTTAAATTTACTGTTTACAAGGAAATAACCGCTAATCATTACAAAAAGATTATCCGCAGTAAAACACAATGATTTTAAAAATAAATACAAGCATCCATTTATTGAATTGAAATTTATAAAAGATTTCAACTCGCTGTTAGTTAAAAAATGTAAAATTATAACCAATATTATACTTGTTATTCGAAGCAATTCAAAATTAACTTCTCTTTCCTTCTTGATTTGCAATATTCCCAAGTCCTTTCAGCTGATTGAGTGTTATCAATAATTATATCATCTATAAAACTTTTTGCAAGAAAATTCTTATCACGAACAAAAAGCCTCGTTCTCATGATTGAGAACGAGGCTTTGATTGTATTTGAAAACCCCTGGCTGTGCCAGGGGTTCCGAAAAAGCTTTAGCGATGAAAAGAAAACTCCTCTTGCAGAGAGTGCGGCTACCAACAGCACAGCTAAGCAAAAGGAGAACATTCAAAAAGAATGCTATTAGCAG
>JAZQEE010000039.1:0-70416 GCA_045538815.1 Acutalibacteraceae bacterium
CACAAACAACAAGACCAACAATAACACCAACGTGCATACGCAGGCCAAACATTTTCATAAGTTTACCCTGTGTTGGGATTGGGAATGAAGCCTGCTGACCGCTGGCTACGTCTCTGAGAATGTAGTAGAAGATATAGTCAGAAACTTTCAGGATAACATAGTTCATCATAATGGATGAAACAACTTCGTTTGCTTTGAATTTAACTTTCAGAACTGCAGGTACGATAGCAACTACAACACCTGAAATAATAGCAACGATAAAGCAAACTGCGATAAGAGGCAGACCTGCCCATTTATCGTGTGTGATAGCAAACCATGTAGCAAGGTTTGCACCGATAAGGAATGCACCTTCACCAATCATGGAGAACTGGTTTGCCTGGTACATAATACAGATAGCTGTACCTGTAAACAGAAGCGGAGTCATAACTTCGATAATGTTACTGATACGGGATGCTCTCTGGAAAGGACCTGTGATAAATGCTGAAATAGCTTCAACAGGTGATTCTGATACGAATGAAATTACAACAAGTGCAAGGCCGAGAGCCAGGGCAACTGCAACAAATGTTTTAAATATTTCAAAACGTCTTTCTATTTGTTTACTAGTCATATGCTACCCTCGCAATCTCTTCCGGAGTCTGAGTTCTTACGCCCAGCATGTATTCACCAAGAATCATATCTGTGATAACGGAAGCATCTTCCAGATATGCGGCGATTTTGCCTTCATTCATAACGATAAGGCTGTCAGAAAGTTCCAGAACTTCGTTAAGGTCAGCAGAAATCAGCAGAACAGCTGTGCCTTCGTCACGCAGTTCAACAAGACGTTTACGGATAAATTCTGTAGCACCAACGTCGATACCACGGGTTGGCTGGTTAGCAATAACCAGTTCAGGTTTGTTGGAGAATTCACGGGCAACAACAACTTTCTGTACGTTACCGCCGGAAAGCATTTTTACCTGGTCGTCTCTGTCATCACATTTGATAAGGAATTCTTTGATAAGGTTATCTGTCATTTCGTTGATTACCTTATCATTCATCATAATACCGTTGTTGTATTCTTTCTTGTAATATCTGTCAGACAGGATATTGTCTTTAACGCTTGCTACAAGAGCAGCACCGTATGTATTACGGTCTTCGGAAACGTGGGAAACGCCCAGTTCACGAATCTGGCGGATTGATTTGCCTTTCAGGTCAACGCCGTTAACGGAGATTGTGCCGTGCTGATAGCCCAGCAGACCTGTAATAGCTTCGGAAATCTGTGACTGACCATTGCCTTCAACGCCGGCCATACCAAGAATTTCGCCTCTGCGAACAGAGAAGGAAATATCGTTTACGATTGGTTTACCTGTGTCTGCAATAATTTTCAGGTCACGAACTTTCAGAACTGTTTCTTCTGGTTTTGCAGGAGTTTTGTCAACTTTGAGAACAACGTCACGGCCAACCATCATTCTGGAGATATCCTGTTCAGTTACATCAGCAACGTTTGCTTTACCAACGGATTTACCAAGACGGAGGATAGTGATTCTGTCACAAAGTTCTTTGATTTCATGGAGCTTATGGCTGATGAAAACAATAGTATGACCCTGTTCTTTCAGATGTTTAAGTTCAACAAAAAGTTCTGCAGTTTCCTGTGGAGTAAGAACAGCAGTAGGTTCGTCAAGAATAAGAATATCCGCACCCCTGTAAAGAACTTTTATAATTTCAACAGTCTGTTTTTCGGAAACAGACATTTCATAAATTTTTTTGTCAAGGTCAAGCTCAAAACCGTATTGCTCACATATTCTCTTTACTTTCTGAGCGGATTCCTTTACATTGAATCTTCCGTCATTTTTAAGACCGAGAAGGATATTTTCAACCGCTGAGAACACATCAACAAGCTTGAAATGCTGATGAATCATTCCTATTTTATAATCAAAAGCATCCTTGGGTGAATTGATTGTTGCTTCTTCTCCGTTAATGAAAATCTGACCGTGATCGGGATGGTAAATACCCGAGATCATATTCATAAGAGTGGTTTTGCCGCTTCCATTTTCACCAAGAATAGAAAGAATTTCTCCGTTAAAAACAGTGAGACAAACATCTTTGTTTGCAACAATTTTTCCGAAGGTTTTAGTTATGTTTTTAAGTTCAATTGCAGCCTGTTTGCTCATTTTCTACCTCCTGTTTAAATTTTAAAAAACCGGTTGCCGATTAACAATCGGCTTTTGAAAAGTTAAACAATAAAACGTTAAGCGGAGCGTTTAAACTCCGCTTAACTTAAAAAATCAAGAATTAGTATGCCTCGTTGAGGAGTGTGATTCCGTCAATTCTTGCATCAAAGTAAGGAGCTGAACGGAATTCTGATTCGTGGAAGTATCCGTCTGATACAACCTCGGTATCTTTCTCATATGCGGGATCTGTGTCAACATCAGCAAGATATGATATAACTGATTCACCGTTAATTGTGAAAGTAGTTGTGTCAAATACGTGGCGTGTGCCTGCAACAAGCTCTGCCTTTGCAGCTTCAATAGCTTCTGCTGTACCAGCTGCTGCAGCCTTTTCGTTGATTTCTGTAAGGACAACAGAGCCTTCAGGAATGCCCTTGCACCAGTCTGTGTCAATAGCTTCACCATTGTTTACGCAGTTGATCATATATTTGAAGTAGGGTGTCCAGTCAATTCTTGAGGAAACAATGAAGGTATTGGGGCAAGCTGCAACGGTGCTGCCGTTGTAAGAAACGTTGGGGATACCTGCGTTTTCACAAGCAGTGGGTGCGCCCATTGAGTCAGCGTGCTGGCTGATAAGCTTACAGCCGTTGCTGATGAGAACGTTAGCAGCTTCTTTTTCTGCAGTTTCATCATACCATGAACCTGTGAACTGAACTTCCATTGTTACTGTGGGGCAAACTGACTTTGCGCCAAGATAGAATGAAGTATAGCCTGAGATAACTTCAGCAAATGTGAAAGCACCGACGTAACCCATCTTTGCTTCTTCGGGCTTGAAGTCGCCGGCATCGATCATTTCGTTGAGCTTCATGCCTGCTGCAATACCTGCAAGATAACGGCCTTCATAGATTGATGCGAAAGCATTGTGGAAGTTTGCAAGGCCTGCTGTATGAGCCTTTGTTCCAGTTGCATGGCAGAACTGAACTTCAGGATATTTTTCAGCAGCCTGAATGATGAAATCTTCATGGCCGAAGCTGTCTGCAAAGATGATGCTGCATCCGCGGTCAACAAGGTCGCAAGCTTCTTCGAAGCACTCGCTGCTTTCGGGAATGTTGTACTTGGGAATCATTTCAACGCCGAGTTCTTCACAAGCTGCCATAGCTGCGTTAATGAAGTTAAGGTCATAGGTTGAGTTTTCGTCATGAAGGAAAATGAAACCAACCTTAAGGTCTGAAGCTGCATTGTTGGGAGCTTCTGTTGTTGTTTCGTCATTAGTATCATTGTTACCGCCGCAAGCTGCAAAGCTGAAAACAAATACCAACGAGAGAAGAACTGCGAGAATTTTTTTGAACTTCTGCATTTTGAGTTACCTCCAAAAAATTTGTTTTATTATCAGCCAAAGATGATTTTTCCGTCATCGATTGACTTAATAATCGCAAGTGATTCGACTGTGTAGCCGAGCGAACGAAGAGCATCGCCGCCGGGCTGAAAACCTTTTTCAATAACAATTCCGACACCTTCAACTGTTGCGCCCGCCTGATTTATTATGTTAATAAGTCCGTGAACAGCCTTGCCGTTTGCCATGAAATCATCAATTATAAGTATGTGATCATCTTCATTGAGATAATCTTTTGAAATTCCGATTGTGGTTGTTGTTCCCTTGGTGAAAGAATATACATCAGCCTTATAAATGTTGTCACCGACATTTCTGTTAGCGCCTTTTTTGGCAAAAACAACAGGTACTGAAAAATACTGAGCTGCTATACAAGCGATACCGATGCCCGATGCTTCAATTGTTAATATTTTGTTAATTTTGTTTGAGGGGAAACGGCGTCGGAATTCTTTTCCGATTTCGCAGATGAGTTCAACATCAATCTGATGATTAAGAAACATATCAACCTTGACAACATCATTTCCGACTGTCTGACCCTGTTCTCTGATTCTTTGTTTTAAGAGCTCCATATAATAACACCCTGAAATTATAAATATATTATAAACTTATATTGATTATAATTCACAGTTTTTTAAAAATCAAGTATATTTTATATATTACGCCAAATAATTATTATATTTTCTTTTATTTGCGGATTTGCTTTCTTTTCTGTATTTGTTGTTTGGGTTTTATTGACTTTTAAATAATAAGACAATATAATAGATAGGAAAAAGTGTTTAAGGAGATAACCGGATGTCATTTATTAGTGTTTTTGATGTTATCGGTCCCAATATGGTCGGACCTTCAAGCTCCCATACCGCAGGAGCGGCATTGATTGCTTTACTTACAAGAAAAATGATCGGAGATGATATAAAAAGTATAAAGTTTATTCTTTACGGTTCATTTGCTCAGACATATAAAGGTCACGGTACTGACAGAGCTTTGCTTGGAGGAATTCTCGGTTTTGAAACTGATGATGAAAGAATCAGGGATTCGTTCGAGCTCGCAAAAAAAGCGGGTATTGAATATACATTCGAAACCGATGAAAATGAAACAGATATTCACCCCAACACTGTTGACATAATAATTGACTGTAATTCAGACAGAACTCTGACTGTAAGAGGTGAATCGCTTGGCGGCGGTAAAGTCCGCTTGACAAGAATTAACGGTGTAAAGGTTCATTTCACAGGCGAATATCATGCCCTTATTGTTGTTCATAAAGACTCTCCGGGCGTTGTTGCAAATGTAACATCAGTTCTCAGCGTTTGTGAGGTAAACATTGCCTATCTCAGAGTTTTTCGTGAGAAAAAAGGCGGAACTGCTTTCACTATTGTCGAGTCTGATGAAGAAATAAACGAAAATGCAGTAACGATAATTAAATCAAGCTCTGCAGTTGAAGATGTTATGTGTTTCAAGAGATAAGGAGGGGATAATATGGATTTTCATAATGCAGAAGAGCTCATTGAGTTATGCAATAAAAACGGGAAATCAGTTGCTGACATAATGAGGGAACGGGAAATAACAGAAACGGAAGCATCTTCTGATGAGATTGAATCAAGAATGCTTCATTCTCTTGAGATAATGAGAGAATCCGTTCATAAGCCTCTCCGAACAGTTAAAAAATCGGTAGGCGGTCTTATTGGCGGAGAAGCATCCAAACTTAATAAACACTCTGAATCGGGAGAATCAATCTGCGGAAATGTTCTTTCAAAGGTTCTTATGTATTCGCAGGCAGTACCTGAGGTTAACGCCTCAATGGGCGTTATTGTTGCAGCACCTACTGCGGGCTCTGCAGGCGTAGTTCCTGCAATTCTTTTTGCGCTTGAAGAAGAATTTAATCTGGATGAGAAAACAGTTCTTGACGGTCTTTTTACTGCGGGTGCAATCGGATGTATTCTTATGAAAAATGCTTCTGTATCAGGTGCGGAAGCGGGGTGTCAGGCGGAAATCGGTTCTGCTTCAGCTATGGCGGCAGCGGCTGCGGTTGTTATGATGGGTGGAACTGCTGAACAGGCTTTTGATGCAGCTTCAATTGCGTTAAGCAATCTTCTCGGTCTTGTTTGCGATCCGCTTGCCGGTCTGGTTGAAGTTCCTTGCCAGAGCAGAAATGCCGTCGGTGCCGCAAATGCATTAACCAGCGCTGAAATGGCTTTGAGCGGAATAAAAGCTGTTGTTCCATTCAGCGAAATGTCCGATGCATTACTTAAAGTAGGCAGAAGAATGCCAAGAGAATTAAAAGAAACCGCCTTGGGCGGCTGCGCTGCAACTCCTACGGGATGTGCATATAAATGCAGTATTTTCGGCGGTTGTAAGTAATACTGAAGCGGCAAAAGTGCTGTGCGTTTAAATCAAACGCACAGCACTTTTTATGTCATATTCTTTATTTCTTTGCTTGATTTGATTATCATAAAAATTGACATTGCCAGAACAATAATACAAACTGCGGCGCCTGTTGAGGCGGTCATTATATGAATGAACTCACTTAAATATTGAATAAATAATGTTTATTCCAAGAGAAATATACAGAGAAACTCGAACTTTATATCCTATATCTGTCATATATTTTTGACCGTAAGGGTGTTCGGTAAATTTTTGCTTGATTTTCTTATAGTGCCTCGGAAAAGTTTTGACTGCATAAAAACAAAAAACCGTTAAAGCGTATGCCGATAGTACATATGAAAAATAAGCAAAAGCAGTGTTTTCAATCCCTTTTGAAAAAACAAAGGTTAACAATGCTGCACTGCAGATAATCAAAACTAATATAATAGAAAAAGGAAGATATATAGTTTTTCTCAATATATTTTTAGGATCTTTCATAACAGGATTATCTCTGTACTCTGCCTGAACCGTCTCCGCCGGCAAGTTTCTCAACCTCTGAAACACTTACTCGGTTGTAGTCGCCTTCGACGGAATGTTTGAGTGCAGATGCTGCAACAGCAAACTCTATTGCTTCCTGCGTTGATTTTCCGCTGAGAAGTGAATAAATGAGTCCGCCGCCAAATGAGTCGCCTCCGCCTACACGGTCAACGATGTGAAGATGATAGCTCTTTGAGAAGCAATAGTTTTCTCCGTCATAGAGCATACCTGCCCAGTCATTATCGCTTGCAGAAATTGAAGTACGCAATGTGATTGCAACCTTTTCAAATCCGAATTTATCGGCAAGCTGTTTTGCAACGGATTTATATCCCTCATGATTGAGCTTTCCGCCGTAAATGTCTGTGCCTTCTGCCTCAATGCCGAAAACATCTTTTGCGTCTTCTTCATTTGAAATGCAGACATCTACATACTGACAGAGATCAGTCATAGCCTCTCTTGCTTCGGCTCTTGTCCAGAGCTTTCCTCTGTAATTGAGGTCACAAGAAATCTTTACACCCTTTGCTTTTGCTGCTTTACAAGCCTGACGGCAGATTTCAACAAGGTTTGAGCCGAGAGCGGGGGTGATGCCGGTGAAATGGAACCAGTCAGCACCATCAAAAATGCTGTCCCAATCAAAATCATCAGCAGAAGCCTCCTGAATTGCTGAATGAGCACGGTCATAAATGCATACAGAGCCTCTCTGAGATGCACCTTTTTCAAGGAAGTAAATACCCACTCTGTCGCCGCCACGAACAATTTTTGATGTGTCAACACCGAAATAACGAAGTGAATCAACGGCAGCCTGTCCGATAGCGTGCTTGGGAAGCTTTGTGACATAAACGCTTTCCATTCCGTAGTTTGCAAGCGAAACAGCAACATTTGCCTCGCCGCCGCCGAAAGTTGCCTGCATCTGATCATTCTGGAAGAATCTGTAGTATCCGTTGGGTGCAAGACGAAGCATTATTTCGCCGAAAGTAACTATTTTAGCCATTATTACGAGCCTCCTTAACGATTTCTACCGATTTTTTGCAAAGCTCAGTGATTTCTGCCCACTTATGATTATCAATAAGGTCAGCTGTTACCATATATGAACCGCCGCAAGCTGCGATAACGGGTGCAGAGATGTATTCCTTAAGGTTATTCAATGAAATTCCGCCTGTAGGCATAACCTTGAACATGGGGAACGGAGCACTCATGGCTTTTATTTTTGAAAGACCTCCTGATTGCTCAGCAGGGAAAAACTTGAGAACTTCAAGACCGAACTTGAGAGCTGCATGATAGTCTGTAGGTGTTGTGCAACCGGGATATATCGGCATATCCTTTTCAACACAATAAGCAACAATTTCGGGGTCAAATCCGGGTGTAACAATGAATTCCGCGCCTGCAGCTATCGCTTTGTCAACCTGCTCTGTTGTAAGAACTGTTCCTGCACCGACAAGCATTTCAGGGCAAGCTTCTTTCATAAGTTTAATTGCAACATCTGCACCTGCAGCACGGAATGTTACTTCTGCAACGGGAACACCGCCTTCACAAAGAGCTTTTGCAAGAGGTACAGCATCAGCTTCGGGGTTGTTGAGTTTTATTACGGGAACAACGCCGATTGATGAAATTTTTTCATTCATTATATTCATTTCATTCACTCCTTATCTGTTTTAGACACCTGAATACGCTGAGAAACCGCCGTCAACGGGAAGAACAACGCCGGTTATAAAACCGGCAGCTTCTTCGTTGACAAGGAAAAGAAGTCCGCCTTCAAGTTCCTCGCTCTTACCGAATCTGCCCATGGGTGTTGCAGCAAGAATCTTTCCTGTTCTCGCTGTGGGTGTTCCGTCATCGTTCCAGAGAAGTTTTGCGTTCTGTTTGGTTGAGAAAAAGCCGGGAGCAATTGCATTAACTCGGATTCCAACCTTTGAAAAATGAACTGCAAGCCACTGCGTAAAGTTTGAAATAGCGGCTTTTGCTCCTGAATAAGCAGGGATTTTAGTGAGCGGAGTATAAGCATTCATTGATGAAATATTAAGGATGCTGCAGCCCTCTCTGCCAACCATCTGACGGGCAAAAGCCTGTGTAGGAATAAGAGTTCCGAGGAAATTAAGATTGAATACAAAGCCAACACCTGAAGCATCAAGATCAAAAAAGCTCTTTGTTTCAGCGTCAATATCACCAAGTTCAAAGTATTCTTTGTCTGTTGTTGCCTTCGGGTTGTTTCCGCCTGCGCCGTTAACAAGAATATCGCAGGGACCGAAGTCAGCAATAACTTTCTCGGAAACTTCATAGCAGATGTCTTTATCAAGAACATTACATGCATATGCTTTTGCAATTCCACCTTCTGCTATTATTTCATCGGCATATGTTTTTGCGGCTTCTTCATTAAGGTCCAGAAGTGCAACCTTTGCGCCTGCTCTTGCAAGAACCTTTGAGAAATAACTGCAGAGCACACCGCCTGCACCGGTTACAACAGCTACCTTGCCGCTAAGGTCAGTGTTTAAAACATTTTTATTCATTTATAATTCCTCCGTTTATTCAGCTGATTTTTCGCATGCTTCGAAAAGTCCGTTAATATATGCTGCACCGAGTGCTCGGTCAAACAGACCGTAACCGGGCTTGCCGGTTTCGCCCCAGATCATTCTGCCGTGGTCAGGACGGACATAACCGTCAAAACCGTTATCTGTCAATGCTTTGACAACCTCATAAATATCAAGGCTTCCGCACGATGAAAGATGAGCTCTTTCTTCAAAAGAACCGTCTTCCATTATCTTAACATTTCTGATATGCATAAAAGCAATTCTGTCCATTGACGCATATTTTCTTACCATTGCGGGGATGTCATTGCTGTCTGCACAGCCCAAGCTGCCGGTGCAAAGACAAAGGCTGTTTGCGGGACTGTCAACGATCGCAAGAAATCTGTCAAGATTTTCTTCGTTTGTAATTATTCTGGGGAGACCGAAGATGGGGTAGGGGGGATCATCGGGATGAATTGCCATTCTTACTCCGCACTCTTCAGCTACGGGAATAACTTTCTTAAGGAACTTTTCGAGGTTACTCCAGAGACCTTCTTCACCGATTTCTCCGTATGCATTGATAAGCTCGCGAACCTCTTCCTGGGTATAGCTTGAATCCCATCCGGGAAGATGTATATCATCTTTAAGAGGGTCAAGACCTCTCATCTGATCCCAATACATAACAAGACTTGTTGAGCCGTCAGCGGCTTTCTTATCAAGCTGAGTGCGTGTCCAGTCGAAAACGGGCATGAAATTATATGTTACACATTTTACTCCGTATTCAGCGCATCTTCTGATGTTTTCGCAATAAACATCTAGCAGCTTGTCAACATCGCCTCTGCCAAGTTTAATGTCTTCATGAACGGGGATTGATTCAACAACATCAAATACAAGTCCGTGACTTTCGCATTGCGCTTTCATCTTTGCAAGGCTTTCTTTGGGCCATACTTCACCGGGTTTTACATCATAAACAGCCGAAACGATAGAGCGCATTCCGGGGATCTGCGAAATATATTCTAATGAAATGGGGTCGTCATCTCCGTACCAACGGAATGAGAGTTTCATATTCATTTGCGTTTCCTCCATTATAGTTTTTTATATAATTACAATTATTATATCATAATATTGTGTTATAATCAATCAAAAATTATTTGTTGACATGATAATTTATTGATTCTATAATTGTATTAAAAATGAAAGGGGTCAGATTATGGCTAAATATGAAAAAACATTAAGCGGCAGCTTCGATGAGATAATCGATAATATATGTAACGGTATTCTTAATGGAAGTTCGACCGCATCGCTTGAAGACAGCAGCGATTTTGTTGACGGTTCTGCCCGTTGCAGTGTCAGAGTTTTTGAAAGATACAGCTATACCGGTTCTAACCGTGTAAGTCTTAATCTCACGCTGTTTCAGAATGATAACGGTAAAATCTTTCTTTCTGCAATTACTTCGGGCGGCAGTCAGGCTATGTTATTCAAGTTAAATACGCTCGGAGAGGAAGCTTTTCTTGAAAAACTCAAGGAAATTATTGAATAAGCCATGAAAAGAAGTAAGCTTAAAACAGCAGCTCTTATCGTTTTCTTTTTTAGTATTATAATTATACTATGGATTATCTGGGGCAACAGTGCGCTGGTTGTAAATGAAATTACATTTTCAAGTTCTGGGATTCCTGATACTTTTGACGGATTCAGAATTGTTCAGATTTCTGATTTGCATAACGCAGAGTTTGGAATAGAAAACTCAAGATTATTATCAAAAATCGAAAACTCAGAACCCGACATCATCCTTATAACCGGTGACTTGATTGATTCAAGACATACTGATATAGATATAGGAATTGATTTTGCATCAAAAGCATGTAAAATTGCACCGACTTATTATGTTTCGGGAAATCATGAAGCGAGAATATCTGAGTATCATGAATTTGAAAAAGCACTTATTGATTCAGGGGTTAAAGTTCTGAATAATGAATCCGTGCAAATTGAAATAGATGAAGATAGTATTTTTATTCATGGAATAATTGATCCGAATTTTATATCCGCAATAGATTATGATGAAACTGTGTCGGATTTGCTTCAAAGCATTGATATAAATGACAAATATTTTAATATTCTCATGGCTCATCATCCTGAATTTTTTGATAAATATGTATCTCACGGCTTTGATCTTGTCTTCAGCGGTCATGCTCACGGAGGGCAGATCAGATTGCCTTTTATCGGAGGAATTATTGCCCCCGGGCAAGGCTTTTTTCCGGAATATGATTCAGGTGTTTTTACAGAGAATAATACAAGTATGATAGTCAGCAGAGGAATTGGGAACAGTCTTTTTCCGTTCAGAGTCAATAACAGACCTGAAATTATAGTTTCAGAATTAAATAAAACCGAAGTTCAGCATTAAAACTGAATTTCGGTTTTTGTAATTTATTTAAGGACTTGCTCATATAATCTATTAAAAATTATTCGGAGGTTTAAAATGAACAGGTCAAACTATAAATACAGGGTTTATAACGGAAGAATTATCAAAGATATCCTTAAGAACTCAAAGAGTTATTTTCTTGGATTCTTATTTATTATCGGAATACTCTTCGGCGCACTATTTATAAAACAAGGCAATGAAACAACATTTATTATAACCGAGAACATTATAAGCAAATATATGCAAATGAAATCAGAGCAGGGGATAATTCAGGTTTTTCTGAATTCAGCAACTCTGAATTTAGTATTTACAATTATAAATATCTTTTTTGGTTTCTCTCTTATAGGATACCCGCTGATTATATGGCTGCCTTTTCTCAGAGGGCTGGGGCTCGGTGTTTTCAGCGGATATATGTATATTTTTTATAAACTTTCAGGACTCGGCTATTGCGCCTTTTTAGTTTATCCGGGAGCGGTAATATCTGCATTTGCATTTATTCTTGCATGCTGCGACAGCTGTGATTATTCTAAGAATGCGTATGAAAAATCTATAAGAGCAAAGGGTCAGTTTGAAAAAGATGAAACAAAAATATATCTTTTCAGGCAGTTCATCTATTTCGCTGTTTGCCTTTGTTCATCAATGATTGAAGCATTTTTTACAATAGGATTTTCACGCTTTTTTCAGATTTGAAGGATTGTTAAGAGGGTTGCTGTCAATAGCTTGCTTGAGCTGTTCGTCATGAATGTGTGTGTAAATTTCGGTTGTAGAAAGATTTTCGTGACCGAGAATCTCTTTTAACTGCAGAGGGTCAACATTACCGTGCTGATACATAAGAGTTGCTGCTGTGTGTCGGAGTTTATGAGTGGAATATCCCTGACCGCCGAGTCCGATTTTATTAAGATAGCGTTCAACCATTTTCTGAACACTCTCTTTGCTTATTCTTGTTTTTCTGTTGCTGAGAAAAAGAGCGTCTCTGTCTTTGACAGCGTCAGCAGGTCTCACTTTCATATAATCCTCAACAGCCCTAAGACAAGCATTATTAAGGTAAATAACGCGTTCTTTATTTCCCTTACCAAGAACAACAAGAGTATTGTTATCTCTTATATGAGAAATATTTATTGAAACAAGCTCCGATAATCTGAGACCGCAGTTGAGAAAAAGAGTCAGTATGCAATAATCTCTCTCTTTATTTTTTCCGTCAACGCTGTTCAGCAGCTCAATACTCTGATCAAGAGTCAGGTATTTAGGCAATGATTTCTTTGTCTGCGGCGATTCAAGAAAAGCAATTTCATTTTTTTGAATTCTGCCATTGATTTCCAGATATCGGTAAAATCTTTTAATTGCAACAGCTTTTCTTGCTCTGGCGTTGTTATCATTCTTTCTCTCATTTCTGCAGAAGGCGAGGAAGGCGTACGCATCTCCGAGTGAGGCATTGAGAATAATATCATCGCTTAAATCAGCAATTATAATTTCATCAAAATCAACAGATGAATCAACAAGACCTTTATGACGCTTTAAAAATCTGAAGAACATTCTCAAATCTGATCCGTATTCAAGGACGGTGAGTTCAGATTTACTTTTAATTCCCGAGAGGTATGTAAGATATTGAATAGCAATGTTTGGAAGGGTAACAATTTCTTCTGATCGCATAATAATTTTCACCACCAATTTAAACAGGGTATGTTATAATTCAATTATAACACACCCTATTTAAAAAATCAATATAATTACACAAAATAAATGTTTTGTGTAACTTAGGGGAGGGATAAACGAAAAAATTTAATATAAAGAGATTTAATCCTTTAATTGCATAAGCGGCAGTATACCGCCAATATCAATAAGCTTATCATTTGTGAGTTCAATAGGCTCAACGGAATGCTTTTCAAGGAAATCAATTATTCTGTTGCAATCTGAATGACTATCCAGTCTTCCGTTAAACGCAATCTTGTTATTCGATATTTTACCGCAGCATCCACCAATGAATCCGTAATTGTATCCTTTCAAGCCGATGGAGCCTTTTAAAACTAACAAGACATCGTTCAGAAAATTTCCAGCGGCTGTAAAGATGGATTCATCATCAGTAATTATAGCTGATTTATTAACAACACATATTGAACATTTGGAATATCCTTGCTTAACCGGAATTACAGTTAAATTGCGTGAATAAGCAAATTCAAGGATTTCAGGTGCAATTGTCTTGGGATTACAGATTATTTTATCATTTAATATAGTACAATTCAGGAAAACATCCTGCGGATATGTATTCCCTGTTTTTTCCTTTATCGATTTAATATCAAATTTTTCTACAAACTCCCCCGCGAACAAATGTTCACAGTGGCAAAAAACGGTATTATTTTCAGCATGCAGCAGTTGAATGTCTGCATGAGAATTTATCGGTAGAGGAAGCCTCTGATCGGGTTTAACACTAATAATACCTATTCCAAATTCTTTTAATTTTCTCTCCGCCTCCCCCGCCTGATTACTGACCGCAACAAGAGTTACTTCCCTTTCCGGCAGATTCGGTTTTTGAATATATTCAGAATCATCAAACAGACGCTTCAAAGGCTTCATTAACATTTCGTGCACCGACAATTTCAATATCTCCTTTAAAGCCTTCTGAAAGTGTTTTCAGATTATGCTTTGGAATAATACATCTGCTGAACCCGAGTCTCTCGGCTTCTTTTATCCTTTGTTCACAATATGAAACCGTTCTGAGTTCGCCTCCGAGACCTATTTCACCTATTACAAGCGTATCATCTCTGACCGGAGTGTCCTTCAGGCTTGAAATAAGAGCGATTGCAACCGATAAATCAGTTGCAGGCTCATCAAGTCTCAGACCTCCGACAATATTGATATAAGCATCGCAGTTACCGAAGAAATAGCCTGATCGCTTTTCGAGAACGGCAAGAAGCATTGACATTCTGTTATAGTCAAATCCGTTGCACATTCTTCTTCCGTTGCCGTAATTTGTTGCTGAAACAAGTCCCTGAACCTCTGCAAGAATGGGTCTGCTGCCTTCCATAACGCAGGCGATACATGTTCCAGCAGTATTCTTGGGCTTACCTGATATAAGCATAAGCGAAGGGTTCTGAACCTCAATAAGACCTTTATCAAGCATTTCAAAAACACCGATTTCATTTGTTGAACCGTATCTGTTTTTAACTGCTCGGAGTATTCTGTATGAAAGATGGCGTTCGCCCTCAAAATAAAGAACGCAGTCAACTATATGCTCCAGCACCTTCGGACCGGCAATGTTGCCGTCTTTATTGACATGACCTACTATAATTGTAGGAATCCCGAGATCTTTCGCACAGTGCATGAACAGGTTTGTCGATTCTCTTACCTGAGTCACGCTTCCGGGCGAAGAACTGATTTCCGTAATGTTCATCGTCTGAATAGAGTCAACAATAACCAGGTCAGGTTTATCGGTTTTAATGTATTCAACGATTCGCTCTGCGTCAGTCTGACACATTACATATAAATTATCAGTTGAAACCTTTAATCTTTTCGCTCTGAGCTTGATTTGCCTTGCAGATTCTTCGCCGCTTACATAGAGAATCCTGAGACTTTTGCCGAGATATTCGCATATCTGAAGGAGAATTGTAGATTTACCGATACCGGGATCGCCGCTGAGGAGGACGAGAGAACCTTTGACAATTCCGCCGCCGAGTACACGGTCAAGCTCGCACATTCCTGTTTTAAATCTGATTTCATCAGATGCATCTATTTCATTTATTGTCTGGGCAGTAAATGCCTTTGAGGATGTTTTTGCAACCTTTTGGTCCTGAGGCGTTCTGTAATCCTCTTCCATCGTGTTCCACTCACCGCATCCGGGACAACAGCCATACCATTTGGCGGTTTCGTATCCGCACTGACTGCAGACATAAATTGTTTTTGATTTTGGAGCCATTTTCAGTCCTCCGTTTTATTGAAATAGTCAACGATCCCCATTGCAACAGTAAAAGCAAGGTTTCTTTGATAGTTTTCGTCTTTAAGTTTTTTTGTTTCTTCGGTATTTGACAGAAATCCGCATTCAACCATAACCGAAGGAACAGCCGAATGATGAAGAAGGTAAATTTCTGAACCGCTTTGCTTGATTTCGCGCGTATTTCCGGGCTGCAAAACAGTTATCAATCTGAATCTTATATTTTCGGCAAGCGTCTGTGATTGTATATTGTTTTTTGAATAAAACACCTGTGCTCCGCTGTATTTTGCCTGCTCAAAATGATTCTGATGAATGCTGACGAATATTGCATCGGGGTTTTCTTCAATGATTTTCAGTCTGTTCTTTATATCCGATATTTTTTTCTCTCTTATTGTCTGAGCTGTGTCATCATTTGTTCCCGAGTCATCAGCTCTTGTCATAACTGTTTTTATTCCCATTGAATTGAGAATTTCATTCAGCTTTAATGCAATCTGCAGATTCAGGTCTTTTTCAACCGTGCCGTCAGTCGCAGAGGTTCCGCCGTCAAATCCGCCGTGACCGGGGTCGATTATAACGGTTTTGTCAGAAAGATTTCCCGATGTTGCATCAACAGCAATTTTATCGGTAATATATGTACCAACAGTAAGTGCAGACAGAATCAAAACAAGTGAAACTGCAAGATAAAATCGTGTTTTAATCTTTTTCGGTGCAATAACCTTCATAATCTTCACTCCATAAATGTTATATAACACTATATGCAAAGTAAAGATTTTTATTGCTTAAGAATTCAATCCGTTCAGCTTTCTGTAGTCAATATAATCCTGCAAAATCATAACTGCAGCAACCTGATCTACAACGGCTTTTCTCTTTTTGCCTCGTGTATTGGTTGCGTTTAAAGCGTTATAAGCACTGACAGTTGAAAGTCTTTCATCCCTCATAACGCATTTTATACCCGAAGCAACAGAAAGCGCCTCTGCAAATTCTGTGCATTTCTGAGCCCTTGAACCGAGAGAAGAATCCATATTTTTAGGAAGACCGACAACAATTTCTTCAGCTTTATAGTTGACAGCAATATCTTTAATATCTTCAATCAGTTTTTCAGAATCAGTTTGTGTAATAACGCATATAGGTGATGCAAGCATCTCAAATTTATCGCAGACAGCAATTCCGGTTCGGACATCGCCGTAATCAACTGCAAGAATAACCAAAAAATCAGTCCTTTAAAATTGCGGAGTTTGAGTCATCAAACTCCGCAATCAGTATTATCTGTCATTTAATATTCCGTCAAGAACATTGCCGAGTTCGTTTGCAATTCCTCCGACAATATCACCCGGATCCTGCTGAAGTGTATTCTCCAGCTTATCTGCCGCTGTACAGCTTGAGCAAACAGAAGGAAGGCTTGTAATCTTATACCAACCCTTGCCCGTGGAATAGCAGTTTGAGCCTGCAAGCTTGCCGGTAACACGGCAATATGATTTCTGAACTGTCTTTGAGCTCTTCGGGAATGTTTTTTCTTCCAATCCTTTATGAATCTCATCGAATACCGTAAAGAATATCTTTCCGCCGGGGTTAACAGATACTCCAAGAGGTTCTTCAATATCGAATCCGACCCATACCGCCGCAACATAATAAGGGGTGCCGGCGCAGAACCAACGGTCTCTGTCACTGCTGGTTGTACCGGTTTTGGCCATAATCTGGAATTTTCGGACTGTTGATGCAGTTCCGTAATAGCTTGTGTTAACTGTCTGAAGAAGCTCACAGACAATATCAGAAGTTTCTTCGGAAATTGCACGTTGGAATCTCGGCGTTTCATTGCTGAGAAGCGTCTGAGTGCCCTGACTGTTTGTGACTTTATAATAACAGTAAGGCTTGTAATAAAGGCCACCGTTGCCGAACGTTGCATATGCAGCAGCCATTTCAACAGTTGTTGTTCCGTTAGTCAGACCGCCTGTTGCAAGGGGTGACAAATCTCTGTCTTTTGTTTCATCGAGCTGTGAAAGATGGAACCTGTCTTTAAGGAACATAAATGAATTATCAATTCCGACATCGTTATAAATAACTCTTGCGGGAACTGTGTTGAGAGATTGCTGAATAGCATATTCAACCGTAACATTATTCTTTGAACCGAGAGTCTTATCTACGTTATGCGGCCAGAGCGACCCTTTATAAGCAATTGCATAGTCAAGAATCTTGCTTGAATAATTATAAAGATTCATTTCAATTGCAGGTGCGTATGTGGCAAGAGGCTTGATTGTTGAGCCTGGCTGACGGAATGAGTTTGCAGCTCTGTTGAGACCTCTGTTCTGCGTTTTTTCGCCTGCCTGTCCGACGATTGCAACGACTCTTCCGTTATAGTCCATAATTGTCATTGCAGACTGAACAAGGTCACCTGTTTTGTCGCTCTTGAGTTCAGGGAAACTCTTTCTGTTAACATATACATTTTCAAGAGTTTCCTGTACATCAAGGTCAACTGCGGCATATATCTTAAGACCGCCGTAATAAATCTGGTCAGTAGCCTGCTGCTTTGAGTAACCGTATTCTTCCATAAGGTCATCTCTGACGCACTGAATGACATAGTCAACATAGAAACTGTTGATGACATCATCATCCTCTTTAGCTAAAGACTGTTCCATTTCAGGGCTCGGAACATAATCATCGCTGTTTGTGAAAATGAGCTTAAAGTTTTCTGCTTCAGCGCGTTCAGCCTCTGTAAGAAAACCGGAATCAACCATCTTCTGGAGACATTCAAGCTGTCTTTCGCGGTTATATTCGGGGTTGATTAAGGGATTATATCTTGTCGGGAATTGTGTGATAGAAGCAATAACCGCACACTCAGCTGCATTGAGTTCACTGACATCCTTACCAAAATATTTCTCACTTGCGGTTTTAACTCCGTAGCATCCGCTGCCAAGATAAAGGGTATTTAAATATGCTTCAATTATCGGATCTTTTTCGTAATTTGCTTCAAGGTTAAGAGCAGTCAGAATCTCATTAAACTTACGGACGAGAGTTACTTCTTTGTTGTTTGTGAGGTTCTTGATAAGCTGCTGAGTTATTGTTGAACCGCCCTGACCGATGTTCTGAGGTTTGACAATAACGCCGACCGTTCTTATCCAGTCAACACCGTCATGCTCTTCAAATCGCTTGTCTTCAAGAGCTATAAAAGCCTTTGCCATATATGGTGACATATCATCAAGGTCAACCCAGACTCGGTTTTCTTCGCCGTGAAGTCTTGCGATTTCAACTGTTTTTCCCTCAGAATCCGTAGCATAAATAAACGAGGTCTGGTTCTGGTTGTTTTTGTATTCTTCAAGGTTAATTACCAGATCGCCGTTTATATAAGAAATAACATAAATCAGCATATATGAAATAACAACAAAAGCGGTTAAAGCAATAACACTGAAAATTCCGAGAAAAATAACTTTAGGCTTGCTTAAGTTCTTTTTGTCTTTTTTTCTGGCGCTCAAGTTTTTCAAACCTCCTTGAATTTTAAACATTTTCGCTGAAAAGCTTTTTCAAATCATAAATTTCATTTTTAATATCGGTTATGTTTTTATTCACACATTCTTCTGTTCTATCATTTGCGATATTCTCTGAAATATCAAGTGTTTCATAAATTTTAGATATAGAAGAAGCATTTGATGCCGCTGTCAGATTTTTATCAATTTTCATTTCGATATTACGGAGTTTTTCGAGAACGATGCTGTCTGTTGAAGAAACAGTTTCGCTGAATTGCTTGGTTAATGTCAGAAAATCTTTATGAAGCTTTTCGTTCGTTTCGGTAAGTAAAGCAATCTGTTCTTTTGCTTCTTCATAAAGTTTATTTATTTGTTCGTTTTTTTCAATGAGCAAAGAGATATAAAAATCGGTTTGCTCTATATCATAGCCTTCTATACATATTTCAAGTCTGGGAGAATTCATAAAATCACCGTTCGTTTTATTTTTATTTAAGCTTTTCATGATATCTGATCTGATTACTGATAAAACCTGCACCAAGCAAAAGAAGAATCAGAGGCAGGAATATAATCAGAAGTAGAATTGCAATTATAATAATTGCAGGTCCTTTTTTACTCTTATTGACTGTTTCTTTTGGGGGCGGGAAAACGATTTTTTCACCGCTCTCCCCTTCTCTGATAAAATCATATACTCTGAGTTCTGCATTATATGAATCAAAAGAGGGGTTGTATAACAGTGTTTCAACCATTCCCGATGCGTTTGGTGCAACCTTGATAATTTTCTTCAAATCAATATGTAATGTTTCAAGTATACTGTCGATTATTCCGAGAAATCCCATAACAATCTTATATGTAGGCGTTTCGGGCGGATATTTGCTTTCGCCTGCAAACAGATTCTGGACAAGCTCGATTATTATGTCAGAAACCTTTTTATCCTTTATGCTTTGCCAATCGGCGGGTCTGAGTCCTGTTTCTTTCTTGGTCCATTTAGCAACAGTTCCTACTCTGAGTGAATTAAGGAGTTTAAAAACGGGCTTGATAATCCATCCGAATTTATAAATAATTTTAGGCTTAATGCTTATCGATTTGCCTGCATCGGCAAGTTTGTCAATATCTTCGCCTGCAACCTTTATCATGTTACGAATAACACCGATAAGCTGTTCTTCAAGGCATTCCTTAAGGTTTTTACCTTCTTTTTTGAACTCATCAGGCGTTTCCACAAGCTGAGTCGAAAGCGTAACTTTATTCTCTGCAGGATTTATTTGAGCAACTCTTATAGAGCCGGGATATCCGATTGCAGAACCGGTGCATACATCATAAACAGCATTTCCTCTCTCACTCTGATGGAGAGAGACATTGGGAATATGTGTGTGCCCGGTAAAAATAAACTGAATACCTATATCTGCAAGCTGATCAATACGCTGCTTATAATCGCCGAGCATATCGCCTTTTCCGATAAGTTCGTAAATCGGAGATGGTGCGATAAGAGGATGATGGGTCATTGCAATAATAAACTGACTGTCTTCTCTCGCTTTTTCAGCCTGCTTTGTTATCCATTCAAAGCAATCATCTGAAAATCCGCTCTTTCCGTTGAGATTACTGTCATCATTAAGAGCAAAAAGTCTGTATCCTTCACAGAGCTGAACAATATATGACATGCTTTCTTGGTGAACGGAAATCGCTTCGTCCGGACCGAATTCACGATACATATCAAACAGCAAATCTCTTGTTGCGGCAGGAACGGTATATCTGTCATCGCCGTTGTATGCGTATGTTTCTCCGTTTTTTCTGAAATCGTGAGTAGCAGTTATAACATAAACTTTTTTGCCTCTTGCTTTAAGCGCACGGAGCTTTTCAATGACTTCTTTATGAGAATCAAAATCTCCGTTGCTTGTAATATCTCCCGAAATCAAAACAATGTCACAATCCGGATCTTCGGCAATCTGATTGAATGCTGAATCGAGAATTACACCGCTTTCAGCAAGCATAATCTGACTCTTGGCATTTGCATATTCATAGGCTTTTCCGCTTGTGCCGAGTTTCTTAGAATAATGATGAATATCGGTCAACACTTTAATTGTAAGAGGCTGAAAATTCATTTATTTCTCATTCCTTTTTGCAATTTCAACAAGATTCTTATAGCTTATTGCCATTGATTCTCTCGGATCTATTTCACATATATCCTGTTCGATTACAATATATTTAACTCCGGTTGATTTGCATGTGTTATAAATATCGTCAAGATTAAGGTTGCCTGTTCCGATTTCCGCAAATGCAGGCTTATCATTGACAAATTTATAATCCTTGAAATGGCAGACTTTCATTCTGTTTTCAATTTTCTTTATATAATCGCAGGGATTTACTCCGCCATATTGGAACCAGTATGTATCACCTATAAAACTGAATTCTTCAGGCTTTGTGTCTTCAATAAGAACATCAAAAATCCTTCTGCCGTTGTCGAGCTTTGCGAATTCAAAAGCATGGTTGTGATAAGCAAACTGAAGTCCGTTTTCATGCATTTTCTTGCCGATTTCACTTGTTATTTTAATAAACTCATTAAGGCTTTCGGCATCTTTTCTGAACTCTTCAGGCATTGCTCCGATTCCGAGAGTATCGCAACCGAGCATTTTATGTTCTTTCATAACAGTATCGAGATCAGTTCTCATCCTGTCAAAAGAAGTGTGTGTAACGCAGACATCCATATTGTATTTTTCAACAAGGTAAGCAACTTTATCGGCAGGAATAGGACCAATGCCGGAAATCTGAATTACGTTGATACCGATATCGTTGAGATATTTAAAAGTTGCTTCGCAATCCTCATAGGTTTTTATGTAATCACGAAGAGTATAAAGCTGCGCACCAAGCTTGATTGAAGCCATAACAAACACTCCTTTATTATAATTAGTTACATTATATATCTTTTTACAATAATATGCAAGTTATATATTGATTTTAAATTAACTATTCTTTAAATTTTTATCATGTTTTTTTGAATTTTTCATATATCTCTATTATGTGAGGTGAAAGATTTGCTCGATTTAATATGGGATATAATTTCAAAAGGCTTTCTGTTTTTTGCGCTACATATAAGGAATAACGGTTCATTCCCCCCTGCGCTGAGTTCGAAAGAAGAAGCGGATTATTTTGAAAAATTCAAACAAGGAGACCATAATGCAAAGAATATTCTCGTTGAACACAATCTGAGACTTGTTGCTCATATTATTAAAAAGTATCATTCTTCATGCGAAGAGCAGGATGATCTGATTTCAATCGGAGCAATAGGACTTATTAAAGCCGTAAACTCATTCGATAACACTAAAGGAATCAAGTTCGCAACCTATGCCTCAAAGTGTATAGAAAATGAAGTTCTAATGCATTACAGATCAAAGAAAAAGTCTTCAAACGAAGTTTCGATAAGCGAACCGATTGATGTTGACAGCGAAGGAAATCCTTTGACTCTGATCGATATTATAAGTGTTGAAGATACAATAGCGGACGATATTGACCGTAATATAAAAGTAAAACAATTATACTGCTTCATCGAGGATCTCAACGATGAAAGGGAAAAAACAATTATTATATTACGATACGGTCTTTACGGTACACTTCCATTGACGCAAAAGCAGGTTGCACAAAAGCTTAACATTTCCAGATCGTATGTAAGCAGAATAGAAAAAAGAGTTCTTGAAAAGCTAAGAAAAAGATTTGAATAAAAAAAGAGCCGCTCCGATTCGGAACGGCTCAGTTTATTTCTCTTGATAATCAGCGGACAAAAAGAACAATAAGAGTAGCAACAAGGGAAAGAACAAAGAATACAATTGCAAGAATCTTTGTAATAAAAACAAGCTTGCTTTCAATTGTTTTGCTCTTGTTCTTGCCAAGGAAAGACTCCGCTCCGCCGGCAATTGCACCTGAAAGACCTGCTGAACGACCTTCCTGAAGAAGAACGATAGCAACAAGTGCAATAGAAGTGATTATAAGAACAATGCCTAAAACGATTTCATACCACTGCATAGGTTAATGACCTCCAGAAATTTTTGTACTAATGAATTCTATCACATATTATTGATAAATGCAAGAGATTTTTTTAATTTCTTTGGTAAAAAATACTTTGAATTAAAAATCATCAATGTGTAATGCTATATTTGCAAAACAAAATTGATGAAACAGCGTTTGCCGATTTTATTTTGCTCGATGCCGACAGCGGTGGGGATGCCCGACTTCTGTCGGCTGTTGTTTATTCAAATGTCATTTGCTCGCCTTCATCTTCAGCGCTGAGAAGAGCGCCCGCAGCAGGCAAATTCTTTGCCTTATAGCGGTGAGGTTTTGCAAACTCCCCTTCTCTGTATTCTCGGACATTCATGACACGCTGACCCTTTTTAAGGGTCATAACGCCAACACCGATAGTATCCTTGGTCGTTTTCGGGAGAATGACAGCAGTATTGATAAGAAGGTGTCTGCCTGCGCTTGAAACAACAACGAGTTCTTTATCTTCGCTTATGTGCATGATTGCTGAAGCGGGTGACTTATCCGAAAATGCCTTGATAAGCTTTTTGCGCTTAGTTACTGTCTGATATGCGTTCATATCAACCTTTGCAACCTTTCCGTTTTCAAAGAAGAACAGCATATAACCCTTATAATCGGTTGTAAGAGCCATATAAACGGGAACTTCTCCTTCTTCCATCTCAAGCTTTGCGGCAACAAAATCGCCAAGCACACTTGCTTTTGAATCTTCAAATGAAGCAGCACTTGATTTATAAACCTGACACTTATTGGTGAAGAAAAGAAGCTCAACTGAGTTGGTTGTTTCAAAAGTCTGAACAATTTCGTCTCCGTCTTTAAGCTTATTTGAATTGCTCATTCGAAGCGACAGAGGAGTGATTTTCTTAAAATATCCTTCACGGGTAAAGAAAAGATGAACAGGATAATCGGGAACATCATCCTCGACTTTTTCTTCTTCAATTTCAACGCCGTAAATAATTTCCGTCTTTCTGGGCTTAGCGTATTTTTTGATAACTTCTTTAAGCTCAAAGATAATTATTTGCTTGATTCTCTTCGGGTTTTCGAGGATATCTTCCAGATCTTTAATTGCAGTTTCAAGTTTTTCAATATCCTGAAGTCTTTTAAGAATATACTCTTTGTTAAGATGTCTCAACTTAATTTCCGCAACATATTCAGCCTGAATCTTATCGATTTTGAAACCAATCATAAGATTTGGAACAACATCGCTTTCTTCTTCGGTGTTACGGATAATCTTGATTGCTTTATCAATATCAAGAAGGATTTTTTCAAGTCCTCTGAGAAGATGAAGACGGTCTTTTGCTCTCTTCAGGTCAAAATTTGTTCTTCTTCTTACGCAGTCACTTCTGAAATCAATCCATTCACCGAGAAGTTCTTTAACACCGAGCACTCTCGGACTTCCTTTGATAAGAACATTAAAGTTACATGAGAAAGTATCCTGAAGCGGTGTTGAAGCATAGAGCTTTTTCATCAACTTATCGGGATCGGTTCCCTTTTTGATGTCAATTGTAATTTTAAGACCGCTGAGGTCGGTTTCATCACGGATATCATTTATTTCTCTGATAGAGCCTGCTTTAATTTTTTCAATTATTTTATCGATAATAGCTTCCGAAGTTGTTGTGGGCGGGATTTCGGTTATATCGATGCAACTGTTAGCTTTATCATAGATATACTTCGCTCTTACTTTGAAGCCTCCCCTGCCCGTGCGGTAAATCTCTTCAAACAATGAACGGTCATAGACAAGCTGACCTCCGCCTGCAAAATCGGGTGCAAGCAATGTGTCGGCAACATCATGCTTCGGATTTTTAAGAAGTTCTATTGTTGTTTTGCAGACTTCTTCAAGATTGAACGAGCAGATTGAGCTTGCCATACCTGCCGCAATACCGGTGTTTGCATTAACAAGAACACTCGGAAAATTAACGGGGAGAAGGCTTGGCTCTTTCATTGTATTATCGAAGTTATCAACCATATCAACAGTATCTTTGTCGATATCGGTAAAGAATTCAGTACAGATTTTTTCAAGCTTAGCTTCGGTATATCTCGATGCAGCCCACATCATATCACGCGAAAAAGCTTTACCGAAGTTACCCTTTGAATCAACATATGGATGAAGGAGCGCTTCATATCCTTTTGAAAGGCGTACCATTGTGTCATAAATAGCAGCATCGCCGTGAGGGTTGAGCTGCATAACCTGTCCGACAATCTTTGCGGATTTTGCCCTTGCACCGGTTAAAAGACCCATTTTATACATCATATAAAGAATCTTTCGGTGAGAGGGCTTAAAACCGTCTATTTCAGGGATTGCACGGCTCATGATAACGCTCATTGCATAGGGCATAAAGTTGACTTCAAGCGCATCAACAATGGGCTGATTGACAATCTCACCCGCTCCGAAAATATGCGTTTTATCGTCAAGCTGTCTGAGAGAAGCGGTTATATCTTTTTTTGATTTTTTAGCCATATTTTTATACTCCGTTTTAACTCAGTTTATGAAACATCAGTTAAGTCAAGATAAAGATGTCCGTTTTCGGAAATATACTCTTTTCTTCCCGTTAGATTATCGCCGAGAAGCAAATCAAATTTTTCCGCAGTTTCCTGCGCAAACGAAGGCTCAATCTTTATAAGTCTTCTTGTCAGCGGATTCATTGTTGTAAGCGACATCATATCAGGGTCGTTTTCACCAAGACCTTTTGAACGCTGAATGGAATACTTCTTATTTCCTATTTTTTCAAGCACATCCGCTTTTTCTTTTTCAGTGTATGCAAACCATGTTTCGTCACCGCAGGTTATTTCATAAAGCGGTGATTCCGCAATGAAAACTTTGCCTTCGTGAATAAGAGTAGGCATAAGTCTGTAAATCATTGTTAAAATAAGCGTTCTGATATGGAATCCGTCAACGTCAGCATCGGTACAGATAATGATTTTGCTCCAGCGAAGCATATCAAGGTTGAACGAAACCATGTCTTTGCCCGCTTTTTTCTTTCCCTCAACCTCAACGCCGCAGCCGATAACTTTAATCAGATCAGTAATGATATCGCTTTTGAAAATTCGGTCATATTCGGATTTAAGGCAGTTGAGAATCTTGCCTCTGACGGGAATAATAGCCTGAAACTCTGAATTTCTTGATTGCTTACAAGCGCCGAGAGCCGAGTCACCCTCAACTATGAAGAGCTCACGCACTTCAGGGTCCTTGCTTCTGCAGTCAACGAATTTCTGAATTCTGTTTGTAAGATTGCCGACATTCTGAATAAGGGATTCCTTAATGCCTTGCCTTGTTTTTTCAGCCCTTATTCGGCTGCGCATATTGATAAGAACCTGATTACCGATTTTTTCTGCTTCAATCGGATTTTCAATGAAATATATTTCAAGCTGACGCTTGATGAATTCGGTCATAGCATCCTGAATGAATTTATTGGTAATCGCTTTCTTGGTCTGATTAGCATATGAAGTCTGGGTTGAGAAAGAAGAAATAACAAGAACGAGACAATCCTCTACATCCTGGAAAGTAATTTTAGAATCACTTTTCTGATACTTTCCCGACTGCTTCAGATATGAGTCAATCTGCGCAACAAAACCGAGTCTTGTTGCCTTATCAGGTGAACCTCCGTTTTCAAGAAAACTTGAGTTATGGTAGAATTCTTTAAGCTGAATTTTATTCGAGAAAGCAACGGACATATTGATTTTGAGCTTATAATCATCAAGATCTTCTCTGTCCCTGCCGACACGGTCTCCGTGCCATGTCTGTACGGTTGTAAGAGAATCTTCACCGATTATTTCCTTGACATAATCTTCAATTCCGTTTTCGTAAAGATATTCATAAGTTTCAAATGACTTTCCGACCTGATTTTTCAGAATAAACTTTACGCCGGCATTAACAACCGCCTGCTTTTTGAGCGTATCCTGAAAGTATTCAAGCGGAACATCAATATCGGTGAAAACTTCAAGGTCAGGCTTCCATTTGATTCTTGAGCCGGTATCGCGCTTTGTGTATTCTTCTTTAATCATTTTGCCGTCAGGCTCACCCTTTTTAAAATTAAGGGTATATTTATAGCCGCCGGTATGAATTTCAGCCTCCATATATTCGGATGCATACTGCGTTGCGCAAAGACCGAGACCGTTCAGACCGAGAGAATACTCATAGCTTCCGTTGCTGTTGGTATTGTATTTACCGCCCGCATACATTTCGCAGAAAACAAGCTCCCAGTTATAACGGCCTTCCTTATTATTGTAATCGACGGGAATACCTCTGCCGAAATCCTGAACCTCAATTGAATTATCAGAAAAACGGGTTACAACTATTTTATCGCCGTAGCCCTCTCTTGCCTCGTCAATTGAGTTTGAAATGATTTCAAAGATAGCGTGTTCACACCCGTCAATTGCATTTGAACCGAAAATAACGGCAGGTCTTTTTCGGACTCTGTCCGCACCCTTCAATACTTCAATACTTTCATTATTATATTCGGGTTTTTTAGCCATTCGGTCAATCCTCCCAAATTTCGCAAATTTTACCGATATCATTATACCACATCTTGACGCAATGTCAAGCTAAAGCACAATTTGTTGTTGACAAAAAAGCAATTTTTACAACAAAAAAATCCGAGCATTTTACAGCTCGGATAATTCATTAAAAAACAACACTTTTCTTTTTGCCGTTTTTATTAACAGGATGTTCCTTAATTCGGATTATGTAATCAATGTTGATAATCTCATCGCCGTCTTTAGTTCTGACGGAAAGCCAGTTATCATTAACTGAAATAACATTGCATTCAAGAACCGAAGAACCTGTATTTGAAATATATATCAGACAGTCTTTTCCGACATATCTGTTAAAAATATCACTCATATCATTAACGCCTCTTTTTCTTCGTTTTTTGATTATTCTTCTGATGTTCTGATTCTTTTCAGAACGAAGAATTATAAAGATAATAATCCACAGAAATATAACAGGAATAAAACTGCTCAAAGAATAACACCGCCCTTGCGCTCCATTCTGAGATAAGCGCCTTCGGGTACTTCTACGGGGCAGTCAAAACTCAGTTTCATCATCGGATGCGGGGCGTTTTCGATCAATTCGCCCTCTTCGTTTCTGAGATTTGACACCTTGACTTTTATCGGCTCGATGCCCTTTATCATTATTTCAAGTTCATCGCCGTTAAAAAATCTGTTCCTCTGAGAAGCGTAGAGAATACCGTCTTTCCATTCATGTGCAATTGCCGCAACATCCCACTCTCTGACATAACCGCCGTTGTAAAAAATCTGAGCGTCATCCATAGGGTCAGAGAAATAAAAACCGGTACAATACTGACGGTTGCTGACTTTGCGGACTTCATCGGTTATCCATTTTGAGGGTTTAAAGTCATCACTGAAAGCTGACTTTTCATATTCGTCAATGGCGCTTCTGTATGCATTGACTGAAACAGCAGTATAATATGCCGATTTAGCTCTGCCTTCAATTTTAAAACTGTATATACCTGCTTTTACAAGCTCTGGTATATGCTCAATAAGGCACATATCTCTTGAGTTCATGATATAAGTGCCGGTTTCGTCCTGCTCAACGGGAAAATACTCACCGGGACGTTTCTCCTCAAGAAGAGAATAATGCCATCGGCAAGGCTGAGCACAATCTCCCCTGTTCGAATCTCTGCCGGTCATATAATTGGAAAGCAAACATCTTCCGGAGAAAGAAACACACATTGCGCCGTGGACAAAGCTTTCGATTTCAAGTTCGCTCGGAGTTTTTGCTCTTATTTCTGCAATTTCTTCAAGCGAAAGCTCACGGGCGGTTACAATTCTTTTTGCACCCATATTATAAAAAGCATTTGCTGCAGCGTAATTTGTTATTCCTGCCTGCGTCGATATATGTATCTCAGCTTTGGGGGCATATTTCTGCACCATACCCATAACACCAATATCGGTAACAATGAACGCATCCACACCGCAGTCTGCAGCAAATTCAAGAAACTTCGGAAGAAAAGCAAGTTCTCCGTTTCTCGGAACGGTGTTGCAGGTCAGGTAGACCTTAACCCCTTTTGAATGTGCGATTCCGCATGCCTCTCTGAGATTTTCTCCGCCGAAGCTTGCTGCAGCCGTCCTCATTCCGAAACAATCGGAGCCAAGATAAACGGCATCTGCGCCGTATTCAATTGCCGCAAGAAGACGTTCTTTGTCGCCTGCCGGAGCAAGAAGCTCCGGCTTAATAATTGAATTCATAGTTTACTCCATTATTTATTATCTGCTGTTTGCTTTAAGAACTTTAACTCCGTTTGAGTCATGTTCAGACTGAGTTACAGCCATATAGATTTCACCGTATTTATCATGTCTGAAGAAATAATAATCTGTATCATCAGGAAAAAGCGCTGCGTTAATTGCATCGTCACCGGGGTTACAGATAGGTCCGGGAGGAAGTCCCTGAATATAATAGGTGTTATATTTCTGCTCGTAATTGATTGCATCCGCCTCGCTGACATTACGTGCTACATATGAAGTGATATAATTAGCGGTTGAGTCACAGCCGAGAGTCGGCCATGAAACGGAATGCCTGAGTCTGTTATGAATTACAGAAGAAATGAGTCCCATCTGTTCTTTATTAGCCGCCTCTCGCTGAATAATTGAGGCAATGATAATTATTTCATCTCTTGTATAACCAAGCTTTTTGCACTGTTCTTCGTATTCTTCTGTCCACTTTGTCTCCGAAGTGTTAAGGAACTTTCTGATAACACTGTTGGGATCGCTGCCCTCATAGAATTCGTAAGTTTCAGGATAGAAATATCCTTCAAGCGCAAAAGTACGATTCATGTTATCGGGAATATCTGAAACAAAATCATTATCAAAGGTTGTTCCCTGCAGAGATGCAATAAGTTTATCTTTACTGCATACTCCGTATTTTTCAAGACGTTCAAACATCTGATAGATTGTCCAGCCTTCGGGGAAAGCGAGAGAAACGGTATCGGCTGATTTTTGTATCTCCTTGAACTCGGTCAGATATCCTTCAAGACCGAGATTTTTCTGAACATAATATACACCGTTCAGATAAGTCGGTGGACCGGGCTTTTTCTCTTTATTAAGGTTTTTGAACCAATCCATTGCTGAATAAAAGATCTTGCAGAAAGTTTTCTGCTTTACAAGACCGTTATCGCTGAGAATATCAATGATTTCATTTGTTGTTGCGTCACCGGGAATATTGATGGTAACAGTTTCTTCGCTTCTGCTGATTGCAAGAATATCGTTTATGCACGAAATGGCAATACCCGATAAAGCGACAGTAAACACCAGAACAACAAGGCAGAAAACCGCAATAAATGAGTTTCCGCCGCTCTTTTTCTTTGAAGATGAAGTCGCCTTTTTCACGGGAGCTTTGGCAGTATTCTGAACTGCAGGCTTAACAGGTTTTCTGTTGGAAAAATAAATCTCACCTTTATATTGCGGCTGTTCCTCAACATAGGTGTTATCGGTATCATAATCCTCAATGTGAACTTCAAATTTTTTCTTTTCCTGTTTCACAGGAGGAATGAGATTATCAAGCTCATCAGGGTTAAGAAAACCGTCATCTTCAATATTTACTTTGAAGATTTCTTTTTTATTTTCATTATTCATATGTAGAAACCTCCCTTTTTTCAGAGTTTTCCGATATTTTTATTCCGCTTTCGGTTATAACCGCATCAACTGCAATGTCATATTTTTCTCTCGGAAGAAGATCACAAAAGCAGTTATCATAAGTTAAACCAAGAGCAAAAACTTTGTTTTCAGCTAAAAATCTGTCATAGAATCCCCCGCCATAACCGATTCTGTTTCCGTATCTGTCAAATGACAGCGCAGGGACAATGCATAAAACATTTTCAAAATCAGACAGAGGATTAAGAGTGTCAGTATTAACTGTCGGAATTCCGAATCTGCCCTCAACCAACTCATCAATACTTTTCAATTTATAAAAAAACATTTTATTGCCTACGCATTCAGGAATATAAACACTTTTACCGTTATCCAGTAAATGAAGAATAATTCTTCTTGTATCAACTTCATTTTTAACCGAAACATAACATAAAAATATGTCATAATCGTTAAAATAATGTGAATTGATAAAATTAAGAAAAATTCCGCTATCAGCAGTTAATCTTTCTTCTGCAGAAATACTGTTTCTTATTTCTTTATAGTAACTGCGAACATGCTTTTTGTCATTCAAGAGCATTGTAAGGTATCCTTTAAATTATCTGCAAATTCTTTCCCTTTTACCGCAGCAACTATTTCCAATCCGAAATTGACAGCACTGCCCATACCTTTTGCAGTTATAATATTTTTGTCACGGCAAACATAATTTGAAGAAATTTCAGCGCCCTTAAGTTCATCCTCAAATCCGGGGAAGCAAACAGCGCTTTTACCTTCAAGAAGGTTTTTGCGGCCAAGAATCAAGGGCGCGGCACAAATTGCGCAGAGATATTTTTCATTAGCGTTGCAATAATCAATCGTATCATTAACAATCTTTGAATCCCAGAGATTGTTTGTTCCGGGCATACCGCCGGGAAGAATAACACCGCTGATGTTTTCAAGAGAGACATCTTTATCTTCGATGTCACAGACAACAGGAATTCCATGCGAGCCGATAACGGTTTTTCCGCCGACTCCCGCACTTTTGATTTCTATTCCGGCTCTTCTGATAACATCAAGAGCGGCAATTGCTTCAACCTCTTCAAAGCCTTCGGCAAAAAACATATAAAACATTTATAATACACTCCTCAATCAAGGGTTAACCCGAGATATGCATTTTCAATTCCATCAATTATAATTTCATACTCTTTTTTTACGGGCAAAGCCATTGCTGATTTGATTATTTCAGCTTTTCCGATATCTGCGGGATAATCGGCAGGCAAGGTGACGCTGCATTCCTGCGTTCCCGATTCAGATAATATCATTTTAATTGCCGCTTTGAAATCTGAAGGGTGAAACGCTAATTCTTTCACATTTGTAGACTCGTTCGTGTTGTAAAGTGCATAACCTTTACAAGAAAAAACAGAATCTCCGCCGTAAAGGTCGTGGTGTTTAAACGCAAATTCAATAGCGTTATGATCCCATTCAAATCTATTGAATTCCTTGAAAGCGGAATTTCTTAAACAAGCGTAATCAATTTGATCAATGCGATTATTTTCAGAAACAGTATTCTCAACTTCAGAACTGTTTATATTTAATATTTTCCTCGAAAAAATTGATTTATACCCGAATCTTTCATAAAAACCAAACAAAGACTTTTCCGCAGGCATAAGACAAATAAAATACTTGTTGCGTTCAGCGGTTAGTTTCTTTGCTTTTTCAAGAAGCTTTGCCATTATTCCCCTGCCTCTGAAGCTTTCAGCAGTACATGCGGCATAGAGATAATAAGAAGAATAAGAGTTTCCTTCTATGATCAGGTTCCCGTCAAGAAGAAAAAGCATTGAAACAACCTCACCGCCCTCTTCGCAGACAACGGTGTTATGAGGAACAAATCTGTTATCGATAAAGAATCTTATATTCTCTTCCGTGTCAGGAAAAGCTTCGTTCCAAAGAACGATAATCGACTCAATATCATTGTGTTCTGCAAGACGAATCATAAATCCAATTCAAGTGAAGCGGCTACCGCTTCAAACACCTTTTCTGAAATAGTTTCAATCGGGAGAGGTTCACCGTTTTCGCTGCAGTAAATCCTTGCCCAGCCGAGCTTATTGCAGGCATAATCCGCAGCTTCCCTGCAACTGTTGAGATAAGCAATGTTCTTTTCGTGGATATCCTTTTTGGATTCATCGCCGTTATATCTGCCGGTCATAAGCTTCTGAGAAACTTCAATGGGCATGTCCAGATATATTACTGCATCAGGCTTCGGAATACCCATTTTGACATATTCGAAATCCTCAAGCCATTCAAGATATGAATCCCAGTCTTTTTTGTCTGTTTTGGTAAGCTGATGATAAGCATTTGAAGTTGTGTATCTGTCTGCAAGGAATACTTCGCCGTTCTGATATGCTTCTTTCCAGTAGCAGTTATAGCTGACATAACGATCAACCGCAAAAAAAGATGAGGCGGCATATGCATTAACATCGGAGGGATTGTTTCCGAACCGTCCGGATAAATACATTTTGACAAGACCACACGCAGGATCGTCGTAATTAGGAAGTTTGATAAAATTAACTTTTATGTCAAGCGCTGAAAGCTTTTGCTTCAGAAGCTCTTCCTGCGTTGATTTTCCGCTTCCGTCGAGACCTTCAATTACTATAAGTTTACCCTTCATTATGTCAACCAACTTTTCTCATTTATAATATTTCAAGTATAACAAATATAATCATGTATTGCAAGACTATTTCTTTATTTTACGCAATCTCAGCGAGTTGCTTACAACGGTAACAGAGCTCAGCGACATAGCACCTGCTGCAATCATTGGATTAAGAAGAGGTCCGCCGAAAACGTGAAGAAGACCCGCCGCAACTGGAATACAAATGCAGTTATAAGCAAATGCCCAGAACAGGTTCTGTTTTATTATTCTCATTGTTCTTTTGCTGATTCTGATTGCAGAAAGAACTTCCTCAATATTTCCGCCCATAAGAACTATATCGGCCGATTCAATTGCGATATCGGTTCCCGTATCGATTGCCATACCGACATCAGCTGCAGTAAGAGACGGAGCGTCATTGATTCCGTCGCCTACCATTATAACTTTTCTGCCATCATTTTTCAATTTATTAACAATACCAAGCTTATCATCAGGCATAAGCTCAGCATAAACTTCTTCTATTCCTGCCTGCTTTGCAATTGTGTCCGCTGTTCTTTTGTTATCACCCGTAAGCATAATCGTTTTTATATTCAAACTCTTTATTTCGCTCAGTGTTTCCTTACAGCCTTCTCTAAGTGAATCTGAGATTGCCGCTGCTGCAGATAATACACCGTTAACAGAAAGGAAAATTGCTGTCTTACCTTCCGAAGATACCATTTCAGCAAAATCTGATGCAGAGGTCATATCAACACCGTTATTTTTCATCAGTTTTTCATTTCCGCAAGCTATTTTTACAGAATCGGCAGAACATTCAAGTCCCATTCCCGTTATCGAATTAAAATCCGAGCATTCAATAAACACTGTACCGTTTTCTTTGCAATAATCAACTATTGCCAGTGCAAGCGGATGCTCGCTTTTTATTTCAGCACTTCCGAGAAGCGTCAATGCATTGTTTTTATCATAACCGTTAAAGCACACAAAACCCGTAACCTCAGGCTTTCCTTTGGTTACTGTACCCGTTTTATCAAAAATAACTGTGTCAATATCAGCAAGTCTTTCTATCGCTTCTCCGTTTTTTATAAGAATGCCTTTTGATGCACTGCTTCCCATTGAAACCGTAAGCGCAGTCGGAGTTGCAAGACCAAGAGAACAAGGGCAAGCTATAACGAGAACGCATACAAATATTTTAAGCGCAAAAGCAGGTGACTCGCCCAAAATCAACCAAAGAATTGCCGCCACTGCAGCAATCGCAATTACAGTCGGAACAAAAATTGAAGCGATTTTATTTGCAAGATTTGCAATCGGCGCTTTTGTAGTTTGTGCGAGGCTGACATATTCAGCTATTTTGGCAGGTGCAGATGAATTTATATCTGCCGTTACCTCAAACTGAATGTATCCGTTTGTGTTGATTGTTCCTCCAAAAACTTCATTGCCTTTATTCTTTTCAACGGGAAGACTTTCGCCCGTCAGCATTGATTCATCTGCGGTGCAATGACCGTTGATAATTATTCCGTCAACGGGGATAATCATACCTGATTTAACTGCAACTATATCCCCTTTTTTGAGACTGGATGAAGAAACTTCTTTCTCAGCTCCGTCAATGATAAGAATTGCCGTTTCAGGCGATAAATCAAGAAGTTTTTCAACAGCAGAGTTTGTTTTCTTTTTGCTTGCGGTTTCAAGATATCTGCCGATGAGAATGAATGTCAGAATCATACCTGCCGATTCAAAATAAAGCTGATGAATAAAGCTGCTGTCTCCGCTGATTATATGAGCCAGAGAGTAAATGCTGTATACGAATGAAACAGCTGAACCCATTGAAATGAGGGTGTCCATATTAACATTTCTGTGAATCGCTGCTTTTACCGAATTCCTGAATATCTCTGAACCGCTGATTAAAACTGGTATGCAGAATATAAGCTGACTTATTGCATAACCTGCAGGGCTGAAATCAGGGTTAATGAATTTCGGTAACGGCGCACCGAGCATATGACCCATTGAAATGTAAAATAGAGGAAGGGCGAAAACGATTGAAAATATAAGTCTCTGCTTCGCTCTTTTTGTTTCCTTTTCATCTTTTTGTCGAATTTCTTTTCTTTCTTTGATTTCCGGAAGAGAACCCTTGAAGCCCGCATTATTTATTGCCTCAATCATCTTTTCAACGGCTACAAGTTCTTCATCAAAATATATAAGGGCATTGCCGGCAGTAAGATTAACACTCACGCTGTCAACACCCTCTAATTTGTTTATTGATTTTTCAACAGCGGCAGAACACGCCGCACAGTGCATTCCTTCAACTGTCAATACTATCTTATTCAATACAATCACCTTTTCTGTAAGATGATTATATTTTAACACAAGTTTCCCCAAAAAACAATGTTTTTTAAACCTTTGTAATAATCGGCTGAATCTGTTTTCCTTTTAATGCATTTTCGGCCGATTCAAGAGTTTTTGTGAAGTCTGCAACAACAGAGCGGGTTTTGCTCTCAGGTGCATCCTGCCTCATAGGAACGAAATAAATGTTTTTAGTGTTGAGCAGCTTACCGATATTTATAGCTGAAGCAGTTAAAGCGTCGTTTGTCGAAACAGCAATCAGAATGGGCTTTTCATTTCTGAGATGAGCTTTTGCGGCAAGAGTAACAGGCGTATCGGTTATTCCGTTTGCCAGCTTTCCGATCGTGTTTCCCGTACATGGCTCAATTATGAGCAAATCAAGCAGATTTTTCGGTCCGATAGGCTCAGCGTCGTAAATTGTTGCAATAACTTTTCTTCCGCATATTTTCTCTATTCTGCTGATATGGTCATGTGCCTTGCCGAATCTTGTATCAATGGTTGCGGCGTTGAAAGACATTATCGGAAAAACATCAGCACCGCTATTCTTAAAAATCTCAATCTGAGCTATTGCCTGATCAAAGGTGCAGAATGAACCGCAAAGGGCAAATCCGATTTTTCTGTTATTCATAGCCCTCCTCCTTTATTATGTTCATTATGCCGACGGCTATAATTTCTCCTGCTGTTTTCGGAGCAGTTTTTCCGGGTAAAGACGGACACTGAAGAGCTTTGATACCAAGCTTTTCCGCGGCAGCAAAATCAGTCCCGTACGGAGCAGATGCAACATCAATGATAAGGCATTCTTTTTTCAGGTTTTCAAGAATTGTTTTTCCTATAACTACTGACGGAACAGAGTTTATTATGATATCAAAATCATTTGAAATCAAATGAAATTCTTTTATCAGGCAGCCTTTAAGATTGTTTGAATCGGCAAGTGCTATGTCCGAATACTTTCTGACGCATACAGTTACATCAGCTCCGAGAGATCTGAGTGTTGATGCTGTAAGTTTGCCGGTTTTCCCGTAACCGAAAACTGCACATTTAGACGAATGAACTGTATAATCGATGTTGTCAAATATTGTTTTAAGGATCCCCTGAACGGTCGGTATGCTGTTTAGTATACTCACTTCATCACGCCTGAAATAATCGAAAATCCTTGCATTGTTTCTGGAAAGCTTGTTCTGCGCTGAATTATTGAGCATGCCCGCAAAGATTAACTGGTCACTATTTGTTTCGCCTGCAATATCATCAACGGTTTCTCTGAAAGGTACGGTTGAATAAATTTTCTTTCCGTCTTTCGACAAAGGAAGAGGAAGAACTATTGCATCGGCTTCTTTGACTGCAATGCTCAGCTTTTTGACATTCTTTCTGTTTTCTGATTCGGGAACACCGTATATCTCGACGGATTTTCCAATATTCTCAAAATAATCAGCCATAAAATATTGACGCTTATCGCCGCCGATTATTAAAAAATTATCGATTCTTTTCAATATGCCACCTCCAAATACGTGACCATTAACATTTTATGAAAAGCGTCTGTTATGTGACATTTGAAAAAAGTATATATTTTTGCAACTTTATACTTTATTTTTTAAAATCAATGTAATATAATAATGTAGATAAGGTCGAAAGGAAGAATTATCTATGTTTGAAATAGACAGACTGCTTAAAGAAGTCAAAAGAGTTCATTTTATAGGCATAGGCGGCTCAGGCATGTGCCCTCTTGCCGAAATATTGCATAAAGAAGGTTATCTTCTCAGCGGTTCGGATAACAACGAAACCGATACTCTTGCAAGAATCCGTTCACTCGGCATTCCCGTTACCCTCGGTCAGAAAGCTGAAAATATCGAAGGAGCGGAAATGATAATCTATACCGCCGCATTATTGCCTGATAACCCTGAACTTGTTGCCGCAAAAGCTTCCGGAATTCCCACTTATGAAAGAAGCAAGCTTCTCGGCGCAGTAACAAGAATATATCCGAACAGCATTTGCATAAGCGGAACTCACGGAAAAACAACGGCGTGCTCAATGCTTACTCAGGTTCTTATTGAGGCTGAATTTGATCCGACTGCCGTTATCGGAGGAAAGCTTCCTCTTACAGGCTCAAACGGCATGGTCGGACACAGTGAGCATATGGTTTGCGAAGCATGTGAATTTGTTGACACATTTCTTGATCTTTCGCCCGATGTGGCCGTTGTTCTGAATGTTGATGAAGATCATCTTGATTATTTCAAAACATTTGATAATCTGAAAAAATCATTCACGAAATTTGTTTCAATGGCAACCAAAGCTGTAATTTATAACGGTGATGATAAGAATACATTGGATACTGTTAAGTCTGTTATTGATCAGGGCGAGAAAGATATTATTACTTTCGGTCTTGAGGAAGGAAATGACTACAGAGCCGTCAATGTTGAAATGGTAAATGAATACGGCTCATACGATCTGATTGTTAATGGTGATAATCTCGGAAAAGTCAGACTTTCCGTTCCCGGACTTCACAATGTATATAATTCTCTTGCCGTTATCGCCTCTGCTATGTATTCAGGTGTCAGCTTTGAGAAATGCGTCAGCGGTATTGCGGATTTTACGGGCGCAGGCAGGCGTTTTGAAAAGCTTGCAGAAATAGACGGAATAACAATTATTGATGACTACGCTCATCACCCGAAGGAGCTTGAGGTAACGCTTAACGCTGCGATGAATATGGGTTATAAAAAAGTTTATGCCGTATTTCAGCCGTTCACCTATTCAAGAACATCGATTCTTTTCGATGAATTTGTCAGAGTCCTTAAAATTCCCGACCATTGCATCATGACTGAGATTATGGGTTCGCGTGAGATTAACACCTACGGAATTTACACCTCTCAGCTGGCAGAAAAAATTCCGGGAAGTGTCTGGTTCAACACTTTTGAAGAAGTTGCGCAATATGCCGTTGATCACGCTGAGAGCGGTGATATGATCATTACTCTCGGCTGCGGCGATATATATAAAGCTGCTAAAATCATGATTAAAAAATTAGAGGAAAGGCGGTAAAGATTAAAAATGAAATATTCAATTAACCGTACCAACTACAATGATTTTTCAGTCTATGAAATCAACAAGCTTGAAGGAAGAGGTTATTCAATCCCTTACTCATCAGTTGATACACTCAAAAAAGTTTCATTAAAGAAAGAAAGAACATCTTCCGACATTGTAAGAGTTCTTTCAGGAAAATGGGATTTCAAGTATTTTTCGAGTAATAATGAACTTCCGGAAATTCTTGATACCGATTCGGTAAAATTTGATACAGTTAAAGTGCCTTCAACCTGGCAGAGAACAGGATATGATTCACCGGCATATATCAACTGTCCCTATGCTTTCGATAATCCCCCGCCTTACGTTCCCGATGAGCAGCCCGTTGGTGTTTACAGAAAGCTCTTCGATGTAAATGACACAGAGAAAACTTATATCATTTCATTCCTCGGCGTTATTTCTTGCCTCGATCTTTATATCAACGGCGAATTTGTCGGCTACAGCGAGGGAGCTCATAATACCGCTGAATTTGATATAACAAAACACCTTAAAAAAGGTGAGAATGAGCTTCTGGCTGTTGTTCACAAGTGGTCAAACGGCACATTCCTTGAATGTCAGGACATGTTCAGAGAAAACGGAATTTTCAGAGATGTTCTTCTTTATGAAATGCCCGAAACATATCTTAACGACATATATTACCGAACAAAAGAAACCAAAAAAGGCTGGAACCTTAGCGTCAATTTTGCTCTTGGCGGTAAAGCGGAAGGTTATTGTGTTTATACAGAGATTTATGACGGAAAAAAGCTGATTGCTGAAAAATGTGTTGAAGCTTCACAGAGCGGTTCAATTGAATTCAGAAATCTTGATGTTGAATCATGGAATGCGGAAATTCCTAAACTTTACACTGCATATACTTCACTTTACCTCGGTGAAGAAGAAATAATGACTGTCAGAAACTATGTTGGTTTCAAAACAGTTAAAATCAATAAAGATCTTTTCACCGTAAACGGCAAAAAGATTAAAATCAAAGGTGTCAATCATCACGATTCACATTACAAGACAGGCTATGTAATGAGCTTTGATGATCTTGAAAAAGATATAAAGCTTATGAAATCTCTTAATGTTAACGCAGTCAGAACATCCCACTATCCTCCCGACGCAATCTTCAATGTTCTTTGCGATATTTACGGTCTTTATATAGTTGATGAAGCTGATATTGAAACCCACGGCGTTGCATGTGATCCTCACCAGAACTTCAATCTCATCAGTCACAACCCTGAATGGGCTCCGAGATATCTTGACAGAGTCAAGAGAATGTATCTTCGTGACAGAAGCCGTGCGGGTGTTATTATGTGGTCTCTCGGTAACGAAGCGGGCGGCTATGCATGTCAGGATGTCTGCTATGAATATCTTCACGAGGTATGCCCTGAAATTCCCGTTCATTATGAGAGCGTAATCCGCACCGAAAGGCATTCATATGATGTTGTTTCGGAAATGTACACAGACCACAAAGATGTTGAAAAGACAGGCAGGCATACAAGAGGTAAGAAATATACCCCCAAGCCCTTCTTCCTTTGCGAATATGCACACGCAATGGGAGTTGGCCCCGGCGGTCTTGAAGAATACTGGGATATTTTCTATAAATATGATAATCTTATGGGCGGCTGCATCTGGGAATGGAGCGACCACTCTGTATATCATCCTAACGGAAAATGGAAATTCACTTACGGCGGCGACCACGGAGAATGGAGACATGACGGTTGCTTCTGCGTTGACGGTCTTGTTTACCCTGACAGAAGACTTCATACGGGTGCAAAGGAAATGAAGAATGTTTACCGTCCCGTCAGAGCAGAATACGATGATAAGAAGATTACCTTCATAAATACTAACAGATTCAGAAACACTTCATATATAACCGCAGTCTGGGAAGTTGTTAAAAACGGAAATATTCTCATCGCTGCAGATGAAATAATTCTTGATATCGACGCCGAGCAGAGCAAAACATTTGAAATAGATTTCAAAGAACCAAAGGGTAATTGCGATTGCCACATCAACATTTATTATTATGTCGGTGATAATGAAATTGCTTTTGAGCAGCACGAAATCAAGAATGATTTTGAATTTGAAATTACTAAGACAGAAGGAAAGATCACTCTGACTTCAGACAGTGAATCAAGCAAAGTTGATTTTGATAACGGTAGTGTTATTTTCTCCGCAGAATCAGGTATGATAGAAAGCTATGTAATAAACGGAAAAGAAATGATTAACACCTCCCCCGCTTTTGCAAAAGGATTCCTTCCGAATATTTACAGAGCATTTCTTGATAACGATACACACTACAGAGACGAGTGGGTTGCCGCAGGATATGACGATTACAACTGCATCTGCTCTGATTTTGAAGCAGAGCTCGAAAAGAACAAAGTTGAAATTGAGGTAACTTATCTCCTTAAAAGCAAAAAGACCAGAGGTTATCTCGGCAAGGTTGAGATTGAATATGAAATCTCTTCAAACGGTGTAATTGAGGTTGAAGCTGAATTCAAACCTATCGCTAAAAAGCGACTTGCTGCTCACCTTCCCCGTTTCGGTCTTACTCTCGAAATGCCTGAAAGCTTCAATAATATTGAATACTACGGTATGGGTCCCGACGAGAATCTCAGCGACCTTTATGCTCACGCAATAGTGGGTGTTTATAACACAACAGTCGAAGACATGCACGAGCCTTATATCAGACCTCAGGATTCAGGCAACAGATGCAAGGTCAGATATCTTACCGTTACAGATGCTGAAGGTGACGGAATTAAGTTTGCTTTTGATGATGAATACTTTAATTTCAATGCAAGAAAGTATTCTCAGAAGCTTCTCCAGAACGCTAAACATCAGGAAGACCTTCATGACGAAATGACTGTTGCAATCAATATTGACGGTTTCACAAGAGGCACAGGCACAGCAAGCTGCGGACCCGACATTCTTCCTCAGTTTGAGGTTAACGGAAGCGAAGAGCTTGAATTCAAGTTTATTATGATGCCTGCAAAATAATAACAGTAAACCCGCTGAAAGGTAAATCCTCTCAGCGGGTTATTTTTACCGTTCGAAATATTTTCTTAGCTTCAGTCCGTCTTTAAACTCAAAATGTTTATCAAAGAATTTAGAAAACATTCCGATAATAAGACCGTTGACAAGTGCGCATATCACAGTACCGTAGCTTACGCCGACAAACTTTCCGAATCCGAAAAGAATGAACGAAAGAGTAAGCCCGACAAAACAACTGCAGCAGTCATAGGCGGTTTTGAATTTATGTAATTCAATATTGAATTTCTCTGAAACTTCTTTAACAAAAAGCTCATATGCTTCGGGGGAAATGTATGTTTTAAAGAAAAACGCAACCCCACACGATGTTATAAACAGACCTATAATGAAGCATATGATTCTGAAAACAATACCATCAAGGGTAATCAAAGCAATCAGAGCAATAAAAACATCGAGACACAGCGCATAAAGCACTGTTGTTACAAACGCAAAGAAATAAGAAATTTTAATTTTTCTGACTAAAATGATTGTCAGTAAAATCAATACACCCTGCAGAAGATACTCAGCCATTCCGAAAGTAAAGAAATCAAATGTCTGAGATACCTTCTGATAAATGACATAAGCGGGTGCAACAACCATTGAAACGCCGAAGTCTGCCCGCTCGACAATTGCCGTTCCGAGAGCAACCATTATTATTCCGACCAGATAGGCTGCTTCCGTATAGAAAGTTTTCTTTTCCATATCAAGAACCTCAAAAAGCAGCTGACGGCATTTGATAAAGAAACGCCGAAAGCTGCTTTGAATCATTTATTTTGTGCCGAAGATTCTGTCGCCTGCATCGCCGAGACCGGGAATGATATATCCGTGATCGTTAAGGCAATCATCAAGCGCTGCAATATAAATATCAATATCAGGATGAGCTTCTTTAAGAGCATTGAGACCCTCGGGTGCAGCGATAATTCCCATAAACTTGATTGATTTCGGATTACGCTTTTTAATCTGAGTTATAGCATCAATTGCAGATCCGCCGGTCGCAAGCATCGGATCAAGAACAATAACTTCTCTCTCTTCAATGTCTGCGGGAAGCTTACAGTAATACTCAACGGGCTGAAGTGTGTCGGGGTCTCTGTAAAGACCGATATGACCGACTCTTGCTGAAGGAACAAGGGCAAGAACGCCGTCAACCATTCCGAGACCCGCTCTGAGAATGGGAACAAAAGCAAGCTTCTTGCCTGCAAGAACCTTTGTTTTTGCAACGGCAATCGGTGTTTTTGTTTCAACCTCTTTAAGAGGCAAATCCCTTGTTGCTTCATAACACATGAGAGTTGCGATTTCACTGATAAGATGACGGAATTCCTTTGAGCCGGTATTCTCGTCTCTGAGGATTGAGAGCTTATGGTAAATAAGCGGGTGATCCATAATTACTACTTTTGACATAAATACAACCTCCGATATTTGATCAAAATCTGTTTTCAAGATCTGTTACCTGAGCAATTCTTCTGATATGACGTTCTTCTCCGCTGAACTTGGTGTCAAGAAAAACATCTACAAGTTCTATTGCTTTTTCAACACTTACCACTCTTCCGCCAAGGCAAAGAATGTTTGCGTCGTTATGAAGTCTTGTCATTTCAGCCGAGAATTTATCTGAACAGCAGCAAGCTCTTATCCCTCTGACTTTATTTGCGGCAATTGAAATACCGACACCGGTGCCGCAAAAAAGAAGACCAAGCTCACATTCACCCGAAACGACAGCTTTAGCTGTCATTTCAGCATAAACCGCATAGTCAGCAGAATCGGATGTGTATGTTCCGTAATCTTTATATTCAATTTTTCTTTCGTCAAGATGTGCTTTGATGGCTTGTTTAAGTTCGAGACCTGCATGGTCGCTTCCCATTGCAATCATATTTTTTCTCCTTTTTTAAGCTTTAATTCACGTTCAGCCTGCGGAGGTCTGAGATAAACCGGCGCAAGCAAGGATGAATCTTCAAAAAGATCTTTATTGTTGACAGCGGCAAGGGCAACGCCGTATGCACGCTGAAATCTTCGGTTTTCCGATGAAAGCTTGACATTCTTAAGAATATCCTTAAACGAGTTGAAGCAAAGTTCAGCTCCGTCACCTGCAAGATAAACCGTTGAATTGATATTTGAAATCTCTTCAGCGAGTTCATTTATCAGAACAGCTTTATCTTCGCAAAGTCTTCTGACTTTTCCGTCACAACATTCAAACAATGCGGTGTATACCTGATTGCATCTTGCATCCATTGCAGCGCATACAACGCAATCGGAATCAATAAAATTATAAGCAATGCTTTCAAGCGTTGATATTCCGGCGCAAGGTTTATTATCGCACATTGCAAGTCCTTTGACTGCCGCAACGCCGATTCTGATGCCGGTAAATGACCCCGGACCGGTGTTGACGCAGAATGCATCAATATCTTCAATTTTCATATCCGCCTGCCTGAGCGCATTATCAGTCATCGGCATAAGAGTTTTGCTGTGAGTAAGCGAAGCGTTGACAAAACACTCGCTAATAAGATGACACTCATCCGTTACTGCAACGCTTGCTGATTTTGCAGACGATTCAATTGCTAAAATTTTCAAAAGCTTCAGCTCCGGTTATTTCAATGTTTCTTTCAGTGAAATCTTCTGTTTTGGTTATTGTTACTCTGATGCAGTCTTCAGGAAGTATCGCTTCAATATTCTCGCTCCATTCGATTATGAGACAGTTTCCTGCATCAAGATAATCAAAATATCCAGTAGAATATAAATCATCCCAACCTGAAATGCGGTACATATCAAAATGATAAAGAGTTTTGTTTTTTCCTCTGTATTCATTGACAAGAGCAAAAGTGGGACTGCTGACATCGCAATCAATTCCCATACCTCTTGCAAAACCGCGTGTAAAAGCCGTTTTTCCCGCTCCGAGATCGCCGAACATCGCTATGACCGAACCCGGCGGAACAGCAGCACCAAGCTTTTCGGCAATACTTTCTGTTTCGGAAACATTGTTAGTTGTAAATTTCGCCATAAAACTTCACCTATGGTATTATATCACGGGATTTGGCTTTTTTCAACAAGAACCGTGATTTTTATTAAAATAATAATCCCCGACCTTTGTCAGGGATTAAAATTCAGATTATTTTGCTATAAGAGCATTGATAACATCGGGAACGTCTGTGATAATACCGTCCACACCGTAGCTGATAAGCTTTATTGCCGTTTCGGGAGAATTGACGGTCCAGACATTGACACCGATTCCGTTTTGATGCAATTTTTTGACATAATGCTTGGTAACCATAGCATAATGGGGATGAAGATAATCGGCTCCGATTTTCTTAGCAAAACCGACATAATTGAAAATCATGTTTTTAAGAGCAATCTTTTGATTGGGGCTGTAAAGATATCCCGTCTTGCATGTCGGGTCAACTCTTTTGCATTCAATCAAAAGCTCGGGACTGAAGCTGGAAATAAGAAGCTTATCAAAAAGTCCGTGTGCTTTTACTGCCTCGATGGTTCTTGCAACAATTGAAACATCGCCGTTGAGCGGTGTTTTGAGCTCAATATTCATTATTTCTATATCAGCATTTTCACAAAGAGTTAAGAATTCTTCAAGTGTAGGAAGCGTTGTTCCGGCAAACTTCTCATTAAATTTGACTCCGAAATCATATCGGCGGAGAGATTCAAGCTTCATTGATGCAATTTCACCGACACCGGTTGAAGTTTCATCAATAGTATAATTATGACATATAACAGGTACACCGTCTGAGGTTAAATGAACATCGGTTTCGAAACCGTCAACGCCGATTTCAAGAGATTTTTCAAATGCAGGAATTGTATTCTGAGGAGCCCGTTTATTTGCGCCTCTGTGAGAAATTACTTTACAGATTGCCATTTCTTTCACCCTCTATATTGTTAATAATGTCAATATTTTCATTTTAACAGAAAACATTCACTAATTCAAGATAAACAACAAAAATTATAATGTTATCTGTTTTTTTGCTCAAGCACCTTATTCTTGACAAAGAACATGGATTATGTTAATATTTCAGCGATATATATGCACCTGTGGCGGAATTGGCAGACGCGCCAGATTTAGGATCTGGTATCTTCGATGTGCAGGTTCAAGCCCTGTCAGGTGCACCAAAAAAGCCGAACCTTTATCCAAATGGTAAAAGGTTCGGCTTTTGTTTAAAAATTAAACCACGGATAGTTTTTATAAGGTTCAGGCAATTCTTTTATCTGATAAATAAGTCCAAGATTTGCAATAAATTCTGACGGAGTATCAGGAAAAAGCGATTCATTTAAATGATCGATAAAATCGTGCGGTAAGCAGCATATTGTTTCATCATTGTGCTTTTCCAGACGATATCGCCTTCCATCGGCACTGTGTAACCAATCATCAAATTCAATACAATATTTTTCTAAATTATCTGCAACTACATCCGGTACGGAACAAACAAAAACATAAACATCTGCGCTTAAAAGTACATTTTTCATTGATAAATCACCTCATAAACAAATAAAAACTATTTTATTTTACCATAAAGACACCTTGTAGGCTCTTTTTCGATTACCAACCCGCAGTAATTGCACATAATGCACCTTGCTTCAGTCTGACCGTTTTTCAGTTTGCGGGCAAGATCGGGTTCGCATATAAACGGTCTGCACATTGAAACAAAATCAGCTTTCCCTTCTGTCAGGATACTTTCCATATCAGCTGCTTTATGAATTCCGCCGACAACAATAACGGGAATTGAAACACTCTTTTTAATTTTGTTTGCATTTTCAATATTGAAGTTTTCAAGAGGTTTTGGCTGTTTAATCAGCGGATTTATCAGATTTGCAGCAGGTAAAGCAATCTTTTTAACGAATTTTGGAAATGAAGCACACGGCTCACGATACTTGAACACGGCATCCATCGGCATGAGATTGCTTCTCATTGTGTTCATTCCGTCCTGAACCGTTCCGCAGGATACCTCAATTGCATCACATCCCGCCACTTCAAGTCTTTTACAAATATGAATTGCTGATTCTATATTCATTCCGTTCTTTCTGTTATCTTCAGCACTTATTTTTATCCATACGGGAAGATTGGTGTTCTCTTTAATTCCTTTGATAATCAATTCAACAATCCTGCATCTGTTTTCAAGGCTTCCGCCCCACATATCGTTTCTTCTGTTGCCATAGGGGGAAAGAAAATCATGAAGAATATAGCCGTGACCGCCATGAAGCTGAACGGCATCAAAGCCCGCTTTTTCAGCTCTTATTGCTGCCGAAACAAAATCGTTGATTATGCAATATATTTCCTTTTCCGTCAGTACCTTGGATTTATCGGGATAAAATGCATGAAGAACATCTGACGGCGCAACTTTTTGTTTTCCTATTTTCTTGGACGAGGTCTGTCTGCCGCAGTGAGCAATCTGCAAAACGACAGGAGTATTGTAACGATGAACAGATTCAGTAAGCAACTTATATTTCTCAATAACTACATCATCATGTATCTTCAGCATTCTCGGATAAGGCGATACTCCGTTTTCGCTGACGGCGGCATAACCCGTAATTATACAACCGACATCGTTCTGAGCCATTCTTTCATAACGGGCTATAAGTTTATCGGACGGTGCGCCGTTTTCATCAGCAAGTCCGTCATGTGTTGCGCTGCGGATTATTCTGTTTTTCAGTTCAATGCCTGAAATTACTGTTTTATCAAATAACATTTAAAGCGCTCCTTCCCTCTTCGATTTAATATTATCATACATTAAAGAACAAATCAACTTGAACAATGTTTTAAGTTTTTTATATTGTTTTTCTTTTGGAATTATGGTAAATTCAATGTAAGGAGCTGATGATTATGAAAACCAAGGAATTATCTCCGATTAAAGCAAAGAAAAAAGAAATGAGAAATATCAAAGAAATTCAGAAATGGGAAAAAGAAAAAGCCCGTCCCAGAAAAAACATGTATTTTGTTTATCTCATTTTTATTATTTCATTGATTTATGCAACCGATGAAATCGCTTCTCAAATCGGAACTCTTATGAAGACGGAAATCGCAAATGACCTTTTCTCAAAATACGGAGAAAGCTCAGTTGGACTGCTTGACATTCTTTCGATGATTGCCGTTCCGTTCCAGGCTCTCGGTCTGTTATACCGTCCCCTCGCAGACCGCTGGGGAAGAAAGCTGTTTCTTTTAATCAATACATTCGGCATGAGCTTTGCTATGCTCGTAATTTTCCTTTCCGATAATCTTGTTCTTTATTTTGTCGGAGCATGCATGGTGCAATTCTTTATTCCGCATGATATGCACGTTGTTTACATCATGGAATCTTCACCCTCAAAACACAGAGCAAGGGTTTATTCATCAATTAAATTCTTTGCAAATATGAGTGTTATGCTTATCCCTGTTCTGAGAAAAGTTCTCATGACCAACGCATCTGAATGGAGAATGGTTTATTTTATGCCTGCAGTTGTAGGCGTTATTACTTCATTTATCGCATTGATTACCGCAAGAGAAACCGATTCTTTCATTGATTCCCGACTCAGATATCTCAGAATGACTGACGAAGAACGAGCAGAAGAAAAAGCAAAGAAAAGCGCAGAAAATGCTCAGGGAGGTCTTATTCCTGCACTCAAATTCGCAATGAAGCATAAACAGCTCCGCTGGCTTTATATTACTTCCGCACTCGCAAACATCGGTTTCATCGGAACGATTAACTATCAGGTTATAATGTCTTACGGATACGCCGAAAATTATGTTTCAAACGGACTTTTCTCTTCACTCGGTGAAGAAGTCATGAACGCTGTAAGCATAGGTCCCGTAACAGCCGCTTTGTTTATGTTCCCGGTCGGCTGTGCTGTTTCTCAGGTCATTATGGGCTTTATCTCTGATTCAAAAGGAAGAAAAACCGCAGCGATAACAACCGCTGTTAACTGTCTTATTGCATTTATCGGATTCTCTGTCGGAGCTAAAACGGCTTGGAACCCCTATATCGTCGGTTTTCTTTGCGGTGCATTTGTAGGCAGCTATTATTCCACAAACGATGTTCTTATAATGATGATCGGCGAATCATCCCCCACCAATCTCCGTTCTTCAACTATGTCAGCTCAGTTTATTGTTACGGCAGTTGGAGTTGCGGTATCATACATAATCAGTCTTCCGCTAATTACATTCCTCGGCAACAACGTTACAGGAACTGTTTCATTTGCTCTTCTTGTTCCCGGGTTTATTGCTGCATTTTTTGCTCTTATGCGTAAAACAAGCGAAACAAAGGGAATTGATATGGATAAGGTAACAGGAAGCGAATGGGATTAAATGATATAAGAAAACGGACACAGTGTTCTGTGTCCGTTTTTATTATTCCGCGGGATACGCGCCGTATAAATGAACAATATTAAGATCCTCTTCCATATCAAGCCCGTGAGAACCGCATTCACCGTCAATCTCATGACATCCGTGATCCATTGCAAAACCGATAAGTGCGTTATGACATTTCCATTTATCTTTTATGAGCGATGCAAATTCAACAAAAGCCTCGCAATTAAGCTTCAGTTTTGAAAGAGGAATTTCTCCTTCAGGTCCGAATTTATGCATCATTGAATCATAATCGCCGTTATAAACTGCAATAAAATCATATTTATCCTCAATTATGAGCTCTTTTGCTTTAGCGTTAACCTCTTCAATGGTATCATAAATATAATAATCCATATCCTTTTCAAGATAAATCATTGCCATACTGCTTTTGGATTCTGCGACAATTGCCGTTTTCTTTCCCTCACGGATAAGAGAGTCAAAAATTGAATCAGTTTTTAAAACAGGTTTCTCATATTTTCTTATTCCGTGAACTTCAGGTTGAGTTCCGGTATACATTGTTGCAAAGCAAACAGGTGTAACCGATGGCATAACCGAACAAAGAGGGAGTTCAATATCGGTATATTCACGGACTCCGTCAAAGTAATCATTATATTTATTGTAAATCCACTGTGCAATTGCATCGGGGTTATACATAAAAACTCTGTCAGCTTTTTTACCGTTAAATTTATTATCAACAAGGTCAGTCAAAACCTCTGAAGCAGAGTTTGCAAGTTCTGGAGATTCAATATTCAATGCATAAGCAAGAGAAGCGCAAACTGTATCAAGCGATGTACTATTATATGACATACAAACCACCTCGATAATTTTTTACAAAATTATAAATCTTTAAAAAATAAATGTCAATTGAATAAGTGGGAAAAATAAAGAAAATAGAGGAAAAAGCAAATTTTATCTTGCAATATTTATTCATTTAATGTAATATTTAATGGCATATGAAAAAACTAAAGAAAAGGAGAATAATATGCAGGAAAATAATCAGTTCAAACCGTATATTGCGGCAAGCAAAATTACGCCTGAATTTACGGTTACATCAATCGTCATGGGCGTTATCCTTGCGGTAATTTTCGGCGCGGCAAATGCATATCTCGGCTTGCGTGTCGGTATGACCGTATCGGCATCAATTCCCGCTGCTGTTATAGCAATGGGCGTTATCCGAGTTGTTATGCGCAAAAACTCAATTCTTGAAAGCAACATTGTTCAGACTGTCGGTTCAGCAGGTGAATCTCTTGCTGCGGGTGCCATTTTTACTCTTCCCGCTCTTTTCCTCTGGGCTAAAGAGGGAAAAATGGAGAAACCCGATATTCTTGAAATCACTGTTATTGCACTTATCGGCGGTCTTCTCGGTGTATTCTTTATGGTTCCCCTTCGCAATGCGCTTATTGTTAAAGAACACGGAACTCTTCCCTATCCCGAAGGAACTGCTTGCGCAGAGGTTCTTCTTGCAGGTGAAGAAGGCGGCTCAAATGCTTCAACTGTTTTTGCAGGTATGGGATTTGCAGCATTCTTTAAGCTTGTTATTGACGGCCTCAAGGCTGTTCCCGGTGAAATTTCATTCAGAATCAAAGGCTTTGCAGGCGAAATCGGAACTCAGATTTATCCCGCTGTTATGAGCGTCGGCTATATCTGCGGACCCAGAATTTCATCATACATGTTCGGCGGCGGTGTTCTCAGCTGGCTTGTTCTTATCCCCATCATTGTTCTTTTCGGTGAAACTCTTACTCTTTATCCCGGAACAGAGCCTATCGGCCAGATGTTTGCCGAAGGCGGCGCAAGCGCAATATGGAGCTCATACATCCGCTACATAGGCGCAGGTGCTCTTGCTGCGGGCGGTATTATCAGCCTTATCAAGTCTCTTCCTCTTATTGTCCGCACATTCAGAGACGCTCTCAAAGGAATGAAGGGCGGTTCTGATGCAGGATCTGACAGAACAAACCAGAACATCAGCATGAAAGTTGTACTTATTGCAATTGCTGTTCTTACTGTTATTACATGGCTTGTTCCCGCAGTTCCCGTTTCTCTTCTCGGTGCTGCAATTATAGTTATTTTCGGCTTCTTCTTTGCAACCGTTTCATCAAGAATGGTTGGTCTTGTTGGCAGCAGTAACAACCCTGTTTCAGGCATGGCTATTGCAACACTTCTTATTGCAACTGTTATTCTTAAATTTACCGGTGAAGCTGGTCCCGCCGGAATGAGAAGCGCAATCGCAATCGGCTCAATCATCTGCATAGTTGCCGCAATCGCAGGCGACACCTCGCAGGACCTCAAGACAGGCTATATTCTCGGCGCTACACCCAAAAAGCAGCAGATCGGCGAAGTTATCGGTGTTGTTGCAGCGGCTCTCGCTATCGGCGGAACTCTTTATCTTCTTGACACCGCTTGGGGCTTCGGAACAGACGCTCTTGCAGCTCCTCAGGCAACACTTATGAAGATGATTATCGAGGGCGTTATGGATAACAACCTTCCCTGGGGTCTTGTTTTCATCGGTGTATTTATTGCAATCGTTGTTGAAATCATCGGCATTCCCGTTCTCCCCTTCGCTATCGGTGTTTACCTTCCCGTTCAGCTCAATGCATGCATCATGATTGGCGGTCTCATTCGTCTTGTCGTTGACAAAATGAAGAAGGAAGAAGAAGAAAAGAAACAGATTACAAACGACGGAATTCTCTTCTGCTCAGGTATGATTGCAGGTGAAGGTCTCGTAGGCATTGTTCTTGCGCTTCTCGCTGTATTCGGTGTTGATAAGGTTATTGATATTTCAGGATTCCTCAATCTTTCTGACGGCGTTTCCAAGATTGCCGCTCTCGTTGTTTTTGCTCTTGTTATACTTTCGCTTCTAAAATTCTCCGTTTGGAAGAAAAGAAAGAACAAATAATTTATGAAAAACAATAAGATAAAAGACGAAAATTATCTTGAGAAAATTCCCGTTAAAGCTGAAAATCTTCCGTGGAGATTCGATGATAACGGTAATGTGACTCTTGAAGTTGCCAACAAAGGCGCAATGAACAAATTCGCACAGATATTTTTCAGGAAACCGAAAACAAGCTATATTCACCTCGATAAAAACGGAAGCTTTGTCTGGCCTCTTATTGACGGCGAAAAGAATATAATTGAAATCGGCAAAGAAGTTGAGGCTCATTTCGGAGAAGAGGCGCACCCTCTTTACGAAAGACTTTCTCAGTTTTTTAGAATTCTTGAAAACAATAAATTCATATACTGGCGATAAAAGAAAACGGTATAGCCGACGCTATACCGTTTTTTGCTATTTCTTGTGTTTTCCGAACAGCGAAGTCTTTGTTACGGAAGCTTTGAAAAATTTGTTTTTATCAGTAACGGCAACAAGATTTATCGTTAAAAATGAAAGCTTTTCTTCCGATGTTCTGAGCGATTTCAGAGAATTATCAAAAGCAGAAATATCTATTGTTCCTTTACTTTTATTATATATCCATTTATCAGTATCGAGGATTGCTGATTCTTCGGTCTGTTTTTCATTATAAGCATGGACACATTTGCTTGAATAAAAAATATTATCCTGAATGAACTTTGCGGGATTACCCGCAAAAGAAGTGTTTGAAGGTATCTTTTTTCCCGACGCAACAGAACCCCCGCCAAGAATTGAACCCGAACCGAATTCGCATCCCTTGAGAATCATTGCCCCCTGCCCTATCCATACATGATCGCCGATATAAACGGATTTACTGTAATTGAGTCTTTTACGGGTTTCGGTGCTGTATATAAGATGCGGATCAGCTGTTCTGATCCATATACCAAAAGAAAAAAGACAGTCATCTCCGATTATGACATTCTGTCTTTCGGAAGCGATAATGTTGACAGCTCCGTTATAGTATGAATCTTTTCCGAGAAAAACAACGCTTTCGTTATATACTGTTGCGTTTATAAAACAGGAGTGATTGCTCTTTCCGATATAAACAACGCTGTTTTCACCGTTAAAATTTATTTTACTGTTTGCCAGTGTTATTCCGTCTTCAATAAAAAGAATGTTGCTTTTGCCGTTAAAAGTAATAACACTGTTTTTAATTGCTGATTGTTCAGGGTTTGCGATAACAGTGTTTTCATTAAGACGGGATATTTCTTCAAAAGATGAAATTTTTTCCATATATAACACCTCTGATTTATATTATCAAAATATAACCGTATTTTCAATATTTTACGGTGATTTATTTACAATTCAGGTAATAAATGATATAATGTAAAAAAACGGTAAAGGATTGATGATATGAAGCTTGGCATAATCAACGGCTGGAGCGAAGGCTGCATCAAATATGTTCATGACAAAGGTCTTGAAGCTGTTGAGTTCTGTGTAAACTATAACTATGATTCAGCTGATTTTCTTTCAAAAGCAGAGGAAATAAAAGGATATTGCGAAAAATATGATGTCTCAGTCGGCGCAATCGGACGCTGGGGCATGGAAAGAATCGATGAAAACGGAATAATCATACCTGAGGCAATGCAGAATGATATCAACCTTATCACTGCCGCTTCTGTTATCGGTTGCCCCGTTTATAATTGCGGCGTCAACTATACTGAAAGCAAAAGCTTTTTTGAAAACTGCGAAATTGCGATTGATTACTTAGGAAAGCTTATCGATTTTGCAAGAGATAAAAATGTTAAAATCGCTGTTTATAACTGCCGCTGGGAAAACTTTGTTGTTGAACCCAAAGCATGGCATCCCATTCTTTCCGCACTTCCCGAGCTCGGAATCAAATATGACGTTTCTCATTGCTGGAATGACAGAGGAGATTATCTTCAGGAGCTTCTTGATTTCGGCGACAGAATCTATCATTTCCATCTTAAAGGCACAGTTGAAATCAATGGAGAGCACTATGATGATGCACCCGCAGGAATGGATATGACCGATTGGAACACAGTTATGGATATTCTTTATACCAAGGATTATGACGGAATGCTTTCAATCGAGCCTCATTCAAATTATTGGACGGGTAAAAAAGGTCAGTGGGCAATTGATTTCACAATCAACCATTTCCGACCTTTTATTATGCCTGAAAACTATGAATTCAGCGATAATCCTTTTATGCCTTAACTAAAAAGTCCCTTGAAAGTTTTTTCTTTCAAGGGATGTTTTTTTATATAACAGTTTCAAATGAAGCGTTGCCCGCAGCATCAAATGCTACAATTGAGTATTCATCATTTAATGTTCCGTTAACATCAGTATAAACCGTTTCAATATCAGCATCAAAGCAAAGCTCAATCCTCGTCATGAATTTACCGTTCTTTTCAATTCGGTAATAAGCAATACCGAAATTATCTTCCGCTGAATCCCACGAAAGAGTCACACCGTTTTCTGCGGGTGATTTGATAAAGTTTTTAACTTCCGACGGAGCTTCGTTTTCAAGAATGAATCCGTTATCGACATAATCAAGATATGTTTCTATAAAAACAGAATTTACATATGACGGACTGAAATAATGGTTGTAAGAAAAGGTGATAATGTTTTCAGCGTACTTTGAAGCAATATCCATCTGACGGACAAAACGGTCAAGGGTTGATGTGATTGAAGAAGTGTTTTCGGTAGCGGGTCTTGTCAGGATTCCGTCAAGAAGAGTATCGGCAAAACCAAGAGAAAAATTTTCGCAATTTGCCCAGAGTTTTATATCGGCATCGCATGTTTCAACTGCTGCGGAATACATCTTCCAAACTTTTTCAAGGTTGTCTTCTGATGTCCAGAGCGCGCCGACAGCATCCTGCGGAGCAAAGATATCCCCGTCACGGAAATTGATTCTGTTAAACACACGAACAAGATTTGTAAGAGTTACGAAAGGACCCGTTGCAAGATATTCGGCATAGAACGGGCTCATAAGAATCGGAAGTGATTTATTTGTTTTGTTTATCTGATCAATTATAAGATTCAACCCGTCGCAAAGTCCGTTGATATTTATCTGACATGTCAGAACATTATTGAATTCAGGGGTGAAATACCAACCGTAAAAGCAATCTGAATACTCATTAAAATAATTATTATAAATTTCATTAACCATGTCAGAAGCAACTATACACATTTCTTTATATTGCCCTGTTATTGCGCCCTCGGTCCAGAAATCGTCAAACATAGCAAGACCGATAAAAACCTTGATACCGCTCCCCTTGCAGTTTCTGAGCGCAGCATCAATAACATCCGTATATTCGGTTGCGTTTTCAAAGCAAGAAAGAGCTGAGTCATAGTAAACAGACCATGAGTCATCGGCAGATTTATTTGCAACATCCTGCAGAATCAGATATTCGATTCCTGCATCTTTCATGTTTTTTATTTCATCCTGCCAACGCTCATCGCTCCAGCTGCTGCTCATCCACGACTGAAGAAATGTTCCGTTGAATTTCGGGTCACATTTTTGTTCGGGGGTTGAGCTGCCAAACAGTAATAAAGAAAAAACAAACGCAAGAATTGCAGAAACTATCTTTTTAATAATCATGAATCAAATATCCTCCGTATTTTTTAAAAATTATATCATAATTCTGTTTTTAAATCAATCTTTCATTATTTATCTGTTTACAGTTGCCACAAAAAGAATTGTTTGTTATAATAATCAGGAAAGACGGTGATATGAATGTTCAATTTTTTTGCAGAAAATAACAGCAGGCAGGGAAACCGTTATATTATAACCGGTCCTGATTTTAACCATATAAAAAATGTTTTGAGGATGCAGACGGGTGATGATATTCTCGTCAGCGAAAACGGAAAAAGCAATCTCTGCTGTCTGTGTGCCATTGAAAGCGATTATGTAATTGCTGAAATACTTAAAGAAGATTATCAGGATACTAATCTTCCGATTAAAATATATCTCTTTCAAGGCCTGCCGAAGAGCGATAAAATGGAGCTTATTATTCAGAAATGTGTTGAGCTCGGCGTTGAAGGCATTATACCGGTTGAAATGAACCGTTGCGTTGTTAAACTCGACGATAAGAAAAAGAAAAGCAAAACCGCCCGCTGGCAGGCAATTGCCGAAAGCGCCGCAAAACAGAGCAAAAGAAACATTGTTCCTGAAGTTTGCGATGTTTTATCATATAATCAAGCAATTGAAAAAGCAAAAGAATTTGATGTTTTCCTTGTGCCATACGAAAGCAAGGACGGAATGAAGTCAACATCAGAAGCTCTTTCCAAAATCAGAAGCGGTTCATCAGTCGGAATTCTTATAGGTCCCGAAGGCGGATTTGAAGAGCATGAAATTGAAAAGGCTGAAAACTGCGGCGGAAAAATTATATCTCTCGGCAAGAGAATTTTAAGAACGGAAACTGCCGCCATAACAACTGTCGGAATGTGTATGCTTTATGCCGAAATGAATTTAAGCGGTGAAAACGAATGAAGAATTTACCAACTGAATACACTGAAAGAATGAAAAAAATTCTTGGTGACGAATATGATGAGTACATAAACGAGCTGAATTGCCCCCCTGTCAGGGCATTCAGAGTCAATACAGATAAGATTTCACTTGATGATTTTGAAAAGTTAAATATCTTTTCAAAAGAAAAAATCCCCTATGTTGAAAACGGATATTATCTTGATTACGAAAAAATCGGAAATCATCCGTATCATCATGCTGGCATGATTTATGTTCAGGAGCCTGGCGCAATGGCACCTGCTGAGTGCATTGACATTGAGCCCGACTGGAAGATTCTTGATATGTGTGCTGCACCCGGTGGGAAGAGCACTCAGTTAAAAAACAAGCTTGGCAAAAACGGAATTCTCGTTTCCAACGAAATCATCCCTTCCAGATGCAAGATACTTACCGGCAACATTGAAAGACTCGGACTTAAAAACTGCGTGACAACCTGTATGGATACTGGAAGACTTGCAAAAATGTTTCCGCACACGTTTGATTTAATCATGGTTGACGCTCCATGCTCGGGCGAAGGAATGTTTCGCAAAGAGGAGATTGCAATAGATGAATGGAGCGTTGAAAATGTTTTTAAATGCGCTCAAAGGCAGGCTGAAATTCTTGAAAACGCTGCTGTTGCATTAAAAAACGGCGGATATATAATTTACGCCACCTGTACTTTCTCGATTGAAGAAAATGAAATGACAGTTGATTCCTTCCTTAATATGCATCCTGAATTCGAGCTTATTTCCGTAAAAGATTCAGTTAAGGATAACACTGTTGACGGAATATTCTTTGGTGGCTGCAGATGCGAAAACATACATTTTACAAGAAGATTTTATCCTCATAAATCGAAGGGTGAAGGTCAGTTCATGGCTGTTCTTCATAACAAAAATGAATATATTCCGTTTAAAGTAAAAAATCAGAAATCTAATAATAAGATTGATAAGACTGTTTTTGATTTTCTTGACGATGTTCTCGAACAATATGATAAAGAAAATGTTATTATTTATAACGGTAATCCTGTTTATTTCACTCCTGATTTCGAAATAAACAAGGGCTCAGCTTTTTCTTGCGGCGTAACAATCGGTGAAATTAAAAAGAACTATATTCAGCCACACCATCAATTATTTATGGCAATGGGAAACAGCTTTAAAAGAAAGATTTCACTAACCGCAGACTGCGAAGAAACAAAAAAATATCTTCACGGTGAGGAATTTGAAACTGACTGCCCAAACGGATGGGCTGCTGTTACCGTTGACGGCTGCACCGTAGGCGGAGCCAAGGTTGTTAACGGAAGAGCAAAAAATCACTATCCTAAAGGATTAAGAACAAAATGACAAAAGCGCATATCCGAGGTTTAACACCTTGGATATGCGCTGTTTTTTATTTCTTATAGTATCTGCCCGTTCTCTTTAGATAATCAACAAGCATCATTGTCCAGTCAGTCTGAATGAAATCAAAATTTCTGTCAGCAAGCCAGCCCCAGCCGAAATCCTCAGAAACTGTCATTGCGGTATCATCGCTGTGGCCGCCTGAAAGCTGTTCTTTATAGTCATATATTATTGAGTTTACCCAGACAAGCTTACCATCCCGATGCATCTTATCAATAAACTTCTCACTTGCAAGATATGATTTATCTTTTTTGAAAAGAACTTCGGCACCGAGATAATTGATATTCATTTTCATCAGCTCTTCATGAAGCGGATGCTTTTCTCTGACAATAGGAATATACGGAAGTTCGGGACAAAGCTCTTCAAGGACTCTCAGAACGGGTTTGGAAATCTTGCTTTTAACAAGTATCTGATCTGCCATTCCGTGGCGTTTGACGGAATTATAAATCTTTTCGGGATTGCCCCAGAACTTATCTATATTGATAAAGCATCTGCCTTTGAACTGTTCAAGAAAATCGTCAAAGCCTGCAATCCCGAACTGAGTCGGATTATTATCGAAGTTAACATATCTGATTTTTTTGATTTTTTGATAAGGCATTTCAGAAAGATTTATATTTTTATTAAGATGTTCAACTTCCATGCCCGGATGAAAGATAAAAAGCTTTCCGTCACTGCTGCAACTGACATCAACTTCAATCATATCTGCGCCTTGCTTCAATGCAATTTCATAAGAAGTCATGGTGTTGCATGGAATATTTCCGCCCGATGCTCCTCTGTGTGCGACAATAATTATATTCTCTTTTGACTTTTCCTTAAGATCAAATTTCATGATGCACCTCAGAATGTTTTTATTTCAGTATAACCTATCTTATTACAACAGTCAATAAAAAACAGGAGCAACCGCAATGTTGCTCCTGTTAATTTTTTATGCCTCTCCCGGATTTCTCTCAAGGTTTTCTTCGCCTGCAGATCTTGACTTTCTGAGTGAAGAATACATAACCTCAAGTTTTGATTTGTTAAGAGGATAACCGAATTTGAAAAGAATAAATACAAGAGTATAAACTATTGCGGGAATTACGGTGCAGACAAAGAGAATTCCTTCGCCAACGCCCTCAACATAACCTGCTGAACCGTGAATCGCTCCATTATAGCCTGCTACCGCACCGAGAAGCTTCATGCCTCCAACATCAGCAACAGTCTGTCCGAGGTTGCGGCAGAAGGTATAAACCGCATATACTGCGCTTTCGCTGCGGATTCCTGTTTTATATTCCTGATAATCAATAACATCAGTGATGATTGCCCAGTTAGTGATACTGACAAATGAATAACCGAATCCGATGATAAATGTAAATATCATGAAAACAACAGGTGCGCTGCCGAGTCTGTCACAATGAGGAACAACAAAGAACATCAGAACTGAAGCAACCGCTGAGAAAAATGTTCCGATGCTGCAAAGTTCCTGCTTACCGAACTTCTTAACAAGCTTCGGCATAAAGAAAATCATAACTGCCATGGGCAGATAGTTTGCAATTGTGCCGATTATTGAAAGGTCGGTGTTTTCGAAATAGTTTTTATAAAGATACTGGTTAAGTGAACCGAACTGAAGCTGACCGCTGATAAGAATACCGGAAAGAGCCGCAACAACAAAGGGTCTGCTCTTGAGCATTCCTGCATAGGTCTTTTTAAAATCAACATCGGGCTCTTCTTCTGACGCAACACGCTCTTTGGTTGTCTTGAAGCAAAGGAAATAGAAGATGATTGAAAGAGCACCCATAATGATGCCGAAATTAAGCATTCCGTCTGCATCTGCAGCCTTAACCTCAACACCCTGGCTGTTAACACCTGATACGGTATAAATTATCATGGGACCGATAAGAAGAGGAATTGCGCCGCCGAGACCTGCACCGATTGAACGGAAAGTTGAGAGCAGAGTTCTTCCCTCGGGATCATCGGTAATAACCGAAGCAAGTGAACCGTAAGGAATATTGATTGTTGTATACATCATACCGAAGCCGATGTATGTTATATACATCAATGCAACAACAAGAGTTTCGCTTGTTGTAAGTGCTCTGAAATTAACAAAGCAGAGCATTGCCATAATACCGAGCGGAATCGAAAACCACTTGATATAAGGTCTGAACTTACCGTCTTTATTGGGTCTTTTCTTCGCAACAATATTGCCCCAGAGAGGGTCATTGATTGCGTCCCAGAGTCTTGCAATAAGCAAAAGGGTTGTGATTTTGTTTTCTGCAACTTTAAGAATATCAGTATAGAAGACTTTAAGATAAGACGAAATATAGGTCAGCACAAAGAGGTTTGCTGCGTCGCCGAGTGCATAACCGAGACCGTCTTTAAAACCGATTTTATTCGGATGTTGAATTTCTGCCGCTTCAAGTGAACGATTTTTTTTCAACACGCCGCCTCCTTTTATAAATATCTTTTAAAGAATAACACTATTAGCAAAAAAATGCAAGAACTTTTATAATGTGAAAGTAAATTTGATTATTTATTCAGCAAAAGGAAGTTCAGTCATTCTCAGCTTTGAACAACCGTAAGGATAAAGCTCAATTTCTTTTTCTTCACTTATAGCTTTTCTTGATTCAGGCGTTTTAGCGCACACAGTCTCATATCCGTCCTCAAATCCCCAGTCTATCTGACACACTTTTGCCTTTACTGTCAAAGGCGGATTGACGGATGAGAACGGAATTTCATCGACTTCTTTTCTGTTCAGAGCAAGAGCTTCAGAGCAGAAAGCATAATTCCAGTCTGACTCGGGAATCAATTCGTAATCACAATAAGGAAATCTCCTTGTAACGCCGTCTCTTTCATATTCAAGCATTTCTTTTCGGAACTTAACCGGAACAGAGAAAACAAGAGAGCCGCATTTAACCGAATGAAGGCGATGAGGTCTTTTTTCAAAACAAGGCTTAACATCATAGCATAGGGTTATTTCAATGGTTTTATCAGATTTGATCTTTTCTGTATATTCCGTTCCGTAAAAGCTTTCTCCGTTTATTTTAACATTCTCGGCAAACGAAGGAATTCTGATTACAAATTCAAAATCCTTCTTTGCATCAATGAAGTATCTGAATGAATTCTCAAACGGATAATTTGTTTCAAGTTTTATGCAAATATCACCAGTTTTAAGTTCAGAAGGAACTGGAACAGAGTTAATGATTTTATTACCGTTATACATAAATGATGAAAGAGCAAATTTAGGCCAGCCCTGATTGAAATTAGCGGTGCAACAACCGTAATTCGGTTCAAGACCGAATAAATGAGCCTCACTGCCGTTGGTTCTGAAAAGAGATTTCCCGGGAAACTTCTGACATGCTATCTGATTACTTAGCTGAACATACTGATGGGTCCACATATCATCGCTTATAGTCGACGGCAAAGCGTTGAAAGCAAGCATTTCAAGTCTTTCAGCCCATTTGTTTTCACCGGTGTAAGCAAACAGGATTTCATAAGAATACATCTGTTCAACAACTGAACAAAGCTCTGTTCCTTGAATAGGACTAAGACCCGACAAACATTCATCACCCGTAAATAAACCAACGGGCGTACCGTTATATTCATCAAGAACTGAATGAAGCATTTCTGCACGATCTGTATATTCAGAGTTCAGTATTTCATGCGAAACCGCTTCACTTTTAAGCATCATGCCGATATTGACTATATGCGTTTCAAAAGTCCATTTATTAAGCGGTCTTTTCCACAGATGAACAAAATCACTGTAGTCAGTTCCCTGCTCTTTGAGTATTTCTGCAAGCTCAATAACCCAGTCTTCTTTATATTTTTTATAAATGAAGTTTATTGCAATAAAGCATTCAAACCATCTTGCTTTTCCCCAGTCAAAAAGCTTTATTTCACCGTTCCTGAGCATTTCATAATAATTCCTGAGAACTTTATATATAACATCAGGAATTCGTTCGTCCTTTGAACATTCGTAATAAACCGTAAGGGTTTTGCATATAAGCTGAACTGCCCACGTATCATATGTTTTTCTCTCTTCATCCTTGCAGGGGCAAATCCATCCGTCGGGCTTTTGAAAAGAGATTATTGCATCGATATATTTTTTTGCTCTTGAAATCATGTCTTCGTTTTCAAGAAGATATGCAAGAGGAATAAAACCGTCAAGCCAATAAGGAACTCTTTCCCATCCTTCCTTATCGCCGCCTATCCATGAACTGTTTCTGATGTCAGGCCAGATTTTATCAAGGTTGCCGCTCAGACCCTCGGCCTGAATCTCAAGCTGTCTCATAAGCCATCCGCGAGGCTTTATCTCATTGGTTGTATATAAATTCCATTTATTCATAAACATCCCCCTTTCCGCAATTATATCATACAAAAATTCAAAAGTATAGATAATAAATGATAAAAGCTCGGAGAAATAAATCTCCGAGCTTGACTATCAGCTTCTTTCAGAGCCGTAAACCACTTCGATGCTCTTTTTGAAAAGAATAAAATCGTATTGAGGTCTCCAGCTGTTACCGGTATCAACCTTTGCTTTGAAATCATCCTCCGATAAAGCTGCATTGATCTGAGCTACACCTCGAAGCTCGTCACCTTCTTTATAAACAGTATCCCAGAATGCATGGTGACCAATGAAAGTAACGCTTTCGGGAATATAAACATAAGTCAAAGCCTGATTATAGCTGAAGGCATCTGAACCGATGTATTCAAGACCTTCGGGAAGAGAATTATATACTGTTCCGAGAAGCTCTTTTGAAACAAAATGAGAATCGGTAATTGCCGAATCACTTTTGTAACTGAAAACATTCTCAAGAAGAGGAATTTCGAAGAATCCGAGCGTTTCAATGGTTTTAACTCCTTCAGGAATATAAACTCTCTTCATATTTGCATAATTAAAGCAAAGTTCACCGACGGTTTCAACGCTTGACGGAATAACAAAAGTAAGAACATCATTTACATACTGCTCATAATTTGCATCCTCTGCCGTAGGCTCAATTCTGTAACCGTTTTCATCATATTCGGCATATCCGTATTTTTCTGCAAGATATGTATCGTGGTCGCAGGGGCGGCAGATAATCCTTGTCTTATCTATATTATAAAGAACACCGTCGATATCGCAGTAATTGGGATTGTTTTCATCAACCTCAATCCGCTGCAACGCCCAGCACGAATAGAATGCCTTAGGGTCAATGAAATCAACATTTTTGCCGATATTTATTACCTTTACTTTTTCATCGCAGTTAAGGGCATAAGCGCCGACGGATGATACGGTTTTTGCTTCATCTTTTATGATTTTGAAATTTGAATTGACATCTGGATTTTCACGGTCATATTCAACAGATGAAACAAAATCAATATCAAGAGAAGTAATATATCCCGTGTTGCTGAACTTCGAGAGTTCATAACCTGCTTTTGTCTGATTATATTCAAAAGTATCCTTCTGAACAGTTCTGACGCTGAAATAACACGAAATCGAAACAGCAACAATAATAACAAGGGCAAAAATAAACTTTTTTAGTCCATAATGTTTATAAGGTTTGTTGATATGTGGAGCTGCAAGACCTTCAACTTTATAAGTCCATATTTCTTCTTCAGGGATATCAAGATGAATGGGTTCTTCAACAATTATTTTCTTTTCTTTTTTACTCATATTATTTCACCCCCGCTTATCCTAAATATCCGCCTGAAACGGTTACGCCTTCTTCTTCAGCCTTCTTTTCAGTTACCTCAGCACGGCGCTTGAGAACTTCCATAACCATATTTTGCTTTTTGCTGTCATAATCCCAGAAGAGATACGGAATTGTCATAAGGAAAAATCCGATAACATCAACAATAAGCGGAATAACAATGATATTTCTTCTTGAATCATCAATAAACAGAACATCCCAGTTGCTGTTAAAGCCGTATTTGAGAAGCATAAGAGGAATTATAAGACCGACAAACGAAGTTATCGGACCGGTAAACCAGCCGAAAACGCCTGAAAAGCTTTCAAGGCGTTCACCCGAAAGATACATCTGATAGTCGCCGATTCGGACATTCATATCGTGGCCTGCAGTTGTCGGAACAGTTTTTGTCATTTCCATAAAGAAAAGAACGATAACACAAATAGTTCCGCAAAGAGTCAGATTGTCACCGCAGAACCACATTGCACACGCAATGGCTGCGTTACCTATAGCTCTTGAAAGCTGATAGAATACCATAATCTGCTTATATGAAAATCTCTTGAGGAAATAAGGTGAAAGAAAATCGGGCGGAGTTCCCGCAAATGAAATCAGCATTACAATAAGACTGTAAGGCAGACCGCTCAGTCTGAAGGTATAGAAATAAAGAATTGTTACGAACGGAAGCATGCCGTTTCCGAGAGAATCAATAAGACCGACTATAGTATTGATAAGAAGATATTTATTATGAAGAACACCGAACATGCCGTCCCAGAATTTAATCTGGACTTTCTTCTCAACCGGCGGCTGAGGAATTCTTTCTTTTACTCTGCCTGCAAATATCATAGTAAAAGCAGCAAGTACAATAAATGTAACGGGAATAACATATCGGTAAACATTGATATCAGCCCATTCATAACGGAGAGAGCCAATGACGGCAGGAATGATTATACCGACAATCGTGTTAAAGAAATGAGAAATCTTGACGGGATAGCTGCGGACAAGAATTCTTTCCTGAAGGTTGGGGCTGATACTTCTTGTACATGTTTCAAGATTATTTGCAAAACCGAAAACATTGTATGTTGCGAAAAGAAGATTTGCAACCCAGACTCTTGTTGCAACATCGGGAATGTTATAAACGGGAAGCCAGCCGATAAGAATAACCATTATGCATTTGGGCACAACATCGCAGTAAAGCGAATACTTATATCTGCCGAATTTCGGGAGAAGTTTTTTGCGCCAGAAAATGTTTCTTGCGCCGACCCAGCCGGTGTAGAGAAAATGCGTTCCGAATGTTTTGAAGCACGCAGTCGCATTCATGCCCTCAAGGCCGTTGAGATAAGTAATAAACCCGCTTGTCTGATTAAACAGCTGAGAATAGTCAAACAAAATTGTAGATATTCCGAATATCATCATCAGAACATAAACAAGATAGAACTTTCTCTCTGTTTTCTTCGGCAAGAAACCGAGGTTGTCGCAGACAAACCACCACATGAGGGCGGAAATATAGCCAAGAGGCATATTGAGAATGCCGATAACCGAAAAAGTAAGATAAGGCAATTTATAATGATGCATGATAAGATAGCAGGATGAGAAAAATCCTATGTATTCAAGCACCTTAGAGCCTGCATAGTTGCTGCCTACCGCAAAAACAACATCTTTGTATTCTTTATACGGGACATACTTACCTTCTGCGGGAGTATTCCAATGAGTTTTCAGTTCAGTAAATAATGACTGAACTTTTGAAATCAAAGCGCTCACTATTATCATTCCTCCAATCTTTTAAATATTAACATAAAATGAATAAATAATCAATACACTTTAGCTTTATTAAATCCGAATTATTTAATCACAGAATAATACGGCTTATTTAATCCGATAATTTCAGAATATGCGCCGTTTCTTCAACAAATAAAACAGATTGAAAATGAATTTGAACCAAATAAATAATGCCCTTAAAAGCAGATGCTTTCAAGGGCAATTTTATTATCAAAATATAACAATCTGTTCAACTGGTGCTTTGGCGCTTGCTCTTGCTATATAATCAAGAAGAGTAAGGATTTTTGAATAAAGTTGTTTAAAGAATGAAGGCATTGTATCGTCAGCGATCATATAGAAAAGATTCAGAATACTTGTTGTCTTTTCATATGCAGGATGAGCATAACCGATAATTGTTGCTCTCGAATTGCTTACGGGTCTGACCTTTTCGGTAACATATTCAGAGCCGTTATAATTGAGGTCTGAAGTGTTGCCGCCGATACATTTTACATTTTTAGTTCTTTTGCTTGTAATAAATCCGCTCTCAGTCACGATTTCAACATGATGAACTGCATCGGTTCCGTCAACAGCGGTATTTATGAAAACAATATCGCCCTTCTGAGGAACATAATCGCTTGTTGCGGGATAATATTCGCCTCTTTTAACAAACCATCTTCTCATTGATTCAACAGTTGATCTCTTGGGCACGGCAATTCCGAGCGCATTGCCCTGATCAGCGCACCATGAAACAAATATTGCGCACCACTGCGCTTCTGTTTCAACGCCGTAATACCAGGTTGTAAACTCATTAACAAGGCTTTCATAGTATCCGATTTTCGATCTCGCTGCATCAACAACAGCATTTACGGTTCTTGTTCTTACATCTGAAGTCTCAGCAGCAGGAGTTTGAGTTGAATCAGCAAAAGAAAAAACGGTTGTTGAGCCAAAAATCATTATTGCCGCAAGAAAAACGGAAATTATCTTAGTCAATAAACTCTTGGTTTTCATAAAATATGCCTCTTTCACGCTTTTTTATTTATAATATCACTAATTAACAAAAACTGCAATATTTATAATAAAGATTTCCAATTAAAAATTCTCAATTTCAACCAATTGATTTAATAAACCGGAAATCAACGGTGAAAAAATCTATTTATCCGCAAGGTTAAAACTCTTCCGGATAACTCTTAAAGAAGAAAAGGGGCTGTTCATTTTACAGCCCCTTTAATATATTATTCTGTAAAAGCTTTTGTTTGCATTTTCATTCTGCAAATGTCATAAACGCAAAGTCTCATAGCGTTACCAAATCCAATCGGATCTCTTAAATAAGCAAGTCTGAGCGAAAGTTTTGTCTGAGGAGCAGAAACAACATAAAGCATAGTTAAGATTCCGCTGTTTCTGGCGTAAACCGCAAGTGCGGGATCAAGATAACCGTCACCCGTAAGGTCTATACTTGCATCGGTAATAACAAATCCGTCAAATCCCCATTCATCTCTGAGAAGTTCGGTTATAAGCGCTTTGCTGCCGCCGCACCACTGAGCACCAATTCTGTTATAAGCAGACATTACGCCCTTTGCTTTGCCTTCTTTAACCGAAATCTCAAACGGCTCAAGATAAAGCTCACGGAGTGACTGTTCATTTGCCCAGGTATAAAGTCCGTTTGACTGTCTGTTTGTTTCCTGCTCATTGGCGGCAAAATGTTTAACGGTAACAACAATATCCTTTGACTGAACACCTTTTATTACTGCTGCCGACATTTTGCCCGAAAGCACAGGGTCTTCAGAATAGTATTCATTATTTCTTCCGCCCTGAGGACTGCGATGAAGATTACATCCGGGTGCGTACCAGACATGAGTACCGAGTTGATTACCCTCTTCACCGATTATTTTTCCGAATTCTTCAGCAAGCTCATCATTCCATGTGCAGGCAAGGGTAGTTGCAACGGGAAACGCAAGTCCGCATTCGCTGTACAGCAAGCCGCCTTCGCCTTTAATGCATGAAGGCCCGTCATTATCTGAAGTTCCCGGTATACCTAATCTTTCAACAGCCGTTGTTTCATAGCCGCAGTCGGTAATCAGAGCGATCATTTCGTTGACTGTCAGCTGATCAAGAAAAGCATCCCAAAGACTTTCGTCTTTTGCAACATCCGCTAAAGTTATAACACCATCTTTATATTTAACACCTGTCTTTGGTTTTTCACCTTCAGTTGTCGGAGCAGGTCTTTTATCACTGTTAATAACTTCATTCGGAGCAGTATAATCCGTCGGAGGAGTGGGATATGTTCCGTCAGCATCCGCTCTTGAAAGATATGTTAAATCGCCTTTTGCAAAATCGAAAAGGTTTTTGATTTCATTGCCGGATGCAGAATCGGTTTTATATACTATTTTCTCAGGCACATTATATGTAAATGTTTTCTCGGCATTTCTGACATCGTGTGAAACATGAATTTTATAGTCGCCGCTGTCAAGCACCCACGCCTCTTCGGTTTCTGAATCATATGATGCCATATCTTCTATAGAAAAAGAGATTTCAAGAGTTTCGCTTTCGCCCGGAGCAAGCTCTTTTGATTTTTTGTATGCTGCAAGCTCAATTGCGCTCTTTTCAATTCCACCCTCATAATAAGGGGCTGAGAAATAAACCTGAACAACATCCTTGCCCGCCATATTACCAATGTTGGTTACTACAACATTCACCGTTATGTTTTCATCATCGCTGTTATACGACTTAATATCCCAGTCAAATTCAGTATATGAGAGACCGTAACCAAAAGGATACATAACTTTCTCGGGCGCAAAAGTTTCAAAATATCTGTATCCTACATAAATACCTTCACAATAGTTAACAAAGTATTTGGGAATTCCGATAATGCCCTTATACATATAATTACCGAAGTTTTCCGATGCGGGATGATCTTCAATGTCATATGAAACAGTATCGGCAAGCTTGCCTGAAGGATTCACTTCTCCCTTAAGAACCTGACCGACAACATCTGTTGCGACCTCACCGGGAAGCCACATAATCATTGCCGCTTTTATGCTCTCGTAATCATCAATCCATGACATATCCATAATATTTGAAATATTGAAAACCACGATAACATCTGAAAAGGCTTCGCATACTTTTTCAATCATTTGATTTTCGGTATCGGTAAGATTCAGCTGCTCTATGCTGAGGTCCTTCATTTCTGTTCCTACCCTACCTATAACAATAATCGCTGTTTGCGAATATTCAGCGGCATCCTGCATTGTTTTATCACTTATTCTGGAAACAGGCATTTCAGACTGACCGCCACCGAAAAACTGTTTTAAAACAGTAACGATATAAGAAAAAATTCCGAGGTTTATTTTTGTACCGGTGAAATTAGCATAAATATTGTATAACTCTTTATTATACTCAATTCCTGCGTTTTTCAGAGCATCGTAGAATCCTATAGCATCAGATGAGCGGACAGCGCCTGAGCCTGCTGCACCTGCGAACGCTATTGAACACGATGAAGCGCCAAAAACATTAACTTTATTATTCTTCAAAGGAAGAACCGAATCCTCGTTTTTAAGAAGAACAATTCCTTCCTCCTCAATCTGATACGCAATCTCTTTTGATTTTGCAGTAGTTTCTTCGGAAATAAGCTTGGAAGCAAAAGCTGCAGCCGAAGAAGAGAAAGCTATTGTCAATGCAAGAATAACAGAAACAATAATTGAAAGAATTCTTTTGGCTTTGATTTTCATAATAAAACCTCCTTGAATTTCTATAAACAAATTATAACATATTCATTCGGTCATTTCAATCACTAAATGATAGAGAATAAGTATTAAGATTCTTTGTTTAATTAAGTCTGATTTATTTTTAAAGTGCAACAAGATTTAATATCCCGTTGCACTTTTTATTTATCATTATTTAATTGGAATATATGCACCGAGATTTACAAGGTTTTCTTGCAGTTCTTTAACAGGTATTTTTCTGACATCTTCGGTTTCGCATGCAAGAGATGCCGCCACACCCGCCGCCTGACCTGTTATAAAACATCCGGGCATAACTCTTACGGATGCCTGCATTTGCCTGTCAGTACCGATACATCTGCCTGCAACAAGAACATTTCTGAACGAAACAGGTATAAGACAGCGGTACGGTATGCCGTAGGATTCGCCTTTCTTATAACGGAGTTTTTGCTGATATTCTTCTCTGAAACGCTCATATTCTTCCTTATCGGTATTCATAACGTGTATGTCAACCGGATAGCAATAACGACCGATTTCATCTTCAAATACAGCTCGTGACATAAAATCATCCACATTAAGCATATAATCGCAAACTATTCTTCTTGATTCACGCACTCCGAGCAAAGAGGCGGTTGAGCAAAGCTTCATATTTTCATATCCCGTAAAATATGTTTTGAAATACTTATCAAATTCAAGCATTGATTTTCTGCCCTCAACCATAGCGGAGGAAAGTGATTTTTCATCTGTTGGGTTTATGCCGAATGTGTGACCTATATTACCGCCGCTGATACCGTCTTTTCGGTGAAAGAAGCCCGGTATATGTCTGTCCTCATTAGTCAGCACTCCGTCACGATGAGCCTGTTCAACATATTTGTTCCACGGTTCGTTGCATTTTTCTTTATCAATATCTGTCCAGACACTGCAAAGAGTCTGCGGCATAACCTCTCCGTTTTCATCACCTATTTCATACTCAGCACCGCCAAAGGCACATAAGTCACCGTCACCTGTACAGTCAATATAAATTTTAGCTTTGACCGCAAACAAACCGCTTTTTGAGCCGAGAATTACGCTCTCAACTCTGCCGTTATCAACAATAACATCATAAACAGATGTGAAAAATGAAAAATCCACACCTGATTCAACTATTATTTTATCGTATTCTCTTTTGAGTTCTTCAATGTCGAGAGTTGTCCAGTTTCTCAAAGGTGTACTTTGAGCAAGTCTTTGACGGATTTCATAACCTATTCCGCTTGCAAGAACTTTTTCACCATCGTCAAAAGGCGCAAATGCAGGAACAAGCCCGGATGTACCAAGACCACCAAAACAACCTGTTGCTTCGGCAAGAAAAACCTTTTTCCCGCTTCGTGCAGCAGCAACAGCCGCAGCTACGCCCGACGGACCTCCGCCCGCAACAAATACATCGGTTTCATATTTAAAATTCAAAGATTTAGTATAAATCATTTCAAACCTCCGATTATTATATGACTACATTATACAATTTTTTTATTAAAAGACAACTATATTTTTGTTAACGCATTTACCGTATTCTGAACCCCTCACAAAGTTATTTCATTAGGGTTTATGTTGCCACAGCATAAATCTTCAAGTGTTTTTTGTTTCATTTGATTTGCTCCTTTACAAATAGAAAAAGTGCAACAGGGTTTTATATCCCATTGCACTTTAATGTTTTATTATTTAGTTCAACAAATTGGAATTTGTCTGGCTTTTAATTTTTGGATAAGTTCAAAAATATTTCTATCTTTTCCGCATCTTTATATCCGAGCTGATACAATTTGTTTAATCCGATTTTATTTCTTGTAGCCGTTTTAATCCCAAAACAATCT
>JAZQEE010000040.1:0-55918 GCA_045538815.1 Acutalibacteraceae bacterium
TGTTGTAAATCTCGACATCTTGATGTAGTGACGAATCTGAAGAGTATCGCCTGCTTCTACATAGTGGTCAGTGAAATAGGGGTTGCCGTCTGCATCGTATTCCATTACGTCGATTGCGTACCAGATGAAGTCACTGCCGAATTCTTTTTCAAGATCTGCATATGTCTTTTCTCTTGATTCGCCGACTGTTGCCGATGCCTTGGGTACGAAGAGGTCGCCCGCAACAGCAAAAGTGCCGAATACCATTGTAAGGCACAAAACTATGCTGATGACCTTTTTGAGTGTGGACATTGTTTTTCCTCCTTTAATTTTTCGATATCTCCCTCCCCGGGAAAATATCTTTTGAAGATTTGGATGGAAGCGACTCCAATCCATTTTATACTCAGTTATTATGACATATCCGAATCAATAAAGCAATACTTTAATTGAAAATAAATTAAAACATTATTCAAACTTTGTTCAACTGTTACAAAATTACACACTCAAATTCGTGCAATTTCACAGTCTCTTGCCGCCTTGGAAACCGCCGCAGCCACTGCAGGTCCGACTCTTTCATCAAAAGCCTCGGGAATGATATATTCAGGGCAAAGCTTTTCCTCGCTGACGAGCCCCGCAATGGCATAGGCTGCAGCAAGCTTCATGTCCTCGTTTATATCCGAAGCCCTCACATCAAGAGCACCTCTGAAGATTCCGGGGAAAGCAAGTACATTGTTTATCTGGTTGGGATAATCGCTTCTGCCCGTACCGACCACCGCTGCACCGGCTTTCTTTGCAAGGTCAGGCATTATTTCGGGGGTGGGGTTTGCCATTGCCATAACAACGGCGCCGCTTGCCATTGAAGCAACCATTTCTTCACTGACAATTCCCGCTGCAGAAACACCGACAAAAACATCTGCGCCTTTCATTGCATCAGCGAGAGTACCCGTTATGCGGTTTTTGTTTGTGAACTCTGCAAGTTCTGCAAACGCAGGAGAAAGTTCCTGCCCTTTGCATATAATTCCCTGCTTGTCGCTCATGATAATATTGCCTGCACCGCTTGCATTAAGAAGCCTTGCGATTGCCGAGCCTGCAGAACCTGCGCCGCTCATTGCGATAGTGCAATCCTTAATTTTCTTCCCTACGCATCTGAGTGCATTGAGCACCGCGGCAAGAACAACAACCGCCGTACCGTGCTGGTCATCATGAAAAACGGGAATATCGCATTTTTCCTTTAATCTTTTTTCAATTTCAAAGCATCTCGGAGCAGCAATATCCTCAAGGTTTATGCCGCCGAATGAGCCTGCAAAAAGCGAAACCGCATTGACAATTTCATCGGTATCCTTTGAACGCACACAAAGAGGAATTGCATCAATATCCGCAAACTCCTTGAAAAGCAGACATTTGCCTTCCATAACAGGCATGCCCGCTTCAGGTCCGATATCTCCGAGACCGAGAACAGCTGTGCCGTCAGTTATGACGGCAACAGTATTCCATCTTCTTGTAAGCTCATAGCTTTTGTTTATGTCTTTCTGAATTTCGAGGCAGGGAGCTGCAACACCGGGAGTGTATGCAAGCGAAAGCTCCTGCTTGTTTGATGCCTTTGTTCTTGACTTCGTTTCAAGCTTGCCCTTCCATTCATAATGAAGCCTTAATGACTCCTTTAAATAATCCATTCTGACATCTCCAATATTTATTTTGCCCAACCCTTTGAGCATTCAACAGCTCTCTTCCAGCCGTCATAAAGCTCGTTTCTTCTGCTCTCCTCCATAACGGGAGCAAAGGTTTTTTCGACCTTTCTGTATTTCTGTATTTCTTCTTTGTTATTCCACACGCCGACAGCAAGACCGGCAAGATATGCAGCTCCGAGAGCAGTCGTTTCAACATTGACGGGTCTGTTGACCTCGCAGCGAATCATATCCGCCTGTATCTGCAGCATAATATCACTGACACTTGCGCCACCGTCAACGCGAAGCTCTGTAAATTCTATTCCCGAATCGGATTTCATCGCTTCGAGAAGATCTGTCATCTGATATGTAATTGCTTCAAGCACACTTCTTGCAATATGCGCTCTGTTGACACCTCTGGTAAGACCGACAAGGCAGCCTCTTGCATACATATCCCAATACGGTGCGCCGAGGCCCGTGAATGCGGGAACAAAATAGATTCCGTTTGCATCAGGAACGCTTTCCGCAAGCTCATCGCAGCGCTTTGCGGTGTCAATCATGTGAAGCTCGTCTCGAAGCCATTTTATAACCGAGCCCGCATTGAATGCCGAGCCTTCAATTGCATATTCAACCTCGTTGCCGATGCCCCACGCAACGCCCGTAAGAAGATTATTCTTTGATTTTACTCTCTTCTTGCCTGTATTCATAAGCAAGAAGCAGCCCGTGCCGTAAGTGTTCTTTGCCTGACCCGGCTCGAAGCATGCCTGTCCGAAAAGTGCGGCAGGCTGGTCGCCGATTGCACCGCAGATGGGAACACCTTCAAGCGACTCAAGACCGAGAATACCCTTTGATACTCTGCCGTAAACCTTGCTTGAAGGAACGGGCTCAGGAAGAATAGACATCGGAATATCAAGCTTTTCGCAAAGATATTTGTCCCAGCAAAGATTGTCAACATCAAAAAGCATGGTTCTTGATGCATTCGAATAGTCGGTAACATGAACACTGCCGCCGGTAAGATTCCAGATAAGCCATGTTTCAACCGTTCCGAAAAGCAATCTGCCATCATTGGCAAGCTCTCTTGCTTCGGGAACATTATCGAGAATCCATTTGATTTTTGTTGCTGAGAAGTAGGCATCAATCAGAAGACCTGTCTTCTCTTTTATGTAATCTTCAAGACCCATCGCCTTGAGTTCTTCGCAGATGTCCGCTGTTCTGCGGCACTGCCACACGATTGCGTTATATACAGGCTTGCCCGTCTGTCTGTCCCAGAGAATGGTTGTTTCTCTCTGATTTGTGATACCGATGCCCGCAATGTCCGAAGCTTTTATTCCGCCGCTTATGAGGCAGGATGAAACCGCCTGGAACTGACTGTAAAGAATTGAGAGCGGGTCATGCTCAACCCAGCCTGCCTGAGGATAAATCTGTTCAAATTCGTTCTGTGCCTTGCTTACAATGTTGCCTTTTTTATCAAAGACGATTGCTCTTGAGCTTGTTGTGCCCTGATCGAGTGCGAGAACATATTTTGACATGCGATTTCCTCCTTTATTTTACGCCAAAGTATTTGTATGAGTTATTATAAGAAACATCTTCCGCAATTTTGCAGATTGCCTTTTCGTCATAGGGATAGAGTCCCTTCTCAACCATATCGCCGATGAGACCGCAGAGAATTCTGCGGAAATATTCATGTCTGGGATAAGAAAGGAATGAACGGGAATCGGTTACCATTCCGACGAACTTGCCCAGCGCGCCGAGATTGCCGAGAGCCTTCATCTGCTCTCTCATGCCGTCAATATTATCGTTGAACCACCATGCCGAGCCGAACTGCACCTTGCTTTCTGCTTCTGCAGTCTGGAAGTTGCCTATCATTGTTCCGAGAACATAGTTATCCTTGGGGTTGAGGGTGAAAAGAATTGTTCTCGGGAGACTTTCTTCAACTGCGAGGGAGTCGAGGAATCTTGAAAGATTCCGTGCGATTTCCTGATCGTCAATCGAGTCAAATCCCGCATCAGGACCGATTTTATTGAACATAAGGGTATTATTATTTCTCATGGGGCCGATATGAAGCTCCATTGCCCAGCCAAGCTTTGCATATTCTGCTGCAAGGAAACGAAGAAGAGCGGTCTTGAATTTATCGGACTGCTCAACGGTAGGCTCGGCACCGTTTCTTACCGAAGCGAAAATCTCTTCAATCTCCTCAACGCTTGCAGGTGCATAAGGAACATACGCAAATGCATGGTCACTTGCACGGCAGCCGAGCGATGCGAAGAAAGCAATTCTTTCTTTAAGGATTTCGCATAGGCTTGCAAAGCCCGTTATCGCCTTGCCCGCTCTCTTTTCCATGTCAACAAGCCAAGGTCTCCATGAGGGGAGCTCGATTCCGAGCGCCTTGTCGGGTCTGAATGCGGGAAGCACCTTGCATCTGAAGCTTTTATCCTCTGCGAGAAGAATGTGGTATTCGAGACTGTCGGCGGGGTCATCTGTTGTACACAGATGGGAAACATTGGATTTTTCGATAAGCTCTCTCGGAGTGAAGCCGCCCGCCTTGATTGCGGCGTTTGCTCTGTTCCAGATATCGTCTGCCGTGTCCGCATTGAGAATGTCATTTATTCCGAAATAACGGCGCAGTTCAAGATGCGACCAGTGATACATCGGATTGCCGATGAGCGACGGCATGATTGAAGCGAATGCCTTGAATTTCTCGTAGCCGCTTGCATCGCCCGTTATGTATTTTTCATCTATACCGCATGAACGCATTGCACGCCATTTATAATGGTCGCCCGCAAGCCAGAGCCATGCGATATCTGCAGGCTGCTCGTTTTCGTAGATTTCCTTGGGTGAAAGATGACAGTGCCAGTCAAAAATCGGCATTTTTTCTGCCGCCTGATAGCACTTCATTGCAGGTTCATTGTCAAGGAGAAAATCCTTGCCCATAAATTCCTTAATCATTTTCAATCATCCTCCGTTATCATTCAACATGCTCTTTTACAAGCTGCTTATAGTGATTGCCTTTATGCTCAAAATCTTTATATACGTTGTAGCTCGAAGCTGCGGGAGACATCAGACAGCTCTTGCCCTTTTCAGTAAATCTGAACGCCGCATCAACCGCCTGCTCCATATCCTCGGCAATAATGATATTCTTTGCACAGCCTCTTTCGAGAAGGCTGTTGCACAGCATCGTTCCCGTGTCAGGCAAGCCGATGATATTTTTAACCGTACATTTTTCAAGATATTTATCAAACCCCGAATAGTCGATTCCTCTGTCCATGCCGCCGAAAATAAGAGTGTCAACATCGCCGATTGCTTCAACCGCACATTCAACTGCGTGAGGAATGGTTGCGATTGCATCGTTATAGAATTTTATTCCGTAATATTCGCCGATGGGCTCCATACGGTTTTCAATTCCTGCAAAATTCTCAAGTGCCTTTATGATATCATCGTTTTCGATGCCGAGGCATCTTGCCGCCGTTGCTGCAAGGCAGACATTCTGACGGTTATGAATTCCCTTGAGTCTCTCATTTGCAGAGGCGGCAGCTATTATTTCTTCATCGCCTCTTCCGCCGTTTGCGCTGACCTTGATAACCGATGTCACGGTTTTTGAAAAATCATAGTATTCATCAAAATTCTGCTCTGCGTTGCAGATGAAATAATCGCAGCCCACCTGATGGCGGATGATATTCATTTTTGCGCCGACATATCCCTCAAAACCGTTATAATGGTCAAGATGCTCGGGATAAACATTAGTCATAACGGCAATGTGCGGTGACGCGGTTGTGAATTCAAGCTGATGGGATGACATTTCGATAACCGCAACTTCGGGAGTTCCGTTTTCAAGGCTGTCCAGCACGGGGATTCCGATGTTTCCGATAAGGCATGCCGTTTTGCCCGCCTGCTTCACCATCTGATAAATAAGAGTTGAGGTTGTTGTTTTGCCCTTCGTTCCCGTCACGCCGATGCAGGTGCATTTTGAAAAGCGCAGAAACAGGTCAGTCTGGCAGGTAACTTCAACGCCCGCGGGAACAAAAACATCCCTGAAGGACATTCCCGGAGTTTTGACAACAATATCGTAATCGCCTATGGCATCAAGATATCCGCTGCCGCAATGAAGCGTTACATTCGGGTCATTGAGCTGTATATCACGCACATCGGCAATTCCGATATGCTTGTCGGGAAGGCTTCTTCTTATCAGTTCATAGGTCGAGCGGCCTTCTCTGCCGAAGCCGAGCACAAGCACCTTCGGCTCTCTGAAATATTCAATCAGCTGCTGAAACATAGGCTTAATCTCCCTTATAAAGTATAGAATAATCCGCACCGCAGCTTTAACGGTCAGATTTCCTTAATGTTACATATTTAGTTTATTATATCAAAATATTACTGTATATTCAAGAAAAAATATGCGTTTTTTGACGCACAAATAAAAAACGGGTCTGAACGAAAAGTTCAAACCCGTTTTCTTGTTTTGGATTAAAGACCGAAGCTTCCTTCGAGCCAGACAGTTACTGCCTTCCAGATGGGATTCCAGATGTCAGAAAACATCGTGAGAAGTGTTGCAAGGCCGGTCTCAAGCTCGATTGCCTTGAGGTCTGTTCCTGCAATAGCCTTAACGATTGCAATAATGAGTTCCTGAATTCCTGTGGTATCAATGCCCATTGGTAAATCCCCCTTTTCAAAAATTTTGTCTCCGTTATGTACGATTCCGAATATGCGAAAATATCATTCGGACACAGCTATATTATAGCGTAAAGCGAATTACTTGTCAAGTTGCATAATTTTAACAATCTGTTAAAACGGATTTATCAGTCTTTCAAGAGGATTATATCCGAGTGCAAAATACTTGAAAATCCAGATAACGGGATTGAGTCTGAAGAAGAAAAGGTCAATAACTGTTACGGTCTTGCGGAGATAATAGGGTAAATCTCTGATAACCTCGGGAACATCAACCTTTTCGAATTCTTCACCTTCAACATTGAGAACAAACGGCTGAGAATAGCAGATGCCGTTTTCGCCCGTGATATAAAATCTTACATAAAGATAAGGCTCATTAAGAAGATCAGAAGCATGAAGATCGAGAGTTGCGGTGCCGTCTGTGATATTGCTTTCTCTTCTGATAACATTACAGTTTGATACCCATGTTATTTCGTTGAAGTTTGTGCCTTCAATTGAAATTGTATCATTTTCCTGGTCAACGATAACTCTTGTTACCATGGGAGTGTTGTCAAGAAGATAGCTCTTACTGTCTTCAACTTCTTTCTCAACAAAATTGGGCATTTCCTTCATTCCGTTGAGTTCAACGCCGTTTGAATAGTGAGTTATTGAGAAAAACTCGCCGTCTTCCATGCTTTCCCTGAAATCGTCAAGAGTAAGCTCAGGCATAAGCATCATTGTGTATGCATAGTTTACCGACTGCGCGTCATGTGAGTCTGAGAAAGTGAATGACCAGGGAACAACACCGTTGGGAATAGTCTTCTGAAGAACCTGATCATAAAGAATTCTGTCGCAGCGGGTATGTGCATCGGTTGCGCTGTTGATACCCATACCGACACTCGAGCCCTCATAATCCATGAAGAGGCGGGCAAACTTTGTTGCATAGTAATCATCAACGGGCTGACCTACATGAAGTTCACTGTCTTTGTCGATATAAACATATTCTCCGACATGCGAAAGCATCGAAATGCCGCCGTTTTCCATAACGCCTTTAGACGGAGTTTCATAGTCGCCGAAAACGCCTGCAAGACCCTGACCGTATTCAGCAAAATAGCCTGTCAGGTGGCAGTCTGCAAACGGAGTTGCCATGTTAAGCTCATTTCCGAGGGGAACATCGAGCATTCCGTTTTCGTGGGTCCTTGTTTCGGATGCAGCGGTACCGCTGAGATATGAATTATACTCTTCCTCGGTCAGGGGAATGATGTCCGCCATCTTTGTTCTTTCCTTTTTGATAAGTCTCATAAGAGGAACAGTCTCAGGCTCAACATTCCAGCCCCAGTTAAGAGTACCATGGTCCGTCAGAGCAACGATATCGTAGTTATGGTCATAATGCTTCTGAACAAACTCGTGAATGGTTAAAAATCCGTCACTTGCGGTTGTATGAGCATGAAGCTGGGTCTTATATGCATTCCATGTATCCCAGTTTACATCCTCGTAAGGGTTATCGATGATGTAGTTTTTCTCTGCAGTTACCTGTGTCTCCTCTGCCGAAGCGGAAACGCCTGCAAGTGGAAGAACCATAAGAAGCGAAAGAATGATTGCGGTTATTTTCTTTAACATTTGAATACTCTCCCTTCAAATTCATGAAACAATTTTAACAATATTATCATGTCTTGTCAATAAATTTTTGTCTTATTTATCCTTCGTAAATACAATATTTCTGATATTTATCTATCATTGCAACATCTGCAATAAGCTCAAAATAAAGTCCGTCCGCTCTGTATTCCTCAGCGTTGATAATACTGTCTTTTCTGAGCACGGCAGCAGCCGCACCGTCAGAATAGGGAATCAGCATTTTTGCCTTTGCTCTTGTAGGCGGCAGCGCCTTTGCGATTCTTTCAAGGAGCTCTTCAAGTCCTTTTTCTTCAAGCGCGGAAATACAGACACTGCCCGGCTCAATCAGAACATTTTGTGCCTGAGGCAAATCACATTTATTGAAAACATGAATAACAGGCTTTCCCTCGCATCCGAGTTCAACGAGAAGATCGTTTGTCACTCTCAGATGCTCGCTGCACTCCTCGTCCGATGCATCGCAGACATTGAGAATGACCTTTGCGCAGACCGCCTCTTCGAGCGTTGATTTGAAAGCTTCGACAAGATGGTGAGGAAGTCTTCTTATAAAACCTACCGTATCAATAAGCATAACCTTTCTGCCGTCGGGCAGAGTGAGTGCTCTTGAGGTCGGGTCAAGGGTTGCAAAAAGCTTATCCTGAGCAAGCACGCCCGCCTGAGTAAGCGAATTCATAAGGGTTGACTTGCCCGCATTTGTATAGCCGACAATAACAACGGTTTCAACGCCGTCCTTTTCTCTTCTCGCCCTTGCAAGACCTCTTCTTTTTTCGAGTGCCTCAAACTCTTCTTCGAGCGATTTTATTCTTCTTCGGATATGGCGTTTGTCGGATTCAAGCTTCGTTTCGCCGGGACCTCTTGTGCCGATACCGCCGCCGAGCCTCGAGAGCTTTACGCCCTGACCCGTAAGCCTCGGCAACGAATAACGAAGCTGGGCAAGCTCAACCTGAAGCTTACCTTCATTACTTCTTGCGCGCTCTGCAAAAATATCAAGAATCAGCGTTGTTCGGTCAATGACTCTCGTTTTTGTTGCTTTTTCAATGTTGCGCAGCTGAGCGGGTGAAAGCTCACTGTCTGCAATAACAAGGTCGATTTCATTGTTTTCACAGAATTCGCCGAGCTCTTCGAGCCTTCCGCTTCCGAGAAAAGCGGCAGTGTCGGGCTTATCCCTTTTCTGCCACACTCTTCCGACGACCTCTGCGCCTGCTGTTTTCGCAAGCTCTTCGAGCTCATCAAGCGATAAGTCGCAGTCATATTCGCCCGTATCAACGGCAATAAGCACCGCCTTTTCGGGTTCTTGTTTGTTTTCGTAAAATTCCATATACTCACCTTATGATATACGCCGACGGCGTATGAGAAATGTCTGATTATTATATTATGCCCATAAATCAAACACGGCGGGAGCAAGCCCCCGCCCTGATTTGAAAATTATTTAAGTTCTATTGATTCTGCAGGAATGCAAGCGCCGCTTTCTCCTTTTTCAGCTTTGATTTCAACGTTATCACCGACATTGTAAATAACAACTTCTTCGTTGCCCGAAGCCGAAATCACATAATAAGCCGCATTGCCTGCAACCCTGATATAATAATAGCTTTCGCCGCCCATAACCGCAGTTCTGATGTCATTGATTGCGCCTGTGATAACATCGTATTCGGTGGGAATTGTATCAGGATTATCGGGAGTTGTAACAACAACATCCTCAGGGTTGATATCAACCTTGATGCCGCTGCTTTCAAGAGCATCGACATAGCTTGCAAGGCACTTTGCAAGGTCTGTGCCCGTTGCGCCCATCTTGTTGTTGTTATACTGAGCAACATTGATAAGGGCATACTGCTGAACGATATCATTCTTGGGATCCTTGAGCGACATGAAATATGTGGGCTCGCCGCCGATATTGAGAAGAAGCGGGAATGTTGCGGTGTAACCGTATTCAAGAACACGGCCTTCCGCTGCCTGCTGAGCCGAATATTCGGTACCGCCCGTTACGCTGTAATAAACAGCTTCCTTTGTTCTCTGGTTGATAAGAATAAATCCTGTGATTGACTGGTCGGAGGTTACGGATGTAACGCCTGTATACATCCATACATCGTCATCCTTGGCGATATAGTTATAGCTTGCTGTTGTTGCAATAACATCTCTCTGACCGAGGATGGAGTTCCAGAATCCGTTCTGATACTTGCCGTAGAAATTATACTGCTCAACGAGAAGGTCGGAATCGTAAATTCTGTCAAGCCACTGAAGCTCAGGGCTGTTTTTGATTTCGTCAACGGAATAATATGCGCTTTCGCCCGTTGCGCTGTCTGCCTTGACAACGACCGCACCAATTACATCCGTGCCGCCGAAAAGACCGATTGTTTTATCAAGGCGTGCGCAGATCCAGTAGGGATTGCCCTCATCGTCAATTTCAAATGTTGCGTCAGCAAACATGAATGTGGGATATTCAAAACGAAGATGTCTCTTGAGAAGCTTGTTGAAATGCTCTGCGGGTGAATATCTGATGCTGCTTTCAGTCTCTATAAATTGAGTCGACTCGTTAGCCATGTCAATGATGACATAGCCGGGGAAGCCGTTCTTTGTGTTGGTGAACCATTTGATAATGTTATCATACTGAAGAGGAGCAACTCTTACGGGAGTGTCCTTATAGTTAATCTGAGTATATTCGGGATAAACGGTGAACTGAGAAACATAGCCCTTTTCTTCAAGAACACCGAGAGCTCTTGTTGCAAGCTGAGCTGCCGAACTTTCATCAAGCTTGGGAATTGCGCTGAAACTTTCGGCATCCTGCTCCTGAATTTCCTCGGAGAAATTGCTGTCGGTTCTTACATCAATGATTTCGCTGTAATCCTTGGCTCTGAAAAATTCGCTTGAAACAAGATATCCGATACCAACGGCAACGATAAGCACGCCGATAATGATACCCGGAACGATCGCCTGCTTCTTGACATAGGGAGTGTATTCGGGCTTCATCATAACATTCGCAAAAAGTCCGTTGAATACAACATACGAAGCGGCAACAAGACCGAGATAAAGATAGAAATCGTATGATTTGAAGTTCACTGCGGGAAGCATTACATAAAAAGCAATGACCGCAAAAACAACCGTACAGAGAATGCTGAGAATTATTTTAAGTGCAGCCTTCTCGGGAGGAATGACTATATCCTTCTTTCCGCCGCTTTTTCCTGAAAAATCAACCTTGATGGGGTCCATTTATTCATCTCCTTAAACATTGTTAACATACAGTATAACCGATTTAATTTGATATTACAAGTATTTTTTGTGAAAGATGCGATTTGACAATTATTATTTACATATGATATTATTTATTCATATAGTGTATAAGGAGTATTGTGCTTATGTTTTCTGATTATCTCGATTCGATTTCTTTTGTCTCAAAGTTTGATAAAGAGATTGGCGATGCAATGAACGCTGAGCTTTGCAGACAGAGAAGAAACCTTGAACTTATCGCTTCTGAAAATATCGTTTCACCCGCAGTTATGGCTGCAATGGGCAGCGTTTTAACAAACAAATACGCAGAAGGATACCCCGGCAAGAGATACTACGGCGGTTGCGAATGCGTTGATGTTGTTGAGACTATTGCCATTGAGCGTGCAAAACAGCTTTTCGGCGCAGAGGCAGCAAATGTTCAGGCTCACTCAGGCGCACAGGCTAACATGGCGGCTTATTCCGCAATTCTCAATGTCGGCGATACCGTTATGGGTATGAATCTCGCTCACGGCGGTCATCTCAGCCACGGTTCTCCCGTAAACGCAAGCGGAAAGCTTTACAATTTTGTCCCCTACGGCGTAGGCAAGGACGGTTTCATTGATTATGACGAGTTTGCAAAGAAGGCAGCTGAAGTAAAACCCAAGCTCATCGTTGCAGGCGCTTCGGCATACGCAAGAACAATCGATTTCAAGCGTATCAAAGAAATTGCCGACTCTGTCGGTGCATATTTCATGGTTGACATGGCTCACATTGCGGGTCTCGTTGCCGCAGGGCTTCATCCCTCACCCGTTCCTTATGCAGACATCGTAACCACCACAACTCACAAAACCCTCAGAGGTCCCAGAGGCGGTCTCATTCTTTGCAAGGAGGAGCTTGCACCTGCAATCAACAAAGCAATCTTCCCCGGAAATCAGGGCGGTCCTCTTATGCATGTTATCGCCGCAAAAGCAGTCTGCTTCGGCGAAGCACTCAAGCCCGAATTCAAAGAATATCAGCAGAGAATCGTTGATAACTGCGCCGCTCTCGCAAAAGGTCTGCTTTCAAGAGGCATCAACCTCGTTTCAGGCGGCACTGATAACCACCTTATCCTTGTTGACCTCCGTTCACTCGGAATCACAGGCAAGGAGCTTGAGCACAGACTTGACAAGGTTTATATCACTGCAAACAAAAACGCAATCCCCGATGACCCCGAGAAGCCCTTCGTTACAAGCGGCGTAAGACTCGGCACTGCCGCAGTCACATCAAGAGGTCTCGGCGTTGAGGATATGGATAAAATCGCAGAATATATCTATCTCTGCGCAACCGATTTTGAAAATAACGAAGAAAAAATAAGACAGGGTGTAACAGAAATCTGCAAGCGTTACCCTATCTATGAATAAAGGAGAAATAAAGTTATGAAAGGCATTTTTACTGCACTTCTCACCCCCTTTAAGGATGACTATTCAATCAACGAAGCTTCTCTCAAAAAGCTTGTTGAATTCAACCTTGAAAAAGGTGTCAACGGCTTCTATGTAGGCGGAAGCACCGGCGAAGGCATGGTTATGACCAACGAAGAACGCAAGGAAGTTTTCCGCATTGTCAAGGAAGCAGCAGGCGACAAGGTTTCGCTCATCGCACACTGCGGCTCAATCTCAACCGACGCTGCAATCGACATGGCAAAAACAGCTGACGCTCTCGGCTATGACGCTGTTTCGGCAGTTGCTCCCTTCTATTATTCCTTCCCCTATCCCGCAATCAGAAAATACTATGACGATATCGTTTCAGCAATAAACATCCCCATGGTTGTTTATAACTTCCCCGGCGGCAACGGTTTCACATTCACCGCAGATTATGCAGCCGAAATGTTTGAGGACGAGCGTTATCTCGGCATCAAGCACACCTCTGCCGACCTCTACACTCTTCAGCAGTTCAAGCAGAAAATCAAGAGACCCGTCACCGTTTTCAACGGCTTCGACGAGATGTGCCTCGGCGGTCTCGCAATGGGTGCAGACGGCGCAATCGGCAGCACATACAACTTCATGGCTGACAAATTCCTTAAGATCTACGATGAATTCCATAAGGGCAACATCGAAAAGGCTCAGGAAATTCAGACCGAAGCAAACAAAATCATTGCAGAAATGATTAAATACGGCGTATTCCAGTGCGAAAAGGCAGTTCTCACTCACATGGGAATTGACATGGGTCCCTGCCGCCGCCCCTTCCTTCCCATCAGCAAGGAAGGCAACGAAGCAATGAAGAAGGTTGCAGAAAGCCTTTAATCCATGAATATTTCAAAGCTTAAGCTTACGGCTTCAATGGCAATTTTCGGAACCATCGGAATTTTTGTCCGATATATTCCGATGCCCTCAAGCATTATTGCTTCAGTCAGAGGTCTTGGCGGAATGCTCTTCCTGCTTTTGCTGACTCTGATAAGCAAAAAAAATATTTCAAAAGAAAGCATAAAGAAGAATTTGCCGATTCTTTTCTTTTCGGGTGCATTCATCGGCATCAACTGGATTCTGCTTTTTGAATCCTACCGCTACACAAGCGTTGCAACCGCAACTCTCTGTTATTACCTTGCACCCGTAATCGTTATTCTTCTTTCCCCTCTTATTCTGAAAGAAAAGCTTACCGTCCTAAAGCTGCTCTGTGTTTTCGGCGCGCTGGTAGGAATGGTTTTTGTTTCGGGAGTTGCAGAAAACGGAATTCCGTCTTTTTCTGAAATCACAGGCATTCTTCTCGGCGTCGGCGCAGCGGCATTTTATGCAACGGTAATAATGCTCAACAAAAAGCTCAGAGACATTGAGTCGAATGACAGAACCCTTGTTCAGCTCGGAGTTGCGGGCGCCGTGATTCTCCCCTATGCGCTCCTGACCGAGAATGTCGCAGAGATAAAGCTCGGTGCAACAGCGATAATTCTTCTCGCCGTTGTTGCAATCGTTCACACGGGAATAAGCTACACGCTTTATTTCGGCTCTATCAAGGAGCTGAACACTCAGACTGTTGCGATTTTCAGCTACATCGACCCGATTGTTGCAATCATTCTTTCTGCAGTCATTCTCAAGGAAAGCATGACGGTTTACAGCATTATCGGCGCAGTTCTCATTCTCGGCTCAACTCTGATAAGCGAGCTTTCCGAGAAAAAGAAAGCATAATATAATATGTAATAAAAGCTTAACCGCCTCGGATTCATTCCGAAGCGGTTATTTTATATAATGAAGGTATAGATAACATAAAAATGAATTGCACTCGCAATCAGCGCAAAAACATGGAAAACAACATGGAATGCGGGCCTCTTCCTGCCTATTCCGCAGAAAACCGCACCGACAAGATAAAACACATTTCCCAGAAGAATTCCGCCGAATGCGCCGCCGTCAATTTTGTCGAGAACGGGAATTGCGCTGCACAGCATCAGTGCGCTTGAACCGATATAAACCGCAACGGTCAGCGCTCTTGTTTTCTCGAAAAAGAAAAGCTTTGCAAACAAACCGAAAAGTGTGCATGCCCATGCGAGAACAAATATCGCCGTTGCGTGAAAAACGCTGATGTTGTAGAGGGTTATCAGTGCGCAGGGTGTTGCCGTGCCCGCAATCAGCGTCGGAACGGTTGAATGGTCAATCAGTCTTGCCGTTCTTTTTGCTTCGCCGGGCGGCAAGCCGTGATAAATCGCTGAAACAGTATATACCGCAAGCAGCGAAAGACCGAAAATAACAGCAGAGGCAATGTGGCGCACGCCCTCCGCTTTCGTTATCAGCATAATCAGCGCAGGCACGGAAAGAACAGCACCGACGGCATGGGTTATGCAGTTTCCGAAATCAACCTTTTTTGAATATTCAATTAAACCGATCTTATTTGCAGCCATTCTTACAAAACTTCCTCAGATATAATAACAATACAATTATAAATTGAAAGTCTCAATATTTCAATGGTCTTAGTGTGGAAATATCAATAAATTATTCCTTAACCGTTAATCCTAAAATATAATCGGTTGTTGTTTCAAAGCAAAGTGCAAGCTTTGCCACAGTTTCAGCAGACGGATGCCTGCCTCCTGTTTCATATTTTACAAGAATATCAAGTACCCGAAGTATTTTCAAAAGCAATACTCCTATACTGATATCAACCACTTGAAGTATGGAGGTTGTTTTATGCAGTTAAATGAAGCTATAGCCGAAAGAATAAATGAACTCTGCAAAGAAAGAGGTCTGACCCAATATAAGCTTTCGCAAAAAAGCGGTGTTCCTCAATCCACGCTGAGCACAATAAAAAACTGCACTTTTCCGAGCATGAAAATCCGCATTGTTTACGAAATCTGCGAGGGTCTTGAAATCGGCATGAAAAACTTTTTTGACTCGCCTCTTTTCGACAGAGAAAATCTGATAGACTGATAAAAAAATCCTCGGTTCATCACCGAGGATTTGATTTTATTTATTGATTTCGATTTTGCCGTAGAGCGATGCGCCTGCAGAATCTGAGCGGGGTGCTCTTGAGGGTGCTGAGGTTTCGCTTGCGCCGTCATTATAGCGTCTGTTACCGCCTCTGTTGCCGCCGCGATATCCGCCGCGGTTTCCGCCCTTGTTGTAGCCGCCTCTGCCCTTGCCGTATCCGCCGCCGTTTGTGGGCTTAACGCCTTCTTCGAGAGTGATAACAACCTTGCGGTCGCTGTCGCTGCCGACTGAATGCGAGGTTACGCCTTCAATTTCCTGAACGGTTGTGTGGATAATGCGACGCTCATAGGGATTCATGGGCTCGAGAACAACATTTCTGCCGTACTTTCTTACCTTTGCAGCATTCTTCTTTGCGAGAGCTCTGAGAGTGTTTTCTCTCTTCTCACGGTAGTTGCCGACATTGATTGAAACTCTTCTGAAATCATCTGAGCCTCTGTTGATAACAAGTCTGGTAAGATACTGGATTGCATCAAGAGTCTCACCTCTTCTGCCGATTACCGAGCCGTAATCGTCGCCGCATTCTATCGAAATACGGACATCCTCTTCGTCTGCTTCAACGCTGATTTCAGCATCTTCAACGCCGAGGTTTCTGAGGATTGTAAGAACATAGTCCTTAGCCTTTGCCATGGGGTCTTCTTCGTATTCATAAAACGCCTTCATCTTTGCGGGTGAGCCGCCGAAGAGACCGAGAAACTTTGCCTGGGGTCTTTCAAGAACTTCATATTTAACATCTGCATCCTCGGGAGCTCCGAGAGCCTTGAGGGCAGCTTCTTTTGCTTCGTCAAGAGTTGCGCCTGTGCCGATAGCTTCTTTAACCAAAAAATTCACCACCTGGAGTTATTTATAAATAATTCACTTATTTTCGTTTTTCTTTGCCGCTACGAGCTTGAGATTTGCTTCTTTTGAGCGGCGCTCAACCGTTTCTTCAATCATAAGTTTAGCCATTGTCTTTTTGGGGCTGTAGAAATATCCGATAACAACGGTCGAAATGAAACCGAATACACTGGAAGCAATCCAGTAAACACCGATACCAATGGGATAGTTGATAACGAAGAAAAGTGACATAAGCGGCATACCGAATGTCATGCATCCCATGGTCGGATTCTTAGCCATAGCAGGGTTAGTCTGCTTCTGCTTCATCTGTGAATAGAGGCCTGTTGCCATAGAAGAAAGGAAGGAGAAAACGGGAACAAGCCAGCTGATATGAGGAGTTTTGTGGTTGCCGGGAATCTCACCCAAAGAAAGTCCGAACATTTCAAAATTAACATCTGAAATTGCTGCGATAGTTGATTCCTTAACGCCTTCAAGGCTTACTTTTCCTGCGGCGGCAAGTTCCTTGATCTGCTCAATATAACCCATTATATAGAGCTCCTGCTGGAACTCAGAAATCTTGCTTGCGTCAATACCCTGCACCGATTTGAGGGCAGCGGCAAGAATTGCTGTTTCCGCCTCGGGAATTCTGAGGAAGTTGCTCAGCGGATAATAAATTGCACCGATAAGTCCGAAAAGGAGAACAAACTGAAAAATCATAGGTGCGCAGCCTGCGCCCATGGGATTATAGCCCTCACGCTGATAGAGCGCTTGGGTTTCCTCCTGAATTTTCTGCTGATTTCCTGCATATTTTGCTTGTATCCTACGGATTTTGGCCTGCATACGCTGGGTCTTTGCCATACCCTTCTGCTGGTTAATTGATGAAGGAATCATCAGAAGTCTTGCAACAAGAGTCAGCAAAACGATGGAAAGAGCGTAGCTTCCTACGCCGATACTTTTATAAATCAAGTCCAGCAAAAATCCGAAAGGGATACCGAGAACTTCATACAATCCGGTCATTTCTTATCCTCCGAGTGAGAGTGTTTCTTTGGGGGCACGGGGTCATATCCGCCTGGAAATAAAATATTGCACCTCATCAACCTGAAAATGGCCAATAAAGTGCCGCGGAACACACCGTGAACTTGTATTGCCTGAACGGCATAGTGAGAGCAGGTAGGATAATACCTGCATACGGGAGGGAACAATGGCGAAATCCGCTTCTGATAAAAACGGATTGCCGCAAGCAGAAACTTCTTAATCATTATAAATAATCAGCTCCCGTCCCTTGCCGTGATAACTCCAAGCTCTTTTAATTGAGCCTGCATTACAGGAGCAAGATCACAGCTTTTGAGCTTTTTCGTCTTGAACCTTGCGACAAAAACGATATCCCAGTTGCCCGAGCATTCGCTGCTGAGCGAGGAGAATGCCGCCCTGATGATACGGCGGCATCTGTTTCTCTCAACTGCACTGCCCAGCTTTTTAGCCGTAGTTATTCCCACACGGCAGCCCTGACCTCTGTTCTTGACAGCGTAGGTCACAAGACCGGGAGAGGTTTTGACCTTTCCTCTGCCGTATGCTCTGTGGAATTCCGTATTCTGCTTTAAGGTTATAAGCTTGGACATAATCTGCCTCTTCTTCAGTCATAAAACTTAGTAAGTGAGCTTCTTTCTGCCCTTTGCTCTGCGGCGAGCGAGAACCTTGCGGCCGTTTCTGTCAGCCATTCTCTTGCGGAAACCGTGCTCCATCTTGCGATGACGCTTCTTGGGCTGATAAGTTCTTTTCATTCTTCTAACCTCCGTTTCACTTTTGAATATCCCGAGCGTTTAAAGCCCGATACAATCAACGGCGTTTACCGCCGATTATTGAGCATAACGAAATAAGGGCGCAAATACCCCTCGGAATACACATTATATAACAACTTTATCGCGGATGTCAACATTTTTTTTAATTATCTTAAATTTCATTTATTTTTCCTTGCAATAAACCTGTGCTTGTGTTATAATGCATTATGTATCGTTATCTGTAATTATCGTAATAAAGTTAGAATGCCATATTGTGCGGCAAATTTATGGAGGTTTAAAAATGGAGTCCGTTAAAGAGATGTGGGAACTCGTCTGTCAGCAGCTGCGTAAAAGCCTGGACGAGACAATTTACGACATCTGGTTCGCTCCTCTTGAGATATTGAGCTTTGAAGGAAACCGCGTTGAGATTGCGGCGAGCGAATTCAGGAAAAAGATTATTGAACAGCGATTTTCAGCAGAACTTAAAGAAGCTTTTATGAATGTCATGGGATTTGAGATTGAAGTTGTTCTCACAAATCCCGATAATGCGGCACCCGCCGCACCGCAGGAAGAAAATGATGAGCTTGACGCCCCTCCCGCAATGAGTCTTATGGCAAACACTTTTGACACTTTCGTTGTCGGTCAGTCAAACCGTTTCGCTCACGCTGCCGCACAGGCGGTTGCCGCCGCACCCGGCGTTGCCTATAACCCGCTTTTCATTCACGGTAATTCGGGTCTTGGCAAAACCCATCTTCTCTGCGCCATCAGCAATGAAATAAAGAGAAAGAACCCCAATGCCGATATCATTTTTACCCGCGGCGAAGCTTTTGTCAATCTTATAGTTGACGGCATACATAATAATAAGATGCACGAAATTCACGAGAAATACCGCAACTGCGATGTGCTTCTCGTTGACGATATTCAGTTTATCGCCGGTAAGGCTTCAACTCAGGAAGAATTCTTCCACACTTTCAATGCCCTTACCCAGGAAGGCAAGCAGATAGTTCTTACCTCAGACCGCTCACCCAAGGATATTGAAGTTCTTGACGACCGTCTCAAGAGCCGCTTCGAATGCGGGCTTCTTGCAGACATTCAGCCGCCCGATGTTGAAACAAGAATGGCTATCGTTCAGAGAAAAGCCCAGTCCCTCGGTCTTGAGCTTCCTTCCGATGTTGTAATGTTCATTGCCGAAAAAATCAAGGCAAACATCCGTCAGCTCGAAGGTGCGGTAAAGAAAATCAACGCTCTCGTGAATATTGAAAAAGCAACCGTCAACATTGCCATCGCACAGAACGCAATCAAGGATATTCTTACCGACAGCCGTCCGGTTTCGGTTATTGTCAACCGCATTATCAGCGAGACCGCAAGAACCTACGGCGTGCCTCAGGAGGATATCGTTTCCAAGAAGAAAGATGCAAAGACCGCAAGAGCAAGACATGTTGCAATCTACATAGTCAGAGAAACAACAGACCTGACTCAGAAGGAAATCAGCGCCTTCTTCGGCGGCAGAGACCGCACAACAATTCTTCATTCAATCGAATCAATGACTGCAGAGGTTGAAAGAGACCCCTCCCTCAAAAAAACCATCAATGCGATTATCAAGAACGCAAAAGAACAATAATACATTTATATATTAGCAGCGAGGTGCGCTATGGGATTATTCAAAAAAATCAATCAGGGACTTAAAAAGACCCGTGACAGCATGTCCGGTGCAATAAATGCCGCTCTTTACGGCAAAAATGAAATTGACGATGAATTTTATGAGGATCTTGAAGAAATTCTCGTTATGGCTGACGCAGGCGTAACAACCGCCGAAGAAATCGTTCAGCGACTCAAAGATAATGTTTTTAAGAAGAATCTTCACAGGGTCAAGGATGTCAAGGCGGAAATCCGCAACATCTGCGCAGAAATGCTCAGCGGCGGAGAAGGCCTCGATTTTGTAACCGTTCCCTCGGTTATTCTCGTTATCGGCGTCAACGGCGTCGGCAAAACAACATCAATCGGCAAAATGGCAGCCATGTTCAAAGAAGAGGGTAAAAAAGTTATCCTCGGCGCGGCAGATACCTTCCGTGCAGCTGCAATTGACCAGCTCGAAATCTGGGCTGAGCGTGCAGATGTTGATATTGTCAAGCATAAAGAGGGCGCAGACCCTGCAGCAGTTGTTTTTGACACCATCAGCGCAGGCAAGGCAAGAAATGCAGATGTTATTATCTGCGACACCGCAGGCAGACTTCATAACAAGAAAAACCTCATGGAAGAGCTTGCTAAGATATACAGAGTCATTGACCGTCAGCTTCCCTATGCCGACCGTGAAATTCTTCTTGTTCTTGATGCAACAACAGGTCAGAATGCGGTCAATCAGGCAAAGGAATTCAAGGAAGTTGCCGAAATCACGGGTATCATTCTCACAAAGCTTGACGGCACCGCAAAGGGCGGCGTTGTTCTTTCAATCAAGAATGATCTGAAGGTTCCCGTTAAGTTCATCGGCGTCGGTGAAGGCATTGATGACCTTCGTCCGTTCAATCCTCAGGCGTTTGCAGAAGGACTTTTCGAGGAGGATAATGACTGATAATTATGGATTACATTATTGCTACACATAATATGAAAAAGCGCGATGAGCTTCAGCGAATCCTCTCCCCTCTCGGAATAAGGGTGCTTCTTGCCGAAGAAGCCGGAATCGAACTCACTGACGTTGACGAAACAGGAACAACATTTGAAGAAAATGCTCTCCTCAAAGCCGAAAGCGGCTGCAAAGAGAGCGGAATGCCCTGCATTGCCGACGATTCCGGAATTGCCGTTGATTATCTTGACGGCGCACCGGGTGTCTATTCCGCAAGATATGCGGGTGAACACGGCGATGACGAAGCCAACAATCAGAAGCTTCTCAGAGAACTCGAAGGCGTTGCTGACGAAAACAGAGGCGCAGCCTATGTCAGCGTTGTCTGCTGCGTGTATCCCGACGGAAAAGTGATTTCTGCAAGAGGCGAATGCAGAGGCAGAATAGGCTATGCACCCATTGGTAACGGCGGCTTCGGATATGATCCGTATTTTCTCCCCGAGGAATACGGCTATGAAAAGACCATGGCACAGCTTACCGCAGAAGAAAAAGACGCAATCAGCCACAGAGGCAAGGCTGTCCGTGAAATTGCCCTGAAGATAGGAGATAAATAAATGACAGGTAAAGAAAGAGCACAGTTCAGAGCTCAGGCAAACTCTCTTGAGCCTCTGTTCCAGATAGGCAAGGGCGGCATTTCCGATACACTTATCGCTCAGACTGCCGATGCACTCCGTAAAAGAGAACTTATAAAAATCAAGGTTCTTCTTGAAAGCGCACCCGAATCACCCAGAGAATTTGCCGATAAGCTCGCAGAAGCAACAGGCAGCGAGGTTATTCAGGTTGTCGGCGGCAGCATCGTATTCTATAAAGAAAATCCCGATAAAGATGCCCCCGCAAAAAAGAAGCCCGCCAAGAAAGGTAAGCCGCTTTCAAAGGTTAAGGCCAAAAGAGCCCTCGCCGCAAAACGTGAAAAGGAAGAAAAGGCTAAAAAAAGAGATTTTTATGCCAAAAAGCGTGTTCAGAGCCGCACCGCAGGAACAAAGAAAACTTCAAAATAATTTTCCGGCAATCAATGCAACAATTTTTAATTATTGACACACTTATAATATGTGTGGTATAATCGCTCCCCGCGGGCAGAAAGGAATCCGATGGATAAGAATAACGCAATCAAAATAGTTGCCCAGAACAAAAAGGCTTACCACGATTATTTTGTTCTTGAAAAGCTCGAAGCAGGTATTGAACTTTTCGGAACGGAAGTAAAATCAATCCGGCAGGGCAAAATAAACCTTAAGGATTCCTGGTGCTCTATTAAAGACGGCGAGATGTTTGTCAACGGAATGCACATCAGCCCTTACGAGCAGGGTAACATCTTCAACCGTGACCCTCTCCGAACGAAAAGGCTTCTGCTTCACAAAAAAGAAATCAGAAGATTCTACGCAAATGTCAAGCAGGAAGGACTCTCAATCGTTCCGCTGAGCGTTTATTTCAGCAAAGGCAGAGCCAAAGTTGAAATAGGGCTTTGTAAAGGTAAGAAGCTTTACGACAAGCGCGAGGTTGCCGCAAAAAAAGATGCACAGAGAGACATTGAACGCAATCTGCGCAGATAATACTTTTTGAAACAATAATCAATATGGTTTTGAAAGGTATAAGTATTGAAACAACGAAAGTTGTTTTCTATATATGGGGATGAAAGGATTTCGACGGGGAATCCGAGCCCGGATAAGCGAGTAGCGGGGCGGGACCGCTATAAAATCCGCAAACTAAAATTTAAACGACAACAATAAAGTTGCACTTGCTGCTTAAATAAGCAGCCGTCTCTGCGCGGAGGACTGCGGCCGCGTAAGAGGCGTCGATCAGCAGTGAACGTGAATGAGCCACGGCGGATAACTCATCATGAATAATCTGTCTACCAAGCATATGAGCCTGACTGCCGGCGCTTATGTGAGGGAATGTTAAAAGACAGGATACACTCGTAGAAAGTCCCTGCAGAGATTTTTCGGACGCGGTTTCGATTACCGCCATCTCCACCAGGACATTATCTTGCCTTGCGGCAAGATAATGTCAATGAAATATCAGCGTATAGAATTATTAAAATAACATAAAACGAAGGAGGAATAACAAAAATGAAGAAAAACTTGCCCATCATCGCAACAGCGGTTGTAGCAGTCTGCATTATCGCAGTCGTTGCTGTACTCGGAATCAAAGCGAACAATCAGGGTCCCGACATTCAGGCCGATGCTTCCACCGCAACAACCGAAAACACTTACAACTATTATGAAGAGGAAACAACAACCAACCCCTTCCTCAGCATAATTGAAAGCACTACAGACCTTATTACCGAGGTTGCTTCAACAACTGCTAACTCAACAACCACAACAAAAAAGAACGAAACAACAACAAAAGCTGAAACTACAACCAAAAAGGAAACAACAACGAAGGCTCCCGAGTCAGAGGAAATCACCGTTCCCTCACTTGACCCCGACGAGATGGAATCCGGCTCTGCCGGCGCACCCGTTTCTCCCGGCGCTTCGCTTCCCAAGGATATGTCACTTTACGGTCTGAGAGTTCAGGGCTACGATGTTATCGGTCTCAAGGAATACATATATAATAATGACACCAAAGAGGGCAATGTTCAGCACAACTTCGGCTATAATCCTCTCTATGACCTCGGTGCAAATCTCATTGACTTCTCAATCGATACCTGCCGCCTCAAGTTCACTTACGGCGACAAGGACTATATGATTCAGATCTGGAAGGGTCAGTACATTTCAGGTGAAATCGGCACCGTCGGCGGTGAAGTAGGTCTCTACCACAGAAAAAAAGGTTCCGTTTCCCTTATTGACCACTATAACTGCGCAGAAAAGAGCGAGTGGCTCAATATGGAGCTCACTGTTTTCTGGGATGAGTTCAACGATGGCGTTTACCGTCCCCAGCTCACAAGAAACTATTCACTCCATTGGTGGCAGACGGGCTATGTTGACGGTCAGCTTATTAACAGAAAAGACTCTTCTCCCCTCCGCCTTCTCAGCAGAATCACATTCAAGAATGATGAGCAGGCAGCCGCTTTCGAGCAGGCTCTCATAAACAAGGGCTTTACCGCTGTATCAACCTTCGAGCCCGATGTCAAGGATACCTGCAAGAGATACGGTAAGGATGTTATCTTCCTCTGGCAGGATGTAAGATAAGTCGGATATACTCTCCCTTGCGGAGTTGACATACAGATAAAAAAGCAATATAATACGGACAGAAAAATTTGTACGGAGGAATTTAAAATGAACAAGAAAATACTTATCCTTGCCGTAACCGCTGTTGTTATTATTGCAGCAGCAGTATCAGCCGTTTTCTTCCTGAGAAACGGTGATTCGACAAAGGATGAAACAACTACTCTTGCCCCCGAAAGCAACTCATATGAATATCCTTCATATGATTATCCCGAATTCACAACCGCTCCCACAACCCTTCCCGAGGAAACAACCGAAGACTCAGACACTTCGACAACTTCAAAGCTTCAGAAGGTAACAACTACACTCAAAAAGGTGACAACCACCAAAAAGGCAACAACTACTAAAAAGAACAGCAACAACACTACAACCAAAAGACAGACTTCATCGGATATCGATATCCAGAAGCTTCTCGCTGAAAAGCAGGCACTCGGCTTCAGATATATGCCCGGCACCCAGCCCACAGGCGACTTCTACTACACAGACGATAAAGAATGCTGGCAGGTTAACTGCGGCTATAACGAAGTTTATGACCACTTCGCACCCATGACCGCAATGTTCATTGACCAGGTTCGTATCCGCTTTGACTACGCAGGTCAGGAATGGATGATTCAGCTCTGGAAGGGCAACTACGGCTGGCTCTTCGTTGGCGCTGAAATCGGTGTTTACACCGCTCCCATCGGTACATACAAAGAAGGCTCAGGCAATATCAACCACTATAACTGCGCAGACCAGTCAGACTGGCTCAATATGCAGCTTGACTGCTACTTTGACGAAGATAACAACGGCCACTATAAGAAAGTATTCACCAGAGAATACGGCAAATATTGGTGGGCAACAGGCTTCGTTAAGGGTCAGCTTGATAAGTATACCGCACCCAGAACAGAGCTCAAGATAAAGGGCAGAATCACATTCAAGTCAGAAATGATGGCAAACCTCTTCGTTCAGGGTCTCAGAGAAGGCGGATTCAGAATCGCTTCAGGTAACGCAAGCAACCAGCTCGCAGACGATACATTCTATCAGAGCGGCGCAGATGTATGGTTCAACTGGGCAACCATCAACGAGGATGCATTCATTGACTACGAAGGATAAATCTTCGCATCAGCTTATTTGGATTAAATGACTATATTTCCGCACGGCAGGGGAAAAACTCTTATAATATTAAACGAAATCTTAATCAATTCTTAATTTTTCGCTCATAAAGTGTTGACATTCTCTGCCTTGTGTGGTAGTATAAAGTAACAATTGTTGCTCTTGCAATAAAAAATGAAAGGAATGGTTCTAACATGAAGAAAGTACTTGCACTTGCACTTGCACTCATCATGGCTCTCTCAATGGGCGCTATGGCTTTTGCAGACGAAACAACAACCACTACAACAGCCGCAACACTTAAGACAAAGTGCGGTTACTGCAACAGTGAGTTTGTTGGCGATCTCTCAGATCACCTTGCAGAATGCCCCAACGCAAACCCCGGCGAGAATGATGTTATGAAGGATCTCACAATCAAGGGTATCCTTGAGCTCATCGTTGACATCGCTAAGGCATCAATGTCACAGTGGGAGCAGATCGAAAACATCGTTATCAAAATCCTTGACCTCATTCAGGGTATGGGCGATGCTCTCGTTTCAGAAGCAGACGTTAAGGGCGCAGTAGCTGACCTCGAAGCATCACTTGCTGATGTTAAGGACGGCGCAGCAAAGGATAAGCTTGCTAACCTTCTCAACGGCCTCAAGGCTAAGATCAAGGCTCTCTATGCAGGCGAGAAAGCAACTGACGTAACAGAAGTTGAGACTCCTGCTGATACAGGTTCAGCTTCAGTTGGTATCGCTGTTTTCGCAGCAGTATCAGTTGCAGCAGCTGCAGCTTATGTTTGCACAAAGAAGGACTAATTTAGTTCGCACTTGCTTATTTAGTTAAATTAGCGCAAGAATTTAATTGAATAGCTACGGCGCATCCGAAAGGATGCGCCGCTTTTGTTTTAATATGGATTACAAAAAGACGGCGGAAATAATTCCGCCGTCTTTTTTCATTTTCTCTCAATCAAATAATCAATGCCTCTGAGGTATCCGTCAAAGCCCAGCCCGATGAATGACTTTTCGCAAGCCATTCCCGCATAAGAAATCTGTCTGAAATCCTCTCTTGCGGAAACATCGGAAATATGAATTTCTACCGCAGGCAAAGCAACGGATTTGAGTGCATCAAGAATTGCAACGCTTGTGTGTGTATAAGCGGCAGGGTTAATTACAATTCCGTCAAATTTGCCGAATGCCGCCTGAATTTCATCAACTATATCACCCTCGTGGTTTGACTGAAAAAGCTTCACTTCAACGCCTTTTTCAGCGGCGTAATCATTTATCAGCGCACATAGGTCCGCATAGGTGTTTTTGCCGTAGATATCAGGTTCTCTGATGCCGAGCATGTTTATATTCGGTCCGTTAATTACAAGGATACGCATTCCATAATCCTCCCAAGAGTTATTTCGGGGTCGGGGTCAACCTCGACGGTGATGTCGGCGGCTTCTTCATAAAGCGGAAGCCTCTGCTCATGCATTTTTCTGAGCGTTTCAATATCTTTGGAGAGGGGTCTGCCGCTTGTTGCAAGCCTTTCCGTCGGAGCCTTGAGGAAAATAACTGTTGAGTTTTCCCTGAGCGCCGTGCGGTTTTCTTCCCGAAGCACCGCTCCCCCGCCCGTGGCGATAATTCTGCCCGCTTCCTTTGCGATTTTCTTTATTGCCTCAGTCTCTCTGCAACGGAATTCATCTTCACCGAACTTAGTGAAGATTTCGGGAATTTTCATTCCGCATTCCTCAACCGCTGAATCTGTGTCAACGCATTCTCTGCCCGTTCTTTCCGAAAGAAGAGCGGCAAGGGTTGACTTTCCGCAGCCCGGCATTCCGACGAGCACAATATTTTTCTGATTGGAAATGATTTTCTGATAGATTTCATCTATTCTCGAAAGAGGAATCTCTTTGCCCGTAAAATTCTCCGCCGCTTTGAGTGCCTGCGCAACGAGCATATACAGCCCGTTGATGCAGTCAATCCCGAGCTTTTCGGCATCAAGCAGAATCGGAGTTCTTGCGGGATTGTAAATCAGATCAAGAACCTTACGGCAATTTGTGAATTTTTCAAGCTCAACAAGTCTTTCACCGTTGTTCGGATACATTCCTACAGGTGTTGTGTTAACAATTACATCCGCATCGTAATGCAGCGAAATATTCTCATAGTTATTCTCTCCCGTGCGTGAAACAACAATAATTTCTCTTGCGCCTGAATCTGCCGCAACAAGCTGTACTGTCAGGCTTGCGCCGCCCGAGCCGAGAATGAGCACCTTTTTACCGTTGAAATCGCATCCGACCTTTTCCGCCATATAGGCAAAGCCGAAATAGTCGGTGTTATCACCGTGAAGCGTGCCGTCTGCATTTCTTGTAACGGTGTTGACACTGCCTGCCTTTTTAGCGGTTTCGGAAAGAGTTGCACAGCGGTTGAAAGCCTCAACCTTATACGGAATTGTCACATTGTAGCCCTCAAGCATTTCGCTTGAAAAGAATTCATCAAGCTTTTCAGGCTCAGTGGGATATAATTTATATTCATAATCGCAGAGCAAATCATGAATCTGCGGCGAAAGCGAATGTCCGAGCTTTCTGCCGAGTAAACCGAATTTGTTATTCATACTTTTAGTCCTCTGTATAACTGCCGAGATAGCTCAGCTGCTCAACATCGTGCTCAAGCTCGCTGAGAAGAGTTCTGAGATTTTCGGAATAGACCGATGCATCAATATCAAAATAGAACATGAATTCAAAGTTACTGCCCGCAATAGGTCGGCTTTCAAGCTTTGTCATGTTGAGCCCGAGAGCGGCAAATCTTGAAATAATGTTATAGAGCGAACCCGGTCTGTGAGGAATGCTCATCATGATACTCGTTTTCTTTGCGCCGGGATAGATTTCGGGGGTCTTCGAGATACAAATAAAGCGGGTATAATTGTTACCGTTATTCTGAATCGAGCTTTTGATAACATTGATATTATAAAGGTCGGCGCAATCCTTTGAGCCGATTGCGGCGCAGTCTGTTCTTCCGCTTTCAGCAACCATTTTTGCCGCTGCGGCAGTATTCTCGCAAACAGTTACCTTTGCACCGATTGAAGCGATGAAATCCGAGCACTGATTGATTGCCTGCTCGTGGGAGAAAATCTCTTTGATTCCCTCAACCGTTGCACCCTCGGGAGCAAGAAGCGCATGACCGATAAAAAGACGGGTGCTGTGCGTAATGTAGAATTTATGCTGATTCATAAGGTCATAAACCTTTGTAACTGAGCCTGCGGTGCTGTTTTCAACGGGCAGAATTCCGTAACGGCAAAGGCCGCTGTCAACTGCCTTGAAAACATCCTCAAACGATGAAAAATACATGATGGAGGGATAAGGGAAGATCTTATCGCAGGCAAACTGAGAATACGCGCCTTCAACGCCCTGGCAGGCAACAACCGCTCTTTCGGGGCGTACCGACGGGGTGCTTTCTATAACCTGAGTCAGAAGCTTTGAAAGATTCGATTCGGGAAAAATAAGCTTTTTCTGATAAGAACGGCTGAGATCAAAAACCGTCTGGTAAAGAGTTTTGGTGTAAACCTGAAGCTCTTCGGGCATTCTTTCCGTTACGGTATTAAGAACGGCTCTTTCTCTTTCTCTGTCGAAAACGGGCATGGAGTTCTCTTTCTTATACTGTGCAACGCCTGCCGCAATTTCCATTCTTCTTTTGAAAAGCGCAGTCAGCTCTTTATCGATATTATCTATTTCAATTCTTAGTTCTTTTAAGTCCATTTCTTTTTACCTCTATCAAAGAATATACTCTGCAAGCGCAATTGCCGCCGCCGCTTCAACGCAGGGCACTGCACGCTGAACAATGCAGGGATCATGTCTGCCGCCGATAACAAGCTTTTCCTCTTCGCCCGTCGAAAGATTGACTGTCTGCTGCTCTTTTGCAATTGACGGAGTCGGCTTGATTCCGCAACGGAAGATAACGGGCATCCCCGAGGTTATTCCACCGAGGATACCTCCGTGGTTATTTGTGACGGTCTTTATTTTTCCGTTATCGACCGTAAATTCATCGTTATTTTCGCTTCCGAAAAGGCTGCAGCCCGCAAAGCCCGAGCCGAATTCTATTCCCTTTACTGCGGGAATTCCGAAAACTGCAGCGGATATTTTGTTTTCAATTCCGCCGAACATGGGCTCACCGAAGCCTGCTTCAAGACCGATAACGGCGCATTCGATTATTCCTCCGACAGAGTCTCCGTTTGACTTTGCTTCAAGCACTGCCGCTCTCATTTTGTCGGCACAGTCATCGTTGATGACGGGAAGAAGCTTCTCGGAAACAGCCGCCAGGTCCGATTGGCTGACATTGACCGGATCGAAGCTTTCGTCAGAAACATTCTTGATTTTTGCAATGTGAGCGCCGATATAAACACCCTTCTTTTCGAGCATCTGCATGCATACCGCACCCGCAAAGCAGAGAGGGGCTGTCAGCCTTCCGCTGAAATTGCCTCCTCCTCGGATATCATTGAAGCCGTTATGCTTTATGTAAGCGGCAAAATCGCTGTGGGCAGGTCGGGGAAGCATTTTCAGCTTGTCATAATCGCCCGAGCGCTGATTTGTGTTTTCGATTATTGCGCAAAGCGGTGCGCCGCAGGTAACGCCGTTTACCGCACCCGCAACGATATTGAATTTATCTGCCTCAACTCTTGAGGTTGACATTGCATTTCTGCCCGGCGCACGGCGGCTCATGAAAGCCTGTATTCTTTCAAGGTCAAGCTCAAAGCCTGCGGGCAATCCGTCAATGACAACGCCCATTGCCTCGGAATGAGACTGACCGAATATTGTGATTTTGATTTTTTCTCCGTAATTACAGGACATCGGCGTGACCTCCAAGCTTATTATAATCTTTATAGAAATCAGGATACGATTTTTTTACGGCGCCTGCATCGGTGATTATGACATCTCCCTCACATTTCGCCGCCGCAACTGCTGCCGCCATCGCTATTCTGTGGTCATTGAACGAATCGACCGTGCCGCCCGAAAGAACTCTCTTTCCGCTGATTATAAGTCCGTCCTCGGTCTCTTTTGCATCTGCACCGAGCGAGCGGAGCATCTGAGCGGTTGAAACAATTCTGTCGCTCTCTTTTATGCGGAGCCTCTGAGCGTTGCAAATAACCGTTTTACCCTCTGCGGTTGCGGCAATCGCCGCAATGACGGGCACGGCATCGGGTATCTGCGAGGCATCAATTACAGCACCCTTGAGCACCGAAACATCAGCTTTGTATGCATCACCGTTCCGAATGATCCCTGCGCCCATTTTTCTCAGGACATCAATTATCGCTTTGTCGCCCTGAGCCGAGTCGGGATTGAGTCCGCTCACCTGCACTCCCGAGCAGAGCCAGAATGCGGCGTTCGACCAATCCGATTCAACGGCAAACTCACTGCCTTTAATACTGCCGCCTCTGATATAAAATGTATTGTTATCTTCTCTTACCTCAACTCCGAAGCTTTTGAGCACGGAGAGAGTTATGTCGATATACGGTCTTGACTCAACGGGCGGAATAAGATTTATTCTGCTTTCGCCGTCCGCCGCCGCAAGCGCCATGAGCAGGCCCGTCACAAACTGCGAGCTGACATTGCCCTTAATCGAATAATCTCCGCAGGCAATTCTGCCCGAAACACGCAGCGGAAATTCAACGGATATCGATGCGCCCGCTCTGATAAGCTCTTCTTTGAGCGGTGACAAGGGTCTTTCGGGAAGCCTTCCACTGCCTGATATCTCTGCATTCATGCCCAATGCACAGATAACGGGCAGCAAAAAACGCAGGGTTGAGCCGCTTTCGCCGCAATCGATTTTTGCGAGGGGCGGAGTTTTCTTTATCGGCTCAACGGAATATACGTTCCCGTTTTGTTCTATAAAAGCACCCATACCCCTCAGGCACGAAACCGTTGCTTCGATATCCTGAGAGGTGGTGTTGATTTTTATTTTGCTCGGTCCTTCTGCAAGACAGGCGCAAATCAGCGCTCTGTGCGCAACCGATTTTGATGCAATCCCCTCAATACAGCCCGAGAGCGGCGAGGGAGTGATTTTTATATCCATAAACAACTCCGTATTTATACGCACTCTGCGATTTCTCTGAGCACATCAACAGAAACCTTTTTAAGATAGCAGTTACCGATAACCTCAGGAACAACAAATGAAATGCTGTCGCCTGCACGCTTTTTATCCGAAAGCGCGGCATCTGCAAGGTCTGCAGGGCTGTAGCCGCACTTGCAGGGAAGAGAATTTGCCGTTACGGCACTGATTATTTCTTCGGTGCAGTCCTCTTTGCTCCAGCCGAGCTTTGCAGCGGCTCTTGCGGCAATTACCATGCCGATTGCAACCGCACTGCCGTGAGAAACTTCAAAATTGCTGCATTTTTCAATCGAATGCGCCATCGTGTGACCGAAATTGAGAAGCTGTCTTTCGCCTTTGTCGAATTCATCCTTTGCAACAACATCTCTTTTAAGCTCAACGCAGCGTGCGATTATTTTCTCAAGATTATCCTTGACGTTTCCGCCTCTGACCGCATCAAAAAGAGCTCTGTCATAGATAACGCCGTATTTGATAACCTCTGCCATTCCGTCCGCAAAAACATCATCGGAAAGAGTTCCGAGGGTAAGTATATCGCAAAGAACAATCGAAGGCTGATAGAATGCGCCCATGAGATTCTTGCCTGCGGTAAGATTAACAGCAGTTTTGCCGCCGACAGATGAATCAACCGCCGCAAGCAGAGTTGTCGGCACCTGAACAAACGGAATGCCTCTGAGATAAAGCGAAGCGGCAAGACCCGTCATATCGCCCGTTACGCCGCCGCCGAGAGCAACGGCAAAGTCGGTGCGTGTCAGTCTGTTTTCAGCCATAAACTCAAGAAGCTCAAACAGAGTTTCCTTGCATTTTGACTCTTCGCCCGCCTCAAAAATGAAGCTTACGGTGTCAATGCCCGCCTCTTTAAGAGATTTTTCAGCTTTTTCAAGCCACAAGGGAGCAACATTGCTGTCGGTTACGATGACAGCCCTGTTTTTGCCGAGAAGCGAAACGCATCTTTCGCCGAGCGAGCCGAGAATATCCGCTCCGATTATAACCTCATATTCTTTTGAAGCATTAACAAGGATTGTTTCCATAAATCAAACCTACTTTGCCTGTTTTTTGCTGTCCGTACCCTCTCTGAGAAGGGCAACCAGCTTTTCTTTATCATCTGTTTTCAAAGCCTCGCTGTATTCGCTGAGCTTTTCAACCAGAAAGTCAATTTCGTTGATAAGATTGTCTTTATTCACGAAGAACAGCTCTGTCCACATCGGCTCATTGAGCTTTGAAACACGAGTCAGATCTCTGTAGCTTCCTGCTGAAAAGCCCTTCTGATGGATTGCTGCAGGGCTCTTGACATAAGCGTTTGAAATGATATGCGGAAGCTGAGATGTGAAAGCGATAACTCTGTCATGCTCCTCGGGTGAGGTTAAGTTCACCTCACCGAAGCCCGCATCGTCAAGCACCGTTCTGAGTTTATAAAGAATTTTTATATCCGTATTATCCTTGGGGGTAAGTATCATCGTTGCACCCTTGAAGAGATTGCCTCTTGAACGGGTGAAGCCCGAAAACTGAGTGCCCGCCATCGGGTGAGCACCGATGAAATAAAATCCGTTTTCCTCTGCCGCTTTTTCGCATTCGCCGCAGATGAGGCGCTTGACACCGCCGCAGTCAATCACGATTGCTTCTTTCTTGATTCTTCCCGCATTTCTGAGGACAAAATCAACTGTATCATGCGGATAGAGAGCAACAATAATCATATCGCAATTTTCAATTTTTTCTTCAGTCAGCTCATCCTTGATTGCGCCGACAAGCTTTGCGGCAAGAACAGAGGATTTGTTGATATCATAGCCGTAAACCTCATGCTTGCCGCTCTCGGTCAGTGCTCTTGCAAGCGAGCCGCCTATCAGACCGAGACCTGCTACACCAATAATCATAATTATACCACCGGATTAAAATTTTGTCATTATTTCTCTTATTGCAAGAGCTTCTTTAACAACCTTTGCAAATTCTTCGGGTCTGAGTGACTGAGGTCCGTCGCAAAGAGCCTTTGCGGGATTGTTATGCACCTCAATCATAAGACCGTCTGCGCCTGCAGCAACAGCCGCAAGAGCAAGAGGACGAACCATTCTTGCCATGCCCGCTGCGTGGCTGGGGTCAGCAATAATCGGAAGATGTGTCTTTTCCTTGAGCAGTGCAATTGCGGAAATATCCATTGTGTTCCTGGTGTAGGGCTCAAAAGTGCGTATGCCTCTTTCGCAGAGCATAACCTTTGAGTTACCGCCCGCCATAATGTATTCTGCGCTCATGAGAAGCTCTTCCATCGTTGCGGCAAGACCTCTCTTGAGAAGGATTGGCTTATCTGTTTTTCCGAGCTCCTTGAGAAGCTCAAAATTCTGCATATTTCTTGCGCCGACCTGAATAACATCAACATTTTCAAACAGAGGCAGATGCGAGAGATCCATAATCTCGGTAACAATCGGTGCGCCAGTTGCCTTCTTTGCCTCTTCGAGAAGCTTCAGCCCCTCGCCTCTCATTCCCTGGAATGCATAAGGAGATGTTCTCGGCTTGAATGCGCCGCCTCTGAGAAGACTTGCACCAGCAGCCTTGACGTCCTTTGCAATTTCGCAAATCTGAGCGGGCGATTCAATGGAGCAAGGACCTGCGATGAACTGGAAGTTACCGCCGCCTATCTTTACTCCGCCGATATCGATAACCGTATCGTCGGGGTGGAACTTTCGGTTCGCGCTTTTATAAGGCTCACTGATTCTCGTTACATTGCTTACTATATTAAGACCGCTGATAAGGTCGGTGTCAACATGGCTTGTATCGCCGACAAGACCGAGGACTGATTCATACTCGCCGTTGCTTCGGTGAATTTCAAGGCCGAGACTTCTGAGCCATTCAATCAGATTCTGTATCTGGGATTCGTCTGTTCCCTTTTTAACTGTAACAACCATTTTAACATACCTCCGATAAAATGTTTAGAGTTTTTTCAAAAAAATAACCCCGCAGTGTAAATTTCACTGCGGGGATTGATTACATCTCTTATCCGTTTTCAGCAAAACTTAACAAACCCTATCAAATTACTTGATAAAGTAAAAGTAAAAATATGCTGCTGAAAAAACGTTTCTATTCATTAAAAAATACCTCTTTGACTTGCGTTGCATATAGAATATCACCGATATTTCGGTTTGTCAAGACTTTTCGGCAAAAAAGCTTTAGCGATTTAAAGTATTTTGCTGTGAAAGTCATCTGTTTTCAATTTTTATCTGACACATCGCCATTGCGTTAAGCGCATTTTCATGGCTTTCGGGGGTAACGCCTGCGCAGCAGGAAGCGTCAACAGAAATAGGAATTTCGGGCAGATAAGCTTTGATTATCATTGCGTTTGAGATAACGCAGATATCGGTACACAGACCGACAAGCTCAATGCTTTCGATTTTCTCTTTTTCATCGTATTCCTTAAGCATGCAGGCAAGCTCAATGCTTCCGAATGACGGCTTGTCAACCGCATCTTCCTTTCTTAATGCTTCAAGCTCTGCATTTATCTGCCAGCCGTCGGAGTCTTTTATGCAATGCTCAATGGGCAGATTTCTTCCCTCCTGAGTTGAAGGATAATCCGCTTCGTGAGTGTCTCTTGTGAAAATCACTCTGCCGTCAAAATTCTTTATTTTCTCTTTAACCGCCGGAAGAATCGCAACTGCTTCCTTTGTTCCGAGTGCGCCGTCAATAAAATCATTCTGCATATCAACAACAATCAGGAATTTCATATTCATACTCCTTTAATCGAATAAAATCGGGTCATTTTTATAAGGATTATCGAGCCTTTTGGCATCGTAATAAGCCTGCGGGAATTTGGGATTTCCGTTTATAATGACTCTTGATGTGTCAACCGATTCGCTCTCGCCTTCGCGCAGAAGTCTGCCGACAACAACAAGCCTTGCATCTTCAAAATCATAGCAACAGGTTGAAAGAGTAAGGATTTTGTCGTGGGGAGAAAGCTCAACGCCCGTTGTGTAAAGCTTGCGCTTATCAATCTCCTCAATGTATTTTGCAAACTTGTCGGTGGTTGCATCGGTGAAGATATAGTTGAAAATCTTTCCGTTATCGTCACGCATCTTGCTGTTTGAAATGAATACGGCATAGATTTTGAAAGTATAATCACCATAGAGTGTGCTCATTTTTATGATGGGATTCTGCTTGAAGGTTTCGGTTTCTCTGTATTTTTCAAGAGTTCCGAAAATCTTATCGTCATGCCTCATGTTGTGGCCGTAAATAACCGTGTTGCGGTCAAGGGTCATCATAGCGTTTCTGTAATCAAAGAACGGTGCGCCGTATGAGGTTGAATTGCCGTAAAAATCACGGCGGAGATATTTATCGTTATCTTCAGCCTGAACAACGGCGGTGTTGATATCAAGCCCGGGAATTGATACCCAGCCCGCAAAATCAGTGTTTGCCGCATAGATATCGGCAAAAGCGGGATTCATCTTCTGCGGAAATATAACATCGGGATATTTCTCTCTTATTGCAATCCACGGGTCAACAGTCGGCTCGGTTGTTGATTCAACCATCGAAACGATATCGTCATTTCTTTTCGACGCAATATAGGGCTCTATTACATAGTAATTCAGAAGAATTCCGAGACTTACTATGAGACAAATCACAGCTAATGCCATAACAATTTTTCTGCCCGTTTCTTTTTGTTTTTGAGACGATTTTGCAGGCATTGCCTTTTCTTTTTCGGTGAAAGCTGCAAGGAATTCATCAACGCTTCTGTAGCGTTCAGCGGGCTTTAAGCTCATCGCTTTTTCAATAACACTCTTTGACTTCGGGTCAAAATCCTTCGGAAAAACAAGCTCTCTGCCTTTTTCTCTCTCTTCTGCGGAAATCGGCAGTGCGCCCGTTGAAGCCTCATAGATAATGGCTCCAAGTGAATAAATATCCGTCCATGCGCCGCACTCGACCACACCGAGCTTCTTCTCAGGAGCGTCAAACGAAGTTGCCGTTGACTTGGGCGGATATGTATAGCCCGTAAGAGATACAACATTACCGTTCTCATCGCACAGAACATTATAAGGATTGACCGAGCCGTGAAAAACGCCCGATTGATGCATCTTTTTCAGACATTCTGTCAGCGGAGAAAGAAGTTTAAGCGTTTCGTTCTGCTCAAGCTTTTTCCCGTTGCCCGTTTTAGAGGAAAGCGGACGCCTTTTCTCGGTTGGTACAACATAATAAAAAACAGAGTTTTCTTTGAAGCAGTCAGAAACATCAAGCACGGATTCCGATGAAATTCTTTTCAGCTTTTCAAAAATTGAGCTGAGCTTCAGAACCGCCGCTTCATATTTTTCTTTGTTTTCTGCTGAACGGCATGAAATCTTCGTACCCTGACGGGAAACAAGCATTTTAGGAAAAAACTCGGTTATTTTTACGCTCCTCCCTCTCTTTTTATCGTACGCATAATAAGAAATGAAGCCGCCGCCCTGAGAAAAAACGCCTCCGAGAACATATCTGTCTTTCAGCATTGTTCCGATTTCAAGAGTTCCCTTGTTCTCTTTAAGATGTCCGTTGAATCCGCATTCGGTGCAGAATTCGGTGTCGGAATTAAGCTCGGCAAAGCAATATTTGCAGTATTTCATCGGTATCCCCCTTTCGTAATATATTATTGAAAAAAGAAAAATGTTGTGGTATTATAGAATAAATCAACGCGGAGGTAATTATGGATAACGGATTTTTTGCAATGGTTTCAAGAATGAAATATATCAACCGCTGGGCTCTCATGAGAAATGAGCACAGCGAAAATTTAAGCGAACACAGCTTTGAGGTTGCGGTTATCGCACACGCTCTTGCAGTTATAAAAAACAAGCGCTTCGGCGGAAATGTCAACGGTGAAAGGGCCGCTCTTCTCGGTCTTTTTCACGATGCACCCGAAACGCTTACGGGCGACATGCCCACTCCCGTCAAATACTACAGCGACGAGGTGCGCAACGCTTACAAAACCGTTGAAGAAAACGCCTGCAGAAGCCTTGTTGAAATGCTGCCCGAGGATTTCAGAAATGAATTCTCTCCTCTTCTTATTGCAGATGACGCTGACGCTGAATTATGGAAGCTTGTCAAGGCTGCGGACAAAATCAGCGCACTCATAAAATGTCTCGAAGAAAGAAAGGCGGGCAACAGCGAATTTATCAAGGCAGGAGAAGGCATAAAAGAAAGCATCGAAAAGCTTGATATGCCTGAAGCAAAGATTTTTATTGAAGAATTTCTTCCCGCATTTGAAATGACTCTCGATGAACTGAAAAACTGATTATAAACCGAGCAATCTTTGTGCGTTTCCGCCGAGGATTGCTTGTTTTTCTTCATCGGAAATCGCAAGACAATCAACAAAATCTACATAGTGAGCAGGATTGCTCCACGGCGCATCGCTGCCCATAAGAATTTTATCCGCTCCGTGCGCCTTGATGATCGGCATTGCGATTTTCGGAGGAAGCATGCCGTAGCTGTATGCGGTGTCAAGATAAATCTCTGTTCCTACAAGGTATTTTTCGGTTTCATCCCATGCGGCAAGACCCCCGAAATGAGCGGCAACAACAGGTGTGCCGCCGAATGACGGCAAAATGCCCGCAAGCCTTTTAGGGTCGCAGTGCACGGGTCTGGGATAGCCCATATCGAGTCCGCAATGAAAAACAGTCACTAGACCGAGCTCACCGATTTTTTCATAAATCGGAAGCATTTTATCGTCATCGCAGTAAAACTCCTGATAATCGGGGTGAAGCTTGACTCCTTTTATCCCGTTTTCCGCAAGCCTCTCGAGCTCCGCAAGAGCATCGGGACTGTCATGATGAACGCTGCCGAACGGAACAATTCCTTCAACCTCTTTGAGAGAGATTGCAAAATTATTGACATTCGTCTGCTGATGAGGGTTCGTTGCAATGTTGAGCACTACGGAATAATCAACTCCGCTTCTTTTCTGAAGCGAAACAAGACCGCTGACCGTGCCGTCATGAAACGGCTCAAGAATGCCTGAACGAAGTCTCAGCTGTTCCATTGCTTTTGCTGCTATTTTATCGGGAAAACAGTGAGTGTGGAAATCAACTACCATATTATTTGACCTCGATTTTGAACTGAATAGTGTTATTTTACACCTATTTTATATTTATATCAATATTTTTTCAATAAAAAGGGTTGATATTTTTAAACATCTGTGTTAAACTATTGACAGTAGGATTATGTGTAATGTATGAGAGTGGGGCGACCCGCTCTTTTGTTTATGTCCGGATAATTATTCACAATCAGAAATAAAGGAGAATTTGTTATGGCAAAAGGTAAGGGCGGAAACACAGTTGCCGCTGTCTGGGATATCGCAGAGCCCATCGCAAAAGAGCTCGGTCTTGATATCTGGGACATTCGTTTTGTTAAGGAAGGCGCAGACTGGTTTTTGCGCATATTCATTGATAAGGACGGCGGTATTTCGATTAACGACTGTGAAAACATGAGCCGTGCAATCGACAAACCTCTTGACGAGGCTGACCCCATCGAGCAGAGCTACTGTCTCGAGGTTTCATCCCCCGGAGTTGAGAGAGACCTCACAAGGGATACTCATTTTGAGGCATGCCTCGGCGAAAAAATTAAGGTTAAGCTCATCAGAGCTCTTGACGGAAAGCGTGAGTTTGCAGGAATTCTCGAAAGCTCGGACGGAAAACAGTTCACCCTCCGCCTTGAAGACGGCAGCGCAATGATGATTGACCGCAAAGAAACAAGCTATGTAAAGCTTGACGATTTCAGTTTTTAATTTTTAGTTTTCATATATGCTTCTATTGAAAGGAATGGTAAGAAAAAATGAACAACAGTGAGTTTTTCGAGGCAGTAAAACTGCTCGGCAAAGAAAAGGGTATCTCAGAGGACCTTCTTTTTGAAGGAATCCAGAGAGCAATCGTAACTGCAGTAAAAAGAGACTATAATAATAAGGACATCGTTTTCTGTGAAATCGACAAGGACAAAAAAGATATGAGAGTTTTTGTCCGCAAGAATGTTGTTTCCGAAATCGTTGACCCCGATGAGGATTTGCTTCCCGAGCAGGCTCAGAGATTCAAGAAGAACGCCATGCCCGGCGATATCATTGAAATCGAGCTTGAAACAAAGGAAGTCAGCCGTATCGCTGCAGAAAAGGGCAAACACATTCTCCGTCAGGCTATCAGAGAAGCTGAGCACGGTCAGATGAGAGAAGAATTCCACAACAAGAATCAGGAAATCGTTACCGCAAAGATTTCAAAGATTGATCCCCAGACTCTTGATGCTATCGTTGAAATCGGCAAGCTCACAGGCAAGCTTCTCCGCTCAGAGCAGCTTCCCTCAGACAGCTTCACCGAGGGCGACCTTGTCAAGGTTTACATCGCAGATGTCAAGGATGCGGTAAAGGGTCCCAGAGCAACAATTTCAAGAACACATCCCGGTCTTGTAAGGCGCCTTCTCGAAAGCGAAGTTCCCGAAATCTTCGACGGTACAGTTGAAATCAAATCAGTATCCCGTGAAGCAGGCTCAAGAAGCAAGATTGCTGTTTACAGTGCAGATGAAAACGTTGATCCTGTCGGCGCATGTATCGGTCAGAGAGGCGCAAGAGTCAACAGAATCGTTGACCAGCTCGGCGGCGAAAAGCTCGATGTTGTACGCTACAGCGAGAATCCCGCAGAATTTGTTGCAGCTTCTCTTGCTCCCGCAGATGTTATTTCCGTAACAGTTATCAGCGAAGAAGAGAAATCATGCAGAGTTGTTGTTCCCAACAGCCAGCTTTCACTTGCAATCGGTAACAAGGGTCAGAACGCCCGCCTCGCAGCTAAGCTCACAGGCTGGAAAATCGACATCAATCCCGAAACCGAAGAACCCGTTATCAATTTTGACGAAGAATAAAAACTACTTAAGGAGTTGAACCAATGCCTACCCGCCGTATTCCGATGAGAAAATGCACAGGCTGCAACGAAATGAAGCCCAAAAAGGAGCTTGTAAGAGTTGTCAGAAGCCCCGAAGGCGAAGTTTCGCTTGATCTGACAGGCAAAAAGCCCGGCAGAGGAGCTTATGTGTGCCATAATCTTGAATGTCTTGTAAAGGCAAGGAAAGCAAAAAGATTTGAAAACGCATTTTCCTGCGTTATACCGGACGGAGTTTACGATAAAATGGAGGAAGAGCTGAAAAATGACGGATAATCCGAAGCTGCTCTCTCTTCTCGGTATGTGCCGAAGGGCAGGTAAGCTCAGCTGCGGTCACGACGCAGCGGTGGGTTCGCTCAGAAGCAAAAGCGCAAAGCTCTGTCTGCTCAGCAGCGACTCTTCGGAGAGACTGAGAAAAGAAATTGAGCGCGAAGCAGGCTTTGACGGCAGAAAAATTCCTGTCAGAACATTATTATCCTCAATGGATGAAATAGGTCACGCCGCGGGGCTGAAATCTGCCGTGGTAACAGTAAACGATGAAGGCTTTGCAAAAACTATGCTTGGGCTTCTGAACACTACAGCAGAGTGACGGGAGCAATCCAAACTATGCTGGAAAGCGAGTCTTTTCGCTGCTTTTCGGGATTTCGAGTTTGAAAGGTTTTGGATTTGCGAGTATTTTAACGAAGAAAAGGCGGAAATCATCCGATAAAAAACACAGTTCGGATTGCACCCGCCACTCTAAGGGGAGGTTAATCAATGATAAATAAATACAGAGTACATGAGGTCGCAAAGGACTTCGATATAAAAAGCAACATAGTTGTTGACTTGCTCGGCAAATACTTCGACGGTCAGAAAAAGCACATGACCGCTCTTGAAGAAGACGAGCTTGATATGATATTTGAAACATTCACCAAGGAGCACGAGGTTGCTGACCTTAATGAGTATTTCAACTACGCAAAACCCGAGCCCAAGAAGGCTAAAAAAGAAGAAGCTTTGTCCGAAGAGGCAGCACCTGAAGCAGCAGAAGAAAAGAAAGAAGCTGCTCCCGCTCCCGAAGAAAAGAAGGAAGAAAAGAAAGAAGAGGCAAAGGCAGAAAAGAAGCCCGAAGCCAAAAAGGCTCCCGAGAAGAAGCCCGAGGCAAAGAAGGAAGAAAAGAAACCCGCTCCCGCAAACAACGTCAAGCCCGGTAACAGCAAGCTTCCTCCCATGCCCGCAAAGCAGCCTCAGCAGCAGGGCGAGAAAAAGAAAGAAAAAGAAAACAAGCCCATGCAGTCAAGAACAAAGGGCGAAATGCGCACCATTGACACAAGAGCAGACAATGTTGACCTCGAAAAATATAACGAGAGATACGAAAACATCGCTCCCACAAACAAGACAAAGCAGCACGAAAACTCAACTCAGAAGCAGAAAATCAAGCAGAAGAGTCAGCAGTATAAAAAGCAGGGCGGAATGCGTTCATCAAAGCGTGAAACTGAAGCCGAAAGACTTAAGAGAATTGCTGCTGAAAGAGCAAAGAAACCTCAGATGCTTCTCAAGCTTCCCGAGGAAATCACCGTCGGTGAGCTTGCTGCTATGCTCAAGATGACAGCGGCTGAAGTTATCAAGAAGCTCTTCACTCTCGGTCAGATGGCAACCGTAAACGAGGTTCTCGACTATGACACCGCAGCCATCGTTGCAGAAGAGCTCGGCGCAAAGGTCGAGAAAGAAGTTGTTATCACAATTGAAGACCGAATCATCGATGACCACATCGACGACGAAAAGGATCTTGTCACAAGAGACCCCGTTGTTGTTGTTATGGGTCACGTTGACCACGGTAAGACTTCACTTCTCGACGCTATCAGAAACACATCCGTTACCACAACTGAGGCAGGCGGCATCACTCAGCACATCGGTGCTTACAGAGTTGACCTCAACGGTCAGAAGATTACCTTCCTTGACACTCCCGGTCACGCCGCATTCACATCAATGCGTCTCAGAGGCGCAATGGCAACCGACATCGCAATCCTTGTTGTTGCTGCTGATGACGGTATCATGCCTCAGACAATCGAAGCTATCAACCACGCAAAGGCAGCGGGCGTTCAGATCATCGTTGCTATCAACAAAATGGATAAACCCACCGCTAACCCCGACAGAATTCTTCAGCAGCTCACAGAGCATGAGCTCGTTCCCGAAGAATGGGGCGGCGACACAATCTGCGTTCCTGTTTCTGCACATACAAGAATGGGTATCGACAAGCTTCTTGAATCCGTTCTTCTTGTTGCTGAGGTTCAGGAGCTCAAGGCTAACCCCAACCGCTCCGCAAAGGGCGTTGTTATTGAAGCAAGACTTGATAAGGGCAGAGGCCCCGTTTCAACCCTTCTTGTTCAGAACGGTACTCTTCATTCAGGCGATATCATCGTTGCAGGCACAGCTGTAGGCCGTGTCAGAGTTATGGTTGACGATAAGGGCAGAAAGGTTAACACCGCAGGTCCCTCCGTTCCCGTTGAAATCATGGGTCTCGCAGAAGTTCCTCAGGCCGGCGACGGCTTTGACGCAGTTAACGATGAGCGTCTTGCAAGAGAGCTTGTTGAGCAGAGAAAGAGCAAGGCAAAGGAAGAGCAGTTCAAGGAATTCCAGAAGGTTACTCTTGATAACCTCTTCGCTTCCATCAAGGAAGGCGAGCTCAAGGACCTCAATGTTATCATCAAGGCTGACGTTCAGGGCTCGGCAGAAGCTGTTAAGCAGAGCCTTGTCAAGCTCACAAACGAAGAAGTCCGCGTCAAGGTTATCCACAGCGGTGTTGGCGCAATCAGCGAAAGCGACGTTATGCTTGCAAACGCATCAAACGCAATCATCGTCGGCTTCAATGTAAGACCCGACAACGTTGCAGCAGACAACGCAGAGCGTGACGGCGTTGAAATCAGAACCTACAGAGTTATCTATGACTGCATTGAAGAAATCCAGGCCGCTATCAAGGGTATGCTTGCTCCGAAATTCAGAGATGTTGATATCGGTAAGGCAGAGGTTCGTCAGGTTGTTAAGATTTCCTCTGTCGGCAACATTGCAGGCTGCCATGTTACAAACGGTAAGGTAACTAGAAACGCAAAGGTAAGAGTTGTCCGTGACGGTATCGTTATCACCGAGGACGAAATGGCTTCACTCAAGCGCTTCAAAGATGATGTTAAGGAAGTTGCTTCGGGCTACGATTGCGGTATCGGTCTGAATAAATATAACGATATCAAGGAAGGCGATGTCTTCGAATTCTTCATCACTGAGGAATACAGAGAAGACTGATTGAGGTGAATTTACCGTGGCAGGATACAGAATAGACAGGGTATCGGAAGATATCCGCAGAGAAATCGCATCGATTATGCGTGAACTCAAGGATCCCAGAATTCAGGGTATGCTCACTGTTGTTAATGTTGAAGTAAGCTCAGACGCTTCATTTGCAAAGGTTTATGTCAGCGCAATGGAAGGTATCGAAACCGCCAAGCTTGCGGTTAAAGGGCTCACAAGCGCAACAGGCTATATCCGCAGAGAGGTCGGAAAAAGACTTCATCTGAGAAAAACTCCCGAGCTCAAATTCGTTGCCGACGATTCTATTGAAAAAGGCATGGGAATAACCAAAATGCTCGGAGATATTACCGAATAAAAACCGACTCATTTCAGCGGTTATAAGGGGTTTAATTGAATGAGAATCGACCTGTTGGAAACAGCGAAAATCTTAAAAGATAATAACAGAATACTTCTTCTTTGCCATGCACACCCCGACGGTGACACCCTCGGCAGCGCAACCGCTCTTGCGGCGGCACTCCGCTCGATGGGCAAAACCGTCTCGGTGAAGTGCGGCGACCCCATTCCCAAGGACTTCGGATTTATGTTTGAGGGATTGGTAAACGAAGAATTTGAACCTGAACTGATTGCAGCTATCGATATTGCGGACACGAAGCTGCTCGGCAGGGAATTCGAAGGAATATATGCGGGAAAAATCAATCTTTGCATCGACCACCACGGTTCAAACCTTATGTATGCCGAGAAGGTCTGGCTTGAAGCGGATTCAGCTTCAACCGCAGAGATGATTTATCTGCTTATCCGACATCTCGAAGCCGAAATCACACCGCACATCGCATCGTGCCTCTTCACGGGCGTTACAACGGACACAGGCTGTTTCCGTTTTTCAAACACAACCGTGAGAACATTCGAAATCGCTTCGAAGCTTGCCGCACTCGGTGCAGATACTTACAATATTATTCAGGTTTTCTTTGAGACAAAAACAAAAACATTTGCCGCACTCGAAAGACTCGCTCTTGACAGCCTCAGAATGTATTTCTCAGACCGCTGTGCAGTTATCTGCGTAACGCAGGATATGTATAAAAGGAGCGGCTCTGATGAAAGCGAAGTTGACCGCCTCTCAAATCTGCCCAGACAGATTGAAGGTGTGCTTGTCGGTGTAACAATGCGTGAGCTCAAGGACGGAAACTTCAAGGCTTCGGTCAGAACTCACGGCGACATTGATGCTTCTGCAATCTGCAAAAGGCTCGGTGGCGGCGGACATATGGGCGCTGCAGGCTGCACCCTGAACGGCACAAAACAGCAGGCACTCAACGCCCTGCTCAAAGAAATTCAGACAGAAATCGATTCATACACAATAAACTGAAAATCAACAGGCACTCGTGCGAGTGCCTGTTTTTTTACAGAAAAAGGCTTGTAACGGATTTACCGCTACAAGCCTCTGTTTTTGTTTAATTATATTATTCGTCGTCTGCCTCGAGCTTAGCTTCTTCGATAACCTTCTGTGCAACTGCTTCGGGAGCTGCTTCATAATGATCAAACTCAAAGAAGAAATAGCCTCTGCCGACTGTTACGGAACGGAGAACTGTTGCAAAATCGCCCATTTCCGACATGGGAACTTCAGCTACAAGCTCCTGCATCTTGGGATCATCCTCACAGGGACCCATGCCGAGAACGCGACCTCTTCTCTTGGTGATGTCGCCCATGATATCGCCGAGGTTGTCGCCGGGCATGTAAGCCTTAAGAGAACCGTAGGGTTCAAGAAGCTTGGGATTAGCCTGAGGCATACCGTTCTTATATGCAATCTTGGCAGCCATCTTGAATGCCATTTCGTTTGAGTCAACGGGATGTGATGAACCGTCATAAAGAGTTGCTCTGAGACCAACTACGGGGTAACCTGCAAGAGGTCCTTTAAGGATAGCTTCGCGCAGACCCTTTTCAACTGCGGGGAAGAAGTTCTTGGGAACGGAGCCGCCAACAACTCTTTCCGCAAACTCAAAGCCTTCGCCTTCGATATGTTCAAATTCAATCCAAACGTCACCAAACTGACCGCTGCCGCCTGACTGTTTCTTATGTCTGCCCTGTACAGCAACCTTCTTGCTGATTGTTTCTCTGTAAGCAACCTTGGGAACTGTAAGGTCAACTTCAACGCCAAACTTGTTCTTGAGCTTTGTTACAACAGAGTCAAGATGCTGCTCGCCGAGACCTGAAATAATCTGCTCCTTGGTTTCGGTATTTGTTGTGTAGCTGATGGTAAGGTCTTCTTCTGCAAGTCTGTTAAGTCCTGCTGCGACCTTATCTTCTTCGCCCTTCTTCTTAACCTTGACAGCCATGGGAAGGCAGGGTGCGGGGAAGTTTACGCCCTTAAGCTTGATATCCGACTTGGGAGCGCAGAGAGTATCACCGGTCTTGAAGCTTGAAAGCTTTGTGATGATACCGATATCACCTGCAAGAATTGCTGCAGCATCTTCCTGCTTGCCGCCCTTGGGGAAGAGAAGCTTGCCCATTCTTTCGGATTCGCCTGTACGCTCGTTATATGCGGGAGTATCGGGAGTGATTTTACCCGAAATAACCTTGAAATATGACATCTTGCCAACAAAGGGGTCAGCAACGGTCTTGAAGCAGATTGCTGCAAGAGGTCCGTTTTCGTCGCATGTAATGTCGCCCTCTGATGCAACGGAAGCTGCATCGGGAGCTGACTGAACGATACTGTTGTTGATAAGGTCAACCGCTTCGCACTGATAACCTGAGCAAGCATAAACAGGGCTGATTTCGCCTGCAAGAATACCCGCCTTGAGACCCTTGTCGATTTCTTCGTCTGTAAGGGGAATACCCTCAAAGAATTTTTCCATGAGCTCTTCATCGGCGCATGCAACTGCCTCGATGAAAGCGTCTCTCATTCTGTTTGTTCTCTCATCGTTTTCGGGCATGGGAGCGTCTGAACGCTTGCCGTCTTTATATGAGAAAGCTTCGTTGCGCGAGAAGTCAACATATGAAACAACCTTGTCGCCTTCAACATAAGGAACAACAACGGGGCAGATTGAGTTGCCGTATTCTTCCTTGATTGAATCAAAGGTCTTGTAGAAGTGAGCATTTTCACCGTCGCACTTGGTGATTGCAAACATCTTGTTGATTCCTCTGTCGGTTGCTGCCTTATAAGCCTTTTCTGCGCCGACATCGAGGGTGCTGCCCGAAGCAAGAACGATGAGAACCGCACCTGCTGCACGCATGCCTTCGCTTACGCCGCCTGCAAAGTCAAAAAGACCCGGAGTATCTATAATGTTAATTTTTGTATTTTTCCATTCAAATGAAGCAATAGCGGAAGCTATTGAACACTTTCTTCTCTTTTCTTCTGCATCAAAGTCGAGAACGGTGTTACCGTCTGCAACTCTGCCGAGTCTGTCGGTTGCATTTGAAATGTAAAGCATCGCTTCAGCAAGAGTTGTTTTACCTCTGCCGCCGTGGCCGGCGAGAACGATGTTTCTGATATCTTTTGCACTGTAGGATTTCATTGGGGGTTTCCTCCTTAAATACGCCGTGAGGAACCTGGGTTCCGAGCGAAAATAAAACTATTACGGATTATACAACAACCGTATTGTCTGTGATTATATCACAAAAGTTATTCAATTTCAATGACTTTTTTGTGATTTTTTATGAATTTTTTTGTAACAAAGAAATAAAATGCTTTAGCGCTTTAAAAATGAATTGAAATAAAGCGAAATATACAAAAATTGTACTTTAGAATTATATGATTCGCACAAAAAAATAATCCCTGCAGACCGATCCGCAGGGATTATGAAATAATTCTTATTCTGTTTTCTCTGTGTTTTGTCTGCCCCAGAGGTGAATAATTCCCTCATCATTGAGCGCTTTGAGGAGGAAGAATGTGATGGGAACAATGAAAATTCCGACCACTCCGAAAATCTGGAGTCCGAGATACATTCCCGCAAGAGTTACAATCGGAGGAAGACCGACATTCATTGCAACAAGATGCGGCTCAAGAATCTGACGGATAACTGTGATGAGCGCATAAACAACCAGCAGACCGATTCCGAGACCGTAGTTGCCCGTAAAGAGACTGATTACTGCCCACGGAACAAGCACTGTACCCGTTCCGAGAACGGGAAGAATATCAAGCAGCGCCGTGCAGATTGATATAACAAGAATATATCCGCCGTTATAAACTCCGATAAGCTTTAATATATTAAGACCGATGGAGATTTCGCAGAATGTTATAAAAATGATCGTCACATATGATTTGAACATTTTTCCGAGAATATCGCCGAAAAGTCTTTTTGTTTTGACAATTGCATTTTCATGAGCTTCGGAAACATTGTTCTTTATCAGGCTTGTGATATTATCGTAATCGCATGTAATGAAAAAGCAGGCGATTATGCTGATGAGAACCGCTGTAAGGATTGCAGGAATCTGCTTAGCAGTTGACCACAGTCCGCCAAGTGGTGTCACAAGCATTGAGAGATCGAATCCGCCGAGTCCGGACGGCTCGGATTTGCCGGAAACCAACTCCGAATGCTCTGCATTTGCCGCAAGCAGAAGATTATCAACAAATTCAGTTATTGCGTCAGTTGCGGTTTTTTCAATTGAATCAGGCAGAAATGCGATTTTATCAAGCACCCAGCTTTCGGCATAAGAAATAAACTGCGGGAGATTCTCGATTTTCTGCATAATATACTGACCGAAGCCTCTGAATTCAACAACTACTCTGTAGCCGACCAGAACAACTGCACTGACAAGAATTGCGATTATCAGCAACACGGCTATTGCTCCGATAATTCCTTTTTTTATTTTTGTTTTCTTTGAAATTGCCCTTATAGGCTTTTGCAGAAACATTGCAATCAGGAACGCAAAAACAAACGGCGCAACGAGCCAGAAGGCATATTTCAGGAAGAAATAGTAAATCGCTCCGACCAATCCGAAAAAGCAGAGATTTATCAGCGTCCCTTTTCTTTTTTCGACAATATCCATTTTAGAATGCACCTCCCGTACAGATAAATAACTCTGTACAGTAAATATTTTACACTAATTCCCTTGAAAACGCAACGAAACTAAGAAAAAATTCACAAAATATAAATAAAGTTTGATTTTTCTCTTTATTATTTTGAAAATGTATGTTAATATGTATAGTAACTTTAAATATTATCCCGAGAAAGGGGCTTTTATAATGTATGTTGCAATAATGGGATACGGCGTTGTCGGTTCAGGCGTTGCAAGCCTTCTCAACAAAAACCACGAACATATCCTCAAAAAGAGCATGCAAACCGAAATGGAGCTCAAGTATATCCTTGACCGCCGCACTTTCCCCGGCGATCCTTATGAGCATCTTGTTATTTCGGATTTTGCAAAAATACTTGAAGACGACGAAGTTAAAATCGTTGTTGAAACCATGGGCGGAATTTATCCCGCTTATGACTATGTTCTTGCAAGCCTCAAGGCAGGCAAGAGCGTTGTTACATCAAACAAGGAGCTTGTCGCCGTCAAGGGCTGCGAGCTGCTTCAGGTTGCCGAAGAAAACAATGTTAACTTCCTTTTTGAAGCAAGCGTAGGCGGCGGAATTCCCATTATCCGTCCCATCAGCCAGTGCCTTGCCGCAAACGATATTGACGAAATTGCAGGCATTCTCAATGGCACAACAAACTTCATTCTCACTAAAATGATAAGCGACGGAATGACCTTTGAAGAGGCTCTCTTCCTCGCTCAGAGAAACGGATATGCAGAGCGCGACCCGTCTGCAGACGTTGACGGCTTCGACGCATGCAGAAAAATCTGCATTCTCGCTGCTCTCTGCTTCGGCAAGCATGTTTATCCCGACGATGTTCACACCGAAGGCATCAGAAAGATTGACCTTGCGGATGTTGAATATGCACGCTCATGGGGTGGTGTAATCAAGCTCATCGCAAGAGCAAAGAAGCTTGAAAACGGCAAGGTTTCCGTTATGGTTTCCCCCGCATTTGTTCAGAACCACAGTCAGCTTGCTTCCGTTGACGATGTTTTTAACGCAATTCTCGTTCGCGGCGACGCAATAGGCGATGTTGTTTTCTACGGCAAGGGCGCAGGCAAAATGCCTACCGCTTCCGCAGTTGTTGCAGACGTTATCGACTGTGCAAAAAATCTTGACCGCAAGAAGTACGGCGGCTGGCAGGACAGCGAAGAAGGCTATGTTGCAGATTATCTTGAAAGCGTCGGTCCCGTTTATATCAGAATCATGACCGAAAATGTTCCTGCTGCTCTCGCTCAGGTCAACGCTGCTTTCGGCGATGTGAATATGCTTTCAAGAGCAGACGCTCCCGACGGTGAAATTGCTTTTGCAATCTCCCCCGTTTCGGAAAAAGAGCTCGCAGAAAAGCTTACAGTTATTAAAGACGCAGAAATCAAATCGGTTATCAGAATAACTGACTATTGATTTTTCGATATTTGGAGGTTATTTATGGCTTTAATTGTTCAGAAATTCGGCGGCAGCTCGGTTGCAAATGCTGAGCGTGTAATGAATGTTGCCAGAATCGTTACGGACACCTATAAGGCAGGCAACGATGTTGTTGTTGTTGTTTCCGCTCAGGGTGACACCACTGACGATCTCATCGAAAAGGCTAAGGAAATCAATCCCAAGGCATCCAAAAGAGAAATGGATATGCTTCTCGCTTCGGGCGAGCAGATTTCAATTTCGCTTCTCGCTATGGCAATCGAGAGCCTCGGATATTCCGCTTGCTCGCTTCTCGGCTGGCAGGCAGGCTTCTCAACCAATTCCAACTACGGCAGCGCACGCATCAAGAAGGTTAACGCTGAGCGCATCAAGATGGAAATTGCAAAGAAAAATATCGTTGTTGTTGCAGGCTTCCAGGGTCTCAACAAATATGACGATTTAACAACCCTCGGCAGAGGCGGCTCGGACACAAGCGCAGTTGCAATTGCAGCAGCAATGCACGCAGACCGCTGCCAGATTTACACTGACGTTGAAGGTGTTTACACCGCAGACCCCAGAAAGATCAAGGGCGCACAGAAGCTCAACGAAATCACTTATGACGAAATGCTTGAGCTCGCAACTCTCGGCGCACAGGTTCTCAACAACCGCTCCGTAGAGATGGCTAAGAAATATAATGTTAAACTTGAGGTGCTTTCAAGCCTTGTCCGCGCACCCGGCACAATTGTTAAGGAGGTTGCTAATATGGAAAAAATGCTCATCAGAGGTGTCACAAAGGATACTGACGTTGCCAGAATCTCAATCATCGGAGTTCCCAACGTTCCCGGAATCGCTTACAAAATCTTCGGCAAGCTTGCCGCTAAGAATATAAACATCGACATCATTCTTCAGTCAGTCGGCAGAGGCGACACCAAGGATATCGCTTTCACAACAACAAAGGCTCACGCTGAGGAAACCGTTGAGGTTCTCAAGAGCCTTGACCTTCTTTCGGGTCTTGAAATCATCTGCGACGAAAATGTTGCAAAGGTTTCTGTCGTAGGTGCAGGTATGGAATCACATCCCGGCATCGCAGCAAGAATGTTTGAAGCTCTTTTCGAGGCAGACATCAACATTCAGATGATTGCAACAAGCGAAATCAAGATTTCCGTTCTCATCGATGTTAATGACGGCGACAAGGCTGTTCAGGCTATCCACAGCGAATTCATCCCCGAGCTTAACTGATAGAAAGCAGTAATCCCCCCGGCTTTGCCGGGGGGATTCTTCATATGTCGGCAACAAAACCCTGTATTACCGGAATTGTTTTAAGGTGTAACCGGCGGCTGCCAAACGAAAAGACTTGTTCCTTGCTAACTGTAAACGGGGCGGTATATTCTTTGAGAAATCTTGCAAATCCCAAGACACTCATTTGGAGTGGAATTTCCATGAGCATATATATGATGTCGGGGCATACTTCCAATACAACAAAAACGGATGTCTCAGCGCTGCTTTTGCGTGAAACATCCGTTTGAATTTTATTTATACTGATATACCTTTACATAGTCTACGATAAACTCTGCGGTGTCGCCGGGCTGAAGGCTTATTTTGCCCGTGCCGTGGCGGTCTGCATGCGCAACACCGTTTTCGCCTGCAACTTCGCAGGAAAGAATCAGATATTCTGGATTTCTGCTTACTCCGCCGCTTGAAAGTCTGCCGCACTCAACGCCGTTAATATAGAAAATATATTCTTTTTCATTCCATTCAAGTCCGTAGGTATTGAATTCTTCATAAGGATTATTCGCAAACCACTTGCCGATGCTGTCGCCCTTGTGGTCGCCCGAATAACCGTCATAGTGGATTCCTCCGATTACCGCATCACCTGCGCCCCACCATGCATCCTTGTAATACATCGATTCAAAAATATCAATCTCAGTGCCGTCCATACCTGAACCGTCAGCGTTATAAACATCTCCATTCATCATCCAGAACGCCGACCACATTCCCGTTGATTTGGGAAGAATCGCTCTGCATTCAAAATAACCGTAGAGAAATTCATGCTTGCCCGCAGTTGCAATGCAGGCTGTATAATAACCCTCACCGTATTTGTCGGGCGAGCCGAAAGTGTTGCCCTCAAGAGGCTCAGATTTATATTCGGTTGAAATAACAAGATTTCCGTCTCTTACATCAACCATATCCTTATGCCAATAACCGCCCTTGCGTATGGGACCCCAATGCAGGGTATCAACTGACTGGTTGTCGTTCCATTTCGTTGTATCGAGGCTTTCGCCGTCAAAGTTATCCTCCCACACAAGCTCAAATCTCTCTTCAAGCTCAAGCTTTTGTCCGCTCGGGACAGCGGGAAGCCCGAGCATGTGCGGAAGGGTCGGTGAAACAACCATAAGAACAGAAACAATTATTTTAAGTATTCTTGCAATCATGTTAACCTCTCCCCATTATATCGACTCAGTCCGAATATGACACTCTTCTCAGCGTTAACAAAGAACTGAATTCTCTGTAAACTTTTATGATAATCTCCTGAAAGAATCCTTTAAATGCAATGTCAAGGGCTGTTCTGAAGCCGAACTCATCTCCTTCTGCCTTTTCTAAAAGAGCATAGCCCATATCAAAAATGTCATACCAATGCACTACTTTTGTTGTATAATCAAGAGTGTAGTTTTCGTCAACATCAATTATTCTGTAGCCGTACTGAGTCGAATAAGCGTCGCCGTTGTAGCGGGTGCTGAGTGAATTGACGATATCAATATCCTTATAGTAAACACCAAAAGCATTAGTATGGTCATGACCTGTAAACATTGCGAGAACATCGCCCTTTTCAACCATTGCGTCAAACTGACCGTAATTTTCATATCCGCAGCAGGGCGTTTCATTGAGCGTTCCGTAATTTATAGTCTGAGGGTCGAATCTGTAATATTCACCCTCATTATACATGTGCTTAAACGAAAAGAGTGTTTTGTTTTCAACCTTTTCGAGAGCATCATAAACTTCGGGAACGATTATATGCTGGAACACAAGTGAATTCACATTTTCACCGTCATTGGCTGCTTTAAGCTCATCGGATTTTGCTTTATACCATTCAACCTGATCAGCCTGCACGCAGCTGTAATGCCCCTCAGCGTCATAGTCACCCGAGTCAAACACCCAGATATTGAATTTAACTGTTTCTCCGTCAGATGACATAATCGGAAGATTATATGTTCCGCAGCCCGAAAGCGTCTCGCCGTCATCAACGGAAAAGGAGCAGGAGAAGGTGTTATAATACGCCATGAGCTCTTCCCTCGTCATTGCGCCCGTTTCGGAATCGTGATTTCCGAAAGTGACCGCAACGGGAATTTCTCTCTCTTCAAAAACATTCATCAGCTTGTCGATAAGCACCTTTGTCTGCACCGCATCTTTGCAGTTCTGAACATTATCGCCCGTTATCACTGCGAGGTCGGGCTTTTCGAGGTCGCATGCCTCGCCGATTGCCCAGACCGACGCATCAACATTATAATCCTCAAGATGTGTGTCGGTGATGTGCATTATTCTGAAGTTTCCGTCAGAATCAAAGCTGAGAATTTTGCTTTCGCTGCCGTCGGCAAACGAACAGACCGAAAAGCCTGCAGCCAGAACGACAGCTAAAATAAGTGAGGTGATTTTTCTTAAACATCCTTTCATGGTCAACACCCTGCTCTCTGTATAATTATGTATAATAGAATAAACTATGGTGAATAAAAATGCAAATACTTTTTTTGAAAAATAAAAAAATTCACAAATTTATAATATTGTCATTAACATTCATTTGTGATACGATATAACATAGGAGGAATAATTATGAAAAAGCTTATTAAAATTCTATCTTTTGTTATTATTTTAACTCTTGTTTTTGCCCCTGCAGCATTTGCCGAATCAGGCTACGCTTATAACGAAGAAACGCTCGCCGCTTTCGCTCCCGCATGGGACAGCATTCAGGCTGACGAAACCGTCATTTCTCTGACTCCCGGCGGCAGCTGCGGTGAAATCCGCTTTGCATGGCTTTCAGAAAATACAGACTCGTCTTTTAAAATCTCCGCAAACCCGGACATGACGGATGCTGAATACGCTGAAGTTTCGGTAAGCGATGCAATCGCAGGCTACAAATCAAACAAGGTGACTGTTTCGGGTCTGAAAGAGGGCAATACATATTATTATTCATACACTGAAAACGGCGTATGGAGCGATCCCGCCTCTTTCACGGTGCGGCCCGATGACGAATTCACCTTCCTTTTTGTTTCCGACGCACAGATTGGCCGTTCAGGCGATGAAACTCTTGAAGAAGTGCTTATAAGAGACACATGCGGCTGGAATTTCACTGTTGAAAAAATGCTTTCAGAATATCCTGATGCGGCTTTTGCAATTTCAGGCGGTGATCAGTTCCAGTCACCTGACAGCCTCACTCAGATGAAGGCATACCTTGCTCCGGAAAAGCTTCGCTCGCTTCCCGTCGCAAACACTATCGGCAATCATGATGACGATGCTACTCTTTACGGCGATATTTTCAACAATCCCAACGAAGTTTCCGAGCTTTTTGCAAGCGAGGCAGGCACGGGCTATTATTATACCTACGGCGATGCTCTTTTTATCACTGTCAATTCAAACAACACTTCTTTTACCGACACTGCAAGGGTTATCCGTAAGGCGGTCAAGGCTTATCCCGACACAAAATGGCGCATTGTCACAATGCATCACAATCCCTATTCCGCTTCACTTTCCGACGGCGAATACGCAGAGGAAAGACTGATTTTCTCGTCACTTTATGACTGCTATGATATCGACCTTGTTCTCAGCGGTCATGACCATTTATATTCACGAACCGAAACAATGCACAGCGGAAAAATAACCGACGGCGAGGGCACTGTTTATCTGCAGTCATCCTCTGCATCAGGCAGCAATTATGACCCTCTTCCCGAAAAAACCGCCTCGTTTATTGTTTCTGCATTTGATGTGAGAGTTCCCACTTACACGGCATTCACGGTCAGCGAAAATTCGCTTAAGGGAACAACCTACCGCACCGATACCGACGAAACAATCGATTCCTTTGAAATCGCAGACAACGCCTCGGATTCGGATGCAAACATATTCTCTGTTGTTTTTTCACTCCTGAGAACACTCTTTACAATGATCTAAAGGACTGATAATATGTCAAGAATAATAAGAATTATCGTCGCAATCCTCATGACGATTTCGCCATCTCTTCTGCAAGCCCTCAGTCTTCCTGCAATTCCGAAGGGGCAGGAATTGAACCTCGAAAAGCGTTTCGAGCTTAAGTGGTCCGATGAGTTTGACGGCGACTCTCTTAATCCGGAGAACTGGTCGAATTGCTGGTGGCAAACCGAGCGCAAGGGCGGCTACTGGCACGAGGATATGGTTACCGTCAAAGACGGAAACCTTGTTATCACCACTGAATATATGGAAGAGCCTCTTGAAAATGATTATCTCGAAAAATGGGGCGATATAATCAATTTCAAGGAGTACAAGCCCGGTTGGTACACGGGCTGCATAACCTCCGTCAACAAATTTGAGCAGTGCTACGGCTATTTTGAGTGCAAAGCAATTCTGCCGAAATCAACGGGAATGTGGTCGGCATTCTGGATGATGAATGATAAGGTTGCCGATGTTGACGGCACGGGTATGGACGGCACCGAGGTTGATATTTTTGAATCAATGTTCTATAAGGATGTCTGGTGGGGAGCAGGCGATGCCGTTATCAGCGGAATTGTTTATGACGGATACGGCGCAGATACAAAAAATGACTCTATCGGAAAATGGTTTGCAAACAATCCCTATGAAGAATTCAACACCTACGGTCTTGAATGGAACGAAAATGAATATATATTCTATATCAATGGCGTTGAAACGAGCAGGCTCTCAACCGGCGGAGTAAGCAGGAATCCCGAATATCTGCTGCTTTCCTGCGAGGTTGCAGGTGAAAACGGAATTGCACACGCTGACAGACACGGCACGGGCAAAATGAGCATGGAGCCCGGCGACAAGGCTGAATTCATCGTTGATTATGTAAGAGTCTACAAATATAAATAACAGACATAAAAAGCAGGCAGCTTCACTCATGTGAAACTGCCTGTATTTTCTTTGTAATGTATTCAAAAATTATACTTTTTGAAACAATAATTCCATATGTCTGAAATACAATATCTCACGCACAGTCGGGCATTTTTCTCTTTGCCATACGAGAGTATGCCTGCAGAGAAGAAATTCCCGACTGCACGCAACCTATTGCATTTCAGATGCGAAGCAGTTTT
>JAZQEE010000041.1:0-2310 GCA_045538815.1 Acutalibacteraceae bacterium
CACGGTCTCCTGCACATTTCCGGGTTCTCCCAGATATGCTCCGTGGGGATTTATCTTTACAATTCTTAAGTTTTGCTTCTTACCGATTTCTAACATAAGTCAGTCTCCTCGTCAATTTCCTTCATCAAACGTTCCCTGAAAAAAAAGACACCGCTTTTGCGGTGTCTAGCTGGGCTGCAAGGATTCGAACCTTGAAATGCTGGAGTCAGAGTCCAGTGCCTTACCATTTGGCGACAGCCCATTGTTTTGCGAACGAATTGTATTATATACGATTCTTTTCCATTTGGCAAGCCCTTTTTTCAATTTTTTTAAAAATTTTTCAAAAAAATTTTTTGTTCTTTTTTGATATGAAAATCGCCGCAAAAATAAGCTCTTTGCGGCGATGTTTTATCATTCTGCAAGCTTTCTGATTTCTGCGGAAGTAAATCTGTATTTCTTCTCGCAGAAATGGCAGTCAACAACGGTTATCGGGTCATTTGCCATATCTTTAAGCTCTTCTCTTCCCATTGTCAGAAGTGCCTTTGTCACTCTGTCTCTTGAGCAGTTGCATCTGTATTCGGGACTTGATGAATCAAGCTTATCAAGTTCAAACTTGCTCAGCACGCTGCGGCAGATATCCTCGGGAGTCATGCCGTCGGTGAGCATCTGCGTTACGGGAGGAATGCCCTTTATACATTCTTCAACAAGGTCAATTGTATCATCAAGAGCAGTGGGGAGAAGCTGAATAATAAAGCCGCCGGCTGCTTTGATTGAAAGGTCGGGATTGACAAGCACACCGAGAGCGCACACGCTCGGAGTCTGCTCGCTGGTTGCAAAATAATTTGTTATATCCTCAGCAACTTCACCTGAAAGAATAGGCACCTGACCGATATAGGGCTCCTTCATTCCGAGGTCCTTCATAACGGTGAGATTGCCCTCTCTGCCGACTGCGCCCGCAACATCAAGCTTGCCCTTATCATTAAGAGGAATTTCAACAACGGGGTTTGCAACATAGCCTCTGACATTGCCTTCGTTATCCGAAACGGCAATCAACGAGCCCGCAGGACCGCCGCCGTTAAGGCGCAGAGTAATGCTGTTATCCTTGCCTTTGAGCACCGCACCCATCATTGATGCCGCCGTAAGAAGTCTGCCGAGTGCAGCAGAGGTTACGGCAGAAGTCTGATGAATCTGCTCCATTCTGTTTATCATATCCGTTGAATCAACCGCCATAACAGTCAGCGTTCCGTCAACGGAAATCATTCTTATAAGTTCACTCATACTATCACTTCTTCTTTGCTAAAAATACTGCTCTCTCGCTGTCCGCTCTGACAGCATCAAGAGTTAAATCGTCATAGATTCCGACGACCTCAAAGCCCGCCTGCTCAAGCCAGAGTCTTATATCTGAAAGCTCATACGCCTTTTCGGTAAAGCTTTCGCCGCTGCGGTAATAAGCTCCGTCCTCTTCTTCGAAAAAGTCAAGAGTTATGTCAACACTGCCGTCATCCTCATTGAAATTATTCTGCCACACACAATAAACATTTTCGGGCTCGTAAACAAAAACATTGTCTGCCAGCACATTTCTATGTTTATATAATGTATTGACATCAAACGCAAACGCCCCGCCCTTGTTCATAAAAAGCGAAACCTTATCAAACGCCGCTTTGACAGCTTCTTCTCCGTCAAGATGATTTATGCCGTCGAGCACGCAGACTGCGCAGTCAACCGTACCGTATAAATCGAGCTCTTCCATGCTCTGATTGAGCAAGAGCATCTGCTTTCCGCTTTCAAGCATTTTCTGCTGAGCGGCATTGAGCATGCCGACGCTGCAGTCAATGCCGATAACATCAAAGCCTCTGTCAGCCATTGCAAGAGACATGCTTCCCGTGCCGCAGCCGAGGTCAAGCAGAATTCCTTCGTTTATTCCGCACATTGAAAGAAGCCTGCAAAAATAATCTGCACGCTTCTTGTACTCAACATTATCTGTCAGACGATCGTAAAAACGGGAAAAATCATCGTATGACATTTATTTATCCATCCTTTTGAATATCTCCTCGTAACCGTTGCAGCCATACTGGAGAGAGCGGTTAACTCGGCTGATTGTTGCGGTGCTTGCACCGGTTTCGGAAACGATATCACTATATACTTTTTTATCTCTGAGCATTTTGGCAACAACGATTCTCTGGGAAATGGACTTTATCTCGGTAACAGTGCACAGATCCTCAAAAAAAGCATAGCATTCATCAAGATTCTGAAGATTCAGAATGGCTTCAAAAAGAAAATCAACATTTTTATCTTTAATTTTGCTGTCCAAGTCGGAGGCCAAGCGGTCTT
>JAZQEE010000042.1:0-4283 GCA_045538815.1 Acutalibacteraceae bacterium
AAACCAAGGCACAAAACGCAGCAAATCCTCACGGATTTGCGAGTATTTTAACGAAGGGATGACGGAAATCCACCCGTAAAAAACGGGTTGGGATTTGTACTGTTTCCCTAATGCATATCCGTATTGCTCCTCCACCCACAAGCAACAAGAATCTGTCTCTGTGTGAGAAACTCTTATAGCCTGTGTCTTCAGATATAATATGTTAGATAAAAAGTTTTTTAATAAAAAGAAAAGTCTGAAGCCATAATGCTTCAGGTAAAAGAAGAACCCTCCGACATCAGGTTAAATCCGATGTCGGAGGGTTTGTCATTAGCTTTTATTTCATTTTTTTACAGTTCAATTCGTTTTCATCATCTGACAGATACAAGCTCTGACGGGTCGGTGGGTAAAGCAAAGATATTTTCTCCTTTGCAATCCAAGCCTGTTTTTGATGTGCTGAGGAGTTTGACTTTACCGTTTTCAAAATCATAAACGCTGAGAGTGAAGTCCTTCCCCTCTTCTTCATTGTTCACGCTGAAAACACAAAGATAGCTTTTACCATCTGCTGTTTTTACAAAATACGGTTCAATATATGAGAACCATTCTATTTCGAATTGCGAACTTTCAGCGTTTATGCTGACAGTATGGTAAAACTTGGTATCTTCATCGTAATCGCCCGAAACGGTAAGCTCCTCAGCTCTTTTATCGCCTGTAATATCGGCATAAAACGGTGCTGATGCCGGCAAACTTACAACATACTCATCGGGCACGATAGTATATTTTTTATTGAACAAATCGGGATATTCTGCAAAGGCTACGGTTACGACCTGAATACCGAAATTTGTCGGAGCAATGTCACCCGAATTGAAATAGAAAGCTACACCGTTGTAATCGAGAGTCCATGTGATACTGTCATCAGGAGTATTTTTAAAATATTCAATAACGGCTGTATCTCCGCTCGGCTCATCTTCACCTATACGGCTCATAATCTCCTTTTCAACTGTTGCGGGAATTTTTGAAGTGTCAGCAAAAACATCTGCAAGACCAAGCTCTTTTCCGCTCTCGGTATCATAATTAAGTCCGTTGAAGGAGCGAGAGTCTTCCTTGCCGTAATCCTCAAGAATACTCACAGCAACACTGTCGGCTCGTCTTACCTGAACATCAAGGGTTGAAACATAAGTTGAAAAGGCTTCGTTATTGCTTTCAAATTCATCGGTTGCCAAAGCAATGAAATTATCCTTTTCGTCTTCCATTGTTCTCTTGCGCATAGCAGAAGTTTCCGCAAGCGTTTTGGCAAGAAGCGGATAGTCTTTTTCCATTGCTTCATCAAGGGTAACATCCGTATATTCGCTTCTTACAAGCATTGTGGAAGTATCCTTGTACCATTCGTAATCAGAAATATACTCCTTATTAAGCGAAAGAACAGATATTTCTCTATTTTCGGCATTCTCAGTTGTTCCGCTCGGAGTCACCTCCTGCGGAGGTTTTTCTCCGCAAGAGGATAAAGCAACCGTGAAACACAGTGTCAAAAATATACAAACAATTCTCTTTAACTTATTCATTAAAATCAGAATCCTTTAACGACGAACGCTACAAGCTCGGTTGCAGATTTGTCTTCACGCTCGTCTGTCATAATTGTAAAGATACGCCCGTCGGGAAGAACGGTTGAATCGCAGAACCACGGGTAATTTGTGGAGAAAATATCTCCGTCCGAAATCTCTGCAATGAATTTGCCGCTGTTATCCCACACAAGAACATCTCTCATATTGCCGTCAAAAGCAATGTAGCCGTTGGAGGTCTGCGTAACAAATGTTACACTGCCGAGACCCTCGCCCTCTGCATCGCAGAGAGTTTTTTGCAGCTTGCCGTCCTTGTTGTAGATAAAGACCTTATGACCGCTGTCGTCTGCGGCATTTGCACAAACATAAATATTGTTCTCGTCAACACAAAGATGCATTATTGTATCAGCTTCCTTGAAAACAATCGGCTTTGTAGTATAAGAATTTCCGCTGAATGTTACAATACTGCATTCATTCGAAGTGAAGAAATTTACGCCCCACTTGCCCGACGGATGAATTGCGAGGTTGTCGATGTCTTCGTATGTTGCAACTGTTTTGCCGTCCTTGATGCAGAGAATGTCATTCATTGAGCCGCTTACCCAAAGAGTACCGTCAGCTGTTGCTTCGACTCTGTCGTAATCATCATCGGGAAGCTCGATTTTATCAACAAAGGCAAGGCATGCACCGTCATAGTGACATTCGCTGAGTTCTCCGTCAACAAGAACATATACTCTGTCACCGATTGCGGCAACGGAATGGTCGAAGGTTTCAAAGGTTGTAACGGGTGTTTCAAAGGGAACAAATGTTGAGCTGACTGTAAATGAGCCGGCCTGTGCGTTTGCAGGTTTAGCGGAGAAAGGCTTACCTTCCCACTCCCACGAACCGTCAACATTACCGATATCTTTAATATTAAATGTTATACCGTCGAGAAGTGCCTGAATGTGAGCATCTTTGATATCGGTTGTATCAAACTTGATGTAAACCGATGCATTTGCACCTTCAATACGGTTGAAATAAACGAGAGTATCATCTCCGTCATCATATTTGAGAAGGTCAACACCGCCGATTTTAACGGTTTCATAAGCCTTATTCACTTCATATTCATACTGATTGAAGCCGTAGTAAACAAGATCCTTTCGGAAATCGTATGGTTCATCAATCTCAACGCTGATTGTTGCCTCGATTAAGTAATATTCTTCATCTTCGGGGTCAAGAACCTGAAGAACAGCTTTGGAGTATTCTTCTTCATTCTTGAAGTCATCTTCAATATTTATCCAACCGTCACTGAGATTAACCGCGAAATGAGAGGCTTTAATTTCTGCATCAGAATTGCTTGAAGGCTGTTTTGTGTTGTCTGGTTTATCGGGATTTTTATCGCCGCAAGCGGCAAACGAAAATACCATTAAAAGTGTTAGAAGTATTGCGAATAATTTTTTCATATCTACATCTCCTCCTATAATTCATTATGCCCAAGGGTCTTCCTCTACGGGCACACGGATATCCGAAAGGCATTGAATTTCAACCAGAAACCACTGACCTGTTGAGGGCTTTCTGCGAAGCTTCATCGGTCTCGGGTTATCCGCACCCCCGCTTTTGACATAGAGCGTTGCCCAATCAGCATTATCGAAAGAATAAGGATTTTCGATAACGGTAATTTTATAGGGCGCATCAGGCTTATAACTGTTCTGCGGAGTTGCACCTTCAAAATATGAGCGAGCCTTATAGCCATCGGAGCCAAGATGCTCTTTGATAAACTGTTTTTCAAAGCCGCTAACCTCTGCAGGACCTTTTAAGAAATTGAGCATTTCAATTGTTGCATCGGGATTATGCTCGTAATGGCACAAAGCCGCAAGTGTGAGTGCTGTTGTTTTGAAGGCGGAATCAAGGCTTGCTTCGGGTAGAGCCTGAAGCTCTGCAACATTTGTCGGAAGTGAAGCAAAGGTAAAGGTTTCGGTGTGGTTTCTGCCTTTTCCGACAGACTGCACAGCATTGCTTACCGCTTTGTTTATACCCTGAGAAACCTCTCTTTTAAGTGCAGATTCTGCCTGTCTCTTGAGTGAATCAAATAATCCCATTGGTAATACCTCCTATTCTTTGATAAATCTGTAATTCATAAAGGTAAAATATCCGCTTTCGTCAATAGCTTTTATCCATGATTCTGCTTTTTCGTCAAAAACCTCACCCTTAATTCCTGTATCGTACCAAAGCTCACCGTCACGCAATTCCCATTGCATTGGTGAATCGGCAATCATACCGTCAACAAGAGTGAAATATCCTGCCTCAACCGCTTCGTCAACCTCAGCCTGAGACACGCCTTCAGGTAGGGGCATCAGCATATACAACTTACCGTCATCACATATTTTAATCTGCGTACCGATAATCTTTTTGCGTTCCTTCATTTCTTCGTCAACGGCATCCTTGTCAGTTTCATCTATGTAAAGCATGGGTGAATCAAGATACTCTTCTGTCGTCAAATAAAAAAATTCGTCGTTATCCGTATATACGCCTATTGAGTGAAATTTCCATTTGCCGATAAAATCCATATCTTTTCCTCCCGAGTTAATTTTTCTGATTCTCTGTCTGTTTCGGTTTTTCTCTGCGTTCGACATTGTTATAAAGGAAATTATCCGCACTTCCCGTTATAATCATACTGCCCGGTCGGGTATAAACAGTTGCATTTTCCTGCATTTTTACCGACTTGTTTTTTGAGGCAATGCCGTTAATGATAAGAAAACCGACAAGCAG
>JAZQEE010000043.1:0-61924 GCA_045538815.1 Acutalibacteraceae bacterium
TTTGCCTCAAAACACAAAATTTAAAAGCAAAAGAAAAAAACCTGAAACCCTTATTTATCAAGGATTTCAAGGCTTTTTGACTTGGCAGGGGCAGAAGGACTTGAACCCTCGGCACGCGGTTTTGGAGACCGCTGCTCTACCAACTGAGCTATACCCCTATATATTTGATGGTGGGCCATCAGGGACTCGAACCCCGGACCAACCGGTTATGAGCCGGTTGCTCTAACCAACTGAGCTAATGGCCCATATAATTGCATTCGCAACGATAGATATAATATCAAAAAGATTTTAGTTTGTCAATATTTTTTTTGCATTTTATTAAAAATTTGCTTCTCCCCTGTTCTTTTCGAGAGCAGAGGGAGATTTTTATTGAAATGAAACTCTTAATATGATAATATTATTTAATAAAGCGTCGGACAATTTGTGAATCGTCCCTGCGGCTCAGAGCGGTATTAAAACGGCGGGAGCCTCCGCATTGCCGTTGAATCTCAAATTCTGAAAACAGAGGAAAGAATTATGCTTATTGACATAACCATGAAAATAACGCCCGAAATTACGGCTGCCGCAAAGAGCGAAGAAAAGAAGTCTCTTGCAGGGCATATCGGAACTCATTTTGATGTTATGGATAAGGAGTTCCCTCTTGAATACACAAAAAGAAAAGGCGTTGTCTTTGATGTTTCCGAAGTAAAAGAGCGTGACATATGCAGCGACGATATCGATATTTCCAAGGCTGAAAAAAATATGTTCATTGCTTTTTATTCGGGATACTCCGAAGCCGAAGAATACGGCAGCAGGATTTATTTTTCCAAGCACCCGCAGCTGTCGGAAGAGCTGATAAATAAACTGCTTGAAAAAGGAATTTCGATAATCGGCATCGATTTTGCGGGTGTCAGAAGAGGCAAAGAGCACACTCCCATGGATTCATACTGCGCCGACAGAGGCGTGTTCATAATCGAAAATCTTTGCAATCTGAAATCCGTTCTCAGTGCAGGTGAATATTTTACTGCAAACACATACCCGATGAACTGCGTCGGGCTTACGGGATTGCCGTGCAGGGTTATCGCAGAAGTGTAAATTTCAGTTTATAAAAACTGTTTCAATTTAAAAGGAGTATCACTATGAAAAAAGCAAAAGGAATTCTGAGTTTTTTAATTGCATTTGCAATCGTTTTCGGTTCTGTAGGCTTCTATGCCCTTGCCGCTCAGGAAAAGCATTACTACTATATTGACTCCGTTAACGGTGACGATTCAAACTCGGGCACCGACATAAACAGTCCCGTAAAAACCATTGCCGGTCTTAAAAACCTCGTTTTCGATGCAGGAACACATTTTCTTTTCAAAAACGGCGGTGAATACGAATGTGCGGTAACCCTCACCTGCAGCGGAACAAAAGAAAATCCGATTGTCATTTCTTCCTACGGCGAGGGCGAAAAGGCGATTCTCAGAACTGATGAAAAAAACGATGTTTTACGCCTCTTTGACTGTTCATACATTACGGTTTCAGATCTTCATATCAAAGCTCCCAACGGCGGCGGTATATGGATTGACACTCTCAATCAGACAAGCGAAGGCATTGTTATTGACAATGTTTATTTTACAGATATGCAGAATTACAGAGTAAACAGCCGAGACAATTTTTCAAACGGCGCTGCAGCAGCAAGAGCGGCAGTTATGGTCAAGGGTCTGCCTGCAAGATCGAGATATGCCGTAAACGACCTGACAATCAGTAACTGCGAGGTTTACAACTGCGGCAACGGATTTATTATATGGGGCTCGTGGAATGACAAGCAGGAGTGGTGGTGCGAAAACGAAGAGGACATCGACCCCGTTTACAACGAAGGTCTGCTTATTGAAGGCTGTTACCTTCACGATATGGATGCCGAGGCGGTGCTTGTAGGCATGTGCGACGGTGCGCTGGTAACAAACTGCAGGGCAATCAACTGCTGTCAAGGTCCGGGAACAGATGAAAACGGTGAGGTTCTCTATTATACCGCCGCAATGTGGTTCTGGGGAAGCGAAAACAGCATAATTCAGTATTGCGAAATAGCGGGTCAGAAAAATGTCGGCGACGGCATGGCGGTTGACTTCGATTCTCACTCCAACAACTGCACCTATCAGTACATCTATTCTCATGACAACATGCGATTCATGTGCAACTGCCCCAATTACAGCGGACACCATAACAACACCGTGCGCTACTGTCTCTCAGTCAATGATAACGGCGGAAGAAGCCGCATATCGGCAAATCCCGGTGAACATGAACTCAATTTCTACAACAACACCGTTGTCAACTGCGCAGATTTTTATTTGATTGATATGTATGATTCTGTTATTGCGAATAACATCATCATACCTGCCGACGGCTACGCAATCGCATATGATATGGCGGATTATTTCAGAGACGGCAACACCTTTGCGGGCAACTGCTACTACAACACCGCTACTCCCCTTTGCGATCTCGGCGCAAAAAACACCGTACCCGGTTTTGTGAGCAGCGATTTATCCGCAATTGAAAGCTTCATGCTTTCAGCCGACTCCCCTCTCATCGGTGCAGGCGTTGAAATTGAGGGAAATGACCTGACAACTGATATTTTCGGAAATAAAATTACAGGCAACAACATCGGCTGCTACGGCGGCAGCGGTGAGGACGCCGAATATGAAGGCGAAAATATTATCGAAAAGATAATCAGACTTTGCAAAAACATCATCGGCAGAATAATCCGTGAAATTGAGGGTCTGAAAGAATATTAAGGTGAAATCCATGTTCAGAGAGCTTACAAGAAAAAATAAAAAAATCACGCACGAAGAATGCACAGAGATTCTCAAAAACGAAAAAAGAGGCGTTCTTTCCGTGCTCGGTGACAACGGCTATCCCTACGGAATGCCGATGAATCACTTTTATAACGAGGATGACGGCAACATCTATTTTCATTGCGGCAAAATCGGTCACAGACTCGACTCGCTGAAAAAGAATGATAAGGTTTCTTTCTGCGTTTATGATGAGGGCTTCAGAAATGACGGCGAATGGGCGCTGAACATCAGAAGCGTCATTGTTTTCGGCAGGATTGAAATAATTGATGACCTTGAAACAGTTGCCGATATTTCCGGAAAGCTCAGCCTTAAATTCACGAATGACGAAGAGTATATCCGCAATGAAATTGAGAAATTCGCAAAAGGAACGCTCATTTTAAAGCTCGTTCCCGAGCATATTTGCGGAAAGCTTGTCAATGAGGCATAAAAGCATCAAATTTGCTTGAAAAAATAAAATAAAGTAGTATAATGGATAATCATAATATTTTCAGGAGGCTTTTAAAATGTCTGCAGTTATTCCCCTGAGCTTCTGGCTGCTTTTTGCCGCCGCAATGCTCATCAGCTCTATCGGTTTTTACAAGTATGTCTATTTCATTTCGCTCGGCTACGGTTTTTCAATCGCAGGTCTCGGCGCACTGATGATGATTCTCCTCAGGGATAATCTCAGCGTCGGAACAGTCATTGCCTGCATTCTCTTCATCATTTACGGAATCCGTCTCGGCGGCTATCTGCTTATCCGTGAAGTCAAGAGTGCTTCTTACAGAAACACGATGAAAACTGAAATCAAAGACGGCAAAACAATGAAATTCGGCGTCAAATGCGCAATATGGGTAACCTGCGGCGCTCTTTATGTTACTCAGGTTCTCCCCGTTTTCTACCGTTTGCTTAACGAAAAGAAAACAGACGGCTTCTGCATTGCAGGCGTTATCATTATGGCATTCGGCATCATTTTTGAATCCGTTGCAGACATTCAGAAAAACAACGCAAAGAAAAAGAATCCCAAGAGATTCGTTGACACGGGTCTTTACAAAATCGTCCGCTGCCCCAACTATCTCGGCGAAATGATTTTCTGGACGGGTGTTCTCGTTTCGGGCGCAAACGTTCTCTCGGGCGTCGGTCAGTGGGTGCTCGCTCTTATCGGTTACATAGGCATTATTTTTGTTATGTTCAGCGGTGCAAGACGCCTTGAGCTTCGTCAGAACAAAAACTACGGCAATGACCCCGAATATCAGAAATATGTCAAGACAACCCCCATTATGGTTCCTTTTATCCCCCTTTACAGCGTTGCAAAATACAAATTTCTCGTTGCATAAATCAACTCAGAAAGCACGGCTTATGCTGTGCTTTTTGTGATACTTAAACCGGAGGGAAAAATGAAAAAAATAATATCTGCCATACTTGCGTGTGTGATTATACTTCAGCTGGGTGTCAACTCATTTGCGGCTTTTGACGGACCCGAACTCACCAAGGAGAAATGGAATATGCTTTATACAGAACTCATAGGCAGCAACACACTGCCCACACTCAACATAGGCGCGGACGAAACGCAGGTCAGTCTCTGCTGGCATGCAGACAAAGGAACCGCTAAGGCTCAGGTAAAATTCTCAAAAAACGCCGATATGAGCGATTCTGAGCTTTTTGACGGCATCACAACCGATGCAGAAACCGATTCTCAGGTTGTTTGCAGGGTTGTTATTACCGGTCTTGAAGAAAAAACAAAGTATTATTATCAGTGGCATTCCGATAACGGCTGGAGCGAAACCGCAGAATATGAAACCAAATCATTCGGCGACCACAAGGCGCTTGTTGTCGGCGACATTCAGATTTCCGAAACATTCGGCGATGACTGTCAGATGCAGGAAGAGAACGGAAGAACATGGAACAATATTCTTTCGGAAGCTCTCGGCAAAAATCCTGATATCAGCTATCTTGTTTCCCCCGGTGACAACACCTCAACCGGCAAAACCGCTGAGGAATGGCAGACGCTGCTTATGCCTGAGGCTGTCAGAAGCCTGCCCATGGCGCTCGCAATCGGAAATCACGATAAAAAGGGCATGACTTATAACTACTACACCAACATGCCTAACGAATACTACGGAAAGCACTTTACGGGTCTTGACCGCAATTTCTGGTGCCGTTACGGCGATGTGCTCTATCTTTTCTTCGACTCAACCTCAGGCAGTGCGCCCGACCACATGGCTTTTGCAAAGGAAGCGGTTGAGCTCAACAAGGACGCAAAATGGAGAATAGGCGTTGTTCATCACGGAATCTACGGCGCAGGCGATGCAATCGGTGACAAGGAAACCGAAATTCTTCTCAGCTCAATTTTTACACCGATTTTCGAATCCTTTGACCTCGACCTTGTCATTACGGGTCACACCCATTCTCAAGGCCGTTCGCACTTTATGGAAAACAGAAAGATTGTTCAGACTGCTGAGGGCGGAAAAACATATACGAATCCCAAAGGAATTGTTTATCTCAATTCAAACGCAGTTTGCGGAACGGATTATATGGATTTTGAAGCGGAGCATCTTGCATACGCTTTCATGGAAAATGATGTTACAACCTATTCAACCGTTGAATTCAAGGGCAACAAGCTGATTCTTGAAACAAGAAGGGGCGACAACAGCGAGCTGCTTGACAGCATCACTATTGAACGCACCGAGGAATACAACGAAAACTCTTTTACAAACAGAATAAAGAGAATTCTTTATAAGCCTATAGAATTTATCGGTTTTGTTTATGTCAAAATCGATAATCTGATAAAAAAGTTTTCATAAGAGGTTATTATGAGCGTTAAAACGGATATTTTCATAAAAGACAGAGCTGACCCTTACATCACCAAAGGCAGCGACGGATTTTATTATTTCACGGCTTCCTATCCCATGTACGGCAAGGATGACAAAGAAGGCTATGACAGAATCATTCTCAGAAGAGCGAAAACGATTGATGCCCTTGCCGATGCCGAAGAAAAGGTTATATGGGATGAAAAAGAATCCGACTCAGCCTTCCGCTACATCTGGGCACCTGAAATCCACGAGATAAACGGCAGATGGTATGTTCTTTTTGCGGCAAGCGGCAGCGAAAACAATGTCTGGGATATTGACTGCCATGTCATTATGTGCGGGGGCAAGGACCCGTATAATGACCCGTGGACAGACAAAGGCAGATTCACCGCCTGCGAGGGCGATGAATTCTCATTCAGAGGCTTTTCGCTTGACATGACACAGTTTGAATGCGGCGGAAAGCACTATGTTGCATGGGCGCAGAACGGCGGCAATTCCAATGTTTATCTTGCTCGGATAAACCCCGATGAGCCGTGGAAAACCGTCACACCCGCAAAGCTGCTCACAAAGCCCGAATATGACTGGGAAAGAGTCAGAATTCCGGTTAACGAAGGGCCTGCGGCAATGATACATGACGGCAGAATTTTCCTCGCTTTTTCCGCTTCCGCAACGGGTCCCGAATACTGCATAGGTCTTATGTATGCGGATGAAAACGCCGATTTGCTTGACATAAACAGCTGGACAAAGCTTCCCCATCCCCTGCTGACTTCGGAGGATCTGACCGGTGAATACGGACCGGGTCACAATTCATTTGTTAAGGACGAAAACGGTGACTGGGTTTTCGTTTATCATTCGAGAGACGAGGCTTGCTTCAGGGGTGAATGCGGATATTCTCAGCACGATTCACTCTATGACCCCTGCCGCAGCGCAAGAAAGCGCAAGGTTTTGTGGGGAGCGGACGGAATGCCGATACTGAACGGGTGAAACTGAGAGGTTAAAAATGACCAGACATAAAATTTTCGGTCAAAAGGAAAATGCCGATTACATTGACCGCAAAGGTGCATATATTATTGCCGCTGACAAAAACAGAATTGCAGTTGTAAAAACAACCAAAGGTTTATTCTTGCTTGGCGGAGGCATTGAAGAAAATGAAACCGATACGGAAGCAATTATCAGAGAATGCTTGGAAGAGGTCGGATATATTGCAACTGTTGACAAATTTATTTGTTCCGCAGAAACCTATGAAAAACACCCGACACTCGGCTATTTTCATCCTGTACAAAAATACTACATCGGCACTCTTTCAGTGAAAGAAAATGAAACCACCGAGAAAAATCATCAATTGATATGGGCTGATTATGAAGAATTAAAAGGTAAACTCTTTGTTGAAATGCAGAATTGGGCATTGGTAGAGTGTTGGAATGAATTAAATAAATGATAAATCAAAACCACCTTGCGCAGGTGGTTTTTTTACCGCATACTTTAACAAAATAACCGAACACTTTAAAATGGTTGAAATCACTTTTCAATCGTTGTATTATGCAAACGAAAGGAGGCTCTGTATGAAATACAGTGTAAAAATCGATAAAAACCGGGAAGAAGAAGTTCTGATTTTTGCGCACGAAAGAACAGAGCTTGTTGATGAAATTGAAAAGCTTATTCTTTCCGAAGCCGTTGAGCTTATAGGCTACAGAGAGCATGAAGCATTTAAAATCAGCCCCGTCGATGTCTGCTGCTTCACGGTTGAGGATAACAAAATATTTGCTTTAACCCAAACCGAAAAGCTGCAGATAAAACAGAGGCTTTATCAGCTTGAGGGCATGCTTGATGAAAGCTTTGTTAAAATCAACAAGTCCTGCATTGCAAATATCAGAAAAATGGAAAGATTCGATTCTTCTTTTTCGGGCACATTATCGGTCACATTCAAAAACGGCTATAAAGATTTTGTTTCAAGAAGAAATTTGAAAACAGTTAAAGAAAGGTTAGGTGTTAAATTATGAATAAATATGCTAAAAGCTTTTTGCACAGAGGTATGATTTTCGGCGGATTCGGTCCGATTGTCTGCGGAATTATTTTTCTTGTTTTATCGTTGACTCTCAATGACTTTTCACTCAGCGGAAAAGATGTTTTCCTTGCAATTGTTTCAACCTATCTGCTGGCATTCATACACGCAGGTGCAAGCATATTCAATCAGATTGAAGAATGGTCCGTTGCAAAATCGCTTTTCTGCCACTTTGCTGTTCTTTATCTTGCATATTCGCTCTGCTACATTGCGAATTCATGGATTCCGTTTGAGCCGAAAGTTATTCTGATTTTCACCGCAATATTTGTTGCCTTGTATTTTGCCATATGGATAACGGTTTATCTTTGCATAAAAGCAGCAAGCAGAAAGCTCAATTCAAAACTGAAGCACTGATTTCCGGGGCGACCGAAACGGTCGCCTTTTTCTTTTATCAAATTTAATTTTACTATTGTGTAACTTCATTTTATTTGATATAATATTTTTGAATATATGCAAACCGAAGGGAGCATTGTCAATGAAAAAAACTCAATGGTATAAAGAAGCGGTATGTTATCAGATCTGGCCCCGTTCATTCTGCGACGGAAACGGCGACGGTATAGGCGACCTTGAAGGTGTGCTTTCAAAGCTCGATTATCTCAAAGAGCTCGGCATAACCTGCATCTGGTTCTCCCCTCTTTACTGCTCACCCAACGCTGATTTCGGCTATGATATTTCCGATTACAAGAATATTTCTCCCGATTACGGCAACAACGAGCTTTTCAAGAAGGTTCTTGATGAGGCTCACGCAAGAGGAATCAAGGTTATCATGGACCTTGTTGTCAACCACACCTCAGACGAGCATGAGTGGTTCAAGAAGGGTATTGATAAATACAGCAAATACCATGACTATTATTTCTGGCGTGACGCCAAGGGCAAGAAGCTCCCCAACAACTGGTCTTCTCTCTTTGAGGGCAAGGCATGGGAATACAACAAGGATAACAATCAGTATTATCTGCATCTTTTCTCAAAGAAGCAGCCTGACCTCAACATGGATAACCCCGAGGTTCGTGAAGAAGTCAAGGATATCATGAAATTCTGGCTTGACATGGGCGTTGACGGCTTCCGTGAGGACGTTATCACCTTCGTTTCAAAGAGAAAGGGGCTTCCCAACGGCTTCCCCATTCCTCAGGCTTGCGGCATGGAGCATTACGCTGACGGCCCTCATATCCATGAATATCTCACCGAATTCCGTCAGGTGCTCAATAAGTATGACTGCTTCGTAGTCGGCGAAGCTCCGATGATGACTGTTAACAAGGCTCTCAAATACATAAAGGACGGCCCCGATCAGGAGCTTGACATGATGTTCCACTTCCAGCACATGGGCGCTGACTGTATCTTCATGGACTGCCTTTCCGTTCCTTTCAGCCTTAAAAGACTCAAGAAAGCATTCTCGACATGGCAGAAGGGTCTTTACGGCAAGAGCTGGAATGCTCTTTACATGGAAAATCATGACCATCCGAGAATCATCAACCGCTTCGGCAGCGTAAAATACAGAAACGAGAGCGCAAAATCAATTGCAAACTCATATATGCTTCAGTGCGGAACTCCGTTCATCTATCAGGGTCAGGAAATCGGTATGATAAATATTGACCTTCCCACCGTTGAAGATTATCAGGATGTTTTTGCAACAAACAACTATAAGACTCTCCGCCTTCTCGGATTCTCCGAAGAAAGCACAATCCGCCGCCTCAAGACAGGCAGCCGAGGCAATGCAAGAACTCCCGTTCAGTGGGATGACAGCGAAAACGCAGGCTTCTCAACAGGCAACCCCTGGATGCCCGTCAACCCCAGCTATAAAGACGGCATCAACGCAAAGGCTGAAATGGCAAACCCCGATTCCATCTTCAACCACTATAAGGCTCTTATCAAGTTCCGCAAAGAAAATCCCGTTGCCGTTCACGGCGCTTACAAGGAATATAACAAATCGAGCAAGGATATCTATGTTTTCGAGCGCACATACGAGGGCAAGAAGATGCTTGTTATCTGCTCATATTCCGAAAAAGCAGTTAAGTTCACCGCTCCCGCAGGCTATGACCTGAGCAAGGGCAAGGTTATGCTTTGCAGCTACAAGGATAACCCCGTTACAGACAACGGCTTCACAACAAGACCCTACGAAACAAGAGTTTATCTTTACGATTAAAAATAAACGTTCCCCCGTTGCTTTTGCTTCGGGGGAATTGAATAAGAGGATATAATGAAAGACTGCAAAACCATCAATCAATATGCAAAAACCTATTCCGACCCGCCCGAGAGGATAAGACCCTCGGCAAGAGGAATTCTTGTTGTAAACGGAAAAATCCTGCTTTCATATGAGAAGAATACGGGTGTTTATATGTCACCCGGCGGCGGACTTGAAGAGGGCGAGACTCTTGAAGAATGCTGCAAGAGAGAAATCCGTGAGGAAACGGGCACAGAGGTTGAGCCGTCAGAGCATTTCATTACAATCAACGAATATTGCTTTGAAACACTCTATAACAGCAATTATTTTCTCTGCAAAAAAACGGGCGAATCCGAGTCGTCATTAACCGAAACCGAAATTGAGCACGGAATAACTCCCGTTTGGATGGATATTGATGAGGCTCTTGCAATCTTCGGCGATTACGCTTCAAAAAGAGAGGATATCGCAAGCCTTTATCTCAGGGAATTCACGGTTATTTCAAAGTATGTAAAGGAAGGTGAATAAATGGAAGCCTTATTTATAAACAAATTCAAGCACACGAAAGAAAACCTTATAGAAATGAACCGTAGTTACAATGGAATTAAGATCTTTATTCTGAGAGTTGTTCTTTTTGCAGCTTTTTTAATTCTGTCTGCTTTCTGGATCTTTGAACTCTATGATATTATCAGCGGTATCGCCACTCTTGTTTTAGGCATTATATTTGCAGTTCTTCCGACAATAGTTGACCGATATAAAGCAGGTAAAGAGGAAAAAAGACTGCTGATTCTTTATAATGAAATTCCCGAATCAACAACATTCTTTAATGATGACCATTTATTCTCAACAAGCGAAACTACCAACGGAGAATTAAAGTTAGAATATAATAAGATAATAAAAGTCAAGCAAAGCAAAAATCTTTATCTGCTTATTCTTAAAGAAAGGCTTGTTGTTATGGTTGACAAAAACCGCTTTGAAAAAGGCACTTGTGAAGAATTCGAGGAATTTATAAAATCAAAAGCTATTAACGCAAAAATCAAGCTTTAAATGAAAAACGCAGACAGTTGAAGCTGTCTGCGTTAATTTTTTATATAAGCTTTAAGAACATTTCAAGAATGCGTTTTGTGCAAAGCTCGAGGTCTGCTCGGGTAAGCTCGCCCTTGTCATAAGCCGCCTTTAGGTCTTCGGGATAGCCGCAATGCATTTTCAGGTCGTTGCCCGCTCTGACCTCTGCAACGGGGTTATTCTTAACACCCCAGTCGGTAACAACCATGCCCTTGAATCCCCATTCGTCACGGAGAATGCAGGTGAGAAGCTCATAGCTTTCAGAGGTATGCTGACCGTTGATGCGGTTGTAGGATGACATAACCGTATAAGGGTCGCTCTCCTTGACGGCGATTTCAAAGCCCTTGAGATAGATTTCTCGAAGCGCTCTTTCGGAGATTCTCGAGTCAATATCATAGCGGTTTGCTTCCTTGTTGTTGCAAGCAAAATGCTTCATTGAAACGGCAACCTTATTTGACTGAATTCCTCTGATTGCCGCCGCCGCATTCTTGCCTGCTACAAGCGGATCTTCGGAATAATACTCAAAGTTTCTGCCGCAGAGAGGGTCTCTGTGGATGTTGAGAGCGGGAGCAAGCCAGATTGCAAGATTATTCTCGCGAAGCTCTGCGCCGCCCGCAGCGCCTACTTCATAAACAAGCTCGGGATTCCAGCAGCATGCAAGAAGAGTTGCGCAGGGCCATGCGGTGGTCGGAATGCCCGTTGCGGGCTCAAGTCTGAGACCTGCAGGGCCGTCAGCGGTCGGGAAATAAGGAATTCCGAGACGCTCAATTCCGCCGAATGAGCCGGTGTTGCACACGCCCGTTGTTTTCTGACCGCCTACGATATACATAAGCTCATCAAGAGTAAACTGCGCAACGAATTCATCCATTGTGCATTCAGTGCCGACTCCGTCAAATTCAACGAGCTTTTCGGGTGCCTTTGCGCCCGTAGGCTCATTTACGCCGTAATAATATTCTTCATCGCCCGTGGGAAGCGCTTCAAAGCTTCCGTCTGCAAGCATTCTCTTTTCAAGCTTGAAGGGTTTGCACCAATTCTTAAGCTGCTCAGTTACGGTATCTTCGGAAACAGCATATTCAAAAGCAAGCTTTTCGTTGTCTCTGACTGAAGTTCCGAGATAAAATTCATAATTGCCCTTTTCGAGAACATAGGCTGATTTCTGAATCTTGCCGAGGTCATCGAAGCTTGCCATATCGTTGACATCAAAGCTCATGACAACGGTTTCGCTCTCGCCGGGAGCAAGAAGCTTTGTCTTTCTGAAAGCGGCGAGCTCTTTTGAGGGCTTGCCGAGCTTACCCTGAGGTGCGCTGTAATAAAGCTGAACAACCTCTTTGCCCGCAGCTTCGCCGACATTCTTAACATTGACAACGGCAACGATTCTGCCCTCGCTCTCGCAGCATACTCTGCCGCTGAATTCAAACTCAGTATATGAAAGACCGAAGCCGAAGGGATATCGGACATATTCCTTTGCGCCGGGAATTGTTTCAAAATAACGGTAGCCTACATAGATATCATCGGAATAATCAATCTTCTGAAAGCTTTCCCAGAATTCTTCCTTGCAGGGGTAATAATCATAGGATTTTGCGATTGTGTCAGCAAGCTTGCCCGAGGGATTGACATCGCCGCAAATGACATCGGCAACTGCCGCTCCGCCTTCCATGCCGCCCTGCCAGCCGAAGAGAACGGCTGAAACATCGCTGTTTTCAGCGAAATATTCGCAGTCAATCGTTGCGCCCGAATTGATAACGATTATAACCTTTTTAAAAAGCTTTCCCGCTTTGTCAATAAGGTCTTTTTCAATGTCTGAGAGATAATAGTCGCCGCCCTGAGGTCTTCTGTCAACGCCCTCAGCAGAGAAACGGCTGACGGTAATAATTGCGGTGTCCGCATAATCCGCCGCAGCTCTGATAAGCTCGTCGGGAACTGCAGGCTCCTTGACATGCATGCTTGCAAAGGTGTCATATGTCATATCGTCACGCTTTGTGCAGAATTCCATTGCATTGACGATATCCCAGGTTGCGTTAATCTGAGCCTGAGTGGGAATATTAACGCTTTCCTTTTCAACATAGTCCTTATAAAAATCAACAAGAGGCATAAAAACAGAAACCTTGCCCTCGTTTTCCTTAAGCTTAAAGCCCTCGAAAATGTTGCGGATATATTTTGTATGAACATCGCCGCTTCCGCCGCCGCCCTTTATGTATTCGATGGTTGCCTTGCCGAAAAGAGCAATCTTTTCTCCTCTTGCGAGGGGCAGAGCCTTGTTTTCGTTCTTGAGAAGCACCATGCCTTCGGTTGCAGCCTTTCTTGAAAGCTGAGTATGCTTTTCCGAAGCGGTAACGCATCTGCCGTCCTCACCGAGAGGAATGCAGGGCTGATATCTGAATCTTGCAAATTTATCCATAATAAGCTCCTTTGAGTGTTTTTAATAATTATATCATAACCACCTCAATCGTCAAGCAATAATGATTGAAGTTTTAAATATTTTATTATATAATCAGATTAGTTTGAAATCGGAAGTGAAAAAAATGGGTTATAAATATCAGATGCACGCACACACCCTCCCCTGCAGCGACTGCGCTCAGAGAACAATCGAAGAATTGGTTGAGCATCTTCACCTCGGCGGCTATCAGGGCTGCGTTATAACAAATCATTTTCTGAACGGCAACACGGGAATCGACAGAGAGCTGCCGTGGAATGAATTTGTAAAGCAATATGAGCTTGACTATCTCAGAGGCAAGAAAGCGGCAGAAAAATATGATATCGATTTGATTTTCGGCGTTGAAGAGCATGTTTCGGGCGGACTCGAAATTCTCTGCTACGGAATAACGCCCGACATTCTCTATGCGCATCCCGAGCTTTCGGAAAGAAGCTGCAGGGTCTGGCACGATGTTTTATCGTCTTACGGGGCGCTCTGCATTCAGGCGCATCCTTTCAGAGAAAGGGAATATATCCGTGAGCCGAAGCTCCTGCCGCCCGAATTCATTGACGGAATCGAGATTTATAACGCCGAGAACAATGAATCCGAAAACGCAGAAGCGGAAAAAGCCGCACTTGCCCACCCCGGACTCATTCTCACCTCGGGTGCGGATTCTCACAGAAACAGAAGCATCTGCATCGGAGGCATAGAGAGCGAAACGAGAATAAGAGACGAAAAAGAGCTTGTGAGCGTTCTTAAAAGCAGAAAATATGAGATTATAAAATAATTCTTTGATTTTCTCTTGACATTCACCCCGGGTAAAAAACTAAAATGAGGCTGAAAGGAGGTCGGATTTTGTGAAAATTAAAGAAGTCATCGAAAAAACAGGACTTACCGACCGAGCTGTCAGACTCTATATTGAGAACGGACTCATTGCTCCGAGCATTGAGGAATCATACAGCGGAAGAAAAAGCATTGACTTCACCGACGCAGATGTCGAAAGACTCAAAAACATTGCTTTGCTTCGTAAAGCGGGATTTTCCATTGCAGACATTAAAGAAATGAGCGAAAGTGATGAACAGGCTCAAAAGGTTGTTGAACGCTTTATTGAAGCAACTGAAAATAACATTCAACACGAAACAGAAATTATAAATAAACTAAAAAGCATACCTATTGACAACGGGATTACCGTTGAATCAATCTGCGCCTCTCTTTCGTCTGCTGTTTCAGAAAGAAAAGTACCAAAAGAGGATTTGCATTTATCTTTATGGGAAAAGATTGAGAAAAACACATATAAGGCAGTCGGCATTATCGGTCTTATCCTTTTTGCCTCTGTAAACATTCTGACTGCTATTTATTGGATAACAAGTTACAAGCATTTAACGCTCAATGAGAACTGGTTTTCAGATGCATTTTTTCTTACAAACGGCGGCTGGACTATTCTTGCAATATTGTCAGTAATCCTGCTTCTTTTAAACCGAAACAGTTCTTTCAGAAGAAAGCTCAGATGGCGAAGATTTATTTCAGGCTTTCTTACTGTTATAATGCTTTTCGTTTCATATTTTGCATTTGCAGGTTCGGTTATATTCTCCCTGTCTCCACCCGCCTACTCTCAGACAACGGAAATTGAAGATTATTTGGTTTTAGATGATTGGGTAGAAAAGTCATACGGCGATGAAATCCGCAAACTTTTTCCGAAAATGATTCCCGAATCAGCCCTGAAAAGCTCAGACACCCATTACAATGAAGGTCATCCGTACACAACAAGGTATTATTATATGCATACCTATGATTTAGACCAGTATGTTGATGTTGTTGCGGAATGGGTTCTTCATCTTGATGAATTTGAAGACGCTAAAAGCACCGCAATTGCTAACGGTAAGTTAACCGAAACAAAGGGTGATTGGATATGTATTTATTATTCGGAAAAACCCGATAACTACTATTCTGAAGATGTTTATATGTTTGCGTATAACGAAAAATACAGAAAAGTGAGGTATATCGCTTCAATTCGTGTCGGTGGCAGTAAAGAACCGTATTATTTTACACTTGACTGGTAAAAATTAAGCTCGGAGTGGGATTCACTCCGAGCAATTTTTATTTCTTTTCGATTTTTGCGAAGTTTGCCATAATCTTCTTTGTGCCTGCGGTTGTGAAGGCAATTTCAAGAAGAGTATCATTGCCCATTGGTTTTGCGCTGAGGACTATGCCTTCGCCGTATGCCTTATGAATAACCGTATCGCCCGCATTGAAAACGGTTGTGTTCTTCTGTGCAGGTGCGTGGGTAGGTGCGGCAGAGAAGCCTCTTGAAACGGCTGCAGGTCTTGACGGAGCGGAAATGCCGCCGCCAAAGCCTCTTGTTTCTTTCTTTATTATCTCTCCGCTCTTTTCAAGAAGCTCATCGGGGATTTCAGTGATGAATCTTGAGGGCGGATTGAATTTTGTTGAGCCGAAAAGAATTCGCATTCTTGCTCTTGTGAGATAAAGCTGCTTCTTCGCTCTTGTGATTCCGACATAGGCAAGTCTGCGCTCTTCCTCGATTTCCTCGTCGCCGCCCATAGAGGACATCGTTGAGGGGAAGATTGTTTCTTCCATGCCCGCAAGGAAAACAACGGGGAATTCGAGTCCCTTTGCTGCGTGAATGGTCATCATAACAACGGTTTCGGTTTCCGCATTGTAGTTATCAATATCGGTCATGAGCGAAACTTCGTTGAGGAAATCGTTGAGGGTTGCTTCTTCGTTTTCCTGAGAAAATCTTACAAGGTTGTTTGCAAGCTCGTCAAGGTTGGCTCTTCTGTCCTCGCAGGTTGCGGGGTCGAGAGCAAGAGAAGCGTAATAGCCCGAAACATCCATAACCCTTTTGAAAAGCTCGCTGAGCTCAAGAGAATCAAGCTCATCGTTGAAATCCTGAATCATCTGCGCAAAATCCGTCATTTTCTTTGCGCCTCGGCTGAGCTTTGGGAACTGGTCTGCATTCTTAATGATTTCAAAAAGGCTCGTGCCGAGTCCGTCAGCAATTTCAAGCGCATTGTCAACCGAAGTGTCGCCTATTCCCCTCTTGGGCTCGTTGATGATTCGCTGAAGCCTTACGCTGTCATTGGGGTTTGCGATAACACTCAGATATGCAAGCGCATCCTTGATTTCCTTACGGTCATAGAACTTATGTCCGCCGATAATGCGGTAAGGAATACCCATTCTCACAAACGCCTGTTCAACAAGGTTGGACTGGGAGTTCATTCGGTAAAGCACCGCAAAATCGCTGTATTTTTTTCCGTTTCTTATGCCGTCAAGAACCTTATCGGCAATGTAAATGCCTTCATCTCTGTCAGTTTCGGCGGTGTGATAATCAATCAGGTCACCCTTGCCGTTATCGGTCCAGAGATTCTTGCCCTTTCGGTTTTCGTTGTTGGAAATAACCTTGTTTGCGGCGTCAAGAATATTCTGCGTTGAGCGGTAATTCTGCTCAAGGCGGATAACCTTTGCGTTTGAATACTGATGCTCGAAGCTGAGAATATTCTCAATTGTTGCGCCTCTGAATTTATAGATACTCTGGTCATCGTCACCGACAACGCAGATGTTTTTATATCCGCCCGCAAGAAGCGAGGTCAGAAGATACTGCGCATGGTTTGTATCCTGATATTCGTCAACCATTATGTATTTGAATTTTCTCTGATAATAGCCGAGAACATCTTCATTCTGCTCAAGCAGGCGCACGGTGTTGACAATGATATCATCAAAATCCATTGCGTCGGCGTTTTTGAGCCTCTGCTGATAAGCCTCATAAACCGCACCGATATTTCTCTTTCTGATATCGTTTGCGTTCTGCTGAATATAATCCGCAGGAGTTATCATCATATCCTTTGCGCTGCTGATTGCGCCGAGAACAGCTTTGGGCTGCAGAATCTTATCGCTCAGGCCGAGCGTTTTGAGGCAGTCCTTGATAACACGCTTGCTGTCGTCGGTGTCATAGATAGTGAAATTCGACGAATAGCCGAGAAGGTCTGCGTTCCTTCTCAGAATACGCACGCACGCCGAATGGAAGGTGCTTGCCCAGATGTCAAGCGCCTGCTCGCCGAGCATTCTTTCAAGACGCTCTTTAAGCTCACCCGCCGCTTTGTTGGTGAAGGTGATTGCAAGAATCTCCCACGGCTTTGCGGCATCGACCTTCAGAAGATGCTCAACATCAAAAGCATCGCTGACATTTCCTTCGGCAACCGCCCGAAGAATCGCCATATCGCCCTCCGAAGGCATGACGGGCACTTCGTTGCTGTAATAAGCGTTGCCGTATTTCATTATATTTGCAATGCGGTTAACGAGAACGGTTGTTTTTCCGCTGCCCGCACCCGCAAGCACCAAAAGCGGTCCTTCCGTTGAAAGGACCGCTTTTTTCTGCATATCATTGAGTGATTTAAAATCTTTTTCTATAATCTTTCTTCTCAGAGAAAGAAACTCATTCAAAATCATTTGTTACCTCAGATTGAAATTTCGTGTGCAATCTTGTAGAGCTCATCGTTTACTGAGCGCTCCATGCTGAGTGCTTCATAAATATCATAATCGACGATATGGTCATCCTTCTGAACAACGACTCTGTTGCCGATGCCCTGCATAAGAAGCTGAACTGCCTTGTAGCCCATCTGGCTTGCGGCAACTCTGTCTCTTACTGTGGGTGAGCCGCCTCTCTGAACATGGCCGAGGATAACTGCTCTTGACTCAACGCCGCATTCCTTTTCGATTCTTCTTGCAAGAGCCTCAACGCCGCCGATGCCTTCAGCAACCATAACGATGAAATGTCTCTTGTCTGTCTTCTGTGTTCTTCTGATTCTTTCAATAACATGCTTTTCGATTTCGCAGCTGATTTCGGGAATAACGATTGCAGTTGCGCCGACTGCGATACCTGCGTTGAGAGTAAGGTCGCCGCATCTGTTACCCATAACCTCAACAACGATGCAGCGGCTGTGGGATTCAACTGTATCTCTTACACGGTCAACCATCTGCATAACAGTGTTAAGGCAGGTGTCATAACCGATTGTATAGTCTGAGCTGACGATATCGTTATCAATTGTTCCGGGAACACCGATGCAGGGAATGCCTCTGAGTGAGAGGTCTCTTGCGCCTCTGAATGAGCCGTCGCCGCCGATAACAACAATGCCTTCAATGCCGAATTTCTTGCAGGTGTCGATTGCCTTCTGCATGCCTGCTTCTTCCTTGAAAGCAACGCATCTTGCCGAGCGGAGCATTGTTCCGCCTCTGTGGATGATATCTGAAACGCTTCTTATATTGAGTTCACAGAGATCCTCTTCAATGAGACCCTGATAGCCTCTGTTGATTCCGTAAACCTTCATTCCGTTTTCGCAAGCAGTTCTTACAACGGCTCTGATAGCCGCATTCATTCCGGGGGCGTCGCCGCCGCTTGTCAAAACGCCAATTGTCTTCATATTTTTAACTCTCCTTAAAAATTACTCAAGCTATATAATACACTTTTAAGATAATATTGTCAATTAAATTTAAACACCATTTGACAAAAATCTCTTAATTATTCATTAAAAATTACATTTGCATCGCCCAGTATCTTCCGCAGCTCACGCAGAAGCACTTTGTTGACATCAATATTCTGCCCTATGGGGTTTCGTTTGTATTCTTTTTTGTCAACAAAATAATAATAAAGAGGATACTGACCGTCAAAAATTGCGAGCAGCTTTCTGCAGCATTCAACCTGCGGTGATGACGCAGTATCAAAGCGGAGGAAGAGACCTTTCGCCTTTTTCTTTTCGGTTTTCGGTGCTTCCTCTTCAGGTTGAGGCTTAGCATTTATCTGCGCCTCGCTCGGACACGGCTCAGCATTTTCGCAGACGATTTTGGTGTCCTCATCCTCTCTCATGCTGACTCTGCCGCGAAGAAGAACAATATTGCCCTCTCTGAAAAGCATGGGCTTTTCTGCAAGAATTTTCGGGAAAACAAGCACTTCGAGAGAGCCCGTTTCGTCTTCAAGGGTAACAAACGCCATTGTTTCGTCGCTCTTGGTTATCTTCTTCTTTACCGAGCCCATCAAGCCGAGGATGACAACACGGTCATTATCTTTATATCTCGCATTTTCGGGATCCGCAATGTCGGAGATAACGGCGCATCGGAGCGCTTTTGAGATATGGCGGTATTTTGCCATCGGATGACCCGAAAGATACATTCCCGCAACCTCTTTTTCATAGCGCAGAAGAATATCGGGAGCGAATTCGTCAAGCACGGGATAGGTGAATGACGGAGTGAGGCTCTCTTCTTCATATGAAGCATTCATCCAATCACCGAAGCCGAGCTGACCGTCAACATTCCTTTTTCTTGTGTTTTCAAGCTCTTCAAGAATGCTTTCGATAACGGTAAACATCTGTCGTCGGTTTGCACCGAGTCCGTCAAACGCACCGCATTTGATAAGACTTTCGAGAGAACGGCGGTTGAAATCCTTGCCGTGCATTCTCTTGCAGAAATCGTAAAAATCGGTGAATTTTCCGTTCTGATTTCTTTCATCTATAATTCTTTTGATGAATCCCCTGCCGAGATTCTTAACGGCAAGAAGGCTGAAATGAATGTTTCCGTCTGAAACAGCGAAGGATTCAAGGCTTTCATTGACATGAGGCGGAAGAATCTTTATTCCGAGCCTTGAGCATTCATTTATATACTGAACAACCTTGCCCGTATTATCAAGGAAGCTTGTCAGCAGGGCTGCGAGAAATTCGCAGGGATAATGGCATTTCAGATATGCGGTCTGATAGGCAACATAAGCATAGGCTGCGGCGTGCGCCTTGTTGAACGCATAGGAAGCGAATGAAATCATTTCATCAAAAATTTCGTTTGCCGCCTTTTCGTCGATTCCTCTTCTGACTGCGCCTTCACAGATGACATTTCCGTTTTCGTCAACTGTTCCGTGAACAAAGTTTTCACGCTCTTTAAGCATGACATCGTGCTTCTTTTTGCTCATTGCACGGCGCACGATATCCGCTCTGCCGTAAGAATATCCCGCAAGCTCACGGCAAATCTGCATAACCTGCTCCTGATAAACCATACAGCCGTAGGTAACATCAAGAATATTCTTAAGCTGAGGCGTTTTGTATCTTACCTTGCTCGGATTATGCCTGTTTTCTATATAGGTCGGAATCGAATCCATCGGACCGGGGCGGTAAAGAGAAATAACCGCTATAAGGTCCTCAAGGCTTTCGGGCTTGAGCTGAGACAGAACGCTTCTCATGCCCGCCGATTCAAACTGGAACACGCCTTCGGTCTGAGCGGCACACATCATTTCAAAAACCGCTTTATCCTCAAGGCTTATCTTGTTTATATCAAAATCAGGGTTTGTTTTTCTTATCATTTTCTCGGCTGAGCTGATAACAGTCAGCGTTCTCAGACCGAGGAAGTCCATCTTCAGAAGCCCAAGCTCCTCAAGGGTTGTCATCGGGAACTGAGTTACGATTGCTTCATCGTTTCTCGCAAGAGGGACATAGGAAACAACGGGGTCATGAGTGATAACAACGCCCGCTGCGTGAGTTGAAGCGTGGCGGGGCATTCCCTCAACCTTGCGTGCCATGTCAATAAGCTCTCTCGCATCGTCATCGTTATCATAAAGAGCCTTGAATTCGGAAGAACGCTTAAGAGCCTTATCAAGAGTAATATTAAGCTCGTTGGGCACCTGCTTTGCAATGTTATCAACAACGGAATAAGGCATACCCATTGCCCTGCCGACATCGCGCAGAGCCGCCTTTGCCGCCATTGTTCCGAAGGTTACTATCTGCGCAACATGGTCTGCGCCGTATTTCCCGATAACATAATCGATAACCTCGCCTCTTCTTTCGAAGCAGAAGTCAACGTCAAAATCGGGCATGCTGACTCTTTCAGGGTTAAGAAAACGCTCGAAAAGCAGACTGTATTTCATCGGGTCAATTCCCGTTATGCCGATGCAGTAAGCGCATATGCTTGCGGCGCCCGAACCTCTGCCGGGTCCGACGGGAATGCCCATTTCCTTGGCTTGTCTTATAAAATCGTGAACAATGAGGTAATAATCCGTATATCCCATACGGTTTATGACATCAAGTTCATAATTGAGCCTGTCCACATATTCTTTCGGCGGATTTTCGCCGTATCTTTCAACAAGTCCCTTGCGGCAGAGCATTGCAAACCAATCAAAATGGTCCCAGCCCTCGGGCACTTCAAAATGCGGAAGCTTCGTTTTGCCGAATTCAAATTCAACCGAGCATTTTTCGGCAATTTTCGCAGTATTTTCAACAGCTTCGGGGCAGTTGCCGAACGCTTCGAGCATTTCTTCTTCGCTTTTAAGATAAAATTCCTGAGTGCCGAATTCCAGACCCGTATCTTCGCCTAAGGTGTGGTTGGTCTGAATGCAGATAAGCACCTGCTGCATTTTCGCATCGTCTTTTTCAACATAATGAGCGTCATTCGTTGCGGCAAGAGGAATATCAAGCTCTTTTGAAAGTTTTATCAAATCGGGAATTATCTGCTCCTGCTCGGGCAGAGAATGATTCTGAATTTCTATATAGAAATTTCCTTCGCCGAAAGTCTGATTATACCATTTTGCAACCTTTACGGCTTCTTCATAGTCATTATGCAAAAGAGCCTGAGAAATCTCTCCCGCAAGGCAGCCCGAAAGCGCAATAAGCCCCTCATGATGCTTTTCAAGAAGCTCCTTGTCAACTCTGGGCTTGGTGTAAAAACCGTTCACCCAGCCCTCGGAAACAAGCTTAATGAGATTTTTATAGCCCTCATTGTTTTTGCAGAGCAGAACGAGATGGTACCGTTCATTATCCATTCCGTGAACCTTGTCAAACCTCGAACGGGGCGCAACATAGACCTCACAGCCGATGATCGGCTTTATTCCCCTTTTGAGGGCGGCTCTGTAAAAATCAATGACACCGTACATTACACCGTGGTCTGTTATGGCAACAGAGGTCTGACCCATGCTCTTGATTTTATCAAGCATAGGTTCGATTCTGCATGCGCCGTCAAGCAGACTGTATTCACTGTGAACATGAAGGTGTGTGAACGCCATTATTTTCCTCCGTTTTTCATATTCTCTGCAATTTTAACTATTCTGCCGAGTCTGTGGTTGACTCCCGAGCGGCTGATGGGCTCATCAAGCATCTGCTCAAGGTCCTTGAGGCTTGCCTCGGGATTCTCAAGCCTCAGCTGCGCAATTTTCTGAAGATTATCGGGCAATGACGAAATTCCGCTCTTGCTTTCGATAAACCTTATCGCTTCAAGCTGAAGCTTTGCCGCATCAACGGTTTTGTTTATGTTGGAGATTTCAAAATTGACTCTTCTGTTAATTTTATTCTTAACATCTTTTTCAATTTTAACATTCATGATATAGAGCGAAGCGTTAGCCGCACCCATTATCGCAAGAATATCCTCGATGCTTTCGCTGTCCTTGAAATAAATGACATGGTTGCCTTTTCTTACGATATATTTCGGATTGAGGTTAAGCTCGTCCATAAACTTCATAAGATCGCTGCAAAGTCTTTTATAAGGAACAACAAATTCGAGATGATAGCCTCTTTCGGGGTCGGTAACCGTTCCGCAGGAGAGAAAAACTCCTCTGAGAAATGCCGCCTGACAGCATTCATCCGCAATGTTCGCACGGTTTATGCGAAGAGATGCTTCCTTTGAGGAATGGCCGAATTTTTCAAATGCCTTTTCTTTATCTTTATCGGTTTTAAGATAAGCCGTGAGCTTCTTTGTTCCCGCTTCGCTGATTACGGGCTCAACTGCGCAATAGTCTCTGAGATATGATAAATACAAAGAAAAAACATCGGCATTTTCGGTGGTTATCGAAAAGTTGTATTTTGAAAAATGAGCAAAAAGCACAAGCCCGTAGACTTGTGCGTGAAAGCAACAGGAGGAAATATTTTCCGTATTGGCTAATTCAGTTTTTAATTCCGACGAAAAAGACACTTCAATTCCTCCGTTAAATCATTTTCACTTCAGGTTCAAGAGTGACACCCGTATTTTCATAAACAACCTTCCGGCAGTGAGCAATCAGCTCATTAACATCCTTTGCGGTTGCGCCGCCGACATTGATAACAAAGCCTGCATGCTTTTCGCTGACCTGAGCTCCGCCGACAGTGAAGCCTTTGAGTCCGCACTGCTCAATGAGAGCGCCCGCAAAATAACCCTCGGGACGCTTGAAGGTGCTGCCTGCGCTGGGATATTCAAGGGGCTGCTTATCCTTTCGGCGTGACATAAGGTCATCCATTTTCGCTTTTATCTCCTCCTTATCGCCTTTCTGAAGCTTCAGAGTAAGAGATGTCACGATATAATCCTTATCGGAATAAACGCTCTTACGGTAGCCGAGTTCAAGTGCCTCACCCTCAAAAGAGCCGCTTTCGCCTTTGGCGTCAAGATGCCCGCATTTAATAAGAACATCCTTCATTTCGCCGCCGTATGCGCCCGCATTCATATAAGCCGCACCGCCTGCGGTGCCGGGAATTCCGAACGCAAATTCAAGACCCGTCAGTGAATTTTCAAGAGCAAAACGGCAAAGTCTCATAAGCGAAACACCGCTCTGACAAACTATCGTTGTTTCGTCAATAAGCTCAATTTTATCAAACCTGCAGGTGTTGATGACGATACCGCTTATTCCGCTGTCACTCACAAGCAGATTGCTTCCCTTTCCGAGAACGAAAACGGGAAGCTTCTGCTCATTTGCAAGTGAAACAACCGATTTTATTTTATCGGATGTATCGGGGAAAACCATAACATCAGCTTTTCCGCCGATTTTAAAGCTCGTGTAGTCGCTGAGCACGGCAGATGTTGAATACTCACATTCAATTTTTTCGCACAATGCGTAAAAATCAAGGTATTTATCCATGGTTTTCCTCCGATAAAATCAATTATTATTCGTCAAGAAGCGCTGCGCCGAAGATGCCTGCGTCATTGCCGAGCTCAGCAGCAACAATTTTTGTCTGCTTTGAAGCGTGAATGCTGTAAATCTCGCTGTTGATATGTTCTCTGAGGGGTGCGAGAAGAGTTTCGCCCTCGTGGCTGATGCCGCCGCCGATGCAGATGAATTCGGGCTGGAAGATGTTGATTGCATTGATAACGCCGACTGCAACATAATAGATATAGTTATCAACAACCTTCTTTGCAGCTTCGTCGCCGAGTCTCATAGCGTCAAATGCGGTTCTGCCGCTTGCATTGTCAATGCTGCCGTTGGCAACCTGCCACATCTTGCTGTCTTTATTTTCGAGCATGGCCTCCTTGGTCTGAGCGATAAGAGCCGTTGCCGAAGCATACTGCTCCCAGCAGCCCTTTCTGCCGCAGTTGCACTGCTTGCCGTTAACCATGATAACGGTATGACCCATTTCGCCGCCTGCGTAATTAACGCCGCTTACAATCTTTCCGTCAACGATAATGCCGCTGCCTACGCCTGTGCCGAGTGTTACTGCGATAAAGCTGTCAACGCCCTTGCCTGCGCCTGCAACAGCCTCGCCGAGAGCGGCGCAGTTTGCATCATTATCGAGATAAACGGTTTTACCGATTCTTTCTTCAAGCATTTGCTTTGCGGGAACATTCTCAAAGCCGAGGTTATTTGCAAATTCAATGTTGCCGTTATCCTTGTTTACCGAACCGGGAGTGCCGACACCGACGGAAACAACCTCATCCATTGAGATTCCCGCATCCTTAACTGCCATCTGAACAGCAAGAGCGATATCGTCAAAGATTTCCGCTGCGGGTCTGGGACATCTGGTTTTAACCTTGCCCCTGCCGACAATCTTCATATCCTCGGAAACAACACCGACTGCAATGTTTGTACCGCCGAGATCAACGCCTATTCTATACATTTTTATTACCTCCAAAGTAATTATATCCTTTTTTATTTTTAAAAATTATGCCAGAATTCAAGTTCCTTTTTTGCGGGAACGATATCATCGGTCATGCCCAGGCTGTGAAGCAGCTCTCTTGCGGCATTGTAACCCATCTTTTTCTGTCTGTTATTCATTGCGGCAGCTTCAATTATAATCGAAAGATTTCTGCCGGGCTTTACGGGAACCGTTGTTACGGGAACCTTGATATCAAGAATTTCCGTATATTCATTGTCAAGACCGAGTCTGTCATAGACCTTCTCGCTGTCCCACGGTTCAAGCTGAACAACCATATCGACCTTTTCGGTCATCTTGACGGCACCCATACCGAAAAGCCTTCTCGCATTGAGAATGCCGACGCCTCGAAGCTCAATGAAATGGCGGATGTTATCGGGCGCAGAGCCGACAAGCGTTTTGTTTGAAACTCTTCTGATTTCAACCGCATCGTCAGCAATGAGGCGGTGTCCCCTCTTGATAAGCTCAAGAGCCGTTTCGCTTTTACCTACGCCGCTGTCGCCGAGAATGAGAACGCCTTCGCCGTAAACCTCAACGAGAACACCGTGGCGGGTTATTCTCTGAGCAAGCTCAACGCCGAGATAAGAAATTGCCGCAGCCATCGAGCCTGAGGTTGATTCGGAAGTTCCGAGAATGGGAACCTCATATTTTTCCGCAAAGCTGAGGAAGCGTTTTCCGCAGGTCAAACCTCTTGTGACAACGATTGCCGCAGGTCTCTTTGAGAAAAATCTCTCAAGGCAGCTGAGAAAAGACTCCTTATCAAGGCTCTTGAAATATTCAAGCTCTGTAAGACCCAGAAACTGAATTCTTGCAGGGTCAAAATAATCCTCAAAGCCCGTAAGAATGAGCCCCGGGCGGTTAACATCCTGCGCAGTGATATAAATATCCGCAATATCCTTGGGAGTATAGATTACCTGAAAAGACAGATCATTGACAACCTTTTCAAGCGAAACCGAATAATTGCTCATATGTTTTTCTCCTTTGAATAAGGATTGACGGTTTGCAATCAACACAAACCCATGTTAATGATATTATAAAATATATTCTTCTATTTTCCAACCCTTTTTTATAAAAATTTTTAAAAAATAACGGTACGAAACCGTTTTTTGATTCCGTACCGTTCAGAGAAGGGCGATTCGTGAATTGCCTTTGCTCTTTTTAGCCAAGCTGATTTGCAATGCCTTCAAATTTTGTTTTTGCTTCGGTAACATTCTGCGCATCCGCCGCCGCAGGGCTGTACCAGCCCCTGTTCTGCATTTCACTGAAAACGCTGAACTGAATGTTATGCTCTTCATTGAGAATTTTAAGCATATCGTTTTTGAGCTGCTCATTTACGCATTCATTCGTAAAGCTGTTATAAGTGCCCGTAATATGCTTCTGCGATGAAAGCACATCGTCCATAATTTCTCTGTCTGAAAAATTCATGTTATTTCTCTCCCCCGCTCTTAGTATAAATAACCCATAAGTGTGTCATAATGCTGCTTATGCTGGTTTGCAATCTGTTCACAGGTTGACTTGACCTGAGGGTCGCTCGCCGACTGCGCATAGGCTCTGTATTTCTTGATAAGCATCTGCTCGCAGTTAAGCTGATCCTCAATTGCGGAAAGCTCTTTTGCCGTAAGATTTGCCATAATATCGCTCCTTTGCATCGTTGTAAATTTAGTATTTACCGCAAAAATAAAATAATGCAGTATGAGCAAAATATACTCACACTGCATTGTTCCGGATTAAAAAATCAATCTCAGATAATCAAAAATTCTCTCAAAAATCATACAGATTAAATCATCTATGTTTATGACCCTGCCAACTGTGAAGCTCATTTTTTCGGATAATCCGCAGCCGCTGCAGATTCGTTCATTGACTCTGTTGCGCTCCATTTCGCCCTGCTTATAGCCGCTCCATTCGCCGAAGGAATGACCCGACGCAGGAATTGAAAATTCATTCACAACAAGTCCGCAGACCTCGCAATAAGTTTTTTCGCTTCCCGCATGAGTGCAGTCTGCCGCAACAGATTCCGTCAGAAAGCTGTGGCTTTTTTCGGTAAAAGCCTGAATAAAAACATTGTTGTAGCCGTAAGAAAGCGTATCCTTCCACTGTGTATCGGTCGAGCCGAGATTTATAAAGCTCTCTTTTTCGTTGCTCTTATATGTTACCTCACACTGACCGTCAATTTCAATCGGAAAATACGCAACACCGTTGACAGTTTTATATTCGGCAACAACAGAAAAATTCGATTCTGCGTTGAGGAATAATTTCTCAGGCAGAAAAACGGTATGATAGCCGCTTCTCTCAAATGTTTCGGTAAAGCTCAGTGCAAATTTTCCGTCGCTCGGTCTTGAATATCCGTCAGGAATATCGGTATAAACGCTGAAATTCACCGTCTGAGACGGAAGAACGGTATAAACCGAGATTGCTGAAAGCCTTTCGCAGCCCTCGGGGTTAAAAACATTTGCAATTTTTACGCTTCCGTTTGCCTGCAGATAGCTTCTGTAATATGAGCCGTTATAGGTATAGTTATTATCAAATGTATCCGCCGACTGAGCGGTGAAGCCTGCAAAATACTGAGTTGTTGTGTCATAATATGAAAGCCAGAAATAGCCGCCGTCTCCCCAGTATTCGCTCCAGCTGTTTTTGCAAAGCCATGCGCCGTTGCCTTCAGGCACATAAGCCGAATTGAAATTATCGGTGGAATAATTATCGTCCCAGCCGATAATGACAATCTGATGGTTGAGCGTTGCCCCCGAATCGCAGTAGTATGCGCTTGTTGATTCGTTAAAATAGGGGTCATCATAATAAAACGCCGCAGTAACGCTGCCGTGCTCCATTATCCAGCTTTTCATATCTTCCGAACCGAGCATTTCCTCAGCAGATCTGATTATAACCCCGCTGCCCGTGTCGAAGCGCTTATCTTCGGAATAGTTGCCCATTTTTTCAATCTCATACGGATAAAACGGATAGTCATTATCTTCCGCCATTCCGTTCCAGCGAGCAAGCGAGCCTGCCGCCATAAGCCAGTTACCGCCCGACACATAAGGCGAATCGGCATTATAGCCCTCGCCGTAATTGGGGTCATTTACATTATCCGTCATGCTTCTTGCGGTAAACCATGAGAAATGCGCCTCGGAATAATCCGCTGTTGCGATATCATCTATCCCCTGAAGAATCGCATCGCTCTCGAGCGCTGATGCAACGGAAAAAGCCCAGCAGTTGCCCGAATATCCCTGATATTTCGGGGCGGTAATGCAATCTGCATCTCTCGAATCATAGGCTGACGGCAAAAGCGAAAAGGTGGTCATAACCGAATCGCCGCCGCTGAGGTCAACCTCACTTCCCGAAGAATCAACGGGAACAAATTCAATGTAACCGCTTTCATCTGCTTGCCTTGCTTCAAGCGTGATGACATCGGTTAATGACGCAGCTTCAGCCGCAGGAAATGACAGCACAAATCCCGTGAAAACAAGCAAAGCAGACATCATGACCGACAAAAGCTTTTTCATCTTTTCATCCCCTTTACATTTTCATTATATCACTTAATTTTTTTATTTCAATATTGTAATTATAATTTTAAATAAATTCAACGGATAAGTTAGTAAATAACGAAAAACGGGAATAAAGAAAAAACGGCTGCTACCGATTGGTAACAGCCGTAAAATTTATTGAGATGATTACATCATGCTTGCAACTTCTGCTGCAAAGTCATCAACTTTCTTCTCGATGCCTTCGCCCTTTGCAAGACGGGTGAAGCCGGTAACCTTGATGTCTGCGCCGATTGCCTTAGCAACGCTTGCAACATAGCCGCTTACTGAACCGTCAAAGAGGTCTGAGCGAACGAAAGTCTGGTCAAGAAGGCAAACTTCTGTGAAGTACTTCTTGATCTTACCTTCGATGATCTTAGCCTTAACCTGCTCGGGCTTGCTTGCCATCTTGGGATCCTCGTTCATCTGAGCAAGGTTGATTGCCTTTTCCTTCTCAACTTCTTCAGCGGGAACTGAAGCTTCGTCAAGATATGCGGGATTCATAGCTGCAACCTGCATAGCGATGTTCTTACCCATAGCAACGAACTCGTCGTTATCTGCTGCATTTGTTTCAAAGCTTACGAGAACACCAACGGAGCCGCCGCCGTGGATGTATGAAACTGCTGTTCCCTCAACGAGAACGAAACGGCGAAGCTTGAGGTTTTCACGAATCTTGAGGAAGAGTTCCTGAATTGCATCTGCAACCGAAACGCTGCCTTCTGAAATTGTTGTTGCAAGAAGAGCATCAAGATCAGCGGGCTTTGCTTCAACAACAGTCTTTGCGATCTGGTTTGCAAGAGCCTTGAATTCGGGGCCGTTGCCTACAAAGTCTGTTTCGCAGTTGAGCTCAACAAGAGCTGATGCTGCGCCGTCTGAATAAAGACCGATAACGCCTTCAGCAGCGATTCTGCCTGCCTTCTTAGCTGCAGTTGCAAGACCCTTCTCACGAAGAATGTCAACTGCCTTATCCATATCACCGTCAGCTTCAACGAGTGCCTTTTTGCAGTCCATCATGCCAACGTTTGTTTTCTCTCTGAGAGCCTGAACATCTTTAGCTGTAAATGCTGCCATTGTATTATTCCTCCTCTGAAACTTCTTCTGCTGCGGGAGCAGTCTGCTCGCCCTGTCTGCCTTCGATAACAGCGTCTGCCATTGCACCTGCGATAAGCTTTACAGCGCGGATAGCGTCGTCATTACCGGGGATTACGTAATCAACTTCGTCGGGGTCGCAGTTTGTGTCAACGATTGCAACGATGGGAATGCCGAGCTTGTGTGCTTCAAGAACAGCGATTCTCTCCTTGCGGGGGTCAACTATAAACATAGCTGCGGGCTGCTTCTTCATTTCTGTGATGCCGCCCATGAACTTTTCGAGCTTTTCAATTTCGAGATTGAGCTTGGTTACTTCCTTCTTGGGGAGAAGGTCGAATGTGCCGTCAGCTTCCATAGCCTTGAGCTGTGCAAGTCTCTTGATTCTCTTCTGGATTGTGTTGAAGTTTGTGAGCATACCGCCGAGCCAACGAGCGTTAACATAGGGCATACCGCAGCGAGCTGCTTCTTCCTTAACGGAATCCTGAGCCTGCTTCTTTGTGCCTACGAAAAGAACTTCGCCGCCGTCTGCTGCGATCTCACGGATGAACATATAGGCTTCTTCGAGCTTCTTAACTGTCTTCTGAAGGTCGATGATGTAGATGCCGTTACGTTCTGTGAAGATGTACTCTGCCATTTTGGGGTTCCATCTTCTGGTCTGGTGTCCGAAATGAACACCTGCTTCAAGCAATTGCTTCATTGATACTACTGACATTTGTTTTTCCTCCTAAGTTAAATTTTGTATCCTAATGTCAGATACGAACCGCCGCAAAGCCTGATATTACAACGGATTCTGACATCCGCACTCATAATAAAAATAGCTCTGCGTGTGATTTGCCTTGGAATTATAACATAACATTGCCAAAAATGCAAGCATAAAATAAAATTTTTTATTATTATATGCACTTTCTGCATATTACACAAAACAAGCCGCACCGAATAAGATCCGATGCGGCAAAATGCTTCAAAAAATTATTCTCTGTGCCACTTTACGCCCTGAGCGGTATCCTCAAGAACGATTCCCATTGCCTTGAGTTCGTCTCTGATGCGGTCTGCCTCAGCCCAGTTTCTGTCTTTTCTTGCCTGAGTTCTTGCGGCAATCATTGCATCGATATCCTCATCAAGAGCCTCTGTCTTGCGGTTATAAACAAGACCGAGAACACCTGTGAGTTCATCAAAAATCTTTGCGGCATATTCAGCGGTTGCCTTGGCTTCGCCCTTGCCGATTACAAGAGAGTTGATATCTCTTACAAGCTCGAATACTGCGGAAATGCCGTCAGCGGTGTTGAGGTCATCATCCATAGCTTCAACAAACTGATTTACTCTTGAATCAAGCTGAGCCTTGATTTCAGCTGAAATTTCGCCCTCGCCTGCATTCTTGATTTCAAAATCAATGCTGTCACGGCAGGTGTAAAGTCTTGTAAGCGCCGCCTTGCACTGCTCAATAATATCAATACTGTAGTTGATGGGGCTTCTGTATGACGATGAAATCATAAGATAACGGATGGGCTCATAGCCGTAAACCGCAGCAACATCCCTTACAGTCTTGAAGTTGCCGAGCGACTTCGACATCTTGACATTATCAACATTGATATATCCGTTATGCATCCAGTAATTTGCGAAAGGCTTGCCGGTGAAGCATTCACTCTGTGCAATTTCGTTTTCGTGATGAGGGAAAATAAGATCCTGACCGCCGCAATGGATATCGATGCTTTCGCCGAGATATCTGCATACCATTGCCGAGCATTCAATGTGCCAGCCGGGTCTGCCCTTGCCCCAGGGTGACTCCCAATAGGGCTCGCCGGGCTTCGCAGCCTTCCAGAGAGCGAAGTCCATGGGGTCCTTCTTGATGTCGCCGACCATTATTCTTGCGCCCGCCTCGAGCTCTTCGAGAGGCTGATGCGAAAGCTTTCCGTATTCATTGAAGGTTTTGGGGCTGAAATAAACATCGCCGTCAACCGCATAAGCATGGCCGTTTTCAACAAGTCCGCTTACGATTTCAATGATTTTATCGATGTTTTCGGTTGCCTTGGGATGAATGTTTGCTTCTCTGAAATTGAGACCCTTTGCGTCCTTCCAGAATTCTTCGATATACTTTTCGGAAACGGTTACAAAATCCGTACCCTCTTCGTTTGCACGCTTGATGATTTTATCGTCGATATCGGTGAAATTCTGAACAAAAGTTACTTTATAGCCTCTGTATTCAAGGTATCTTCTGAGGACATCGAAAACGCAGATGGGTCTTGCGTTGCCGATATGGATAAAGTTATAAACTGTCGGTCCGCAGGCATAGATCTTTACTTCGCCTTCCTTGATAGGCACGAATTCCTGCTTTTCTTTGGTGAGTGTGTTGAAAATTCTCATCATTTATCTCCTTTTCTGATTTGCTTTTTAAGTTCCGTTATTTCTGTTTCAAGCCTTGCAATTTCCTGAGCAACGGGGTCGGGAATATGAACCTGATCGAGCTCTTCAACTCTTATTCCGTCCCTCTTGACTACTCTTGCGGGAACGCCGACTGCGGTTGAGTTTGACGGGATATCCGAAAGAACAACGGCGCCCGCCGCAATTCTCGAATTATCACCGATATTGAGCGGACCGAGCACCTTGGCGCCCGAGCCTATCATAACATTGTTGCCTATTGTCGGGTGTCGCTTTCCGACATCCTTGCCGGTACCGCCGAGGGTTACTCCCTGATAAATCGTTACATCGTCACCGATGATTGCTGTTTCGCCGATGACAACGCCTGTTCCGTGGTCGATAAAAAAGCGTTTTCCTATCTGAGCGGCGGGATGGATTTCAATTCCCGTTTTGCGTGAAGCACGCTGAGACACCCAGCGGGCAAGGAAAAACATCTTTTTATTGTAAAATCTGTTTGCGAGTCTGTGAAGCCTTATCGCTTTGAGACCCGGATACAGAAAATATATTTCAAAAAAAGAACGTGCGGCAGGATCTCTTGATTTTACGCAAGCAATATCCTCCCGTAGCTGTTTAAACATACCATACCTCCAAAATATAAAAACCCCCGCAGTCAGACGACTACGGAGGCGCAAATAACGCGGTTCCACTCCTGTTTGTAACTCAGGGTAATTAAACCCGGGACCTGTAACGCGGTCAAGACGCACAGAGATACTGTTATTTCCCCCTGCGTGCCGGCGGGTGCATTTCTCCGTATTCTGCATAAGAAGCATTTTCAGCTGCCTGCTTCCTCTCTGATATGCGTCTGAACGCGGATACTCTCCCGACGATTGCATTTATTATATCATAAGCATTATATGACTGTATTCGAAAAATGTCAAGCGGATTTATTTCGAAAAATCAATAACCTTAATTCCGTCAACAATATATTTTATGCCCGAAACAACGGTTAAAACTGCGGTTATTCCGAGGAAAATATTTGAAATAAGCGCAAACATGCCGAAATCAACCGAATAAGCATTTACAAAATGAATCGCAAGCATTATCGCAATTGAAACAACCATCTGGCTGACTGTCTTGAGCTTTCCCCATATATTTGCGGCAATAACAACTCCCTGCGCCGAAGCAACAAGCCTGAATGAGGTTACAAGGAATTCTCTTGTCAGGATTATCATGACAATCCAGATGTTGCATATGCCCATATCCATGAAAGCAAGCAGCGCCGCCGTTGTCAGCATTTTATCCGCAAGCGGGTCGCAGAGCTTTCCGAAGGTTGTCACCTGATTATTCTGCCTTGCAAGCTTGCCGTCAACAAAATCCGTTATTGATGCAATTATAAAAATTGCAGCCGCAACAAGATAGTGAAAATCAAATTCAATCATCATCGCCGCAAGATAAACCGGAGTCATTATTATTCTTGCAACGGTAAGTTTATTAGGTAAATTCATTTTGTCTCCTTAGCTGACATCTTTTCCAATGAGGTCATAATCATTGACGCCGATAATCTCAACATCGGCAAAATCGCCGTTTTCATAATTTTTGTCGGTTGTGAACGAAATGCTTCCGTCAATTTCGGGAGCATCCATATATGTTCTGCCGCTGTAGCTGTCGCTGTAAGAATCATAATCCTCAACGATGACACGGTAGGTTTTTCCGATTCTGCTCTGGTTTTTGAGAGTCACGATTTCGAGCTGATCCTGCATAATAATCTCGCCTCTGCGCACCTTGACATCCTCTTCAACCTGATTTTCCATATCAAATGCGGGAGTTCCCTCCTGAGGAGAAAATGCGAAGCATCCGAGACGGTCAAATTCCATCTCATTGACGAATTCCGCAAGATTTTCAAACTCTTCTTCGCCCTCTCCCGGGAAGCCGACGATAAATGTTGTTCTGATAACCGCATCGGGAAGCACGGCTCTGATTTTATTGACGGTTTCGCGAAGATATGCGGAATCTCCCCTTCTGTTCATCGCCTTGAGAATACTGTCATCGGCATGCTGAAGAGGTAAGTCGATATAGTTGAGCACCTTGGGCTGTCTTGCCATTGTTTCAAGCAGCTCATCGGTGATTTTGTCGGGATAGCAGTAAAGCATTCTTATCCACTCAATGCCGTCAATTTCGCAGAGCGCATCAAGAAGCTCGGGCAAACGGATTTTGCCGTAGAGGTCAGAGCCGTAATTGGTGGTATCCTGAGCGATGAGGATGAGCTCCTTTGTTCCTGCCGCAGCAAGAGCCTCAGCCTCTTCAACAAGAGTTTCAAATTCAACGCTTCTGAAATTGCCTCTGATTGACGGAATCGAGCAATATGTGCAGCGATTTGAGCAGCCGTCGGCAATTTTGAGATATGCCCAATGCTCGGGAGTTGTAAGCAGTCTTTCGCCGACAAGAGGAAGAAGCTCATTATCGGGCATTTCATATGCACTTTCGCCCTCAATGACATTCCTGATGATATCGGCAATTCTGTCATTTGCGCCGAGACCGATTACTGCATCAACCTCGGGAATTTCATCAAAAATTTCCTTCTGATATCTCTGGGCAAGGCAGCCTGTCACGATTATTTTTTTTACCGTGCCGTCTTCCTTAAGCTGAGCCATATCAAGGATGTTTTCGATTGCTTCCTGCTTTGCGGCATCAATGAAACCGCAGGTGTTGACGATAACCGCATCAACGCCCTCATAGCAATCAGCTATCTGAAATTCGTTTTTGTCGAGCTGAGCAAGCATTCTTTCGGCATCAACCTGATTCTTGGGGCAGCCGAGTGAAATCATTCCGACTCTATACATCGCTTTCAACCTCCGTTTCCACTTCAACCTGCCTAAGGGCGCTGTTGATATCGGACCAACCGTAGCCCAGCCGCTGAAGTGAGGCAACTGTTTTCTTTATGCCCTTTTCGTCGCCGAGATTACGGGCATACTTGGTTTTTAATAATTCTATAATACGCAAAATCGGGTCAATGTCAAGATTTTCCGTGACATTATCGGCAATTTCGCGGGAAATTCCCTTTCCCGTAAGCTCATATCTGACGGATTTTACGCTCATTCCTTTTCTTTCGACAAGCGAGCGGGCAAGCGACTCCGCATAGCGGTAATCGTTGATATATCCGAGCTCCGCAAGCCTTGCAACGGCATTTTCCGCACACTCACGCTTATGCCCTTTCTGTGTGAGTTTGATTATCATTTCTTTCTCGCAGTAGTCTCTGTAAGAAAGAAGCCTCAGCCCGCCGATAAAAGCACAGCGAGAGCCGACAGCTTCATAAAAAGCCGCCAGCTCTTCTTCATCTTCAATGCTCTGAACTCCGTAATAAGGGCAGCTCAGCCAATACTCGGCGTCAACCGTGAAGGCGTATTCGCCGTCACAGATGATATGCACCTTATTCTGTTTTCCGAAGCTGTAAGTTAATTTCATAAATTATTCGTCATCGTCAACAACGATATCAAGCTTTGCTCTTGCGCCTGCTTTGGTGGTTGTTGCGGGTGCAGAAGCTGCGGGAGCAGCAGGCTTTTCGACATTCTTCTTTATAGCCTTTGAAGCTTCTGTTGCTTCTTTAAGAGCGTTGACAACCTTTTCTTCGATTTCGGCATAAAGCTCGGGATTTGCAAGAATAACTTCCTTTGAATTCTCCTTGCCCTGTCCGAGACGCATATCGCCGTAAGAGAACCATGCGCCGCTCTTCTGAATAATGTTATACTTAACGCCGAGGTCCATAATCTCGCCGTCCTTGGAAATTCCCTTGCCGTAGAGAATATCAAATTCAGCCTCTTTGAACGGAGGTGCAACCTTGTTCTTGACGATCTTAGCTCTCGTTCTGTTGCCGATTATTTCGTTGCCGGGGCCTTTGATTGCTTCAACTCTGCGGACATCAATTCTCATTGAGGAGAAGAATTTGAGCGCGCGGCCGCCCGTTGTTACCTCGGGATTGCCGTAGATAACGCCGACCTTTTCACGAAGCTGATTGATAAATATGATTATTGTATTTGACTTTGAAACGGCACCCGCAATCTTACGGAGAGCCTGAGACATGAGCCTTGCATGAGCACCGACATGGGAATCGCCCATTTCACCCTCGATTTCCGAACGGGGAACAAGAGCTGCAACCGAGTCGATTACAACAACATCAAGAGCACCTGAGCGGACAAGCGACTCGGCAATTTCAAGAGCCTGCTCGCCGTTATCGGGCTGAGAAACAAGGAGTCCGTCAACATCAACGCCGAGATTTGCCGCATAAACGGGGTCAAGAGCATGCTCAGCATCGATAAATGCAGCTTCACCGCCGTTTTTCTGAGCCTGAGCGATAGCGGTCAGCGCAAGAGTTGTTTTACCCGAGGATTCGGGACCGTAGATTTCAATGATTCTTCCCTTGGGCAGACCGCCGATGCCTGTTGCGGCATCAAGGGAAATTGAGCCTGTTGAAATTGCTTCAACATTGAGAACGGAGTCTGTTCCGAGTCTCATAATGGTTCCTTTACCGTACTGCTTTTCTATTTTGGCAATCGCCGTTTCAAGAGCTTTTTTTCTGTCATCCATAGTTCAAAACCTCCATATCAAACAAATGTTCTGTTGTCATTGTATAACAATCCGATAAAAAAAGCAATAGGAAAAGTAAATTTTTTTAAATTTTTTGATATTGTTTAAAAAATTGCAAAAAAATACTTGCTTTTTTCGATGAAACCTGCTAATATATCATCTGTTAATGAGTAAATAAAGGAGGTGTGACACATGGCAAAGTGCGATTACTGCGGTAAGGATGTGTCATTCGGCATTAAGGTTTCCCACTCACACAGACGTTCAAACAGAACATGGAAGCCCAACGTTAAGAGAGTTAAGGCTGTTGTAAACGGTTCTCCCAAGAGAGTTTACGCTTGCACACGCTGCCTTCGCTCAGGTAAGGTTACCAGAGCTGTTTAATTGCAAACGAATGATGATCAAGAGACTGCTTAAGGCAGTCTCTTTTTCTTTTGGTCAAAAAAACTGTTTGTGAGTTGTCATTTTGACTATTGAATTGTGCTTCCGGCAGAGCGCAAGCACAACTGCTTGTGATTTATTACATTATAATATAGAACATCTGCCGAAAGTTATCTTTTTTTAAAAAAATGTTTTCTTTTTTGATGAAATTGTGTATAATATTATCCGCTGCTTTTGCGGATAAAAAATTAACGGAGAGATAAAATGAGCTATTCTGTAAATCCATCTGCTTTCAAGTCAATATTTGCAGTGCCCACCGATATCGTTGACAAGCATATAAGGCTTGCAAACGAGCATCAGCTGAAGGTGTTGCTCTGGATTTTAAGGAATTCTCCTGACAGTCCCGATATAAACGCAATGTGTACGGATCTGAAGATTGCTCATGACGATGCTCTCGATTATCTGCAGTATTGGGTTCTTACGGGCGTTCTCGGAAGCGGAGAAAACATTCCCGCACCGAAAGCAGAGAAGAAAGAAGAAAAGCCCGCCCCCGCCGCAGCCGTTGAGTCATCCCCTGCCGTTCAGCCCGTTGAGATGATTCATTCAAAGCCGACAAGCTCCGAAATTGCTCAGAGGCTTGAAGAATCGCCCGAAATCGGTCATCTTTTCAACGAAGCTCAGCATATGCTCGGCAAAACAATCGGTTATGACGGTCAGTGTACTCTTCTGCTGCTTCATGATCATTACGGACTGCCCGCCGAGGTGCTTTTCATGCTTCTTGAATACTGCGTCTCAATCGGCAAATCCAATTACGGCTACATAGAAGCAGTCGGCAAGGACTGGGGAACAAGAGAAATCGACACCATGGACAAGGCTGCCGAGCAGATAAACGCATTAAAAAAAGCAAGCGGTGTATGGAAGGAGCTTGCGAAATACGCAGGCATTTCAAATCCCAGACCGACAACAAAGCAGATTCCTTATCTTCGCAGATGGAGCGAGGAATGGAAATTTTCAAGCGAAATGATAATTCTTGCCTATGAAGAAATGGCAAACCACACAGGCAAGCTGAGCTTTGCTTATATAGACAAGGTTCTTTCAAACTGGCATAAGAAGGGCTTCAAATCCGCCGCCGACATTGAAAAGGATGCAGCGGAATATGAGAAGTCGCAGAAGGCTGCTGCTTCATCAGCCAAAGCCCCCTCGCCCCAGAATGCATCTTATGATATTGATGAATTCAAGAAGCAGTCACTCCACGGAGAATTAAAATATGAAAGGAAGAAGAAAAAATGAGCTACAGCAACGATATGCTTTTAAAAGCAACTCAGACTCTTGAAAGCAGACGCAGCAAAGCGCAGAGAATTCAGCTTGCAAGGCATCTTGAGGTTACCGCAAAAATCCCTGAAATCGAAAAATGCGAAGCTCAGCTTTCTTCAACGGGTCTTGAGGTTGTCAAGGCGCTCGGAATGGGCAAGGATGCGGAAAAATACATCGCAGAGCTTGCCGAGCTTAATATTGCGGTTCAGTCCTGCATAAAAAAGCATCTTGTCAGCAACGGCTATCCCGAAAACTATCTTGAAACTCCCTACACATGCAAGAAGTGTGAAGACACGGGCTTTGTAGGCGGATTTGTCTGCGAATGCAGAAAAGAGCTTCTTAAAGAAATCGCAAAGAAGGAGCTTGCCGCCGTTTCTCAGAGCAGCGAATGCACATTTGACAATTTCAATCTTGAATATTATCCCCTGCCCGTCGATGAAGCTCTCGGAGTTTCTCCCCGAAAGAGAATGAGCGAAATCCTTGAATACTGCAAATGCTACGCAGAGGATTTTGACGAAAGCTCGGAAGGTCTTTATATGCACGGCGCAACAGGTCTCGGAAAAACTCATCTTTCCCTCGCAATCGGCAATGCCGTTGCCGAAAAGGGCTACAGAGTTCATTACGGCTCGGCGCACAACATTCTTTCAACTCTTGAAAGAGAAAAATTCGGTCACGCAAATTCCGATAAATACGAAAGAGAGCTGCTCGACTGCGATCTGCTCATAATCGACGATCTCGGCTCGGAATTTTCAACTCAATTCACAACAGCCGCTATCTACAACATTATCAACACAAGAATCAACCTCTCAAAGCCTGTTATCATCAGCACAAACCTTACCGAAACGGAGCTTGAGGCCAAATATACCCAGAGAATAACTTCGAGAATCATCGGAAACTATGTTTCTCTTCTTTTCCTCGGAAAAGACATCAGACAAATAAAGAAAGCATTTTAAGGTGAAAATATGGATATCATTCGCGAATTGACAACTCAGTTCAACCTCCAGACATGGCAGGTTGAAAACACTGTTAAGCTTATCGATGAAGGCAATACAATCCCCTTTATCGCACGATACAGAAAGGAAGCTCACGGCACACTTGACGATCAGGTCATCAGAGAGCTTTCGGAAAGGCTCGAATATCTCCGCAATCTCGATAAGAGACGCGAAGAAGTCCGTTCTCTCATCGAGGGTCAGGAAAAGCTGACAGACGAGATTTCCGCAGCACTCGACAAGGCTGCAACAATAACGGAAATTGAAGATATTTACCGTCCGTTCAGACCCAAGAGAAAAACAAGAGCTTCCGTTGCAAGAGAAAAGGGTCTTGAGCCGCTTGCCGATGCAATTTTCGAGCAGGCTGCAGATTCCGCTTCGCCTCTTGAAATGGCGGCAGCGTTTATAAACGAAGAAAAAGGCGTTGAAACAGCAGAAGATGCGCTCAAGGGTGCAATGGATATCATTGCGGAAAACATTTCGGATGATGCCGATATCCGCCGCAGACTCAGAAATCTTTTCACCGTTATCGGCGTTGTTACGACCTCTGCCGCAGACAAGGATGCAGAGAGCGTATATACAATGTATTATGATTACTCCGAGCCCGTCAGCAAAATTGCAGGCCACAGAATTCTTGCAATCGACAGAGGCGAGAGAGAAAAGTTCCTTAAAGTCAGCGTAACTCTCGATGCCGTAAAAGCGGCAAATGTTATAACAAGCGCAACTCTCAAGGCAGAAGGCTCACCCTGCACCGAAACAGTCAGAGAAGCGGGTGCGGATGCATATGAGCGTCTGATTTACCCCTCGATTGAAAGAGAAATCAGAAATATGCTCACCGAAAATGCCGCCTCAAAGGCAATCGGAGTTTTTGCACTCAACACCAAAGAATTGCTTCTTGCACCTCCCGTCAAGGGCAAAACCGTTATCGGTCTTGACCCCGGCTACAGAACGGGCTGCAAGGTTGCCGTTGTTGATCAGACGGGCAAGGTGCTTGACACGGGCGTTATTTATGTCACCCACTCCGAAGCTCAGAGAAATCAGGCTAAAGAGCTTATCAAGAAGCTTATCGCAAAACATAATGTCAACTGCATTTCAATCGGCAACGGAACGGCATCAAAAGAAACAGAGATTTTCACCGCTGAAATTCTCCGTGAAATCAAGGCTGATGTTTCATATATGGTTGTCAGCGAGGCAGGCGCTTCGGTTTATTCCGCTTCAAAGCTTGCCGCTCAGGAATTCCCGCAGTTTGATGTTTCGCTCAGAAGCGCAGTTTCGATCGCAAGACGCCTGCAGGATCCCCTTGCAGAGCTTGTCAAGATTGACCCCAAGGCAATCGGCGTCGGTCAGTATCAGCATGACATGCCTCCCAAGGAGCTTGATGCAGCGCTTGACGGCGTTATCGAAGACGCAGTAAACATGGTCGGCGTTGACCTCAATACAGCTTCCGCTCCCCTGCTTTCAAGAGTTTCGGGCATCAATTCAACCGTTGCAAAGAATATTGTTGAGTTCAGAAACGAAAACGGAGAATTCAAAGAGCGTTCACAGCTCAAAAAGGTTCCCAAGCTCGGCGCAAAGGCTTTCGAGCAGTGTGCAGGCTTCCTCAGAGTTCCCGAAAGCAAGAATGTTCTTGACAATACGGGCGTTCACCCCGAAAGCTACAAAGCGGCTAAGGAGCTGCTTGAAATATGCGGATATTCCCTCAAGGACATCGGCACGGAAGAAATTTCAAAGATTTCGGGTCAGGTTGAGCTTCTCGGAAACGAAAAGGTTGCCGAAAAGCTCGGCATCGGTGTTCCGACTCTTAAAGATATCGTAAAGGAACTCATCCAGCCCGCAAGAGACCCCAGAGACGAGCTTCCTCCCCCGATGCTCAGAACTGATGTCATGGACATGAAGGACCTTGTTCCCGGCATGGAGCTTAAGGGCACTGTCAGAAACGTTACCGATTTCGGCGCATTTGTTGATATCGGTGTTCATCAGGACGGTCTTGTTCATATTTCACAGATTACAAATAAATTCATAAAGCATCCCTCCGAGGTTCTTAAGGTCGGAGAGGTTGTTACCGTTTGGGTTATGGCGGTTGACACTGCCAAAAAGCGTATTTCGCTTACAATGAAAGAGAAAAAAACACAGGAGAATTAAAAAGTGACGGATAAATTCAGACAAGATTTAACTCAGGGCAGCGTTTCAAAGCAGCTTATGAAATTCGCAATTCCCTTCCTGCTTTCAAACCTGCTTCAGGCGTTCTATTCGGTTGCCGACATGATAATCGTCGGCAGACTCTGCGGAACTCACGGCATTACGGGCGTTAACATCGGCAGCCAGATAAACATTCTCGTAACGGGTGCGGCGCTCGGTCTTGCAATCGGCGGCACGGTGCTCATTGCGCAGTACGGCGGAGCAAAGAAATTTGACGAACAGAGAAAAACCATCGGCACTCTCTGCACTCTTTATTTCATTGTCGGCGTTATTTTCACGGTTGTCATGCTTCTTCTCGGAACAACCCTTCTCGACATTCTCAAAACACCGCAGGTCGCCTATACCGAGGCAGAAAACTACTACAACATCTGTATGGCGGGTCTTCTGTTTATGTTTGCTTATAACGTAATCAGCGCAATCCTGCGAGGAATGGGCGATTCCAAAAGACCCCTTTATTTCGTGCTTATCGCAACGGTTGTCAACATTATCGGCGATATTATCCTCGTCGGTCCGTTCAAAATGGGTGCCGCAGGCGCAGCATATGCAACAGTCGGTGCGCAGGCGCTGAGCGTTATTCTTTCGCTTGTATATCTTCTCAAAAACCACTTCTTCGTCGGCTATAAGCTCAGCGATTTTAAAATAGACGGCGAAAAAGCGAAAATGCTTTTCAAAATCGGTCTCCCATCATCGGTGCAGCAGGTTGTTGTTTCGTTCTCGTTCCTTACTCTTACAACGCTTGTCAACTCTCTGCCCAATGCAGATATCGCTTCGGCATGTCAGGGAATCGGCGGTAAGGTCAACTCGTTTGCCGTTCTCCCCGCCCTCGCAATGAGCAGCGCAGTTTCCTCAATGGCAGGTCAGAATATCGGTGCAGGCGAAACTGCAAGAGCAAAGAAAACCATGCTTACGGGCATGGGAATTGCATTCGCAATCACCATTGTTGTTTTTGCTGTTGTTGAGCTTTTCCCGCAGCAAATCATTTCCCTTTTTGATACAAACAAAGAAGTTCTCGCAGTCGGCTCGGAATACCTGAGATATATCGCTCTCGATTATCTTTTCGTTCCGTTTGTTTTCTGCATGAACGGTCTTGCAATCGGCGCAGGCTACACAAACTTCGCTTTGTTCAACGCCTGCTTCAGCTCAATTCTCGTAAGAGTTCCGTTTGCTTACATCATGGTTAATCTGACATCCCTCGGCTTCAACGGTGTCGGCATTGCAACGGGTCTTGCTTCAGTTTCATCAATTATCGTAGGCGCAATTTATGTTGCAAGCGGCAAATGGAAAAAGCCTAAAATAAGGATATAATATATTGACAAAAAAATCACCTTATGATAAAATTCTATTGTTAATTTAAAGATTTTTTGTGACTGACGGATTAAGGCAGAATACTGCCAGGGAGCAAAAAATTTTCTTGAAAGCCGACCGTCTGGGCAGTCTTATCTTTCGGGTAAGACTGCCCTTTTTATTAAGGCTGAACAGAGAAAGGAAGAAAATTAAATGGGTATCTACGAAATCAACAACATCGGCGAGCTTATCAAAGACAACACTTATGTCGGCAGAGGCATCGTTATCGGCAAAAGCGCTGACGGCAAAAAGGCTGTAACCGCTTATTTCATTATGGGCAGAAGCGAAAACAGCCGCAACAGAGTTTTCATTGAGCAGGGCGACGAAATCATCATTCATCCTTTTGACGCATCAAAGGTTGAGGACCCCTCACTCATCATCTACGCACCCGTCAGAGTTATCGGCAACAATCTTATCGTAACCAACGGCGACCAGACTGACACAATCTATGATTTTGTAAAGGACGGCAAAACCTTCGAGCAGGCTCTTGAAACAAGAGAGTTTGAGCCCGACAAGCCCAACTTCACACCCAGAATCAGCGGCATGATGACTTTCGGCGATTCTGATTTCACTTACAAAATGAGCATTCTCAAGAGTGCTGATGAAAACGGCTCAGCCTGCAACAGATACACCTTCAGCTATCCTTCACTCTGCGGTCTCGGTCATTTCATTCACACATATAACCATGACGGCAACCCCATCCCCACATTCACCGGCGAGCCCGAAAGAGTTGCAATCCCCGATGATATTGATGAATTCACAGACTGCATCTGGGCTAACCTCAACGAGCAGAACAAGATTTCGCTTTATGTAAGATATATTGACCTTGAAACAGGCAAGTACGAAAGCAGAATGATCAACAAGAACAAATAAGGAGAATAACAATGAAAGAATTTGAACTTAAATACGGCTGTAACCCCAACCAGAAGCCCGCTAAAATCTATATGGCAGACGGCACCGAGCTTCCCATTGAAATTCTCAGCGGCAGACCCGGTTACATCAACTTCCTTGATGCATTCAACAGCTGGCAGCTTGTAAAAGAGCTTAAGGAAGCTCTCGGAATGCCTGCAGCAACATCATTCAAGCATGTAAGCCCCACCTCTGCGGCAGTAGGCATCAAGATGAGCGAAAAGCTCAAGAAGGCTTGCTTCGTTGACGATATCGAAGGTCTTGACGAATCCCCTCTTGCAACTGCTTACGCAAGAGCAAGAGGCACTGACAGAATGAGCTCCTTCGGCGACTGGATTGCTCTTTCAGATGTTTGCGATGTTACAACCGCAAAGCTTATCAAGAGAGAGGTTTCCGACGGCGTTATTGCTCCCGGCTATGAGCCCGAAGCACTTGAAATCCTCAAGAGCAAGAGAAACGGCAATTATAACATCGTTAAGATTGACCCCGACTATGTTCCCGCAGCTCAGGAAACCAAGCAGGTTTACGGCATCACTTTTGAGCAGGGCAGAAATAATTTTGAAATCAACAATGCTCTTCTTGAAAACATTGTTACAGCTAACAAAGAAATGCCCGACAGCGCAAAGCGTGACCTTATCATTTCACTTATCACTCTTAAATATACTCAGTCAAACTCCGTTTGCTATGCAGTTGACGGTCAGGCAATCGGCGTTGGCGCAGGTCAGCAGTCAAGAATTCACTGCACACGCCTCGCAGGCAACAAGGCTGACATCTGGCATCTCCGCCAGCACGAGAAGGTTCTCAATCTCCCCTTCCTTGACACTGTCGGCAGACCTGACAGAGACAACACAATCGATGTTTATATCTCCGATGAATACGAAGATGTTCTTGCTGACGGCGTATGGCAGACTCTCTTCTCGGAAAAGCCCGAACCCTTCACCAAAGAAGAGCAGAAGGCATACCTTGCAACAATCAAGGGCGTTGCTCTCGGCAGCGATGCATTCTTCCCCTTCGGCGACAACATCGAAAGAGCTTCAAAGAGCGGCGTAACATACATCGCTGAGCCCGGCGGCTCAATCCGTGACGATAATGTTATCGCAGCCTGCGACAAGCACGGAATGGTTATGTGCTTCACCGGCATGAGACTCTTCCACCACTGATATATCCGATATAATTTCGACCTGTACGGAACAGCTCCGTGCAGGTCGCTTTTGTTTACCTTGACTTAACCTTATATTTAATTTTGTTTTAAACTTAATTAACCTTGCGTTTACCGCTTTGGATTATAATAAGAACCGTAAACGAAAGGAGAAACGAAGCTATGGGAAACAAAAACGATCAGAAATTTATTGCTCAGCAAATCAGAGCGCAGTACACAGAAAAGCAGTACACTCAGCTTGACGCACTCAAGAAGCTTGACAAAAAGGTTAAGAAGCCCGCAAATGTTTTTGCATATGTTTTCGGCTGCATCGCAACTGTTGTTATGGGCAGCGGCATGAGCCTTGTCATGACCGATATCGGCGAAATCATCGGCGTTGCAAGCCCCATGGCACCCGGCATTGTCATCGGAATCATCGGAATGCTCATGGCAATTATAAACTATCCGATATATAATAAGCTTCTTGCTTCACGCCGCAGCAAATATTCCGCTGAAATCATGAAGCTCAGCGATGACATTTTAAGCAAATAAGGCGAAGGAATAAAATCAACACCCGTATAAAACCGTAAAAGTTTTATGCGGGTGTTGGCTTTTTAAATTATAATATCTTCCAGCGAACGCTTGGGGACATAATGAATTCCGTTTTTGTCTCTGTAATATGCGGTGCTGTTGTTTGAATCCATTTCAACAAGCTTTACCGTTTCCTTGGGCTTACCGAGGGCAAGAACAAGGTCTATCGCATATTTTTCGGTGTCAATATTCAGCTCCTTCGCAAGCTGCTCTCTTTTTATGCTTCCGAGCATGCAGCCTCCGAACCCTTTTTCTGCAGCGCCGAGCAGAATTGTCTGAGCGGCGATGCCTTCATCCCAGAATTTATTCTGACCGAGCGCAAGGTCGCAGAGAACAACAATATAAGCCGAAGGTCTTTCCCCTTCAACGGGAGTACCCTTTCCCTTAAGCAGACCCGCCCATGCAAGAGTATCAAACACCTTTGCATTTTCCTCGGGCGTGCAGACAAGCTTATATTTGAGCGCCTGCGAATTGACTGTTGAAGCCGTGTTTCTTGCAAGGTCAACAAGCTCTTTCAAGATATCAAGAGAAATTGCTTCCTCCTGATAAAATCTTCTGTATGAACGGTTAGCCAGAACCAGATCTTTTAACATTTTTATCACCTCTGAATACAATTATATAGCAAAACAGTGTTTTTTTCAACCAAAAAGCAATGTAAACTGAACATAAAGTTCAATAAAAGAATATCTTTTTGGTATTTTTGTACAAATTATCCAAAAATGATTGAAATTATTTAAATTTTATATTATAATTGTTAGATATAGATGAACAGTCTATTTTGGAGGAGTTGTAAAATGAAAAAGGTGTTAAGCATTGTCCTTGCCTGCATAATTGCGGCATCGGCAATAGTTAACTCATCGGTAACTGCGCTGACCGATAAAAGCTCAAACGAGATCAGCAGCGCTCAGTTTGCGCAAAGCATCAACAAAATGCTTACGGATTATTCAAAGCTTAAGCTTGAATACGACGAATCGGGCTTTTCAACTGCAAGACTCATTGTCAAAAGCTCAAAAAACATTGACCCGCTGAATGCTCTTTCGGTTGTCAAGGGATATGACGGCATACGGGTTCTGCAGTTTGAGACTGTCAGCGACGCAAAATCCGCATATGAATATTATTCCTCGCAGTCATATGTTGAATATGTTGAGCCCGATAAACCCGTTTCAGGCGCAGAGGTTGACTATATTCCCGGACAGTCGGCGGGCGAAGATAAAGACAGCGGCGAAGAAAGCGAAAGCCCCTATCTCTCATGGGGTCCCGAGCATATCGGCATTGACATTTTAAACAATGCCATCATAAACAAGAATTACCCTACCGCAGAAGTTGAGGTCGGCGTTGTTGACACCGGTGTAAACCCCGACCATGAATTTCTTCTCGGAAGAATCGAGCCTACAAAAATCAACACAAGTAACAGCGGTATCAGAAACAATTCAATGGACGATAACGGCCACGGCACCGCAGTTGCAAGCGTTATAGTCGATTCAACTCTCGATAATATCGTCATAAGGCCCTATAAGGTTCTTGACCAATACGGCGACGGAACAACAATTTCCGTTGCTGCGGGCATCAACTGTGCAGTTGATGACGGTGTTGATGTTCTGAACATAAGCATCTGCTTTGAAGAGGACTCCCCCGTTCTCAGAGAAGCAATCAGAAACGCATATGAGAAAGACATCATTATTGTCGGCTCAGCGGGTAACCACGGCTCAGGCGACCCTCACTATCCCGCAGCTTACGAAGAAGTTATCAGCGTTTCGGCGATAAACCAGTCAAACATCATCGCAAACTTCAGCAACTTCGGCGAATCAATTGATTTTGCCGCCCCCGGCGTCGGCATCAGAGTTACAAATCTTATGAGCGGATATATAACGCTTAACGGCACATCGTTTTCAGCTCCGTTTGTTGCCGCGCTTGCCGCAACCTGCAGAGGCGTTGACCCCAACGGCTCCGCAGAGGACGTTGAAGAGGTACTAAGGCAGAATGCAATTCAGATTGCTGAGATAGACAGTCGCTTGAAATACGGCAACGGTTTGCTCAGAGCACCCGACCCGATAAGCGGATATCATCCCTTTGACAAGGCTGAAACCCCCGAATTTTCTGTTCCTTACGGTATATACACCGAAGAGCAGTTTGTTGAAATCACCTGTTCAACCCCCGATTCTGTCATTTACTACACAACAGACAGATCCGTTCCCTCGAAGACAAACACATCAGCCTTGATTTATGACGGAACACCGATAAAAATAAGCATGACAACGGTTATAACGGCAGTTGCATATGCCCCCGATATGCACCGTTCATCAGTTGCAACGCTTTCGCTGATGATTGCTCCTCTTGCGGATTCCGATGACCTTGTTGTTGACGAAAACGGCGTCATCAAAAAATATCAGGGCAGCAGTTTCAGCGTAACCGTGCCCGAGGTTTATAACGGAATAACCGTTAAAGGCGTCGGAGACAATGCGTTCAAGGATACCGACCTTCAGGAAATCATTCTTCCCCAAACCGTTGTTTCCGTTGGCGAAAGCGCTTTTGAAAATAACGGAACAGTCAAGACGGTCTATGCAAAAGGTGTAAGCAAAGTCGGTAAAAAAGCTTTTTATAACTGCATCAATCTTAAAAATCTGCTCCTCGGCGAGCTGACCGAAATCGGCGAATACTCTTTTTATCATGTATGCAGCAATCAGTTTGAGGTTTACGGAACAACCTTTGCCGTAAATCTTTCAAAGATTAAAAGCATTCCTGCATATGCATTCACAAGTTCAGCTCTTGCCGCAGTCAGATGCGATTATATCTCTTCAATCGGAACAAACGCTTTCACCGAATGCACCGCTCTGACTCTTATCGAAATCGGCTATCTTATGAACATGCCTGACGGCGCATTCAAGGGCTGCATTTCGCTCGACAATGTTGAGATCAAAAAAGGTCTTACCTATATTCCCAAGGGCGCTTTCAGCACCTGCACAAACCTCAGATATATTTCATTCCCCGCAGTTACATATGTATTTTCAAACGCATTTGAAAACTGCGTTTCGCTCGAAGAGGTCAATCTTCCGAAGGCGGAAACCGTATATTCAAACGCCTTCAACGGCTGCGATACTCTGAGAATGCTTCTTCTCCCCGAAATGAAATACTTTGAAGAACAGTTATATTCCTCTCCCGCCCCTGATATCAAGTTTCCGAAGAATCTTGCCGTATACTCTGCTCCGAAGCTTGAGAAAACGGTTATGAATATGTTCAGCAACACGCCGGATATATCTATAGTTGACTTGTCGGGCGCAACTCAGCTTGCTCCCTACACCTTCAGAGGCTGCAAAACGCTGTTTATTCTCGGTCTGGGCAGCATCACCGAAATCGGCAAAAATGCGTTTGACGGCGCAACAATTCTTTTCATTGACGCCCAGAATCTTGTTTCAACAGAGTGTCTGCCCGATAACGGCGGTATCATGCTGAGCAATAAGTTTGTTGAAGCAAACGATACTGTTGAAAATCTTACCGTTTACGGCACTTCGGGAACATTCGTTGAAAGATACGCAAAATACAAGGGCTACACCTTCGTTGAAATTCCGTTTGTTTACGGCGAATTGCCCGACTATGTTACCGAAAACAGTGAAACTGTTGACGCAACTTCAATCGGCTTCGACCTTGAATATCAATGGTACTGGAACACAAAGAAATCAACCGAAGGCGGCACCCCCATTGAAGGCGCAGTAACCGAATATTACACTTTCACCTCCGCCGACACCGCCCCCTACTATTACTGCAAAATAACGCAGAATGACCTTGACAAATCTTCTGTTGTTTATTCCAAGATTATAACCAAGGACAGCGTGCCTGCGGATTACACCGCATATAACGAAGCTGTCGCTGCGGCAAAAGCGCTCAACCGTAACCATTATATTGATTTAAGCGAGCTTGACAAGCTGCTCAATGACGATATGAGCGACAGATTCTCCTGCGAGCAGTCGATAGTTGATGAACACACCGCAAAAATCCTTGATGCAATTAAGAGACTCGAGCCCAACACGGTTAAAAAGGTCTGTGTTTATTCATTCAAGGAGCAAATAGGCTTACTTGAAAAAACAAAGGTTATTGCGGTTGCCGAGCCTTCGGATGCTCCGTACACGGATGTTAAATGGAGCACCGAGGACGCAAATATGATTTATATAAGAGAAGACGGCGAAATCCTCTGCATCGGTCACGGCACCGCAACCGTCAAGGCAACATACACCAACATTGACGGCTCGGTTACAGAAGGAACGGTTCAGATTGAATGCAAGCTTAGTTTCTTTGACATTCTGAGTTCTTTCTTTATCAGAGCTTTTGATTTCATTCTGAAAGAAATTCTGTACAGATACGGAATGATTGGCTAAAATAATAAGCGACTTGCAACGGAAAACCTCCGCTGTAAGTCGCTTGTTTCATTTTTAATATTCAGGTCAGTTGCCGTACATCTTTTCGGCATAGGCGGCATATTCGCCGCTCTTGATATCCTCAAGCCAATCGGAATTGTCAAGATACCATTCAACGGTCTTTTTCATGCCTTCCTCAAATTCTGTTTCGGGAGTCCAGCCAAGCTCGGACGAAATCTTTGCGGGGTCAATCGCATATCTGAGGTCATGACCCGCTCTGTCCTTAACATAGGTGATGAGCGATTCGGGCTTTGAAAGATGGGAAAGCACGGTTTTGACAACATCTATATTTCTGCGTTCATTGTGACCGCCGACATTATAAACCTCGCCTACCCTGCCGTTATGGATAATCATGTCAATCGCCTTGCAATGGTCCTCAACATAGAGCCAGTCTCTGACATTGAGGCCCTCGCCGTAGACGGGAAGAGGCTTGTCCTCCTGCGCTCTGACTATCATGAGAGGAATGAGCTTTTCGGGGAACTGATAGGGTCCGTAGTTGTTTGAACAGCGCGAAACGGTTACAGGCAAGCCGTAGGTTCTGTGGAATGCAAGAGTCAGCAAATCTGCAGAAGCCTTTGACGATGAATAGGGGCTCGAGGTGTGAATGGGAGTTTCTTCGGTAAAGAAGAGGTCAGGTCTGTCAAGCGGCAAATCGCCGTAAACCTCATCGGTCGAAACCTGATGGAATCTTTTTACACCGTTCTTCTTGCTCGCTTCAAGCAGGCATGCAGTGCCCATAATATTCGTTTCAAGGAAGATAAACGGATTTTCGATTGAGCGGTCAACATGGCTTTCAGCCGCAAAATTAACAACGATATCAAACTTTTCTTCTTCAAAAAGAGCGTTCACAAAATCCTTGTCGGAAATGCTGCCCTTGACAAAGCTGAAATGCGGATTTTTCATTGCCTCATCAAGACTTTTGAGATTGCCCGCATATGTCAGCGCATCAAGGCAGACTATATCATAATCGGGATATTTTTCAAGCATATAATAGACGAAATTGCAGCCTATAAAGCCCGCACCGCCCGTTACAAGAATCTTCATTATTCATTAACCTCCGTTTCTGCCGCAGGCTCGGTTTCTTTTACCGAAACAACCTTTCTGTATTCAACCTTATCATAAAGCTTTTTGAAGCGTACGCCGACGGAATATGTCACATCGCAGTTTGAGCAATAAAAGTTCGCTCTGAAGAACTGACCGTGGAATTTCCAGGGAGTAAGCTGCTCGCAGAACGCTCCGCAGGTGTCGCACGCATGGCAAAGACGCTTCTTATCAACCAGCGGGTTATCAATATTTCTGATAACCTTTGCCTTATAGAGTAAGCGGGAATAAAACTCCTCGTTGCAGTCAACGATTTCAGCTTCAAACGCCTTCTCATCATAGAATTTTTTCATAATATCCGCAGTGAGCATGCTGTCGCCCAGCGCACGGTGATGAATATATATTTCGGGGTCTATTTCAAGCGCAGCGGCGGCGGTTGTAAGCCCCACCTGCTGACCCTTGGGGATCGAAGGATGCATCTTCTGATAAACCTTCTGCAAATCGCAGTATTTCTGCAAAAAAGGAATTGTTCTTATTCCGTTGAGATATTTGAAATTATCAAGCAGAACTCTTATATCGCCATCGCCCCATGTAAGGATAACCACAGGCTCATTTCCTATCCATTTTCTGAACTGTGAAAAAGCCTTGGTAAAGGGCATACCCGTGCTGATATCGGCATTTGTCAGATGAGTCAGGCGTTTCACGCTGCCCCTGAGCTTCTTGCCTATCTGAGAACGGATAATAACCGAAAAGGTATCAACCGTTTCGAGCTCATTATCAAGCTTTACCGCACCGATTTCAATTATTTCATTGATATAACCGTCTGCTTTTTTTGCGTAAGTGTTGTTCCATTCCAAATCCATTACAATAAACTGCATTGAAACATTCCTTTAATAATATTATACATCTTATATAATACAATACTTTATCTTCCATTGCAAGCATAAAATAAAGACCTCTCAATCGTTGAGAGGTCTTTATTCCGTTTTATTGAACGCAGTATCCCCTGGTTTTAATCACATCAACTATTCCGTTAACGCATTTCTCGCAAAGCTCCATGCTCTGAGCCTCTGCCATAACCCGTATAACGGGCTCTGTGCCCGATTCCCTGACAAGAATTCTGCCCGAATCGCCGAGGGCTTTTTCAGCATTTTCAACTGCTTTCTTAACCTCTTCATCGTTTCTTGCCCTGCTTTTATCCGACACTCTGACATTGACAAGCTTCTGCGGATAAATAACAAGCTCTTCGGCAAGCTTACTCATCGGCTGTTTCTTTGCAAGCATAACCTCCATCATTTTGAGGCTGGTTAAAATACCGTCACCCGTTGAGGCATACTTTGAAAAAATGATATGCCCCGATTCTTCGCCGCCGAGACGGTTTTTATTCTGATGCATATATTCATAGACATATTTGTCACCGACCGCAGTCTTTGCGTAGTCAATCCCGATTTTATCAAATGCTTTATAGAGACCGAGATTTGACATAATTGTTGTTACAACCGTATTGTTGAGAAGGGTGCCCTTCTCTTTCATATATTTTCCGCAGATATATAGAATATGATCGCCCGTAAGGACATTGCCTTTCTCGTCAACGCAAAGGCATCTGTCCGCATCGCCGTCATACGCAAAACCCGCATCAAGACCCTTTTCAACAACGAGCTTCCGCAGAGACTCAATATGAGTTGAGCCCGCATTTCTGTTTATATTGAGTCCGTCAGGCTCAGCGTTGATAACATAAGTTGTTGCGCCGAGCGCATCAAAGACAGCTTTTGCAATGTTCCATGAGCTGCCGTTTGCGCAGTCGAGACCGACTTTTTTGCCTCTGAAAGAATAAATACCGAGCGAAATAAGATAGCCGATATATCTGTTTCTGCCCGAGATATAGTCAACGGTTTTTCCGATTTCTTCTCTTTTTGCAAACGGTATTCCGCTCATTTTTTCACCGTATATTTCAAGCTCACCGTCAATATACGCTTCAACGAAATCAATCGTTTCATCGTCAATTTTCTCTCCGTCGCCGTTAATGAGCTTGATGCCGTTATCATAATAGGGATTATGGCTTGCGGAAATCATTATCCCGCAGTCAAAGCCGTCAACCCTCGCAACATACGCAACCGACGGAGTTGTTGTTACATGGAGCAGATATGCATCCGCACCCGAAGCGGTAAGACCCGCAACAAGGGCATATTCAAACATATAGCCCGATCTTCTTGTGTCCTTTCCTATAACAATCCTTGGCTTTTCGTCACTTCCCGCTCTTCTTCTGAGTTCGCCGTAATACCAGCCGAGAAATCTGCCCACCTTGTAAGCATCGTCTGCGGTCAGGTTTTCATTGGCTTCCCCTCTGAATCCGTCTGTGCCGAAATATTTGCCCATAGATCCTCCCGTATTAAATTTTTTTGACTGTTACTCCGCCCGTTTTATAGATACTGTCAGACGGCACCGTTCCTCTCACGCACGAAAGAGGATAAATATTTGAGTTTCTGCCGACAACCGTTCCGGGATTGAGAACGCTGTTGCAGCCGACCTCAACCGAATCTCCGAGAATTGCTCCGAATTTTTTAAGTCCCGTTTCAATTTTTTCATCGCCGTCCCTTGCGGTTACAAGGCTTTTATCCGACTTGACATTTGAAGTTATCGACCCTGCGCCCATATGGGAAAGATAGCCGAGAATGCTGTCGCCGACATAGTTATAATGCGGGGTCTGCACCTCATCGAAAAGAATAACATTTTTAAGCTCAACAGAATTGCCGACAACGCAGTTTTTGCCGATCAACGCCGATTCACGGATGAACGCACAGTGGCGGATTTCCGTTCCCGCGCCGATAATGCAGGGCGCGCCGAGAAAAGCGGTCGGGGCAACGGTTGCGGTTTTATGCACCCACACCTGAGGCGACGGCTGATAATATTCGTCCCCGTCAAGCTTTTCGCCTAAAGAAACAATAAGCTCCTTTATCCCGCTGAGTGCTTCCCACGGATACTCAAATCCGCTGAGATATTCCCCCGCTTCGGAATGAGAAAAATCAAATAAATCTTTTGTTTTCAGCATTATGACACCTCGGAAATTATTATATGATTTATTATATATTTTTATTATTCACACGCAGTATAAATTCATATCCCAGCACGGAATATACGGATGTCTTCTTATATAAAACTTATATCCGGGATTGATTGAAGCGATTTTCAGCGGTAAAGAAAAAATATCACGGCTTCTGTGATAAAGCGCAATATTAAGCTTGGGCTTCTGCGATTCCAGCGTTTTCACGCCGCCGCTGAGAGCTTCAGATTCCGCCCCCTCAACATCCATTTTCAGATATGTAATGCGCTTTCCGTCGCAGAGAGTGTCAACGGTAACGGTTCCGATTTCTTCGCCCTTATCGGAAAAAGATGACTGCCTGCCCGCTGCGGCATTGAATCTTGCAACCGCATCCTTATCGGAAACAGCCTTCTGAACGGTTATCATATTTTCTTTTCCCTGTGCATAATCGACAAGCTTTTTATGGCTTCTTCTGTCAGGCTCGAGAGCGATGATACGGTCATATTTTCCGTTTGTATAATGAAGAAATTCTTCGACTGTGTCGCCTCTGTATGCACCGAGATCAAGGAACGCTTCGTTTTCGCCGAGCTTGAGAATATTTTCAAAAGCTTCATCCTTTCCGCTTGTTATGCTCTGAAGGACATCAGGCTCACCGCCGAACATAAACTCAGCGCAGCCCCTGAAAATTCTTTTTGACTCCTCTTCTTCAAAAAGAGCATACGCAGCGTTGATGCTGTCCGAATTTTTCTCAATGAACTCACGGTTGAATATTTCATCGCCGAAAACGGGAACGCAAGGCACAATAACTCTGTGCTTTTCCGAAAGAGAAAAGATATGCTCCATAACCTGAGGAATGCAGGTTGCAAACGCAACGGCAATAATGAATTCTCCGTCAAAGTCCGAAAGCTTTTTTACCGTAAATCCACGGAAGCTCTGCCCTCTGACAAAACCATCGCTTGCCGTCACTCCCGCAACGGGAATATCCAGCCTTATGAATTCATCGAGAACCTTGTCGGCTCCGTTGCCCATTCCGTAAATAACAACGGGCAATCCGCTTTCTTTTATCTTTTCCCATGAGGATTTTTTATTCAACAAAATTTCAGTCATTTTCGTCTCCAAAACCAAAAACGGCAGAGCAAGTCTGCCGTTTGATTATACTTCTTTTCCGTTTTCGCAGTAAATTCTTGTTACTCTGGGCATAAGAGTGCAGATAACTTCATAATTGAAGCTGCCCGAAAGCTCTCCGAGCTCTTCTGCGGAAATGAATTCATTTCCGCTTCTGCCCATTATAACAACACTGTCGCCGACATTTGCGCACGGGATATCGGTAACATCAACCATAATCTGGTCCATGCAGACCTTTCCGACAACCGAGGCTCTTTTTCCGTTAATGAGCACTATCCCTTTATTTGAAAATGAGCGGTTATAGCCGTCCGCATAGCCGATGCAGACCGTTGCAATCCTGCGTTTTTCTTCGGATATGTAGTTATGGTTATATCCGACGCCGACACCCGCATCGATTTCGTTGACTCTGATTATATGGCTGATGACTTCCATTGCGGGCGAAAGCTCAAGCTTTTTCTCAACCTCATCCGAGGGATACATTCCGTAAAGTGCAATACCGAGACGCACCATATCATAATTGAAGTCAAGGTCAATTGCCGCTGCGCTGTTGCTTATATGCCTGATTTCAAAGGTTATCCCTCTGCCTTCAAGCATCGAAACGAAATCGTCGAAACGCTTCTTCTGCACATTTGCAAACGATTTGTCCTTTTCGTCGGCTCTTGCAAAATGGCTGAAAATTCCTTCAATTTCAATGTTTGAAAGCTTGGAAATCTTTTCGATGATATCGGCGTTTTCAGCGGTATCGTTAAATCCGATTCGGGTCATGCCCGTATCAACGGCAATATGGATTTTTGCGGTTTTTCCGAGCTTTACGGCTTCGTTTGAAAGAAGAACGGCTTCATCAAACGAATAAATGCAGGCGGTAAGACTGTTTTCAATCAGCTCGCCGTAGAGCATGGGGCTTGTGTAAGAAAGAATAAGTATCGGTGTTTTAATTCCGTTTGAGCGAAGCACAAGAGCTTCCTCAATATCGGCAACTCCGAAATAATCCGCCTTTCCCTCAAGCGTCAGGGCAACTCTTATTGCACCGTGGCCGTAAGCATCGGCTTTTATAATCGCCATAACCTTTGTTTTTGGTCTGATATGGCTTTTAAGGGCATTGAAATTATTCTTGATTTTTCCGAGGTCAACGCAGGCATAGCTGCGGTGATACTCGGGATGTCTGAGATTCAGCATTATCAAATAGTCTCCTGTTTACTCAGCAGTTTTTACCGAATTTGTAAATGCTCTGAGATTCGATATCAAAATTCGGGATGTGTACGGGAGGAATACCCGCATTGACGGTCAGCGTTGCAATCATCGATCGCATATAAGGAAAAAGCTCTCTGAAGGATTCAACATGGATATGCTCCTTTTTTGCTTCGGGATTATAACTGAATATTCCCTGAATGACCGCCTTGATATAAAACTTATCTTTATTTGTCTTATCGAAGCTTTCAACCGTGAATTCGCCTATGCAGATGTTGTTGGGCGAATATCTGACATTGTAGCTGTATTTATTTTCAAATTCAATTCTTGTTCCGTTTTCAACCTTGTTGACAAACTTGATTTCGGTTGCACGGTAAGTCTTGAAGGTTACATTTCTCATCAGGAAATAACCTCCGCCTTACTGATGACGATGGGGTCAACGGGCTTTGAAAGCGCACCGTCGGAGCCGTAAACTCTTTCAGTCTCAAGGAAGGAATCAACAACCTCCATGCCTTCGGTAACCATGCCGAAAGCGGCATATGCGCCGTCAAGGAACGAAGCGTCGCCGTAGCAGATAAAGAACTGCGACGAAGCGGAATCGGGATTTGATGAGCGTGCCATTGAGATAACGCCTCTCTGATGAGAAAGTGTGTTCTGAGCAAAACCGTTATCGGCAAACTCGCCGTAGATTTCTTCATCGCTGCCGCCCATTCCCGTGCCCATGGGGTCGCCGCCCTGAGCCATAAAGCCGTCAACAACTCTGTGGAAGGTCAGACCGTCATAGAAGCCTTCTTCAACGAGCTTAACGAAGTTTGCAACTGTTTCGGGCGCATACTGAGGATAAAGCTCAACGATGAACTCACCGCCGTTTTTCATGGTAAATTTAACCTTACTGCCTGAATAATATGAACCTGCGTTTTCTTCTTTTTCTGTTGTCTGTGCGTCGGTTGAATCCGAAGCGGTATCTTTTCCGTCAGAGAAAACATAGTCATTTTCTCCTGCGGGTGCAGTTGTTGTGCCCGATGTTGGGGTTGTTCTGTTATCTGAGCACGCACAGAAAACGAATGTCATTGCAAGAACAAGCGAAAGAATTTTAACTAACTTTTTCATTAAAAACACTCCTGACTATATATTTACTGCTCTATTATATAATTAAGAACAAAAAATAGCAAGACCCGAAGCGAAATGTTCACTAAATATTTGCAAAAAGACTGACGAGCCGAAGCAAGTCAGTCTTTACAGTCTTAATATGTTATTGTGTAATCCTTTTCAAAGGTCAGACCCGCGGAAACGTTGTGGGTGCCGAACATGTTGACGGTTATATTGAGTACAAGAGGAGTTGTGTAGTTAGCCCACACCATATTTCCCGTTGCCTTATCAATTCTTGCTTTCACCGTGCAGTTATAATACTTTGTTGTGAACTTTTCGATAAACGAAGCCTTTTCGGCAACCTCATTTGCCTCAATAACATCGAACACTGCGCCTACGCCCGAGCCGGGAACGGGATTGTTCTCGTTTTTCAGCCTTATATAAATGACATATTCCTTTCCGTTATCCTCAACTTTTGCCTCGGCAACATCGGAAGCCTTCATTCTGCTGACATAAGTCTGATTGGGAACAAGATAGTTTTCGGTTATTTCTTCTTTTGTTGCGTAAACAATAGGCTCGGTATCATCTTTCATGAAAACGGGAATCATCGTTTCCGCAACGGATTCAAGAACTCTGGGCATATCAATTTCGTCTTCGTCAACTTTTCTCTTTTCGAAATTCTTGACAGCCTTTGTTGCGTCTGTTTTGATTCTGTTTGCGCCCGAATTGAAAAGCTCAACAATTTCTTCGGTTGTCATTTCCGATGCGGAAGGCTGAGTTGTTGTTTCCGTAACGGCAACAGTTTCGGTTTCCTCAGGCACTGCCGTGGTCAGAGCAACGCTTTCCTCAACCTTTTCCGTTGTTGTTTCCTGCAATGCTGCTGTTTCCGTCGGCTGCGTTGTTGTTTCGTCAATTACTTTTTCGGAATTGCAGGCGGCGAGTGTAAATACCGATGCCGCAATAACCGGCAAAAGCAAGGTTGAAATAATTCTGTTTTTCATGAACAACTCCCCTTTCCGTCTGTGTTTATAATACACAATATTTTCCGCTGAGTCAATTTTTAATATGATATTTTCAGTGTTTTGATTTCAAAGGGCTTGAAAGCAAGGGAATTGCCGCTGAATTCGCTCTGAACTTCTTCGAGCATGTTTGTAATTTCGATTTTCTTTGCGCCGTCAAAGAATTCTACGGGGCAGTTCACAAAAGTGCCCTCCGCCTCATAAAGTCTTGCGATGAATGCATTTTCGCAGTCCTCGCAGGGCTTTATTGCTTCAACAATAACATTCGGTGACTTGGGAAGAACAAGCGCTTTTGCTTCAAAGCCGCCCTTACCCGCAACAACGGGAATATTGAGCTCATAAGCGGGTCTGATAACCGTTTCGCTGCCGAAGCCTCCGTTATGGGGCAGGAACGAATAAACCGTTCTGTGCATTCCCTTATCGCCCTCGATGTCGGGTCTTGTTCCGCCCTTGTGAAGAGAGAGACGCATGTTGCCGCCCTCAACGCTTATGCCGTATTTGCTGTCATTGAGAATTGCGGCACCGAAGCGGGTTTCGGAAAGGTCGGTGTATTTATGGTTAACAACCTCAAATCTTGCCTTTTCAACGGAATCGTTTCTCGTTGTGGTGCGCATAACATTGCCGTACTGGATTTCAAAACGGGCAAAATTATTTCTGATTGAGGTGTCGAATGCGGTTTTGAGGAATCTGTGGTCATCCTGCCAGTCCATAACGGTATCAAAGCGGATTTCCGCAGTATCGGCAAAATAAAACGCATCCTGAATTACGGTTGATTTCTTTGAAATTTTGTATTTGCTTCTGACAATCAGCGCCGCCGCACCGTGAGAAACAACTTCACGGCTTATAAGTTCGGAGCGGTCGGCAAATTTGCAGTCAAGGTCAGCGTCGATATCCCAGTTATCCCATGCTGAGGGCAAATCCTCGGCAATAATAAATGTGTTAAGCGGATAGCCGCTGCCTCTGACCTCTCTGCCCGACTTTTTATCGACAAGCGAATCAATATAGCCCTTGGCATCGAATTTTATGTCTGCAAAGGGAGTTGAAACCGAATTTTCCGAAACGGTTATTTCGCTGTTTTTATCAGCCTTACCTCTGACAAGGTTTATTTTTACCGTTGAGAATGCGGGAACGGTAACTCCGCTGAGAATAAGAATATTCTTTCCGTCAAGATTTTTATATGACTGCTGCCTGCAGGGCATATCGGCAATCATTCCCTCTTCGCATTCAAGGAAGATGGGGTCATTTCTGTCGAATGAAAGAGTGTTTGTAACCGTCACGCAGTCACCCACGCCCGTTACAGCCTGAGCGATAAGCTTGCCTGCCGTTTCAAGCAATTCTCCCGTTTCTTTAAGCGAAACTTTATGAGCGGCGTTAATGCAGGTTCCGGGAAGAATATCATGGAACTGATTTATGAGAAGCTTCTCATAAAGCGGCTGAATATCTTTATTATCGGCAATCCTGCCGTCTCTGACAGCGTTGCTGACGGTCAGATATTCAAGGTCACGCAGAGCAAGCTCTGATTTTCTGTTATTATGCTTGATATTATGCTGATTTGTCAGAGTGCCTCTGTGAAGCTCAAGATAAAGCTCGCCTACATAGGTGTTGGGATTCTTGGCGGTTGCTTCAATCTCTTTCATGTAATCGGTAACGGTTGTATATTCAACCTTTGCGCAGCCGTTGAGGTCCTTTATTCTTCTTGCGGTTTCAGCCATTTCAAACTGAGGTCCGCCGCCGCCGTCACCGTGTCCGAAAGCGGCAAGTCTCTTGTTGGTTACGCTTCTTTCCTTGAGTGTTTTATATTTCTTCGGGTCACCCGTAACGGTTTCATGCAGAACTGCGGGCGAAGGCCAGCTTACCGTTCTGTTAAAATGGGTGAACACCTTTGTTCCGTCAATTCCCTGCCAGTAGAAGGTGTCATAAGGAAATTCGTTGGTATCGTTCCAGTCGATTTTGGTTGTGAGGAAATAATCAACTGCGCAGCCCTTCATAATCTGAGGAATTGCGGCGCTGTAGCCGAAGGTGTCGGGAAGCCAGAAGCTGTTTGAGGTGAATCCGAAATGCTTTCTTGTGAATCTCTGACCCCAGAGGAACTGTCTTACCATAGATTCGCCCGAGGTGATATTGCAGTCGCATTCAACCCATACGCCGCCGTTGGGCTCATATCTGCCCTCGGCAACCTTTTGCTTTATATCCTCAAAAAGTGCGGGATAATGCTTTAGAATCATATCCGAATGGCAAGCTGAGCTCTGAACGAATTTGAACTCGGGATACTGCTGCATAAGAGAAATCTGGTTTGAATATGTTCTTGCGCATTTCTTGATTGTTTCTTCGGTTTTCCAGAGCCATGCGGTGTCCATATGAGAATGACCGATGATTCCGACGCTCGGCGCTTCGGGTCCGTTCTTCACCGCAAGCATCTCTTTAAGGAACGGATGTGCGTCCCTGAGCGCAGCAACGAATGACTCTTCGTCAATATCCTCACAGGAATAATAAACCCTTTTATGAACCTCATAAAGAGCATTGATAAGCTCGCCTCTTCTGAATGAGGTTTCGGGAAGAGTTGAAGTCAGCTCATTGATAACCTTCAGATCAAAATAGAATTCGTTTATAAATTCATCTTTTACGCAGATGTCGAGACCGTCAAAATGATAGGTATAACCCTTGAGAAGTCTGTCGGTCTGAAGAGGCATACAGCCGTAAAAAGTATGACCCGTATAAACCTCAAGGGCAATTTCAATCTTCTCGCCCGCTTTTGCATTCTTTCTGAGCATATCGCAATAATGATTGCCGTGACCCGTGAAAACAATCTTTGTTGCAAATGTGCCGAAGGGCTTGCCGTTGACCCAGAGCAGAGACTCATAGCCCTCGGTATGGGGCATGATAAAAATATCCCTGCCGTCATATTCTTCGGGAACAACGAATTCAGCCTTGAACCACCCGAAAGCCTCTTCGCTTCCCCATGTGCTTCCGCTTTCAAACGGCACACAGCGGGAATCATCGGGGATTTCGTATAATCTTTCCTTTGTTTCAAGCATCATTACATTATCGATTTTTGCAATTTTCCTGAAAAGCAGAGGATTGAGTATATCTTCAAATCTTTTAAGCTTTTTAAGCATTCTTTCAACCTGTTTTTCGGTAAGCATTCAAAAACTTCCTTTCGGGGACAATTTATAAAACTATACTTTTCGAAACAATAATTCCATATGTCTGAAATACAATATCTCACGCACATTCGGTGATTTTTCTCTTTGCCATACGAGAGTATGCCTGCAGAGAAGAAATTCCCGACTGCACGCAACCTATTGTATTTCAGATGCGAAGCAGTTTTGAAAGAGGAGATTTTCGTTACGGCAAGACGAAAATCTGCAGGAATACGAGGTTATTTCAAAGATTTTTAACGCAGCCGTGACGGAAATATGCCTTTCAAAACCATATTGATTACTGTTT
>JAZQEE010000044.1:0-68074 GCA_045538815.1 Acutalibacteraceae bacterium
ATTTATAATGAAAGAAAAAATTGATAAAATTGAAGAAGATTATTTATTATGCCAAAAAGCTCTGATAACTAAATTTGAAGAAAAGAACACTTTTAAAAGCAAAGGCGAACTTACTGAAAGAGTATTCTCAAAACTCGCTATGATTTTACAAGCTGGAGCTTATTTTGATGAATGCTTCGGAATAGAGATAGACAACAATTTAATTGACTATTTACTTTCAATCGAAAAACATATAAATGAAAACTCTGACAGAACTAAATACCTACTTGATTGCATATTACAGTTTATTGCAGTAAATGAAAACAAGTTTATAACAGAACATAATTGTTACGGATTTCCGCCGTCAGCACCTTGGGGCAGAATAATTAATTCTGATTCAGAAAATAAAATTATAATATTAAAAAGTAAAGCTGACGAAGTTTTTAAAGATAATAAAATAATAGATTCAAAAAATTTATTAAATACACTTAGACAAAAAGGCATTCTTGAATGCGAAAAAGATAGACCGTGTAAAAGATATAGATTAAGTAGCAAATCTAAAAATTTACCCTGTTACATCTTCAAAATCAGCTTTTCGAACGAAAATTAGGCAACTTGCACAAAAACGGCATTTTTTGAAAAAAGCCAAAAAACAACCACTTTGGTCAAGGGTCGCCAAGCGACTTTGACGACCCTCGACCTTCGAATAAATTTTTCTCAAAAATCAATTTCAGCATTATCCCAAATTGACAAAATAGCAAAAAGAATCTAAAATAATAAATAGACAACCCAAGCATTAACGGTTGATTTTTCAAGGAAAGGAGATATAAATTTTTTAAAAAATTCAATGAAAGGAGGTCAAGAATATGAAGTTCGCGGATTTTGAAAAATCTCAAAAATTCAATGCAAAATGCAACAGCAGAACAACAACCAAAAGTAATTTAACAATAGTTTGTTCCGCTAAATGCAAACGCATCGAAATCTCAAAAGAACTGCACGATTATTTCGATAACTATGACAAAATCGGTTTTTCTTTTGATGACAAATCATCTGTTCTTTATGTGTTTGCCGATGATGAAGGCATTCCCGTAAAGACAGCAAAGAATAAAGCAGTAATTTATAATGCTGCTCTTGTTGCGGAAATCATAGAAAGATTTTCGCTTGATTTTGAAGAAAGAACAAGTATCAGTTTTGAAAGATACGATGTTCTTGAAGACGATGAAAGAGTCGTTTTCTTCAATTTGAAATTATAATTGTAAATAAAAATTTGTAAAGTATTATTAGTTTATAGAAGGCTGTATACTACAGCATAAATATTTTTAACTATTTCTGCAAAGGTGGTGATGGTATGCAGGATATCGAATATAGTGTTATTTATGATAACAGCCAGAAACAAAGTGGAGAGAACTCTGCGGATAATGATTTCGAAAAAGAAATGGTTTATATGTTGGCTGAATTTTTAATAATGAATGAAAATAAATAAAATTGATATATAACTAAAATAATAAAGAATTACTGAAAATAACACTACACCCAACTGCAAATCTCAAACTGCAGTTGGGTGTTTCTATCACCAAATTAAATATATATTATCATTTTGATATTAAAGATAAAGGAGTTCGTTAATTATGACTAATACAAATAACAATTTAAAACCTGCAGTAGGTTACTGCCGCTATTCTTCAACAGCACAGCGTGAAGAATCAATCGCTGCTCAAAAAAGAGCTATTGGTAACTATTGTGTGTTCAGTGGTTATGAAATCGTTGAATGGTATTGTGACGAAGCTATTTCGGGTACAACCGATAAAAGACCCGAATTTCAACGCTTAATCGCTGACATCGAAAACCACAAAGTCAAAACAGTCATTGTTCATAAGTTAGACAGATTTTCGAGAAGTCAAAAAGATACCGTAAGTTATATGGATTTATGCGAAGATTACGGTGTAAATCTTATTTCAGTTACAGAACCAATCGGTAATTCCCCTGCTGAAAGAATGATTGTCGGCTTTATATCGGGTATAAATGAGTATTATGTTTCAAATCTTTCAACCGAAGTTATGAAAGGTATGAAAGAAAACGCATATAAATGTCTTTGGACGGGCGGTAAGCCTCCCCTTGGATATGATGTAGTCAATAAGAAACTTGTAATAAATGAAAAAGAAGCGGAAGCCATCAGACTAATATATGAAATGTACGCAGAGGGCTACGGCTACGGAAAGATTATTGACCGTCTTAATCTTCTCGGTTACAAAACTAAAAAGGGCAATAAATTCGCCAAAAATTCATTGTGTGATTTAATTGAGAACGAAAAATATAAGGGTGTTTATGTTTTTAACAAACGCTCAAGCAAAAAGAAAAAAGACAAAAAGCGTAACAATCACAAATTTAAACCCGATGAAGAAATCATCAGAATCCCTGGCGGTTGCCCTGCGATAGTCAGTGAAGAACTTTGGAACAAAGCGAATAGAGTTCGCAAAACTACAGGCAAGTTGAAATCAAATGCAAAAAGACAGTATCTTTTAACAAGCATGCTTGTCTGTGCCGAATGCGGTGCAAAAATGCACGGCAATTTGAGAAAATCAACTAAAGGTCACGAATATATGACCTACAGATGCAACAACCGAATCAATCAGCACACTTGCGGTAAAAAAGAAATAAGAACTGAAATTGTCGACGATTTTGTTCTCGATGAAATATTTAAGAACTTCTTCACAGATGCAACTATCAGCAAGTTAACTAAAGCAGTAAACAAACACAGAAACAGCATTCTTATGTCTAATGAAAGATTTAAGAGTGTCCAAACTGAATTAAAAGCAGACCTAAAAACAAGAGATATTTTAATTGATGCTTTAAAAGAAACAAATAGTGCTGCAATATGTAAAAGAATCAAAGAAATCGAGGAAAAAATAGCTGCTTCACAAAGTTTCATAAGCAACTATCAAAAGGCTTGTCAATCTCAACTAACTGATAATGATATAAAAAATGTTCTTGAACCTCTTAAAGAACATATGAAAAAAGCAGAAAGCATTGAGCAGACAAAGCATATTCTTTCACACTTAATTGATAGAATAGAAGTCGGTGACAGTAAAATCACTTTATATTTAAAGCTTTCTGTTCCTCAAACTGAAGAAGAGGCAAAGGAAATTCCCATTGAACCTTTTGAGTTCAGCACCTCAATAAGCAGAGAAGCAATAGAAAACTATAAAATGATAAATCAGGAACTATATGTTAATCCTGATATGTTTAAAAACAGATTAGAATCGTTTTCATTAAGAAACTAACATAAAAATTGGGCAGACACAACACCGTGTCTGCCCAATCTCTTTGCTTTTTTGAACCGTTCCGAACGAAGTCGCAACGGCAACAATTTTCAATTCGAGAATATAAACAGCTTTTGTGACCTCGTTTTTGCACGCAAAAACATCGGTTCATAGAAAAATTGCTTTTCACTCTCTCAAAAAGCCGTTGCATAAGAAATGCACGGGCATAAATATACCCGTGCATTCAGTGGTGGACGTTAACGGACTTGAACCGCTGACCCTTCGCACGTCAAGCGAATGCTCTACCAGCTGAGCTAAACGTCCTCACCTGCACATAAGTGCAGATGTTATTATAATTAAGGAATGGCTTTTTGTCAAGAGTTATTTTGCTAAAAATTTAATTGTTTTTTCTGCTTCTGATGATTTCGAGCACTTCGTCGGCTGCCTGAGCGGCTTCCGTGAAGGAATTATTCTTCCAATATGCCGCCGCAGCGCTTGCAACAAGAACAACTACCGTTGCGGCGTTCTCGAAGCCGTCATTGCCGAGATCAACCGTTTCGACTCCGTAGAGTCGGAGAGCGGCGTTGATTGCTGCTGCGGCGAGAATGCCGAGGCGTATCCAGGCGCCCGCAGACACACCTTTGAGTGCAAAAATAAAATCCTTAATCTTATTCATATGCTTTCCCTTATCCTTTCTTCAATATTCTGAATCCTGATTTCGCTTGCAGTCATTCTTTCGACAAGATTATTATGTTTGTTGACCTTTTTCTCGAGCTGTTCAAGGCGGTATCCCGTAAGCCGCTGAGAGGTGACAATACCGGCAACGCAGCCTGCGGCTGAGCCGAGGAAAGAAAATATAATGTCCCAGTCCATAGCCACCTCATTAAAGCAAGGCGCTTTTCAGAGCTTTTCCGATTGCCTGACCGCACCTCTTTTGTCCTTCTGCCGTGGATATTTTTTTCAGGTCAGATATTCTGTCGATAAAAAGCGTTTCTATGAGAATGGCGCAGGGCTTGGTGTCACGGATAATTCCGAAATAATCCTTGCCGTTTTTGCCGAATCTAACCTTTGCTCCTCTGTTGCGCACAGAGAATTCTGAGGCTATCTCCTTGCAGATTGCCTTGCCTGCCTTCAGTCCGGTGGGTGAACCGTGATAATAATAAACCTCGGGTCCCGTACCGCCGCCTGCGTTGAGATGAACCTCTGCAATGAAGTCGTAATCCGCCGCATTGACAGCGCGTATTCTCTGGCGAAGATTAAGGGTTCCTTCATAATTCATAAGGTCACAGCCGAGATAATCCGCCGCATATTTCGAGATTTCTCTTGCAATTCTGAATTCATGGTATTTGCCGTCAAGACTTACTGCGCCGCTGTCGTAGCCGCCGGAATCGGATTTGCCGTGACCGACAAGAATGCAGATTTTCTTTTTTGCCATTATTACACTCCTTCCAGAATAAGCTTCCTGAATGAATAACGGTTATATTGGGTTAAGGTAAAATCCTCTTCCCGTCCATTGAAAACATAAATATCTCCTGCTTCGGCGTTGAGTTCAACACTGTCATAATTACCGTTGCAATAATATGTTTTTCCTGATGTTTCCGTGCAGAATACCACGGACGAATAAAGTCCGTTGCACATATCATAGGTCAGACCGTCGAGCGAATTGGCAACTTCATCGCAGTTCCTTACATAAAGAACCTGCGTGTTGTCGGATTCGGCAATTATTTCAAGGATCAGCCTTGCGATAATTTGGGCTGCATCAAGATTATATACATTGATGGTTGCCGCACCGTTATTATCAAGCTGAACGGGGGATTTGCCCGAGAGCCTGATTCCGCCGATGCTTTCGGTTGTTGCCAGAGGAATTACGCTCAGGGCCTCAAGCTGTGTTTTGAGATTTCTCAGACTGTTTTCGATATTATCGAGTCTCGAAAGCGAAGAAGAGTCAAACTCTTTATCCGTTCCGCTCATTATTGACGGCTTAAATTCAATGCTTGCAACCGAGGTTTTTTTGATGAGAGAGCCTGCGGGAGCAAACTTATGCGCCTCAATCTGGATTTTCAGCTTGCCTGTTGAAGTGAGCTGAGATGAGAGGGGACAAAAGATTGTTTCGCTGTCAAGATATGCAGGATAATCTTCGCTGCTTCTTATTTCATTTGACTTTATGACTCCGTTAACGGACATATCATCAAAAATGATAACATAATAATCGTATCCGCCCTGAATAAGGGTAGATATATTTATTTCCAGCATTTCGGCGTTGTGTTCACCCATAAACCCCTCAGAAGGGGAAACGGTGAGCTCAAAGCTTTCCGAAACAGTTGCTGCAATTGTGTTGCTCATATTTCAAAAACTCCGTTTCTTTTTCTGTTTGTGTCATAATAGGTTTTCAGGTATTCCGAAGCTTCTTTGCAATCACGGTATTCGCGGTAGAGCTGACTCAGCTCGCTTTTGAGATCGAATGCCTCTTTGGAACATATTCCGTTTTTCAGTGAACGCAGGGCGGCTTTCTTATCAAGAATACGCTGCTTGACGATTTCGGCGGTTTTTTCATATTCAATGCCAAGCTCATAAAGACTTTTATTTTTCAATTGAATCAGCTCCTTTCAGGATGTAATCGGTTGATACCGCAAAAAATTCGCTTAATGAAATAATTTCTTCGGAATCGGGCGATGCCATGTTGTTTTCAATTCTCTCAAGCCTTGAGGACGGTATGGCTGTAGCTTTTGAAAGCAAATCTCTTGAAAGATTCTGGCTTTGACGCAGCCGTTGGATGCGCAGGGCAGGAGTGCCGCCGACGGTGTTTCTTGCCGCCGCAATAACTCTTGCTCTTCCGAAAGCGAGAGGAATTATTGATTCGCTGCTGACATTATGCTGATATCTTACTGCGTAGCCGAGTACTCTTTTCAGCTTTTCCTGCGCCCTTTCAAGAGTTGTGCTCACGCTTGATACCGAAACTCCTTTATCTGCCGCAATCTGCGTGATGGTTCTGGCGTTGAACCAATAATCTTTTATCGTATCTTGCTCAAGGTCCGTCAACTCGTTTTCTATTGCTCCCTCAAGCAGTATTGCAAGGTCAACGCTTCGTTTTCTCCATGCATATTCAGCGGGCGTCTCGCATGCTGTGCAATGCCTTCCGCAGCAGGCGAGCTGAGCTGCCTTTATTTCATTTTCATCGGGAAAAGTGAAAAAATTCTCGTCTGAAGCCTTGTTCAAAATCTTACCTCCATTCCATTTTCTGCAAAAAGATAATAGTCACGCTATTCATTTTAGAGAACAAATGTTCGTTTGTCAAGTGCAATTTTTGAAATCCTTCAATTTTTTCTTGACTTATGCAATAGTATCACTCATAATATAAATGAAGTTAAAAGTGTTCGGAGTGGTAAATGATGAACATAATAAAAGAACTGCGTCTGAAAAGCGGCTATTCTCAGCGGCGGCTTGCTCAGCTTTGTTCGGTGCATCAGACTGCCGTCAGTCAATGGGAAACGGGGCGCACGGTCCCTGACAGTGAAAGTCTTGTCATTCTTTCTCGGGTGCTCGGAGTTTCGGTTGATGCGCTTCTGGGTAATGCGGAGAAAAATGAAAAAATTCTGATTCCCGTTTTAGGATATGTCAAAGCGGGAATTCCCTCGGAGGCAGTTGAAAACATAATTGAATATGAAGAGATTAGCGGTGCGCTTGCGGGCAGGGGAGAATACTTCGGGCTGAAGATAAGCGGTGACAGTATGTTCCCTATGTTTCATCCGGGCGACACGGTAATTGTTCGGCGTCAGCCCGATGCTGAGAGCGGAGATATCGCCGTTGTGCATATCGGGAATGACGATGCCGTAGTGAAAAAGCTTATAAAAAAAGACACAAGCATTGCGCTTGTGTCAGAAAATTCATTTTATGAGCCGATGCTGTTTACGAAAGAAGAGGCGGTGTCTCTTCCCGTAACCGTTATCGGTAAAGTTGTTGAATTAAGAAGAAAATTTAATGTAACCGCTGACTAAAGGAGAACAGATATGGCAAAGATTATCGGAAGTAAGATCCCCAACATTCCCTGGCAGGAAAAGCCCGAGGGCTGGAAATATCCCGTATGGAGATATGCAAACAACCCTATTATAACAAGGGACAATCTTTTTATGGCAAACAGTATTTTCAATTCTGCGGTTGTTCCCTATAAGGACGGCTTTGCGGGCGTTTTCAGAGCTGACATGATGTCAAGAGACCACACCCTTGTTGTGGGCTACAGCAAAGATGCAATCAACTGGGAGCTTGAAGAAAAGGTTATTTTCAGAGGCTATGACCCGAGACTCTGCGAGATTGACGGCAGATATTATCTTTCATGGGTTAATCTTACTCCTCACGGTACAACAATCGGTATCGCATATACTGAGGATTTCAAGGATTGGGTTCAGATGGAGGATGCATGCTACCCCGTTGCAAGAAACGGTGTGCTTTTCCCCCGCAAGATAAATGGTGAATATGTCCTTCTTATCCGTCCCTGCGACAGAGGTCATACCCCTTACGGAGATATTTTCCTCTGCCACAGCAAAGATCTTACCTATTGGGGCAAGCACAGATTTGTTATGCAGCCTCAGAAAATTTGGGAATCAACAAAGGTCGGCGCAGGCCCTACTCCCATCGAAACTGACGAGGGCTGGCTGATGTTCTATCACGGCGTTCTCACAAGCTGCAACGGCTTCACATATGCTATGGGTGCAGCAATCCTCGATAAAGATGAGCCGTGGAAGGTGCTTCACAGAGCGGATTGCTTCCTGCTTGCACCGCACGAGCTCTATGAATGTGTCGGCGATGTTCCGAATGTTGTTTTTCCGTGTGCGGCGCTTGCTGATGCCGAATCGGGCAGAATTGCAATCTATTACGGTGCGGCTGATACAACGGTTGCTCTTGCTTTCACAACCGTTGACGAAACGATTGATTTCATCAAAAAGAATGATCTGATTGAATAAAACAAAGCCCGCAGAGTTTTGCTCTGCGGGCAGTTTTTATCCGATTATCTCTTCAATCGGAACTCCGTCAACGCTCAGTCCCTCGACACGGTAAAGTCCTTTGTAAACCTTCACATTATAAGTAATGGTATGTCCTCCCGTGTATTCCTGATATAGACTCCAGTCATAATTAGGGGGAATTCCGAGGGAGTAAAGCTTTTCTTTGGTTTCTTCGGTTGGAATTGCTTCAACAATCCAACCGAGATGCCGCGTTGAAAAAGGACCCTTAATATAGTTTTCGCTTTTCGGCTTTCTGTCTGTGCGGTGTGAAAGATGAGAAATACTGTTTTCGTCAGTTCTGATAACTGCGTATTCACCCTTTGAAACGGGATAATAAATATCTTCATAAATGCTTGCCCAGTCGCACTCGACGCAGCAAGTGAAATCTGTACACCAATCAATATCGTTTGAAAAACTCACGGAATTGACCTTCAGATTATAAACCGTACCTTTGTTTTCAATCAGCCACTCTTTGGCAGGCTCAATGACGGTGAGACCTATACAGAACAAAATCTGAATGGCGGCGAGAATTAAAACGGAAAGTTTTTTAAGCATTGTTTTCAGCCTCCTTTGCCTTGAAAGCTTTGGACATACGGCTGTTTACGAAAAGAAGAGCGAGACCCATGATTGCGCAGATAAAGCCGTTGAAGAACAGGTCAAAATTCAGCTCGATGAGAAGTGCAATTGCAACGGCACAGAGCATCAGCAGACCGAAGTTGACAATCAGCATTTTTGCATTCTGTACGCCTCTTATAATCAGAACTATGCTTGCGGTAATTGCAATAATCATAAAGATAAAATCGAGGGTATCGTCGGAAACGGGGTCAGGACGGTTTGTCGGAAGCGTCAGAGTATATATAATCAGAAGAACTCCCGCAACCGTACCGCAAGAAACGAATATTGTTTTCAGCGGATTTTTAACAAAGCTTTTTCTTCCGAAAACGATTCCCGCAGCGAGAATTGCAAGGCAGACCCATATAACCGGCTCTGCGAAGGTTATGCAGTCATAGCCATCCTTGAATATGCGTACACCGAAAACAAAAACGGTCAGCATAAACGCAATGCACGGCACGGCGGCGAATCTGAACGGATACAGAAAATCTCCGCCCTTGTCTGCGGCATAAATTGCAACAAAGAAGATGAGAACAAATATAACTGCTGCAATGAGCGGCTGTGCGGAATAATAAGCGCAGATGAAGCCGAGAAATTCGGCGGCAGAAAGACCGCTGAGGCAGACCGCAATTTTACGGCGTATATCATTTTTATCAATTCTGAAAGTGAAGATGAATCCTGCCGCAAGCATAATTACAGACGGAATCAGCCATTCGTGAATAATTGAATTCTCGGTTATTGCGATATTTGCCCACCATAGGGTACACGCATAGTATGCAATAAGCGGAAAAAGTGTTCTGAGAATAAAACCTGTCGGCAGAATCAGAACTGCGCACGCAAGCAGAAGAAAATCGAAACCGACATCTGCACCAAAGTTTGCATTGACAAGCGTGACGGTAGCGACCAGTCCTGCCGACCACGCAACCGAAGCTCCCTCGCACCATGAAACCGAATCTTTTCTTTTGGAATGCGCGAATGCAGCAAATCCCGCACCTGCAAAAAGCGGAAGGAACATCATAAAGGCAAGAAACTCTTTTGGAATGTGATCCCACACGGAAAAGAATATAATGATAAGACCTGTAAAAGTGAAAAGTGAGCCGAGAGAAGCCAGAATGATTTTTATAATCTTTCTGCTGTCGGATTTTGTCGGCTCAAGACCGACCTTGTTCTTTTCGCCGTAGATAAGCTCTTCGATGCCGACAGAGAAAACCTGCGAAAGCAGCTCGAGCATTTCAATATCGGGCTGAGTTCTTCCGTTTTCCCAGCTTGAAACTGTCTGGCGGGTAACATTGATTTTTTCGGCAAGCGTGTCCTGAGTCATTCCGTTTCCGGTGCGGAATCTTTTGATGTTTTTTGAAACCTTTGCCATAGGAGCACCTCCTTTGACTATATTTAAGCATTTTTATCCGAAAAAGTCACGCAACAATGTGTTGCAAGGCATATTTAAAAGAAAGCAAGGCAAAGTTTGCGCAACTTTGCCTTGTTTTTTTACACTTCCTTGAATGTGATTCCTTTTTTCTTCATCTTGTTTTTGACATAGAAATAGAGTATGGACTGAACAACGAATGTTGCTGCCCATGAAATCGGATATGCCCAGTAGAGCATGGTCAGAGTGTGGTTGAACGGCAGTGCAACGAATATCCACAGAAGTCTGACTCCGCATGCGCCTGCGAGGGAGACGAGCATTGTGTCATATGATCTGCCCATTCCTCTCAGCTGATTGCTGGCAACATCCATCAGAGAGCAGAAAACATAGAACGGCATAACCTGCGAAAGTCTTGCTGCGCCGATTCTGACAACCTCAGGGTCTGTAGAGAAGAATCCGACAATGATGTCATCAAAGAACACACCGAGCCAGCCCATAGCTGTGCCGATAATCACCGTTAACGTTATGCAATAAGAAAAAACTTTCGGAATGTTGCCGTATTTTTTTGCACCCATATTCTGCGAAGTGAAGGTCATTGAGGTCTGTGCAATCGCATTGGTGCAGGTGTAGACATATGAATCAAAATTCGAACCCGCCGCGATGCCTGCCATTGCAACCGAGCCGAATGAGTTGACGGTTGACTGAATGATAACATTTGAAACGGAGAAAAGCGAATTCTGAATGCCTGCAGGAAGACCGAGACGCAGAATCGGGAGAAGCTCTTCTTTGTGAATTTTCAGCTTGCTGAAACGGAGACGGCAGGAGTTCGGAATAAGTGTAAGATATCTGACAATCATTACAGCGGAAATATACTGTGAAGCAATTGTTGCAATCGCAACGCCGCTGACTCCCATGTGGAAGAAAATAACGAGAATAAGGTTGAGTCCGACATTGACAAGACCCGAGAAAAAGAGTATGTAAAGCGGTCTCTTCGTGTCACCCGTTGCCCTGACGATGGAAGCACCGAAGTTATAAGCGAGTGCGCCGGGTGAGCCGAGAAAATAAATTTTCAGATAGAGTGACGCAAGGTCAAGCACATCGTCGGGAGCTTTCATCAGAATAAGAATCTGCTTTGACAGAAAGAAACCGAGTGCGCCGACAAAGAATCCGCAGATAACACTAAGCAGCATTGCGGTATGGGTGCTCTTTTTAACTCTTTCTTCGTCGCCTGCGCCGATATGGCGTGCTATCATAACGCCCGAGCCCATTGAAAGTCCGAGAAAAACATTCAGAAGCAGATTTATCAGCGAGCCTGTTGAGCCGACCGCCGCAAGAGCTTCCTTGCCTGCAAATCTGCCGACTACAACAACGTCAGCCGTGTTGTAAGCAAGCTGAAGAAGACCCGTGAGCATGAGCGGAACGGAAAAAATAAGTATCTTCTTCAGAAACGGTCCGCATGTCATGTTCAGTGAATATCTCTTTTCCATCAGCTTCCCTCCTTTACAGTTTAAAGTATATCACTTTGAAAAAAGGTGTCAACCGCAATCATCAACAATAAAACCTGATAAATCGAAGCAAAAATTTACAATATGTTAACCGATTAAAACTAAATATAATATAGAATAGAAATCAGATAATAAGGAGGGAATGCGGTTGCTCGGATATGTCAGGGCTTTCAAGCCTGAAATGAAAATCAGGGATTATGAGATTTATCGGGGCATTTACTGCTCTCTCTGCAGGGCGCTCGGAAGAAATTATTCGCCGATAGCTCAGCTTTTTCTCAGCTATGATTTTGCTCTTGCGGCAGTGCTGAGACTTGCGGTGCTCAGCGACGGCTGTTCGTTCACTCAAAAGCGCTGTCCCTATAACCCCGCCAAAAAATGTCTGATATGCTCGAAAAAAGAGGAGCTTGATTTTTGCTCGCATGCGGTTATTATAACTGTGTTTTACAAAATTATCGACAACATGCGGGATAACGGATTCAAATCAAAGCTTATTGCATATCTGATTTATCCCATTGTTTATCTTATGCATAAAAAGGCGGCAAGGCTTGCACCCGAAATCGAAAAGGCGGTTGCTGAGGCTATGGAAGCGCAGCGGATTGCCGAAGCGAAAAAAGATGTATGCCTTGATGAAGCTGCGCACCCGAGCGCAAACGCATTGGGCGAGGTTTTTTCTCTCGGCTTTGAGGGAGAAAACAAGCAGCTGCTCTATACTCTCGGCTATATGACGGGCAGATTTGTGTATATTCTCGACGCCGCAGATGACCTTGAAAATGATTTGAAAAACGGCAGCTTCAATCCGTTCAGAGATGCGGACATAAGTGATGGAGAAAAGAAAAAAGAATTTGCCGCAAGGGTGAGGGGAATGCTCAATCTGACTCAGCATTCAGCGCTCGAAGCCCTTGATTCTGTTGATATAAAAAGATTTGAAGATATTCTTGAAAATATAGTTTTTGACGGGCTCAATCATTGCGGGGAAAGAGTGCTTGCAAAGTATTGTTCCGTCAAGAAAGAAGAAAAAACCTTTACGGTTAAATGAGGTGTGTTTATGAGAAATCCTTACGATGTGCTCGGTGTTCCTCAGGGGGCATCAGTAGAGCAGGTTAAGGCGGCTTACAGAGAACTCATGCGCAAAAGCCATGAGAGCGGTGCGTCGCAGAGCAGAATTGAAGAGCTTAACGATGCTTATGATGCAATTATCATGAGCGGTTCATCTGCATCAGAAAACACGCAGTATAATACTTACACTTCCTTTACGGATTATTCCGATATCAGAAACAAAATAAATCTCGGAAGGCTTGACGATGCGCAGACATTGCTTGACGGAGTGCCCGAATATTCGAGAGACGCTCAGTGGTATTACCTCAAAGGTACCGTTCAGCAGAAAAGAGGCTGGCTTGAGGAGGCGGCAAACAATTTTTCGAGAGCCTGTGATATGGATCCCTCAAACAACACTTATAAAATGGCATTCAATAAGGTCAATAATGCCCGCTCGGGAGGCTATAAAACCGAGAGAAGACAGGGCGGAAACAGAGGTTGCTCAGGCTGCGATATCTGCTCGGGTCTGCTCTGCGCCGACTGCTGCTGTGAATGCTTCGGCGGCGACCTTATTCCCTGTTGCTGAGGTTGAAGATTTATGAAACAAAGCTCAAAATGCGCTATCGGCGGAATAGTCGCTTCTCTTTCGCTGGTGCTTATGATATCTGCGGCGGTATTCCCTTTTCTGGAGCTTGCGCTTCCCGCAGTTGCGGGCGCACTCGTAATATTCATGGTTGTTGAAGTCGATAAAAAATGGGCATTCGGTGTTTATGCAACGGTTGCGATTCTTGCAATGCTGCTTGTTGCAAACAAAGAAGTTTCCGTTATGTATCTTGCCTTTTTCGGCTATTATCCGATACTTAAGGCAGTTATTGAAGGAAAGCTTCCGAATGTTGTCGGCTGGATAGCAAAAATACTTTCTTTCGCAGGAACGATGGTTTCCGCCTATTGGCTGATGATGAAATTTATGGGAGTCACCATTGATGAAATGGATGAATTCGGTCTTGCGGCAATTCCGTTGCTTCTCGGTCTCGGAACATTTGCATTTATCATGTATGATATTGCTTTGACGAAATTTATTACCCTTTATATGATAAAATGGAGAAAATATTTTAAAAGATATTTTAAATAGTATTGAGTTTTTTTAAAATTCAGTTATAATATGGGTTAGAATTTCAAAGTGAGGTTTTTTAGTTATGAAAGAAACAGTTAACATAGGCATTATTGGTCTCAGCGGCAGAGGTTCGGGAATGCTTGGCGAGCTTCTTGACTGCGAGGGGGTAAGAGTTCCCGCAGTTTGTGATAAGTATGAGGACAGAGCTCAGCACGGCGCTGAAATCGTTAAAGAAAAAACAGGCACAGAGCCTCAGGTATATCTTGACTATAAAGAACTTCTCGCAAGAGATGATATCGACGCAATCTACTGCGCAACAACATGGATTACCCATTCAAGAATTGCCATTGATGCTATGAGAGCAGGCAAGCATGTTGCAATGGAAGTCGGCGGCGCAGCAAGCGTTGAAGAATGCTGGCAGCTTGTACGCACAAGCGAAGAAACAGGCAAATTCTGCATGCTTCTTGAAAACTGCTGCTATGACAGAAATGAAATGGCAATTTTCAATATGGTCAAGCAGGGCATTTTCGGCGAGATTATACATATGACAGGCGGATATCAGCATGACCTTCGTGACGAAATCAGCCTCGGCAGGGAAAACAGACACGGAAGACTCTTCAACTTCCAGCACAGAAACGGTGAGCTTTATCCCACTCATCAGCTCGGCCCCATCACAAAGGTGCTCGGTATTAACAGAGGCAACCGCTTTGTTTCTCTCGTTTCAATGGCAAGCAAGTCCAGAGGTCTTAATGAATGGATTAAGGCAAACAAGGGCGAGGATTATGACCTTGCGGATTATCCTTTCAATCAGGGTGATATTGTTACAACAATGCTTAAGTGCGCAAACGGTGAAACCGTTGTGCTCACTCACGATTGCTCGCTGCCCAGAAACTATTCCAGAGCTTACAGAGTTCAGGGCACAAAGGGTCTTTATATGGAAGACGGCGATTCAATTTATCTTGAGGGCAGAACAAAGAATGAGGACGGCAGCTGGATGCATCCCTCAGAGTCCTTTGAGCCTTATCTTGAAGAGTTTGAGCATCCCCTCTGGAAGAAGTATCAGACAGAAGGTGTGCACGGCGGTCACGGCGGAATGGACTTCCTTGTTCTCAGCGCATTCGTTGAAAGCGTAAGACTTGATGCTGCACCTCCCATTGATGTTTATGACACAGCGGTTATGATGGCTGTTACCTGCCTTTCAGAGCAGTCGATTGCCCTTGGCAGCGCACCCGTGGCTTTCCCTGATTTTACAAACGGTATGTGGATTGACAGAGAGCCTTACAGACGCGGCATTTTCTGCCTTGATGAAGTTTGCAACGATTTCTTTGAATGATAAAGGAGATTGAAGATGAAATATTATATCGGCGTTGACGGCGGCGGAACAAAAACCGCTTTTGCCCTTTTCGATGAGAATAAAAAAATGCTCGAATGCGTAACCGGTCCGGGCAGTAACCATGAAAACCTCGAATCGTCCTTCGACGGTGCTTCGGATATCATAATGAGCGGACTTAACAGCCTTTGCGAAAAAGCGGGCATCGCTCTTTCGGATGTCAGCTTCACTCTTATGGGTCTTGCAGGAATTGACCATCAGTATCAGTATGAAGCAATGTGCGAGCTTCTTTCAAAGAAAGGTCTTAAGAACTTTGAAGTCTTTAATGACGGCTTCATCGTTGTCAAGGCGGGTGCAACAGGCAAAAGCGCAATCGGCTACAATTGCGGCACGGGTGTTTGCTGCAATGGTATCGGCGTTGACGGAAAGATGCTTCAGCTTGCGGGTCTCGGCGATTTCTCGGGCGATATCTCTGGCGGCACAAACATCTGCATAAAGACTTTTGAGCTTATCTATAATGAGCTTTTCCTCGGCCTTGAAAAGACTCTTATGACCGACATGGTTAAAGAAAAATACGGTTTTGAAAAGAGAGAAGATTTCATGTCTCTCATTGAAAAAATCGAGAGCGAAGAAGAAGGTAATGAGCATAAGAGAAATCTTGTTGCAATCTTCTTTGATGCTGCAAAGCAGGGAGATGCTCCCGCTCTTGCTTATTGCGAGAGAATGGCAGAAAGAGGCGCTCAGCTTATTGCGGCGCTTTCAAATCAGCTTGATTTCGGAGATGGCGAGGTTGAGGTTGTTCTTTCGGGCTCAATCAATGTCAAGCTTGACAACAAGGCTTATCTTGATATGCTTCTTGAAAAAGCCGAAGCAAAGAGCGGAAAGAAGCTTAAATTCATTAAGCTTACGGAGCAGCCCGTAACAGGCTGCGTCAACTGGATTCTCCAGAGCTATGCAAACTAAAATCCAAAAAAGGAGTTAATATACGATGAAAGAAATCAATGTTGCGGTAATCGGTTCGGGCAGCACCTATTGCCCCGAGCTTGTAGACGGTTTCCTTAAAGCAAAGGACAGCCTTAAGCTTAAGAAAATTTCCTTTATGGATATTGATGAAAGGAAGAGAAACATCGTTGGCGACCTTTGCGTAAGAATGCTCAAGAATGTCGGCGATGACTGTGAGGTTGTTTTTACAGATGACCTTGACACCGCTCTTCAGGGCGCAGATTTTGTTGTTACACAGATTCGTGTCGGCAAGCTTCCCTGCCGCCATCTTGATGAGAGCATCCCCAAGAAATATGACCTCATCGGTCAGGAAACAACGGGTATCGGCGGCTTCTTCAAGGCTCAGAGAACAATTCCCGTTATCAAGAATATCTGTGACAGAATCGAAGCCATCTGCCCCGATGCATGGCTCATCAACTTTACAAATCCTTCGGGTATCATCACCGAATTTATTCTTAACCACACAAACGTAAAGAATATCGGTCTTTGTAATGTTCCCATCGATATGCTTGACGATGTCAAGGAAATCACAGGCGAAGACAGCGAGATTACATATGTCGGTCTTAACCACCTGAGCTGGATTACTTCTGTTAAGAAGAACGGCGAAGAGCTTCTTCCCGGCCTTATCGAAAGCGGATTCTCGCCTAAGGTTATGGCAAACATCAAGGATGACGGCTTCTCAATTGACTGTCTCAAGACGGTTCAGGGTCTTCCCTCATCATATCTTCAGTATTATTACTGCCGTGAAGCAAAGCTTGCTCATCAGAGAGAGGATGACAAGACAAGAGCTCAGGTCTGCATGGAAATTGAAGAGCAGCTTCTTGAAATGTATCAGAATCAGGAAATCGTAACAAAGCCCGCACTTCTTGACAAGAGAGGCGGCCACAAGTATTCACTTGCAGCGGTTTCGCTTATCGATTCAATCGCAAACAACAAGAGAGATGTTCATGTTGTCAACATCAAGAATAACGGCACTCTTCCCTTTATGGCAGATGACGATATCGTTGAAATTGCAGCGGTTATCGGCTCAGACGGCGCAACACCCGTTCCCGTAACTGAGAAAATCAATGACCACATCGTAGGTCTTATGAGAGTTGTCAAAACCTATGAAAAATATGCTGTCAAGGCTGCAATCACAGGTGATGACGATTACGCAATCAAGGGTCTTCTTGTTCATCCCCTTGTCGGCGACTACGAAAAGACCGTCAAGTGCTTCAATGAGCTTAAGGAAGCACACAAGGAATTCCTTCCTCAGTATTTCAATAAATAAACGCATAAATGAGCGCCCCCGAAAAACCGATTTGGCTTTTCGGGGGCGCATTATTATTGTTTTTTACTTCTGCGATGCTTCAAGTGCCTGCGCAACATCTTCAAGAAGGTCATCGATATGCTCGATTCCGACCGAAAGACGGATAAGGTCTTCTGAAATACCGCAGTCAATCAGCTCCTGAGGAGTGAGCTGGCGGTGAGTTGTGCTTGCGGGGTGGAGACAGCAGGTGCGTGCGTCTGCAACATGAGTTGCGATTTCGGCAACCTTGAGGCTGTCCATGAATTTTGTTGCTGCGTCTCTGCCGCCCTTGATGCGGAAGGAGATAACGCCGCTTGTGCCGTTCGGCATATATTTCTGAGCGAGCTCATAGCCCTTGCTGCCCTTCATTCCGGGATAGGTAACTTCAAGAGCGTAACCGCTGTCACGGATATACTCTGCAACCTTGAGTGCGTTTGAGCAGTGTCTTTCAATTCTCAGGGGAAGTGTTTCGAGACCGAGGTTGAGAAGGAATGCGTTGAAGGGTGAGGGGATTGAACCGAGGTCTCTCATGAGCTGAGCCATGCATTTGGTGAGATATGCCGCATTGCCGAAACGCTCGGTGTATGTGATTCCGTGGTATGAATCGTCGGGTGTTGTCAGACCGGGGAATTTATCATTCTGAGTCCAGTCGAACTTGCCGCCGTCAATAACAACGCCGCCGACGCTTGTTGCGTGACCGTCCATATATTTTGTTGTTGAGTGGATAACAATGTCTGCTCCGAGCTCAAAGGGACGGCAGTTAACGGGAGTGGGGAAGGTGTTGTCAACAATAAGGGGAACGCCGTGAGAATGAGCGGCATTTGCAAATTTTTCAAAATCAAGAACCTCGAGAGCGGGGTTTGAAAGTGATTCTGCAAAAACAGCCTTTGTGTTGGGTCTGAAAGCGGCATTGAGCTCTTCTTCAGTTGCCTGAGGGCTGACGAAGGTGAAGTCAATTCCGAGCTTTCTCATGGTAACATTGAAAAGGTTGAAGGTGCCGCCGTAGATTGTTGATGCACTGATAACGTGGTCGCCTGCACCTGCAATGTTGAAGATTGAATAGAATGAAGCAGCCTGACCCGACGAGGTGAGCATTGCCCCTACACCGCCTTCAAGGTCAGCGATTTTTGCCGCAACAGCGTCATTGGTGGGGTTTGCAAGACGGGTGTAGAAATAGCCTGAAGCTTCAAGGTCGAAAAGCTTGCCCATTTCAACGCTTGAATCGTATTTGAATGTTGTGCTCTGAGAAATGGGCACCTGACGGGGCTCGCCGTTCTTGGGCGAATAGCCGCTGAGAATGCATTTTGTGTTTATACGGTATGCCATTTTTTATGCCTCCAGAAATTCTTTCATTAAAGTATGGCCGACTGCAACGAAATCGCCCGTTGATTCGGCTGTTTTTTCATTTATTGTTTCAACGCCTTTAACCTCGCCGTTCTTATGGTAGATCATAAAGGGAACGGGGTCGCTTGCGTGAGTCTGAGTAACAATGGGTGTGGGATGGTCAGGAAGAATCATAATCTTATAATCCTCGCCGCTGCCGTTGAGATAATCGAGAAGAATGGGAAGAACTCTTTCGTCAATGAGCTCAATTGCCCTGATTTTGTTTTCGGGCTCGTTTCTGTGACCGCATTCGTCGGGAGCTTCGATGTGAATATAAACAAGGTCGCAGCCGTTTTTGAAATCCTCAACCGCAGCGTTTGCCTTGCCTTCAAAGTTGGTGTCAATGTAGCCCGTTGCGCCCTCAACCTCGGGAGTGTTCATTCCTGCGCATATGCCGATGCCCTTAAGAAGGTCAACAGCCGAAACGATGCTTCCCTTAACGCCGTAGGTCTCTTCAAAGTTTGAAAGCGCAGGCTTGCTGCCCTCGCCCCAGAGCCAGATTGAGTTTGCGGGGGACTTGCCTTCTGCAATTCTCTTCTTATTTATGGGGTGGTCTTTGAGAAGCTCGTAGCTTTCTTTCATCATTGCGATGAGTTTTTCTGCATTGGGTGAAGTTGAAAGATATTCGCCGATGACTCTGCCTGAAATGTCATGAGGGGGAGTCATTTTGCCGAGGTCTGTTGTGCCGTTATCCCAGATAAGGCAGTGACGGTAGCTCACGCCGCTGTAATATCTGAATTCTTCGTTGCCGAAATGCTCTTGAACTGTTTTTATGATTTCTGCAGCCTCTTCGCTTGAAATATCGCCTGCAGAATAGTCAATCATTGTCTTGTCACCGTAGTTCTCTTCGTCGCTGAGAGTGACAACATTGCATCTGAGAGCAACATCGGTATCCTTCATCTTAACGCCGATGCTGACAGCCTCAAGGGGTGAACGCCCTGTGTAGCAAACCTTGGGGTCATAGCCGAGAACGCTGAGATTTGCAACATCGCTGCCGGGCTTGAGTCCGTCCGCAACAGTTTTGACAAGACCTACTCTGCCTTTCTGTGCAAGTGAATCAAAAAGCGGTTTCTTTGCAAGTTCCATGGGAGTTTTTCCGCCGAGTGCAGGAACGGGATAATCCGCCATTCCGTCATAAAGCACTACTGCGTATTTCATATATCATCATCCTTTCAGGAAAGTGAATTTATTTAAACATAAGTATTTTTGTGGTATCCGAATTGAAATTATCGGGATTATAATAAACGGGCTCGTTTTTCCAAATCTGATGAAATCTGATTATCATTGATTCTCCGATATCAATTGTTACAAAAACACAGAATTCCTTGTCGGGGTATTTTGCTTTGAGTGCGCTTAACTGTGTTTCACCCAGTATTTTGCCGATTTCGGTTAATTTCTCGAAATCAGATTCTTTAACATTATCAATCAGATGAATGTGATTTTCAACGGCTTCAAACTGAGTTTTATCATCAGGCTCAAAACCGATTTTGTCCAAAACCGAATCAGCACAAACACCATATTCATTGCCATTTTTATCGGTTACTGTTTTGAAACCAAATATTTCGGAAAATTCTTTCAACAACTCAATTTTTTTCATTGAAAAAACGCCTCAAATCCTTAATAATAATTCAGTATAACACATATAAAGAAAATTTTCATCTGTTTTATTTATTTTTCTTAAAGTTTTTTATTGGCATTCTGCCTTGACTGTAATCTGTTTTTGGTTTATATTATTTTTAACTGAGTTCTCATAAGGAGGCAAATCCAATGACAAAAGCGCAGGCAAAAGAAAACGCAAAAAAACTTGTTGCAAAAATGACAGCTGAAGAAAAAATGACTCAGCTTCTCTATAACTCACCCGCAATTGAGAGACTGGGAATCAAAGAATATAACTGGTGGAATGAGGGCGCTCACGGTGTTGCACGCGCGGGCACAGCAACCGTTTTTCCCCACACAATCGCTATGGCGGCAACCTTTGACCCCGAGCTGGTTGAAACTATTGCAGATGTTATTTCAACCGAGGGCAGAGCCAAGTACAATAAGCATGTTAAATACGGTGACTACGATATTTTCAAGGGTCTCACTTTCTGGGCACCCAACATCAATATTTTCCGTGACCCCCGCTGGGGCAGAGGTCAGGAGACCTTCGGCGAATGTCCCTATCTTACTGCAACTCTCGGAACACATTTTATCAAGGGCATTCAAGGAGACGGCGAATTTCTCAAGGCTTCCGCCTGCTCGAAGCATTTTGCGGTGCATTCGGGTCCCGAAGCTGATCGTCACGGATTTGACGCAATCGCAACTCCTCATGACCTTTTTGAAACATATCTTCCCGCATTTGAAAAAACCGTAAAATCGGGAGTAACAGGCGTTATGGGTGCATATAACCGTACCAACGGCGAGGCATGCTGCGCTCATTCATATCTTCTCGGTGAAATTCTCCGCAAGCAGTGGAAGTTTGACGGCTATGTTGTTTCGGACTGCGGCGCGCTCGGAGATATCTATAAATTCCATAAGTGTGCAGAAACCAAAACCGAGGCGGCTGCACTTGCTCTCAAAAACACCTGCGACCTCAATTGCGGCGAAACATATGAGGCTCTTGTTGATGCTTATGAGCAGGATATGATTACCGAAGAGGAAATCACCGCTGCGGCGGAAAGACTTTACATGATTCGCTTCCTTCTCGGTGAATTTGAAGAAAACAGACCTTATTCGGATATCGGATTTGATAAGCTTGACTGCAAAGAGCATAAGGAGCTTAATAAAAAGGCTGCTGAGCAGTGCCTTGTTCTTCTCAAAAATGAGAATTCATATCTTCCCCTCAACAAAAATGAGGTTAATAAAATTGCTGTTGTTGGCCCGAATTCGCTTTCGGTTACCGCTCTTGAGGGCAACTACAATGCCTATGCATCCGAATATGTAACCGTTGCAGACGGCATCCGCCGTGAATTTACAGATTCAACAATCATGGTTGAAAAGGGCTCAAACTACTGCGATGAGTTTACAAATCACTGGAGCGGATTCCAGAATATGATAAGCGACGGCGTCGCAGCTGCTTCCGAAGCGGATGTAACCGTGCTTGCGCTCGGTCTTGACTGCTCAATCGAAGGCGAAGACACAGGCTATGACAATGATTATACCGCCTGCGGTGACAAGAAATCGCTCTATCTTCCCGCAACTCAGCAGAAGCTTGCCGAAAAGGTATGTGAGGTTTGCGACAATGTTATCGTTGTTCTTATGTGCGGAAGTTCGATTGACCTTGGCGAAAAGGTGACAAGCCACGCAAAAGCAATTATTCACGCATGGTATCCCGGTTCACTCGGCGGTCTTGCGGTTGCAGAGCTTATCACGGGAAAAATTTCACCCTGCGGAAAGCTTCCCGTAACAATCTACAGAGGCGACCACAATCTGCCCGATTTCACCGATTACAGCATGCTCGGCAAAACCTACAGATACATTGAGGGAGAAGCTCTTTATCCCTTCGGCTACGGTCTCTCATACACAAGCTTTGCTTATGAAAACGCAAAAATCGATGAGGCAGACGGTGAGAAGATAATTCTCAGCGTTGACATTGAAAATACGGGCGATATGAAGGGTGTTGAAAAAGCTCAGATTTATGCTTCCTACACCGACAGCCGCACCGTTACTCCTCATTTCCAGCTTTGCGGAATCAAAGCACTCAAGCTTGATAAGGGCGAAAAGAAAACCGTTCAGTTTGAGATTGACCGATACTGGATTAAGGCAGTTACCGAGGACGGCAGCAGAGTTGATCCCGACGGAAAGATTGCTCTTTACGTCGGCGGACATCAGCCCGACGCAGTCAGCAACAGACTTCTCGGAAATGAATGCATTAAAATTGAACTTTAAAATAACAAGGGAGTCACAAAAGTGACTCCCTTGTGTTATCCGTTATAACTGAGGTCCGTGCCGATGAAGCCGACTTCTTTGAATTCTTCGGGGTTATGGCGGATGATATAATCAATATATGAAGCAACCATATGCGCCGTTAAAACATAGCCCATCGGATTGAGATGACCGCCCATATAGAATTTGCGGCGGAAATCCTCATTATATACAGGACCGTATTTATAAAAATCGAGAATGTAGGTGTTATCAAAATAATCGGAAAGCTCAAAGAGAATCTCTCTGTGCTTTTCGGTTTTTTCGTTTGAATGGTGGTTTCCTTCCTCGTTCATCATCGTCATGAGAAAGAATTTTGCTCTTGGCTGAATTTTTTTAAGACGCTGAATTATCTGAGCATAGTAGCCCGTGAAGGTCTTGGCGTTTTTGGTGTAATCCTCTTTGCAGATGTCGCTGATTGAGCCGTATTCCATGCCTGCGTTGTGAATATCATTGACTCCGAGGGCAATGATATAGCACTGACATGCATACTGCGGGTCCCAGAATCGCATATAATCCGCAAAGCTTTCGCAGTATTCCTTTGCGGTCATTCCGCCTCTTGAAAAATTGAAGCACTGACTGCCGCAGATGCGGGCAAGATTCTGTCCCCAGGAATATTCAAAATAATCGTGATATGCCTTGCTGCCGTCCTTGTCGAGGCTTTCAAATTCGCCCGATGAAAGGCTGTCGCCGACAACGCCGATTTTTCTGAAAATTGCGGTGTATCCGCCGTTAGGTGCAAGGCTTTCCAAGGGCTTTTCGTCATTTGCAAAAATCATTTCATTTATGTTCACGGCTTTTTTACCTCACTTATTTTCAAGGATAATGTCGCATTTCTCTTTTATGCCGAATTCGGAAAAATATTTGTTTTCAAACGGAATCCACTTCGCTCTGAATGCTTCAAGTGCTTCATTTCCGTTTCTCTGAAGAATCCGCTGAAGCTGTGTTTCATAGTCAACGGTCAGAAAGATTTTTAAATCATAAATATCGGGTATTTCGGGATGAAGGCAATATGCGCCTTCAACAATAATCGGTTTTTGCGGGTCAATGCCGACAGCGCCGCTGTAGCCGCTTTTTTTGCAGCTGAATATGCGGTGTTCAAACGGCAATCCGCTCATTATTCCGCCGCAGACTTCTTCAATGAAGCGTTCATAGTGAACATTGCCGCCTGCGGTATCGAGCCTTTCGGGAGTGCGCATTTCAGGCGGGAGGAAGAAATCATCCATATGGATTGTCTGCATATTGAATTCATCCGCAAGCTTTTTTGCAACGGTTGTTTTGCCCGAAGCGCAGCAGCCTTCAATAGCAATGACTGCGTTGGGCTTGGATGTAAGGATTTTTTGAATGGCAGAAAACATACACTCACCATACTAAAAAGGGGCAGCACTGTTGCCGCCCCTTAATTTTTATCAGTCAAGCTTTGCCTTGAGATAGTTGTCATAGAAATCCTTGACACCTGCGTAGAAATCGTCAACAGTGCCATCGTTCTTCATGACGTAGTCAGCCATCTTTTCGCTCTCGCTGGTGTGGAAAATCTCTTCTTCGTGAAGGTCATTTTCACGGAGCTTTTCAATGCTCTTGCCGTCTCTTTCGGAGCCTCTTGCGAGCATTCTCTGATAGCGGACCTCATCGTCGCTGATAACAACGTCAACAAGAACGAACTTGTCGCCGAATGCCTTCTTGAAAACCTCAATGTCTGAGGGAGGACGAATGCCCGAAACAAGGAAGTTGGGGCTGTCCGATTCCTTAATCTTCTTAACAATCATCTCGGGGAAGAAGGTCTGACCGTTAGCAGTCATGTATTTCTTTGAGGTTGCGTGAAGATTGTCTCTTGTGAGCTCAAGACCGTCATTTGCAGCGAGCTCTCTTACAACGTCACCAATCGAAATCATGGGGAAGCCGTAAGTTTTTGCAACATATTCAAGGAAGAAATCCTTGCCTGTGCCGTTTTTGCCGACAGCAGCTAAAACCATAGTATTGTACCTCCAAATATTTATTGTATAAATTTTACATTATATCCGCTCTTTTGTCAACGGATTTATTTCGTCAGTTTGCGAACATCTTCTTCTTTTCCGAGAACAAGAAGGTGATCGTCCTTCTCGAACACACTGTCGCCCGAAATTACGGGGGTAACATGAGTTCCTTTTTTGGTTGCAAGAACGGCAAGGTTATATTTGACTCTGAAATTAAGCTCCTTAACAGTCTTGCCGACCCAGCGGTCAAGCATGTCAATCTCAAAAATCGAATAATCCGAGCCGAGGTTGATATAATCAAAGATATGCTCGCTACTTTCCCTTATCGCAAAGCGCTCAGCCATGTTCTTTTCAGGATAGATAACCGCATCTGCACCGTTGCGGAGAAGGAATTTTTCCTGAATATCTCTGTCAGCTTTGGTAACAACTCTTTTGGCACCGCACTCCTTGAGCAGACTTGTTATTTCAAGGCTGTTCTGGAAGTTTTCGCCCATGCAGACAAAGCATGTGTCAAAAGAGGGGATGTCAAATGTTCGGAGAACTTCAATGTTGGTGCAGTCGCAGATTTTTGCGCTGACAACATAGGGGAGCATGTCCTCAAGAGCTTCTTCATTCCTGTCAACAATCATTATTTCGCAGTCAGTCTTTGCAAGGCTTCTGCAAAGATGATGACCAAAATGACCCATACCTATTATAAGAAACGATTTCATGTTTTACACCTTATCCTATAGTTATTTTTTCTCTGGGATTTTTAATCGGGGGAGCAGCCTTCTTTTCCATGAGCGCAAGGGCAAACGAGACACTGCCGACCCTGCCGCAAAACATAAGAAAAGCTATGATAAATCTTGAAGCGAGCGCAAGGTCACGGGTTATTCCCGTTGTCATGCCGACCGTGCCTATTGCCGAAGCAACTTCAAATATAACATCCGAAATGTCGAATGACGGCTGAATGGCGCAGATAATAATAAGACCTGTCAGCGCAAGTGTGATGTTAGTGAATGCAACCGAGCTTGCCTGATGGATTGCGTCTTTTTCGAGCCTTCTGCCGAAAATTCCCTTTGACTGTCTGCGGCGGACTCCATTGAAGGTTGAGATTGCAATAACTGCAAGCGTTGTTGTTTTCATACCGCCTGCAGTTGAGCCGGGCGAGCCGCCGATAAACATAAGGATTACCGTGAGCATTTTGCTTGCGGGCGAAAGTGCGGCAGTATCAACTGTGTTGAAGCCTGCTGTTCTGGCGGTAACGGAATCGAAAACCGAGGTCAGAATGCTTTCGTATATGCCTGAATCCGCATTGGTGAAATTGCGCTCAAAAATGAAAAACATAATTGCACCGCCGAAGGTGAGTGTTGCGGAAACAACAAGCACAAGCTTTGTATGAAGCGAATAATATTTGAATTTAAGCTTCTTTCGGCAGATTTCATCCCATACAAGGAAGCCGAGACCGCCGAGGGTTATCAGCATACAGGCGGTGAAATTAACAATAAAATCATCCGAGAAGTTAACCAGCGAGCAGTATGGCTCATACATGCTTCCCATAAGGTCGAAGCCTGCGTTGCAGAAAGCGGAAATTGCGTGGAAAACGGAATACCATATTCCTTTTGCAAGACCGAATTCGGGAATGAACCTCGTTGCAAAAAGCAGAGCACCCGCCCCTTCGATTATTGCCGTACCGCAGATGATTGTTTTGGTGAGATTTTTTATGCTTCCGATATTGTCATTATTTATGCTTACAACCATCAGTTCACGCTCTTTAAGTCCCATGCGTCTTTTGACGAGCATCGAAAACCAGGTTGCAATCGTCATGAATCCGAGACCGCCGACCTGAATGAGGCTGATAATGACAATGTGTCCGAAGGTTGTCCATTGAGTTGCGGTGTCACGGACAGCAAGACCCGTAACGCATGAAGCCGACGTGGCAGTGAACAGCGCTTCGTTGAAAGGAGCGCTTTGCCCGTTTGCAGAGGCAATCGGCAGCATTAAAAGCACAGTTCCGAGAAGAATCATAAGCATATATCCGAATGCAATGACGCGGATGCTTGAAATTTTCTTTTTCATAAAGTTTCCTTTTATAAATAATTTTTCTTATAATACCATATTTATTTGATATTTTCAATATTTAGCTTGTTTTTATAATAGTATGTGTTAAAATGTTTGCAGGAAGTGATCAGATGGAAAAATATATAGATTTACACACTCATTCTCTCAAATCCGACGGATCAATGACACCAGCCGAGGTTGTGCAGGAAGCGAAAAAAGCGGGTCTTTCTGCAATTGCACTTTCTGACCATGATACGGTTGATGGCTTGCCCGAGGCGATTGCAGAGGGCAAAAAAATCGGCATTGAGGTTGTTCCTGCAATTGAATTTTCCGTTCAGTCAAAAACGGAAACGCATATTCTCGGATATTATATTGATTATGAAAACCCTGAGCTTAAGAAGATACTTGAAGAGGTTGTTGACTTGAGAATCGAGCGTAACCATGTGACCTGCCAAAGGCTTAACGAGCTTGGCTTTGACATAACGCTTGAAGAGGTGAGGGCGCTTGCGCCGAACAATTTCGTTGGCAGAGCGCATTTTGCGAGAGTGCTCATGGATAAGGGATATACGCAGAGCGTCAAGGAAGGCTTTGATAAATATATGTCAGCAGGGCAGTATGCATACTGTGAAAAGCAGCGGCTGACTGCAGAGCAGGCGGTGAAGCTTATCAAAAAATGCGGCGGTCTCGCTTTCGTTGCCCACCCCCATCTAATAAAAATCAGTGATGAGGAATTGATTGAATTATTAAAGCGGCTCAAGGAATACGGGCTTGACGGCGTTGAGGGATATTATACAGATTACACACCTGAAATGCAGGAGAAATTTCAGTCCATGGCTGAAGAACTCGGTCTGCTTATTTCGGGCGGAACCGATTTCCATGCGAAGATGAAGCCTCACATTTCAATCGGCACGGGACTGGGGAATATGAAAATTCCCTATGAGGTGCTCGAAAAAATAAAAGAGAAAAAATTCGGCGGTGAGGTAGAATGAACAAGCAGCTATCATTATATGCTGAAAGGATTTTTAATAAAGCAAAGCCTTTTGCGGCGGCTTTTATCTGCTGGCTGATTTCGGGCATTGTAATCGGAGTGCTGTGCGGCGTTGTCGGTGCAGCTTTTTCAAAATCGGTTTCATTCGTTACAGAGCTTCGCGCTGAAAATGATTGGCTCATTTATCTGCTTCCGGTCGGCGGTGTTTTATCCGTTGCGATGTATAGAATTTGCAGAGTCAGCGAGGTAGGAACAAATCAGGTTTTTGAAAGTGTGCGTACTGAAAAGCCGCTGTCATTTTTGCTTGCCCCCGCAATTTTTGCCGGTTCGGTCATAACTCATCTTCTCGGAGGCTCAGCGGGCAGAGAGGGCGCGGCACTGCAGCTTGGAGGAAGTATTTCAGCCTTGATTTCAAAGCTTTTAAAGTTTGACAGCAAATCACGGCATATACTTACTCTTTGCGGAATGGGTGCATTCTTTTCAGCAATATTCGGAACTCCCATTGGTGCATGTGTATTTGTGCTTGAAGTTGTCAGCGTCGGTCAGATTTGCTCTGCGGCAATCTTTCCGTCGGTTGTTTCAAGTGTCATTTCCTGTCTTGTTGCGGGAAAGCTTGGAATAAAGCCCGAAAGATTCAATATTGATTTTGTTCCCGAATTAAGTTTTGATTCGCTTTGGCGTGTTGCCGTTGTTGCGGCTGTGACTGCCGTTGTCAGCATGCTTTTCTGCCATGCGATGCATCTGAGTGAAAAGCTGGCTGAAAAATATATCAGAAACCCGTTCGTCAGGATTTTGGCGGGTGGTGCCGCAGTTGTTCTGCTTACTCTTGTTGTCGGAACAAGGGATTATAACGGCGGAGGAATTGATGTTATTGAAAGAATTTTTGAAAGCGGAGATGTCCGACCCGAAGCTTTTATTCTTAAAATTATCTTTACGGTAATAACAATCAGCGCGGGATATAAGGGCGGCGAAATTGTGCCATCGTTTTTTATCGGTGCAACGCTCGGCGGAACACTTTCAACGCTTGTAGGCCTCACTCCTGCCATGGGTGCGGCGGTCGGCATGTCTGCGTTTTTCTGCGGCGTAACAAACTGCCCGCTTGCAACATTTTTTATCTGCACGGAAATGCTTGGCTCGGACGGAATGGTGTTCTGTGCAGTGGCGGCGGCAATAAGCTTCATACTTTCGGGCTATTCAAGCCTTTATCACAGTCAGCACCTTGTTTATTCAAAGCTGAAAGAAGAAATAATTGATATTGATGCAGAATAAAGAAAGCAGCACGAATTGTTCGTGCTGCTTTTTGTCTTGTATTAACCGATTATTCCTTAATCAGTCTGTTTATTTCATCAACGCATTGCTCAGGGGTGAGTGCGGAGCATTCAACGGTTATATCAGCATATTTTTCGTAGAGGGCGGCTCTTTCTTCATAAAGCTCTTCGATGGTTGTTCCCTCTTTCATTGCAATGCCGCGGGTGTGAATGTTGTTTATTCTCTTTTCAAGCTCGGCGGGGCTGAGCTTAAGATAAACCACAATTCCGTTTTCTTTCAGATTTTTCATTGCTTCATCGCCGTAAACTGCACTTCCGCCCGTTGCAACAATGCTGTTTTCAAAGTCTTCTTCGCAGATAACATCATTTTCGATTTTCAGGAATTCCTCTATGCCCTTGCTGTTGATTATATCGCACAGGCTTGAGGAGTATTTTTTCTGAATGAGCAGGTCGGTATCAGTAAAGCTCATAAGCATTGTTTTTGCAAGAAGAACACCGATTGTGCTTTTGCCCGCACCGGGCATTCCGATAAGAATTATATTTTTCATTAGTTAACCTCTCTAAAGAAAAGGCGGCCTCTCCTTTTCGGAAAGACCGCTAACCGCCTATGATTGATTATGCCTGGGGAGCGCCAACGGGGCAGCTGTCTGCACAAGCGCCGCAATCGATGCAAGTGTCAGCGTCGATAACGTACTTGCCGTCGCCCTCTGAAATTGCCTCAACGGGGCAATCTGCTGCGCATGCGCCGCAGGAGATGCAATCGTCATTGATTGTATAAGCCATTATGTTCTTCCTCCTTATTTGTAGTTTTTCAGTCACCAGTCCATATGACTGAAATACAATATCTCACATACATTTGCGCATTTTTCTCTTTGACATACGACAGTATGCCTGCGTAGAAGAAATCCGCAACTGCACGCAACCTATTGCATTTCAATGCATATTGATTGCTGTCTGCAAAACTATGAGTATGCAATCATTGTATCACATTATTTTAAAATTTCAAGGGGTTTGAAAAAAATTATCCCTCGATATCTTTCAACGCTTCAATTTCAGCTTTATTGACCTTGATTCGTGAGTCACGGACAAGCTTGACGTCTTTTCTGTGGAAAGGCTTGGGCGGAGCGTCGGGATTGTTGTGAAGCTGAACTTTAAGAACGCCCGTAAGAAGGCTGAAATCGGCAACAGTACCTGCGCCCTCAGCGGTTTCAACAATTGCGCCGGGCTTGGGAGTGATTTTGAGCAGATGCTCATATGCAGCCTGTTCATATTTTAGACAGCACATAAGTCTGCCGCAAGTGCCGCTGATTTTGGTGGGATTGAGGGAGAGACCCTGCTCCTTTGCCATCTTGATTGAAACGGGCTGAAATTCTCCGAGGAATCCGTTGCAGCAGAAGGGTCTGCCGCAGATGCCGAGACCTCCGAGCATTTTTGCTTCGTCTCTTACGCCAATCTGACGCAGCTCAATGCGGGTTTTGAAAACGGATGCGAGGTCCTTGACAAGGTCGCGGAAGTCGACTCTGCCGTCTGCAGTAAAATAAAACAGAACCTTGCCGCCGTCAAAAGTATATTCAACATCAACAAGCTTCATGTCAAGCCCGTGGTTTGCAATTTTTTTCTGACAAACCGCAAAAGCTTCTTTTTCCTTTTCTTTGTTTGCCTCCGCTCTCTTGATATCCTCTTCTGTTGCAATACGGATAAGCTTTTTGAGAGGCTTTACGATTTCTTCATCATTTATTTCTCTGTTATCCATTGCAACCTCGCCGCATTCGATGCCGCGAACGGTTTCAACGATAACTTTGTCGCCTTTTTTGAGTGTCTGTCCGTCAGGGTCAAAGTAGTAGACCTTGCCTACTTCCTTGAAACGGACACCAATAACTTCTGCCATATTAACAGTAACCTCCGTTTATTTGACCGACCTGCGCAAAAGAGTACACAGACGGGTAACAGTTAAATTGTGGTTTGCATTAAGGAGCAATGCTCCTGAAATTTCATCGATATTTTCAACAAGACTGAGAAGCGCACGGCTGCTGAGCTTTGAAGCGAGCTCAGCGGGGACGGAGCCGAACTCTTCATTTACTTCGGCTGCAGAATACTTGACTCTGAGGGCAGCTGAAAACATTTCCTGAATAACGGGCAGTGCGGCACGAAGCAGCTTTGCGTCCTTCTCGAATACACCTGCCGCCTTGACAATCTCGATGTCTTCAAGCGCTGCCGCTCCGAGAGCTATTCCTTTTGCGGCTTCGATAATTTTTTCTCTCGGAAGAGACTCATCGGAAGCTGCTTTGTTTTCGCCGAGGGAATAGACTGTTGCCCTTGAAAGAACGGTGGGCAAAAATCCTGATTTTGAAGAGCAGAGCATAATGAAATTTACGAAAGCGGGCGGCTCTTCAAGAATTTTGAGAATTGCGTTCTGACCCTCAACGCCCATTGTGTGGGAGTTCTCGAGAATGAACACCTTGCGGTCAGCTTCATTTGGGATAATATATGCCTTGTTTCGTATTTCACGAACAATATCAACCTTGAAAGCCTTCGGCTTATCCTCGACCGAATAAATCAGCGTATCGGGGTGAGAATCTGCAGCGGATTTTATGCAGTGAGGGCAGCTGCCGCAGGGGGCGTCAGACTTTTCACAGCAGACGAGTGCAGCGGCAAGCTTTTTGGCAAGTGCCATTCTTTCCTCTGCCGATGCCCCTTCGAGAATAACCGCATGGGGCAGTCTGCCTGCACCGACGGCAACCGAGAGAGTCTGTTCGACAGGGTTATTTATATCAAATCCTGTTATTTTCATAGAAAATCAAAGCTTAATGAATTTGTCAACGTCAAGAACAAATACCGTTGCGCCGCCGACGGTGACTTCAACCGCTTTTGAAACAAATCCCTCTGTCATAAATGAGGGTGAGGCGGAAACTATCTGTGAGCGCTTGCGTGAGAATTCGCTGATGACCTCAATGACTTCGTCAACCTTTTCATCCTCGGTGCCTATGAGCAGGGTGGTGTTGCCCGAACGAAGGAAACCGCCCGAGGTTGAGAGCTTGGTTGCGCTGAATCCCTTCTGAGTGAGTCCGTTGAGAACGCTTGCGCTGTCGTCATTGTTGATAATAGCAACGATAAGCTTCATAATTAAGCTCCTTTCTTATTTGCCGAAAACGGCAAGATTTCTTTCTATAACCTTTCTCCCTCTCCATTCATAAGCCCTGCCGTCAATGTCGGTCTGGGCGGTCAGAAGCGAAACGGGCGAGATAAGGAATTCTTCTATCTGGGTAACAGCGGCATTTTTATTCATCGGGCAGATATCCTGACAGATATCGCAGCCCCATGCACAGCCGCATTCAAGCATAAGCTTTTCTTCAGCCTCTGTAAGGCTGCCTTTTTTCTGGGTGATGGCGGAAAGACATTTTTCGGTGTCAACTCCGCTTTTGCCGAGAGCCTTTGCGGGGCAGGCTTCAAGGCACCTGCCGCATCGGATGCAGGGCAGGATTCCGTTGCTTTTGGTTTCAAGCTCAAGAGTTGTTACGATTTCTCCGATAAAAACATATGAGCCGTATTTCTCGGTTATGAGAAGCGAGTTCGTCCCTCTTACTCCAAGCCCTGCAAGGCATGCCGCCCTCACTTCGGGAATCGGAGAGTTATCCGCAAATGCGCAGAACTCCTCATCGGGAAACATCTCCTTGAGAGCTGCACATGCTTTGTTGAGTCTGCCGATAGCAACCGAATGATAATCCGTCACTACCGCATACTTTGAAAGATTGCTGTTTTCGTAGCTTTCTTTCGGGAGAAGATAGGGGAAGCAGGCAACAATAACCGATTTTGCACTGTCAGGAAGCCTGCTTTTTGCCCTGCACTCTATAAGATTGTCTTTTATTTCGTCGAAGCTGCATACACCCCATAGCGGAGATATGCTGCTGAGTATTTTTTCAATATTCATCATAAAAGCTGAGCTGCGGCAATCATGACGGGCATTGTCAGAATTGACATGAAGCTGACCGACGCAACGGTCTGAGAAGCAAGACCCGTATCTCTGCCGTATTTTGCGGCGAATATCGCCGTGTTTGTTGCGGGCGGCGCGCTGGCTGAAAGCGTTATTGCAACAAGAAGAGCACCGTTTATGCCGACAAGGTGAAGACCGACAAGCATAATTGCGGGCAGAATGAGCAGCTTTATTGCCGCAACGCCGAGAATGCGCCATTCTCTGAATATGGATTTGAAGTTTGTGTTTGCAATATATGTGCCGAAAATGAGCATTGCAAGCGGAGAGTTGAGGCTCGCAACATAGGTTATCGGCTCGGTGACGATATCGGGCAGGTCAATTGAAAGAAGGAAAATCGGAAGACCGACCATAACCGAAAGCACACCGGGGTTAAGAATGAGCTTTTTCCAGTCAAACTTAACCTTTGAATCGGGGTTGCCTTTGTTAATAATATAAACGCCGTGGGTAAATGTGAACATCTGGAACGATATGATGACCGCCGAGCAGTAGAAAACACCCTCATCGCCGAGAACGGCATTTGCAAGAGGAAGCGCCATGTATCCGCAGTTCCCGTATGCGCTTGCATATTTGAAAATGCAGGCTTTTTCAGATGGACAGCGATTGAAAACAAAAGTTGAAATTCCTGCCGAAACAAGATGAAGCAAAAGACCGCAGCCGAGTGCGATAAAAAGCTTTTTGGCGGTTTCGGGAGTGTATTCAAGCGTGTAGAAGCTTTCAACAATCTTTGCCGATGTTACAACATAGAAAAGCAGGTCGGTACAGCTTTTTGCAACCTTTTCAGTGAAGAAGCCGACCTTGTCGGAAATGAAACCGATTGCAACAATAACATAAAGAATAATAACCTGCTCGCCTGCAGTTAAAACGTTTTCAAAAAACATGAAGAATTATTCCTCCGGAGTCAGCTTTTACTTTTTCTTTGCTTTAGCCTTTTCAGCTTCATCCTCAGCGGCATCGGCGGCAATTCTTTCGGGAGTTTTTTCACCGATTCTGGTGAGAACCGTTCCGAGAGCAAAAAGTGCAACGGCAATGTCGCAGTATTCTGCGGTTGACATCGAATAAAGATGCTCGGTGTTTCCGCTGATGATAACGATAAATCTGGGAACGAAGCAGATGAGTGCCGTAAGAGCGGCGCAAAGACCGTATGCAGCAACCTTCCACTCCATATATTTTGCATTTATTCTTGAATTTACCTGAGCAAATGCAAAAAAGAATGCAATGAAGAAAATCAGCATGATCATTTCAAAAAGAAGGTCAGAAACTCTTGTGTAGCTGATGGTTCTGGTGAATCTGAATACCATTCTGAAAACACTCCAGAAAACAGGAACAAGAGCGATATAGCGGCAGCTCTTTTCGCTTGATTTGCCTGAGCAGAGAGCAGAGCCGATAACAACAAAAAACAATGCAGAAATGACTGCGAAAACTCCTTCGAGAGTGAGAACCATTGACTGAACGGGGGTTATCTCATCGAAAACTGCTGTTGAAAGACCGAGGTTTATTCCGAGACCTGCGGCAAGATTCAGGCTGTTGGCAGCATCAAGCGCTGCGCCGACTGCGGCAACAAAAGAAAGAATTCCGCAGCCCTGACTTCTGAATTCTCCGCCTGCAAAGCTGAGCTTTTTGCGTTTGGAAAAGCCGAGAATGAGAATCAACGCAACAGCGGCAGCGAAAACGGAAAAGAGAAGATAAACGCCGAAATCAGTTTCCGAATAGAATCCCGTTCCGTCCTCAAGCACGGTAAAAAACTGAACCGTTCTCAAAGGAAGAAGGATTGCTGCGGCAACGGCAAAAATAACAGCGCCGATGCCGAAACCGCTTTTTAATAAATCTTTTTTCATTTCAAAGACCTCTTTTATCTTTTGGTAATGGGGGTGTAGGCAGTTTTGCCGGTGTTGCTCTTGTATGCGGGTCGGATTATCTTTCCGCCGGTGAGAAGCTCTTCAATTCTGTGAGCAGTCCAGCCCGTAACTCTTGCTGCGGTAAACAGAGGAGTATATAAATCCGAGGGGATGTTGAGCATCTTATAAATGAGACCCGAATAGAGGTCAACGTTTGCACACATCGCTTTGTTTGAGCCCTTGATTTCGGCAAAAACTTCGGGGGTGAGCTGTTCGATAAGGTTGAGAAGTCTGAATTCGTTTTCATATCCCGTGCCGTCAACGAAATCAGCTGCCTTTGCGCGAAGAATTTTTGCTCTGGGGTCTGAAAGCGTGTAAACCGCATGACCCATACCGTAAACAAGACCTGAGCCGTCACCCGCTTGCTTGCGGATTATCTTTGCGATGAAGTCCTTGACCTGATTTTCATCAGTGATATCATAAACGCCCTGCTTGAAGCATTCAACCATATGTGCAACCTTGCTGTTTGCGCCGCCGTGCTTGGGACCTTTGAGAGCGCTGATACCTGCCGAGATTGCGGCATATGAATCTGTACCGCTAGAGGTTATGACTCTTGTTGCAAATGTTGAGTTGTTACCGCCGCCGTGCTCTGCGTGTACCATAAGGCAAACATCGAGAAGCTTTGCTTCTTCATCGGTGAACTTTCCGTCGTCACGGATTGAGTGGAGAATAGCCTGAGCGGTTGTGTGCTCGGGAATGAGGGGGTGAATATGCATGCTCTGGCGGTAATAGTTTCTGCGCTTTACCTGATATGCGTAGCTCATGATTGCGGGAACCTGAGCAATAATGCCGATGCACTGACGAAGAACATTTTCAATTGAAGTGTCATCGGGATTAGGGTCATAAGAATAAAGAGAAAGAACAGAGCGCGAAAGCTTGTTCATGATGTCGGGTGAGGGAGCTTTCATGATCATATCTTCAATGAAGTCATCGGGAAGCTCTCTGTGGCGCGAAAGAACATTCTTGAAGAAGTCAAGCTCCTGCGAGGTGGGGAGTGAGCCGAAAATCAGAAGCCATGCAACTTCTTCAAAGCCGAATCTGTTTTCCGCAATGCAGGCGTTGACGATATCGTTCATATCGATTCCGCGGAATCTGAGGCGGCCCTCTCTGGGAACCTTTTCACCGTCATCAAGGTAATAACCTTCAACGGAGCAGACTCTTGTTATGCCTGCCATAACGCCTGTGCCGTCAGGGTTTCTCAGACCTCTTTTGATGTTGAAATGGTCAAACTCATAGGGCTCAATATGGTTATATTTGCGAATCTCATCGCATAATTTTTTAATATCTTCATTGGGAAGCTTGGATTTGATTGTTGACATACGGGTTTCTCCTTTGGGTAATACTATCTCATCATAGTCTATAATTAAATCATATTATACACCTTATATATTATAAAAGTCAAGTAAACTGTATTTTAATTAAAATATAAAAAGAGGGATAAAAATGAGAGCTTATCTGTTGCTTTGTCTGATTCTGATTGTTGCGATGTTTGTCTGCCCGGTTGCGGCGCTCGGTGCCGACAAATCGGGTGCGGTGCAGACGGCGGGCGGCGATTTATCGGTCAACGAAGAAGAGACCGCTGCGTCGGAATACATATCCGTTATGTCGTCCTCTACAGGGGATATCGAGAGAATAAAGCTGCGGGAATATGTCATAGGCTCTGTTGCCGCCGAAATGGATGCGCTCAGCCATACTCAGGCGCTCAGGGCGCAGGCGGTCGCTTGCTATACATATGCAAAAAGGGTGCGTGAACAGAACGAAAAAACCATATCTTCTTATTTTTCAAGAGCGGATATAACCGATGACCCGTCGGCTCATCAGGGATATATCAATGAGAAACAGAGAAAAGAAAAATGGGGAGAAAAATATGATGAATACGAAGCAAAAATTGAGGCGGCGGTGGATGAAGTTTTCGGAATTTATGTTGCTTATGACGGTGAAACCGCTCTGACGGCTTATCATGCAATCAGTGCGGGAAACACACAGTCGGCAAAATGCATGTGGGGCAGCGAATATCCTTATTTATCAAGCGTTGCGAGCCCCGGCGACAAGCTTTCGCCCGACTACATAACAGAGACTTCGTTTACCGCTGAAGAATTTGTGGAGCTTGCAAAGGAATGCGGGGCAGTGACGCAGGGAGAAACAGAAAAATGGGTTGAAGAAATAACAAAAAACGATGACGGCTACACTTCATTTATCCGCATCTGCGGCAAAGATATTGAAGCTGAGGATATGCGCAACGCATTTTCGCTCAGGAGCATGTGCTTTGATGTTGAATATAACGGCGAGAGATTTATTTTCACCTGTAAAGGTTATGGCCACGGAGTCGGAATGAGTCAGTACGGAGCAGACTATATGGCGAGGCAGGGCAGCACCTGGGAGGAGATTCTTGCCCATTATTATCCTGAAACAGAGATTGTATATGCGAATAATCAGCAAATTATGGGGGAATAATTCCGTAAGGAGGGATGCCCCATGAAACAGGTTGTTATTACGGTTGACAGTGCGGCGGATTTGCCTGAGAAGCTTGCGGAAAAATATGACATAAAAATTATGCCGATGTGCGTTATTGCCGACGGCAAAACCCTTCGTGACGGTGTTGATATCAGCGCAGGCGGGATTTTCGGATATGTTGAAAAAAACGGAGTTATCCCAAAAACCTCGGCGGTTTCGCCCGGTGAATATATGGATTTTTTTGCGCCTTTCCTTAAAGAAGGCAAGGCAGTTGTTCATTTGTCATTTTGCTCGGAGCTTTCAAGCACTCACCGCAACGCAAAGCTTGCATCCGCAAGGCTCGGAGAGGTTTATGCGATTGATACCCGTAACCTCGCAGGCGGGATTTCCTTGCTTGCGATGAAGGCATGCAGGATGCGTGACGAAGGGCGCACCGCAGAGGAAATAATAGTTGAAATGAAGAAGCTGATTCCGAAAGCAAGGGTCAGCTATCTTCTTGATGATATTGATTTTCTTAAGAAAAGCGGAAGATGCTCCGCTGCCGAAGCGTGGGGCGCCAATCTTTTGTCAGTCAAGCCGTGTGCGGCAATGGTTAACGGCAGAATTGAGGTTATAAAAAAGTACAGAGGCAAGGGAAAAGCCGTTCGCCTGCAATACGCAAACGAACAGCTTGAAACCAGCGGAAATATAGATTTTGAAACGGCATTTATTTATCATTCGGGAGTGCCGAAGGACGAGCTTCTGACGGTGGAAGCCATGCTGAAGCAGGCGGGCTTCAAGGAGATTATCATTGCCGAAACGGGCTGCATGATAAGTCTGCACAGCGGAGAAAAAGCAATGGGTATTCATTTTCTTGTGAAATGAATACCCATAATTATTATTTGTTAAGAAAATCAACCGTGACATCGCAGAGCTCACCTGCTCTGTTTTCAATGCACTGGTGTCCGCCACCCTCAACAAGATGGATTGTTGCATCGGGGAATGCGGAATTCATCTGCTCTTTCATTGAGCTGTTGAGAATGATATCCTTGCTTGCCTGACAGAGAAGAACGGGGCATTTGATTTGGTCTGCTTTATCGAGTGCGGTGGGACGGACTCTGTACATCATTTCGCACATTCCGCCGCCGAATCCGTCATACTGCACGGCATCGGTAACGCCTGCGGTGTCATAATCCATTGCGAAATCCCAATCAAATGTAGCCATATAAATGACAAGCTTGACAAGCGGCTTTATTCTTGTTCCGTAATTGAAGAATGCATTCATAATGCCCTTCATCGGCTTTGAGGTTATGAGACCCTCCATTGCTGCGGGAAATTCGCTCTGAGGTGCGGGGCAGTAAAGAAGAAGTGCCTTGACGGGCTGTTCTTCGGCAATGTTGACGGCAACGCCGCCACCCATTGAATGACCCGCAAGAATCCATTCTTCAACCGGTGCAATGCTCTTCATAAGCTCAACAATGAGAGTCTCGCGGTCAATGAGTTCAACTTCATCGGATTCTCTTGTCGAATAGCCGAAATCGGGAAGGTCTGCAGTTACGCATTCGTAGCCCTGCGAAGAAAGCTCAGCAACCATGTTTCTCCACGCAAAGGTTGAGCAGAGGAATCCGTGAAGCATCATTATTCTGCCCTTGAATTCACCCTTTGCAGGCTCAACACGGTAATGGATTTTATAATCGCCGTAAGTGAAGAATTCGCTGTTGTCATAGGGCTTGAAGTCCTCACTGTTTGCGAATGAAAAAACAGAGGAAACCGAGAAAATCATTGCGATAACGCAAAGAATGCTGATCGTTTTTTTCATTTTTTACTCCTTACATAAATTCTGAAATCATTTCCGAGAAGTTTCTGATTACCAGAATAAGAATCACAAACCATACGGTGTTGACTGTGCAGGCAGCAGCAAGAAGAGCCTTTGAATACGGCTTCTTTTTTATGAATGTGACTGCTGTTGAAACGGTGTGCGCAATGACGGAAATTGCTGTGATTATGTAGGCAATAAGAAATGCAACAGATGCGATTTCGTTTTGCGTTACGAGCGAAACAACAAGGGTGATTACCCATACCGCCATCGCTGCTAAGTCAACGGCAGAGAGAATGTTTATTGTTTTTTTCAAGAGTATCACCTCAGACCTTACCTGTTGAACCGAAGCCTCCCGTGCCTCTTTCGGTTTCGTCAAGCGAATCCGCTTCAACGGGTGTGGTGAGCGAAACGGGCATGATAACCAGTTGAGCAATGCGCTCATCAGGCTGAATTGTATAGGGCTCTTTAAGCTGATTTATGAGACCTACGCAGATTTCGCCTCTGTAGTCGCTGTCAATAACGCCGACGCTGTTGAGAAGGCCGATTCCGTGTTTGATTGCAAGACCGCTTCTTGCAAAAACAAATGCGGCAAGCTCTGCGTTCGGAAGTTCAATTGCAATGCCTGTGGGGATAACGGCTTTTTCACCGCCGCCGAGAGTTATCGGCTCATCAATGCATGCATAAAGGTCCATTCCTGCGCTTCCTTTGGTTGCACGGAACGGGATTTTTGCATTCTCTCTGAGCTTTTTAATTTTGAATGTATCCATTATTTTGAATGTCTCTCCTTATAGAGTTCCTCGGGAGGGATTTTTTTGTGCATGCAGGGGATAGGCTCTTTGTAAGCTGCAAGGGGAGCTGCCCAGCGCACTGCATTTATAATGATTCTCTGAACATATTCATTGTGGAATGTGGGGTTGCTTTCGTGACCGGGCTGGAAATAGAAAACCTTTCCGAGACCTCTCTGCCAGCAGCAGCCTGAGCGGAAAACCTCGCCTCCGGCAAACCAACCGAGGAAAACAAGCGCATCGGGGGTGGGAATGTCAAACTGTTCGCCGTACATTTCTTCAACGGGCAGGCTGAAGTGAGCGGGAATTCCCTGCGCAATGGGATGAGCGGGGTTAACTGTCCAGATTCTTTCACGGTCGCCGTCTCTCCAGCGGAGATTGCATGTTGTGCCCATAAGAGCTCTGAAAATCTTTGAATGATGACCTGAATGAAGAACAACGAGACCCATTCCCGCAAGAACTCTCTTATGTATCTTCTCAACAAGCTTGTCGGGCACCTTGTCATGCGCCATATGACCCCACCAGATGAGAACATCTGTTGTTTCAAGCACTTCATCGGGTAAGCCGCATTTGCGCTGACCGAGAGTCGCCGTGCGGATATTCATATCTTGCTGAGAAGAAAGAAAATTCTTGATGCATCCGTGAATACCTGCGGGATAAACACCTGCAACTTCATTGCTTGTTTTTTCGTGAACGCCTTCGTTCCATACTGTAACATTTATCATTTCATTCACTCCTTATCTGAGTTTCTTAATAATTTCCTGTGATGCGGCAACGATTTTTGCCGCTGTGGGCTTGATTATCAGATCCATTTCGCCCATGAATTCAACATAATCTCCGTCGAAACGGTGCTTGAAACGGTAGAGACCGAAGAGGGGATTGTTTTCATCAATAACGCCGGCGACTCCTCTGAAATCATAAATTCTGCAGCCGCTTCCGATTGCCCATTTTATCATTTCCCACTGAAGCAGATAATTCGGCATAACCTTTCTGTCCGAGTTTGAAGATGCACCGTAGAAATACCACACCTTGTCGCCCCACAGAACGGAAATTGCGCCCGCAATGGGTCTGCCCTCGTAGTACGCCATATAAAGTCTTGCCTTATCGCCGAAAACATCGAGGATTTTTGCAAAATATGCGGCAGAACGAAGCTCAAACCCATCTCTTTCGCAGGTTTCCTTCATTATCTGATAAAAGGTTTCCGCCATTTTGCTGCCATGAATCTTAATCTCAACATTGTTCTTCAGAGCAATTCTTATCTTGCGGCGATGGTCGGAATGGAAGGCTGCAAAAACCTCTTCCTCGTTTCTGCCGTTGAGATGAATTCTGATAACATAGCGGCACTGAAAATCCTCAAAGTTGATTGTGCGCTCCTTGAACTTAAAGCCTGCATTTTTTGCGATTGCTCTGTAATTCTCGTTGCCGACATCAACATCCTTATCTATTTTCAGTTCATATGCGTTATACTTTCTGCCCTCTTCCTTTGCGGCAGAAACAAGCGCATTGAATGTGTCTTTATCGTCAAAATTGCAGACGGGACCTCTCGGGGCATACATCATATGATAGGGCAGTTTTGAAATTTTTCGGAGCAAAACTCCGAGAGTGCCCGTGATTTCTCCGCTTTCGTTTCTGCAGATAACGCCGAACCATTTCCAGTCATCCTTGACCTTGCCCCAAAGGGAGGTCTGAAGAAAATGACCGTTTTCGTGAGACTCGCAGAAAGCGTCAAATTCAGCAGCACTGTTTATATTAACAATTTCTGTTTTCAAAATATAATCCACTCCATTATACAGATAGGTCTATTATACCCCAAGAGTGTCCGGATTGCAAGAGTTACATGTTTGATTCTATGCTCTGAGCCGCCTTTTTCAGCTCTTCAACCGTGCTGATTTCAATGCCCGATTCAATTATCTGATTGCGTACCGCAATGGGCAGCTTATCAAATTCAGCTTTGATAACGGGATTCTCGTCAAAGAATTTTGCCATTTTCTCACCTCATTTCATCTTTATTATTGCCTGATTCCGGGGTGAATAAAATAAACCTCACGGATTTTTCACCGTGAGGTTTCAGCGTAAAATTATTTATTGAAATTCTCAACAACAGAAGCAAATGCGTCTGCAATTGTTTCCTGAGCAAGAATGCCCATCGAATTCGTTTCATGATAGTGATTGAGATCAAACTTATCCTTGTAGCCGTTGAGATAGGGCTGTGTGGGATGAAGTATGAAATCGTTGGGAGGAACAACATAGCCCGACATGTCGTTGGAAACGCCGAAAACAATCATTTCGTGGTCGCCTGCGATGTCTGCAAGGGGAGTGGGGTTGATTTCGCCGCCCTTGCCCGTGGGCGAGGTTTCGGCATCCTTGTAGCCGCCGTAAACGGTTGAAACGAAGCTTTCACCGGGAAGAAGAAGAATCTTCTGACCGCCGAAGGTCATGTATGTCATTTCGCTCATCATTGCAATGCCGAGGTCTGTTTTAGTGCAGGGATAAGCCTTGAAGCTCATAACCTTGCGAAGCGCAAGAAGAGTCAGGACATAGTTGTTGACGGGAAGATAGAAGGGCTGCTGAATGATTTTTATTTCAGCGGGAAGCTCTCTGTCATTGTCAATCTTCATTGAGGCGTCTGCAAGCATTTCACCCTGAAGCTTAACGCAGTTTACATTATCTTTTTCGTCAAGCTCAACAACATCGGTGCCGCCGATTGCGCCGATACCGAAGAGAACGTTTGCGCCGTTTTCAGCCGAAATCTTTTCACGCATAAAGTAGGGATATTCGCCGCTGAGCATTCTGTTGCCGCCGCCGAGCGAATTGGGATGACCGCCGAAGTTGAGAATCCATGTTTCCTTTGAACCGTCTGCGGGAGCGAAACGGATACGGGTCAGGAATTCGTGCTTGTTAATAAAGCCTCTTCTTGAGGAAAGAGTGCCGGGAAGCTCAAGTCTGCCGCTGTAAAGCTTGCCGCTCTTTCTGTCCTTATATGCTTCAACCGCAACCTTTACTGCGGTGTTCATAAGCATATCCATATATTCGGGATCCTTGCCGTCGGAAGGAATGCTTACAAGATTGGGCTTGCCCCAATAGCCGAGGGTATCAATGCCCGAATGGCTGTGGGTGCAGCTGAAATTGATGCATTTGCAGCCTTTGATTTCGCCGCAATTCATAATCATTGAACGGATTTTGTTGACCTCGATTCGTGTTAAACCGACGATGTCTGCACCGAGCCAGAGCATGCCTTCATCGTTTCCGCAGTCAAGCCAAACTGCGCTGATATAAACGGGAGAAAGAACGCCCTCCATTTTGTGTCCCGAGCCGTGACCCGCAATCCAGTAAGTTTTGCCCTTGGTTAAATCGGGCATGATTTCTGCGGTTGAAAAGCCTGCACGGTAACCGTCGCCTGAGATAACAACGGGTTTCTCTGCGGGAATTTCAGGCGCAGTTTCATTTTTTTGAACCTTTTTGCCGAAGCTTTTTGTTATTGCTGCTATGCCTTTTGAGGCGAGATCCATAATATCCATAGCTTTACCTCTCTTTCTGATTTAATTATATATCGTATCATTCAAACTTGCAAGAATTTTTTGGAAAGATATTGACAAAGTGGGGTCTATTGTTATAGACTAAATGTGAGGTCTATGGAAATAGACCGAAAGGAGGAAAGACTATGAATGAACTCAGACTCTGCGAAAGCGATTTCAGATTTATGAGTGTTATCTGGGATAATGAGCCGCTTCACTCAGGTGAGCTTGTGAAGCTCTGCGGCGAAAAATTTGACTGGAAAAAGTCAACAACATATACGATGCTCAAAAAAATGTGCGAAAAGGGATTTGCACGCAATGACGGCTCGCTTGTCACTTCGCTGGTTGAGAGAGACCGTGTGCAGGCTTATGCGAGCGAGCATTTCGTTGAGCAGACCTTTGCAGGCTCGCTTCCGAATTTTCTTGTTTCTTTTCTTGGAGGTAAAAAAATTTCCGAAAAGGAAGCCGAGGAGCTTAAGAAACTGATTGATTCGCATAAATAGGAGGTGTGTTTATGCAGGATTTGTTTCTTGAAGTTTTGAATATGAGTCTGACTGCCGCCTATGTTATTGTGGCTGTAATCATAATCCGTATGCTGATAAGAAAGCTGCCTAAAAAGTATTCTTTTTGGCTCTGGAGCATTGCAGCATTCCGACTTTGCTGCCCGTTTTCTTTTCAGTCGGTGCTGAGCATATTCAATATCGGTATTTTTGATATGAGCAGGGCACAGACTGAAAGCGGAGCGCAGCTTGAATACGTTGCGGATAATATTGTTTATGAGGAAATACCGCAGGTGACGGTTGGCATTCCGTATGCAAACACAATCATAAACAATAATCTTCCCGCGGCTGAGCCGACAGCAAGCGCTAATCCGATGCAGATTATCCTTACTGCGCTGACAGTAATTTGGGTAACGGGCATGGCGGCAATGCTGGTTTACGGCGTTGTCAGTTACATAAAAATACGCCTTTCAATGAATACCGCAATGAGGCTTGAGAGGAATGTTTATCAGTCCGATAAAGTCGGTTCACCGTTTATTCTCGGAATAATCAAACCTAAAATATATATTCCATTCGGACTTGATGAGGACACCCGGAAATATATTCTCACCCACGAAGAATATCATCTGAAGCGTTTTGATCACATCTCGAAAATTGCCGCATACATCATTCTTTCTGTTCATTGGTTCAATCCTCTTTGCTGGGTCGCCTTCATTCTTATGGGCACAGATATGGAAATGAGCTGCGACGAAAAGGTGCTTGCGGATGAAGAGAATATCTGCAAGGAATACAGCAGGTCGCTTCTTTCTTTCGCTGCCGACAGAAGATTTCCCGCACCGGGACCGCTCGCATTCGGTGAAACGGGAGTCAGAAGCAGAATAAAAAATGCACTCGGTTTCAGAAAGCCGAAGCTTTGGGCGGGCATAGTTGCCGTTGCTATATGCATTGGAGCAGCAGTTGTCTGCATTTCAAATCCGATGTTTATGAGAATAACGGACATCAATGACGCAGGTGACTGCGAAAAAATATTTGATGAAATATATTCTGTTACCGTCATAAACTCAAGAGGTGAACAGATTCTTACCGAAGAAAAGGATATTGCAAGAACGGTTGAGGTTCTCAGGTCGCTGAAAATAAGCCGCAAAGCAATATCAAGAAGCGAAAACAGAAATAAAGTCAATACCGTTGCAATCCGCAGCACGGAGAATGACGAAATTCCTATATTCATTTATTTTAATGAGGATTATTCGGAATTCTGGATAAATGACGGAGTTAAGCCGAGCTTTACTTATGAAGTCAAGAATCCCGAAGAAATGAGCGTGTTTGCTCAATACGGAAATACGCTGACCGCAGAAAACATCGAAGATGCCGCAAAGGAGCTTGAAACAGAGAAGGTTACTCTCTTTGATTTTTATGAGGATAACGGAATTCTGCTTGCGGGCTGCAGTTATGAGGGGAAGCTCGGATTTGCCGTCTTTCTGCAGAACGCTGACGGCAGCTATGAATTTGAAGCTGCAAGCCGTGCAGAAAATCTTGTGCCACGGGACTCGGTGAAAAGCATTGCAACGAGCTATTTCATGAAATATCCTCATGACTATATGGTGGTTGTGAGCAATAACAAAGAACTGCATACGATGAAGATAAGCGGTGACCTGAATAAGGAAATCCTTGTTGAAAGCTGCCCTGCTTTTATTGCTGTTGATTTATCTGAAAGACAGGCTTCGGAGTTTTCAATTTCTTATAATTTCTATGACCAATCAGGAAAGGCGATTGATTGTTCGGCAGTCAGCGATATGGACGGAATTGAGGTTGAAATGTCAGAACAGAATGCAACCTCTACCGCAGCATATATCTCGCCGATGTATATCGGACTTGAAAAAAAAGACGGAAAGACGGGTCTTGAAGAAGCTTTCTGGAATATGGCTGATAACCCGCAGTTTTACACTGAGGGTACAAAGCATCTTCCTGTTATCAGAATTTCCGATATTCAGACACTTGAAAGCGTTACCGAAAAGATGTCGGAGTATTTCCTGAATCAGAGCAATGAACTTTTTGGGGGGGCAGATGAAAAATATACTGAGGAGTTCTTTGAGAGTAAAACAGTTTTTGCCATTCTTGTCAGCGAAGGCGATTTTCAGAATTATCATTTTTCCGATTACGTGTATGATGATAATGGAAATGTGGTTTTCAATATTGAGAGCGCGGCAGACGGCGGAGGTGTTCGCGGCAACGAAATGAGCAGCCTGATGGTTGTTTATGAATTTGATAAGAGCAATGTTGCAAATGCCCGAAGCTTTGATGCTGTTATTAAAGAAATCAATTATTCGTTCAGCGATTCGGCAACAATTTATTCTTATTCCAACGGAAGAGAGTTTATTGACCCGAGCGTAGTGCTTGATAACGGCAGATTCCGCTTTAACACTTCATTGTTCAGCAGCTATATTGCGATGGGAAGTTATCAGACAATAGGGGATACTCTTATATTAAAGACTGATGACAGAAAGAATACCTATGTTTTCAAGGTTGAGGAAACGGCTATAGTTTTTGATGCATCTCAGTCATCAAAAATCCCGAGCTACAGATATGCTTCGGGAGAAGAGCCCCTTCCTGCAATTCCCGACGGTGCAAGGTTTAATATGATAATGGAATGATATGCAAAAAACACCGCCCGCAGGATAACTGCGGGCGGTAAGCTTTATGTGTTTTTCAGAATAAATTCAACAATCGGTTCAGGGTTTTCCAAGCTGTGCGGATGATGGTCGCCGCCCTCTTTTATGTGAACCTCAACGGGCAGGGAACGCTCTTTATAATATTTTTCAAGCAGAACACCGTTTTCGTTATAGGGCACGATTGTGTCGCTGTCGCCCGAAACGAGAATAATGGGGATTTGGTTTTCTGCAAGAGCCGGAATCATATCCATGGGCATTTTGCGGTAACAGATAAGGTCGGACATGCTTTTCATTCCGAAAACATTGAGGATTTCGGGAAAATCTTCATCGCATCTTTTTGAAACTCCGAAGCCGCACGGATAGCTCATGTAGTTCATAACGGGTGCATCAAGATAAAGACATGATACCAGGTGCGGATATTTTGCCGCAAAGCGCACTGCAATCAGCCCGCCGCAGCTCATTCCGACGGGCACGCATTTTGCTTTCGTGCCGAGTTTTTTTGCAACAAATTCAACGAAGTCAGCTTTTCGGTCAATATCCGATTCATATCCCCAGCGACTGTCATTTTCAACGAAGCATAAATAGAATCCGAGCTTTACGAGCTCAATTTCGGCTTCGGGAAATGCGTTGAAGTATTCCGTTTTCAATATAAGCGTTTTTTTCGGTGACTCACAGTCGGGATAAATGATTTTTGCATTTTTGCCGTCAAAAATAAGTTCTTCACATTCAAATCCGTTCCACTTCATTATACTTCTTCTCCTTCGATTATTCTTTTGAGCAGTGCTTCACAGCCGTCATAAATATCTCTGAAAGCAACATCAAATCTGCCGCTGTACCACGGGTCTGCAACATCGCCGCCTCTGTCCGTATATTCCATGAGCTTGCGGATTTTGTTTTCGGGGTCTGCTCCTAGCATGCGGTGCATGTTGCGTATGTTCATGCTGTCCATACCGATTAAAAGGTCATATTTATCATAATCGCTCTTTCTGAGCTGAACAGCTCTTTTCCCCTCGCATGAGATTTTGTGCTTTTCCAGCTCAGCTTTTGCAGGGGGATAAACGGGATTGCCGATGCCGCCCCATATTTCCTCGGTGCTTGTGGCGCATGAAGCGATAACGAAATCGCCTTCAAGCCCGTTTTTCTTTACCATATCTTTCATTATAAATTCAGCCATCGGACTTCTGCATATGTTGCCGTGGCAGACAAAAAGCAGTTTTATCATGCTTTTATACTCCTTCCGAACTGTTCTGCGGTTTAATTATATCACGAATCTATTGACGGATAAAGAAAAATTGCGTAAAATTAAAAATGATACTTTTTGAAATAATAATCCTATATGTCTGAAATACAATATCTCGCGCACATTCGGTGATTTTTCTCTTTGCCATACGAGAATTTCAAAGATTTTTAACGCAGCCGTGGCGGAAATATACCTTTCAAAACCATATTGATTATTATTTCGAAAAGTATAACTTCTTAGAACGGAGAAAAATTATGAAAGCATTTATTTCCTACATCCTTGCAGTTATAATTTCTTTTTTTGGCAATCTTTTCGGCTGTTCCGATAAGATAAATAACTATGAGTTTACCGTTGATGCATCGCAGACGGGCAATGTGCTTGCAAATCCCGTAAGCAATGTCAACATATGGTCGATACAGGACAATCCGTTTGCCAATGCGAAGATAAATGAGGAAAACAATATTTTTGATTTCGTCAATTATGTTCAGTTCATGCAGTGTACGGGTGGCAATGCGGACAGAGATCTGTTTGTTGATCCGTATGACAGAACGGTGCTTGACGATTATGATTTTTCAACGCTTATCAATAATTGCAGGGGAGTTGTAAATCTCGGTGCAAAGCCGATGCTCAAGCTGGGCAGCGTTCCTCTCAAATATTCCGCAAAAGCAAACACCGAGGCTGAGTTTTCAACCAACATTTATCCGCCCGATGACTATAATGTTTATTATAACTACATCGCCGCAATCGCTCAGGCGCTTGTTGACGAATTTGGCAGGGATGAGGTTCTGAGCTGGCGCTTCGGAGTTATGACCGAATATGAAAACGCTTCGTGGTTTATGGCAAACAGCGGTGACCCTGCCGAATCGGCGGTTGAATTCTGCAAGCTTTATGACTACACCGTAGCGGCTTTGACTGATGTTATAGGCGAAGATGTTTTCGTCGGTGCGCATTCAATGACAGTCACAGAGGGTCTCTGGGATGAAACATATTTCATTGAGCATTGCGCAAACGGAACAAACTATAAAACGGGTGAAAAAGGCACGATAATCTGCTACCTTTCGGGATCTTTCTACGATTCGACTCCCGGAGAGTATACAAAAGGCAAAACACTTCCGGAGACAATTGATTTCCTCAGAAATGCGGCAGAAAAAGCGGGCCTTAAAGATCTGATTTTCGGTATTGACGAGGGCAGGATCCTCTGCGGAAATTCAAGCGGCACAGTCGGTGATCAGCTTCTGAGCCGTACCTGCGGATACGCTTATCAGGCGGCATATGACGCAAGAATATATACTCAGATGTTTGAAAATGACATCAACTATTTTTCATCGTGGCATTATCTTTCAAACGGACTTCTTGAGGGCAACCCGACTCTGAGCTATCATGTTGCAAAAAATGTGGCAAAGTTCGGCGGAATGAAGCTTGCAAAGACCGAAAAAACAGGCAGCGGATATATTCCGAAAGCAGAGATCAATGCTGTTTCGGCTTACGATGAAGAGAGCGATACGCTCAGAATCATGGCTTATAATTTTAGAAACGAGGTTGGATATGATAAGAGCGCAGATGTTTCGTTCAAGATAAATGTGCCTGAATTCAACGGAAAGAATGTTAAAGTCACAACCTATGTTATCAACGATGACTGCAACTATTTTGATGAATGGGTAGAAGACAGAAAGACCTACGGAATCGGCGATGACTGCTTCGCATGGTCTCCCGATGATCCGCAGATTGATAACCCCACAACTCTTTCAGACCCCGAGGCAAGAGAATTCTATAAAACAGAGCTTTATGATAAATACACAGAGTGCTCAAAGCTTGATCCGAGCGAAAAAACGGTGTCGGTTGAAAACGGTGAAATCAAGCTTGACATCACTCTTGACCCTCACGCAGTTGTTTTTTATGAAATAACTCCCTGCTGAGCAAATAAGTTCTTGCAAACGGTAACATTTTGTGATAAAATCAAAAAGTTAGTGTTCGGCATAAAATAAATTCTGTAGAACGGCTCATAAATCAGCCGAAAACAGGGGTGTTATATATGATTTGCAATAATGTGCTTGAGGCAATCGGCGAAACTCCTATTATCCGCCTCAACAGAATGACAGATGAAGATTCAGCGGAAATCCTCGTTAAATTTGAGGGTCTGAATGTAGGCGGCTCAATAAAGACAAGAACGGCATATAATATGCTCCTTGCCGCCGAAAGAGACGGAAAAATAAATAAGGATACAATTATTGTTGAGCCTACCAGCGGCAATCAGGGCATAGGTCTTGCGCTTGTCGGCGCGGTCAGGGGATATAAAACGGTAATCATCATGCCCGATTCCGTAAGCGAGGAGAGAAGAAAGCTTGTGCGCCATTACGGTGCCGAGGTGAAGCTTGTTCACGATGCGGGCAATATCGGCAAATGCATTGACGAATGTCTGCAGCTTGCTCTCAGAATGCAGGAAGAAAATGAAAATGTTTTCGTTCCTCAGCAGTTTGAGAATCCCGCAAATGTTGAAATCCAGAGAAATGTTACGGGCACAGAAATCCTCAAGCAGGTAGGCAAGCCCATTCACGGCTTCTGCTCGGGCATCGGCACGGGTGGAACGATAACGGGTATCGGCGAAACACTCAAAGAGGCTAATCCCGATATTGAAATCTGGGCGGTTGAGCCTGAGCATGCAGCGATTCTTTCGGGCGGCTCAATCGGCACACATATCCAGATGGGTATCGGCGACGGACTTATTCCGCCGATTCTCAATATGGATATCTATTCAGATATATGCATTGTCAAGGATGAAGAAGCGCTCAACGCTTCAAAGGACCTTGCATCAAAGGAAGGCATTCTCTGCGGAATTTCGAGCGGAACAAATGTTGCGGCGGCAATCCGCCTCGCAAAGAAGCTTGGAAAAGGTAAAACAGTTGTAACAGTCCTTCCCGATACGGCAGAGAGATACTTCTCAACCCCGCTTTTTGAAGATTAAAACAGAAGATTTGCAAACCCGTGTGAGCTTCAACGCTCACACGGGTATTTTTATGCGCACAAGTGCCAATTTTCGCCTGCCGGTTTTGTGCAACAGGCAGAAAATATGTTTTTTTCAAAAATTTTTGCGTGACACTTTGCTTTTTTTGACATATATATATGAAATTGTTTATAAGGTCAAGCTTCTGACGGCTTCAGTAAACAGGAAAGAAAGAGATTCCGATGGTTTAAGCTGTTGTAACAAGTTGTAATCAATTTGTGACAATTTGTAATTTGACTTCAAAATTATGTGATGTTAGAATTAAGGAGGAAGATATGATTTGAAGCTCAAAAAATTATCGGCAATTATATCGTTGGCATTGTGCTTTACAATGCTGACAAATTCAACGGCTTTCGCTGTTAAAACCACGCCTGATTCAGATGTGGAAAGCATATCAATTTTTCCTATGTACGGTATACTTGAGGGGCAAACAAGGCAAATGTCGGCGACTGTTGATGCAAACGGTTCTTTCTTTAACAGCGTCGAATGGAGTTCAAGTAACCCCGGCGCTATATCGTGTACCGAGGACGGAAAGATCTGCGGTCTTATTGCAGGGGAATCCGCAATAATAACCTGTAAAGCGAAATGGGGCAGCGTCAAAGACACAATCAAGGTTTACTGTGCTGAAAAAATCCCTTCTCCTGTGAAATGCACGCCCCAAAACATTATTACAACTATATATGCTCAGCCCTCTGCCGGAATATGGAGCGGAACGATTTTCAGCTTCCCCCAATTCTTTGATATTATTGCTCTTGTATTTCGCCTGATGCTCATACCGATGAACTTCTCAGAAGCGTTAACCGTCAACTCAAAGCTTACGGTTTACGGAAGAATAAAAAATTACGCCTATGTCAGATACGGTGAATCGGAAATCTTTGACGGTTTTGTCAAGTACACAAGCTTACCCATAAGCGTTGACGGCTTTCTTGAACTGTCGGCGGAAGATATAGACCTATGGGCAGATGATATAACATACACAAGCAAAAAGCTGACAGCAGCATATGACGGAGATGTTGAGTGGGATGTCAGCAATGAGGATTATATCTCATTTGATGAGACCACTGGTCAGCTTGTCGGAAAAAGCGCGGGCGCGGGAAAGAAGGTCACCATAACAGCAAAAGCGGACGGTATGACAAAAACCTGCACGATTCATCTGCTTTATAAATGGCCGCAGGCGTGGACAACCAAAACCAATAAAGACACACACCTTTATAAAGCCGAAGGCAATGGGTATACAGAAACAAGGAGCTTACCCATAGGAAGAGAGTTTGTTGTCCGTGGTGACTGCGGGACAAATGACGGTTGGGTTTACGGATATTTCTATGTTGGCGAAACCCAGCATGGGGGATATATTCCAATCGCTGATGTGTCAACCAAAGGTACGATTTCGCAGTATAACAAACTTGGCTGGACCTGGCCGGTAAAAACTGCGACAGGAAAAACACCGGCAACTTTTATAAGTTCTCCTTATGGTTGGAGAGATACCAATCCCAAAAGGCATCAAGGAATAGACATTACCACGGGAACTGCCGGAGAAATTAAAGGATATGAAGTTGTTTCTGCTTTTGACGGTACTGTAGACTTTATTTGTGATAAACCTGGTTATGACTGGGGATACTGTATTGCAATTAGATCTAATATAAAGGATCCGATAAGCGGAAAACAATATATTGCAGTATATATGCATTTAGAAAAACCACCCAAACTAATCCCTGATCAATCTGTAGCAAAAGGAACCTCTCTCGGAACAGTAGGAAACACTACTACAGAAGGTGTTGAGATGGGATACCATTTACATTTTGAGTTTAACAATCAGAATTCATCAATAGCACTTAATAATGGTGTGCAAACTTCAGGATATGGCAGAAAGAGCTATGATTATTTGATAAACCCAATCTTTCTGTATATAGATGAGTATGAGGACGGAAAAATATCCTACAACAAAACATCAGATGCCGAAGTAAAGTATATGAAAACATTTTGGTACGGAAACGGTGATGAGTACTCAGAGGCATCATAACGAAAGGAGCTTTTTATGAAAAAAATATCCAGTCTATTTTTAATATTACTTGTTTGTGTATGCATCTTTTATTCATGCAGTCCAGATAATAACTTGGAAAACATTAAATCAGAACAACATGCGGTATCACAAAGTAATACAGACATATCGAATAACGGTATCAAAAACACTACCGAAGAATCAGGAGGAGAAATGCCAAATGATTCGGGTGGAGCAGACATCACTCCGAGAAAATACAGAACATGTTATTATTCTGTAACATATTCCTTTGCGGAATTGGTCGGCATTGATGAGTACTGGAATTGGGCAGAAAAATATAACACAGAAAATCCGGACGATACAAATGAAATGGTAATCAAGAAATTTGTTCAGCATTTCAACATCAGCAGGGAGAATTTTGATAAAGCCAATTTGAAACATGCCAAAATAAGAGCAGAGGGTGTAGATGATTACCCTGTTATGAACCCCAAAGACTATGCAGACCAAGAACCCGATGAGATATATAATGCTGATATTATTTACACTTTTGATGATGAAATAATAAACAACTACTACTTGACACCTGAGTATGCTTTTGGATGGCGGATAGAATATGAAGAAGCTCTCGCAAACGGCACATACGAAACCCGCACAACCGACTGGGTTGACATTGAGGCAATGGAAGCCGAAATTATTGCAAAATACGGCGAGGCTGAAATTGTGACCGAGGCAACCACCACAGAACAAACGGAAACAGTGACTGCCGGATAATATCCTTTCAGGGGGCGAAAACTCAGTCCGCCCCCTGTCTTTTTCCCCTGTCTTTTCCGGAGAAAACGAGTAAAGGGAGATTATTTATGAAAAAGTTAAATACAATCATATTATTATTTTTTATCATATTGTCCTTTGTAGCTTGCACAAATGAAAATCAACAAGAAACAACAACAGCCGAAAACAAACAATCTGCATCTGTTGATGAAACTATTCATTCAGATATAGATTCCAAAAATGAACCTGATAATCTCAAAGAAACAGAGGCTTCATATTCCGGTGGCGGTGAACTGACTCTGCAAAAATACCGCTCAATTTATTATTCTATACCTTCTCCGTTTTGGGATATTGTCGATGAAAACAGCAGACAAGATATATATGGAGAATATTGGGAACAACCGTACAGTCAAATAAATACAATGCGTATGAAGATTTTTGTTGAGGAGTATAATGTTCCTCGAGAAAAGTTTGATGCCGCAAATGCGGAATGGGCAAGAATTGTTAAAGAAAAACTATATGGTACTCCCGTAATCAATCCGCAAGACTTTGTAAATCAAGAATTTAACGAAGTATACAATGCGGATATAATTTACACGTTCAACGATGAAATAATCAATGAATATTATTTGAGCCACGATTATCCTTATTGTTACGAGAGTGAGTATGAAGAAGCGGTTGAGAACGGACTTTATATCACCCAAACAGCAGAAATTATTGATATATCAGAACTTGAAGATGAGCTTTTGTTCTTTAATCAATTAAAAAACGAAAAATTATTAAACAATACAGACATAGAGGAATCGGTAACATCAATTTCGGAGCAAACGGAAGCTCTAACAACCGCATAATATCCTTTCAGGGGGCGGAGACACAGAACCGTCCCCTGTCTTTTCCAAAAGTGTTATTATGCGCTACCACCCGAGTGATTTTGCCGATATCAGAACAACAATCCCGCAAGGCGCAAAGATTACCGCTCACGGTGACCTTGCAGACGGAAGTGACTGGATTTATGTTTGCTACGCAGACGCCTACGGTTTCATTCATCTGTCGGATTTCCCCGGGATTGACTATCTTATGACTGAGTATCATTACTATGATAAAGGCTATGAATTCAGGTTTGGTTCGCCAAAAACTAAGATACTGAGTTATGCTTCCGTGCTTAATGATGTAATGATGACAAACTTTAATCTTAAGGTCAGTCCGTATGTCAAGCTCTACATTTCTGCAGCAGATAACTGCAAAAATCTCCGTTACGGAAAAGTAACCAAGGATAATCTTGCAAGTTCTTGTCCTAAAACGGATGGGCATAACAGTAATTCTTGTTTAACAAGAAAGTCAATAAGGACAAGATTTATTGATGATGTTGGCAGCGGAAACAGCGTTGTTGGAAGGTGTGTTTGGACAGGACATATTTTGGATGGTCATGAAGGTTCGGCGGCACAATTCCCTTCAGAAATAATTGTTTTTTCAACAGCTAATACTGTGAATAAAACTTCATCCGGTACATATTCAAACAAAACAGATTATTATATTAGATATTATAGCCTATATGAAATAGTTCATGAAACAGGACATCTTCTTGGTTTATATGACGGCTATTGCTTTAAGGACAAAGGTGATGCTCATTGCAGTAATGAGAAGTGTTATTCATGCAATGACGAATCCATACCAACATGCATTATGGCAAAAAGACTTTCACCGGAGAGTTCAAATGTTTTATTTTGCAATGAGTGTATTTCTATAGTCGAGTCACATTTATCAGATCATCATTAAAGGAGACAGAAAATGAAAAAGGTTTTATGTATTATAGCAGTTTTTGTGCTTTTATTTTCAACATCGTGCAGTAATAAAATAAATGAAGAAATGTCAAGTACCGGCAGAATAACAGAGCAATCAACATCCGCTGAGCCGACAGTACTGCCGAACGAAGCCGCTGCAATAATTCAGCAAACATCGGAAAGTGAAGTGTCAACAACAGAAGCATTATCCGATAGAATAAAAGATAAATCAGATGGTTTCGAACAAAACAGCGGACCGATGATTATATCGGCAACTTTGGAAGATTTAAAAAGAATAAAAAAACTGACAGAAACGGTATCACCTGAGGATTTTGTCGGTTATATGGAAAAGAATGAGCCAAATCTTGCAATGAACGGATTTTTTGATTATGACAATTCAAAAATGATTTTGGATGATTTGCTTTCTGCAACAATTCCATTACTTGATAATAATACAGAGAATTTTGCAGAAGTATCTTTCTATTGGGAAAGCAATCATGTTCAGCAATTGATACTTTTAGATGAAGACAAAAGAATTTCAGTGAATATGTATACACCAAAAAGCACACGTCAAAAAACGCTTCAGCTTGGAGAAGAGGCAAACATAGTTCTGTCTCAACCGGTTGAAAATGATTCATATGTTGCGAATTTATATGTTGTCGAGAATGATGAGCATTTCTATGCGGATGTCAGCATAAACGATACTTACATTGTTCTCCGAAGTAAAAACATCCAAACCTTTGAAGAGTTTGAAGCGGATTTTGCGAGACTCTCATTTGCTCAAATCGGTGATTTACTCAAATGAAATCTAAGTTAGCGTAAGGGCGAACACAGACAACTATCCTCTCAGCCTTTTGAAGATTAACCAAACAGAAAAGCCCCCGAAATTTCGGGGGCTTTGAAATTTTATCACATACATTCAATAATATTGCTTTCGCCTGTTGCAAGGTTGAAGGTGAGAAGCTTTTCTTCGCCGTTTTCGGTGAAGCCGAGGCGGATCGTGTCAGTACCGATATAATCAGCGCTTGTAATTTTATAATCCTTAGCGGTGAAGAACTCCTTCATATAGCCGAGAGCGGTCTCATCGTAATCACCCGCATTGTCGGAAACGAAGAGAACGTTGCCGCCGATTGCGTTGATTTTGCCGAGAAGGAGCTTCTGCTCAAGAGTGAATTCAAGGTTGTTGTCTCTGAGGAAGAGAACATCGGGGTCATTGCAGAATGCTCTGCCGTCAAGGTGGTTACGGAAAATGGTGTTGTTCATTGCACCCTGAGCCGAGGGAACCTCGTTGTTGAGATTGAGCCTGTTGACCCAGTCGCCGCCGTATACTTTGTTAACATCGCAGCTGATGCGGCATGCATCAAAGATACCCATGCATGCGCCGAGGGGAACGCCGCAGCCGAGAATGAGCTTATCGCCGCAAGCTTCACGGAGAAGGTCAACGCCGTCGCACATAATGCGTCCTCTTGTCTTGCCTGCTCTGGGCTTTGCGCATTGCGAGAAGAGGAAGTCGAGCTTAACCATATCGTAGCCCCATTCGTTGAGAATGGTGTGGAAGAAGCCCTTGATGTATTCTCTTGCTTCGGGGTTATAGATATCAAGAGTGTAAGCGCCGCCCCAGCCGACATGACCGATAAGCTTTCTGCCGTTGGATTCGTCAACAATCATCCATTCGGGATGCTCTCTTACAACCTTTGATGTAAGCTGAGCGCAGAAGGGAGCAAGCCAGATGCCTGCAAGATAGCCCTTTTCGTGAATCTTGTCTGCCATATATTTCATTCCGTGGGGGAACTTCTTTTTATCTGTGATAAGCCAGTCGCCCGTTGCAGCCTGATAGCCGTCGTCAATCTGGAAAATATCAACGCATTCCTTGGCTCTGTCCATGCCGTTGAGGTCACGGATGCAGATGTCCTCGGTGATTTTTGAGAAATAGTTGTACCATGAGGTGTAGCCTGCAAGATGGCTGATTTTGGGCTTCTTGACGCCCACGAAATCGAAGAAATATTCATCAAATGCGGCGTCGAATTCCTTTTCGATGACTGCGATGTCAAAAACTTCGTATTCATCGCCTGCACGGAGAAGAAGACCTTCGATATCCTTCTTGATGATGAATTTGCTGTTTGGCATATCAACAAGGAAGAGTGTGAAGCCCTGACGCTCGGTTTTTGAGCCGTAAAGAGTGATGTTTCTTGACCCCTTTTTTCTGAAATATGTGTATGTATATGAGTGGAAGTTGCCGGTTTTGCCGTAGAAATCTCCGAATGAATAGTCGCTCATGATTCCGCATGCATACTTAGCGAAGCCGCCGAGCTTTCTGCCGAGAGGAAGAAGGTCCATTGTTGTGTCATATCTGCAGTATTCTCTGGTTGTTGACCATGACTGATAGCCGTTTGCAAAGAACAGATCGTCCTTGTCAAACTCTTTCTTTTCCTCAAGCTCAAGGGTATGCATAACCATATCGGCTTTAGCCTTGAGAATGCCTTTGATAACACCGTCTTTTTCGGTGAGCTCAAAAGTGAAATCGGAGTTGTCGTATTCGGTGTGGCTGATGATTGCATTGCCTTTTTTAACTTGCGCACTGAACTTATACATTTTTCTTCTCCTTCTTAGAAATATTTAACATTACAATTATAAACTGAATTCTCTCTTTCGTCAATAGCATATATTTTTCAGGAAACATCAAAAAAGAATTATAAATCTATTGTAAATGTGTCACATTTTTGTTAAAATGTTTTTATCACAAAATAAGGAGTGGAAAAGCTATGACAATTCTTTTTAAAATTATCGGTTTTATCCTCGCTCTCATAACTCCTCTCGCCTCTCTTATCGTAACTGATGTTACCGTTCCTTTTGATAAGGAAATTGCGGTTGCTGAAGAGAAAATCGGCGGATTCATGAAGGGTGTATGCCATCTTGACCCACAGTATGAGCTTATCAATGAAGCTAATGTTGAATGGTACCGTGACGATATTCCTTTCCCTTATAACAAGGACGGCTCAATTTCTGAAAGCTATAAGCGCTGGAAGGCTTCAAGTCAGGAATATGTCAACAACGGAATAAGAATTTTCGGCGTTACTCCTTATCCCGATGACTATATTGAATACGGACTTGACCCCAGAGACCCCGCAAACAGAGAGGCAATTCAGGAAATTGCAAAATTCTATGTTGAAGACCTCAGAGGCATTGTCGGCGCATTTCAGGTAACAAACGAAATGGGCATTGACCGTTTTACTCTTCCTCTCACTCTCGATGAGGCGGCAGAATTCATCGGCATGCAGCTCGAAGCTATGTATCCCGTAAGAGGGGATATCATCATCGGCTATAACCTCGGCGGACTTGCAATCCTTGAGCTTCCCTTCAAGATGAAGGAATATCATCAGTATTGCGACTATGTAGGTCTTGATATGTATCTCGGCTGCTTTGAGCCCGTTCTCAAGAACGCAGACCAGTATATAACAATTCTCAATTTCGTAAGATTTGTTACCCGCAAGCCCATTATTCTTTGCGAATTCGGCTATATCGGTTACGGAGAGCCCAAGACTAAGGAAGAAAAGATTGAAATTCTTCAGAAATACGGCTATAACAGCGAAGAAGAAGCAAGAGCAAACATTGACGATTTTATCAGCAAGCTTCCCGAGGACATGAGGGAAGAAATTATTGAGGATTACAGCGACAGAACTCCCGAAGAGCGCGCAGACCTCATCTTCAACGGCGAATATTCAAACCATCTTTACTGCGAGCTTGCAGAGGGCATGGGTCTTTATAAATATCCCCACACTCCCGAAGGTCAGGCTGAATTCTTTGAATACATTATTCCCAGAGTGCGCAATGTTGACTATGTTATCGGAATGTGCGTTTACTGCTGGGGCGACAGCGACAGCTGCTATGTCTGCGGACAGACAGATTGTCCCGTTGAAACAGGCTGGGGTCTTGTTGACGGACAGGGCAATCCCAAGCCTGCATATTACGCAGTTAAAGAAGCTTATGCGGACTGATAAAATAATTCGGAATTCGTAATGCGGAATTCGGAATTAAGGACGGGTTTCACCCGTACCCATTGAGAAATGAAGCGCTTGCGCAATGAAGTTTTTTAAAATGAAGTTGCCTGACGGCAAATGAAGCGTTGCTTCGCAACATTTCGGACGGGTTTCACCCGTACCCATTGGAAATAATCGGTTATAAATGGAAAAAATCCACCTCACTGAGGTGGATTTTTCTTGTATTGGTGCCTTCAGGTGTGGAAATAAACCCCTGGTTCTACCAGGGGTTAAAGACGGCTTTAGCAAAGCTAAAACGGGCGAGCTCGAAGCAAGCCCGAAAGGTTGAAAGATAATCAAACCTCCAAGTATAATAGTAATGGTTTGGCAGCCGCATTACAAAAATACAAGGAGGTTTAATTTATGAAAAATGATAACAAAGAAATAAGAAGTTCGGCACACTCAAAATACAGATGTCACTACCATATAGTTTTTGCACCAAAGTACAGAAGAAAAGAAATATATGGTCAGCTAAAGAAAGATATAGGACAGATATTGAGAAAATTGTGCGAGCAAAAGGGAGTAGAGATACTCGAAGCAGAAGCGTGCCCCGACCACATCCATATGTTGGTGAGTATTCCGCCGCATATAAGTGTATCACAATTCATGGGATATATCAAGGGAAAAAGCAGTTTAATGATTTTCGACCGACACGCAAATTTAAAATACAAGTACGGAAGTCGCCATTTTGGGTGCAGGGGGTATTTTGTAGATACAGTCGGTCGAAATAAAAAGGCAATAGCAGAATATATAAGAAACCAGATAGAGGAAGATTACGCAGTAGACCAAGTTACAATGAAAGAGTACATAGACCCGTTCACGGGTAGCAAGACGAAGTAGGCAAAACAAAACAGCCGCTCGTGAGCGGCTGCCAGTGATTGTAATGCGCTGCTAAACCTTCAACGCCCCTTTCAGGGGCTAAGCCTGTAGCAACCCCTTTTAGGGGTTAGTCAAACCACCGGTTCAACCGGTGGTTTGTGATTATACCGTTTTATTTTGCCTTATCGGATGCGAGGAACTTATAAACAAGGGCTGCAAGCACGCCGCCGACGAGGGGAGCAACGATGAACACCCAGACATTTGCGAGGGCATCGCCGCCAACTAAAAGAGCGGGTCCGAAGCTTCTTGCGGGGTTAACGGAAGTGCCTGTGAATGAAATTCCGAGAATGTGAACAAGGGTGAGCGAAAGACCGATAACGATGCCTGCAACTGCGCTGTTTTCAACCTTTGATGTAACGCCGAGAATAGCGATAACAAAAACAAAGGTGAGAATGATTTCAATGAGAATTGAAAGACCGATGCTCTCATTATAGAGTGCGTTTGCGCCGAGACCGCTTTCCTTGCCTACGAAAGCCATGAGCACTGCTGCGCCTGCGATTGCGCCTGCAAACTGAGCAATGATGTAGCCGATGAAATCCTTGACGGAAAGTTTGCCGCTGACGAGCATTGCGATTGAAACTGCGGGGTTGATGTGGCAGCCTGAAACATTGCCGATTGAATATGCCATTGCAACGATAACGAGACCGAATGCGAGGGCAGTGAGAAGATAACCCGTTCCGTTTTCAGCCGAGCAGCCGACTACCGCTGCCGTGCCGCAGGCGAAGAGAACAAGCACAAATGTGCCGATGAATTCCGCTATGTACTTTTTGATTGACTGCATAGAAATTACCTCCTGCATTTATTTTCTTTATTATAACAAAGAATTTGAAAGATGACAAGAGCGAAATCAACTGATTTGTGTCGGATTAAACCCGTATTTGCTGTTGTAATTTTTTATATATCCAAACTTCAAATTTCGCTCATTTTTGTATTATCTGAAAAAAATGAATTACAGACGAAAAAAATCGCAAAAAAATCTATACAAATGCCGAAATTTGTGATAAAGTAATGGTGTCTTATTTGACAAAGGAGTGTTGCATTATGAAAAAGATTTATGAAGGAAAAACAAAAGACGTTTATTCACTTGACAACGGCAACGTAATGCTCAAGTTCAAGGACGATTGCACAGGCAAAGACGGCGTTTTTGATCCCGGTGAAAACACTGTAGGTCTTACCATTGAAGGAATCGGCAAGGCAAACCTCGAAACCTCAATCCATTATTTTGAGCTTCTCAAGAATGCAGGCATCAAGACACACTATGTAAGTGCAAATCTTGATGACGCAACCATGGAAGTTCTTCCCGGCAAGGTTTTTGGTCACGGCCTTGAAGTTATCTGCCGCCTTGTTGCAACAGGCAGCTTCATCCGCAGATACGGCGAATATATTGCAGACGGCACCGTTCTTGAGGGCGGGTATGTTGAATGCACATTCAAAAACGATGCTCTCGGCGATCCCCTCGTAACAGGCGAAGGTCTTGCAGCGCTCGGCATCATGAGCCCCGAAATGTTTGAAAGCATGAAGGCTCAGACTCTTGCAATCACAAAGATTGTTGCTGACGACCTTAAGTCAATCGGTCTCGATCTCTGGGATATCAAGTTTGAATTCGGTTACAACAATGACGAAGTTATCCTCATTGACGAAATCGCTTCAGGCAACATGAGAGTTTATAAGGACGGCAAGATTGTTGATCCCGTTGAACTCACAAAGCTTATCAACAACAGATAAATCGGAAATTGCGGGGCGATTTGCGGATTGCCCCTTATTTTTATTTTAAAAAGAATTGACAAAGCAATAATAATCTGTTAAAATAACAAGGCTGAAAATTAAATACGGAGAGTTGTCCGAGTGGTCGAAGGTGCAGCACTCGAAATGCTGTGTGGGGAAACTCACCTAGGGTTCGAATCCCTAACTCTCCGCCAGAAAAGATACCGCAGTTGATACAACCGTACCAACTGCGGGTTTTCATTTAGTGTGTTAATACTATTTCTATGTCAGCTTTATCATCACCGTATAATTCCTCGTACTGTCTTGAATAATATTCGTAGTTTGCTCGATCCACCTCTGCTTGTGTTCGTGCTTTGTACAAAGCGGAGTTAGAATAAAGGATACAATAAACAACAAAAACCGCTATAATTACAAGCAAAGTTGAAATAGCTATTTTCAATATTCTTTTGTTGTTTGATATAAAATTCTTAGCAACATCAATTTTTTTAATTGCACTGCCCTTTATTATATTCTGAATTGTCATGTTTGCGCCACAATGCACACATTTTTCTGCATATTCAGAAACATCTTTTCCGCAATCAGGACATTTGATAAGTGCCATTACTGTTTTTCTCCTTTTATTTTAATGAGCCATACAAAACTTAAAAGCATATCGCCCCCAAGCAACAAAAAAATCACAAAAACATGATAGACATATTTGTTGAAAGCGTAAGCCTGAGAAAAATCAAAGTTGAATAAACATCTGAAGGCCCGGGTCATACCACACAGAACACACCCGTCACATTCAATCTGCAAAAAAGTTGTTGAAAACAAAAGGCTGAGAAAGAAAATAAGAATACATACAGCTTGAACAAGAATAAAGATTCTGAAATTTTGGTTATTTTTCATCTTTTGCCAAAGCGGAAACCAAAGACATTACCATTGCCACAAACCAAATTATAATAAGGGGTATTCCAAAGAAAATAAACAAACAGCCATCTTCTACAAAAAGAAACTCTAAATACATCATAGGTGCAGAAAGCAGGTTAAGCATAATAAAGACAAAGCCTGCCCATTTTTGGCGTATTTTAGGCACTGCAAAATAAGCCAATAAATATGCAACTAAAAGATATCTGAGATACCCTGAAATTTGAATAAGATTGCCTAAGATACCCAAAGAATTAATATAACCAGTTTTGGTGAATTCGTTTTCATCAATTGTTCGGACACCACTTTCAAAGAAGCTAAGAATTATAGTAAGTAAGGTAATCACCAAAAAGATAATTGCTGATACTGTTAATAATTTTTTTGAAAGTGCGCCCTTTGCCTCCTTAACGATAACAGGATTAGGGTTGCTTTCAGTTGATTTATCAAAACCATATCCACAATTTCCGCAAGCTTCGGCAGATGAAGGGGTTTCAGTACCGCATTCGGGACATTTGATGGTTTCTTCTTTGAGAACACATCCGCAGTGAATACAGTTTTTTGCAGAATCAGATACATCCTTTCCGCAATCAGGACATTTAATAAGTGCCATTTATATTTCTCCTTTTTGTTTAGTTTTGACATTCTGTGAATGTCATTTTCGTTATAAGTGTAACATATAATTTTCTTATTGACAAGCACTAAATGTCAAAAAGGAGAAAATATATGTTTATCAATAAAACAAATGACGGATTAAACAATGTTTGCGGTAAAAACATTGCAAAGTTCCGCCTTGAATTGAAAATATCTCAAAGAGAACTTGCCGACAGGATGCAGCTCGTCGGTATTGATATTGATAAAAATGCAATTCAACGCATTGAGTGTGGAAAAAGATTTGTTACCGACATTGAAATTATCGCTTTTGCAAAAATATTTAATGTTTCGTTCGATGAGATTTTGCTTGGATGAACGAACGAGAATTGTTATTGTGGATTGTATTATTTAATAACACCATTTACAGAAAAGAAATAACAGATACCCTTACGGTGTCTGTTCTTTTTTTGTTATAAACTGTTGCGAAAGCGGAAAATTTGTAATATACTATAATTTATAATAGGAAACTATGTTTAAAAATTTCCGTGAGGACTTTGGATTATGGAAAAATTAACTGTAAATCAGATAATCGGCGCTGATTTCAAAGTGAATAAAGCCAGCCCCGTTTTAAAGCCTTTTAACTGCTCAATTGTTGTTGCAGACCCATCGCTGCTGACTCCCGATAAAAGTCATGACGGCAAGTGGCATTTGTTTTGTCACACAACATTCGGAATTCATCATTTTGTCAGCGATGACGGCGTTGATTTCAAAAGGGTGAATAAGATTGTCAACCGTGCAATGCGCCCCAACATCAATTATGTTGACGGAAAATACTATCTTTTCTATGAAAGAACACGCCCCTTGATAATGAACGGGCTCAATGTTATCAACGCAGTGAAATGGAAATCGGAAATTTATGTTGTTGAAAGTACGGACCTGATGAAATGGTCGCAGCCGAAACCCGTTATAACCGACGCAAAGGGTCTTGAGTGCAGCGACAGAGGCTCATCAATTTCAAATCCGTTTTTGCTTCGTGAAAACGGAATCAACCGACTTTATTTTTCGTGCGGTCTTACTTTTATCAAAGACTGCGGCTTCTGCGAGCCTACTTATATCAGCTATGCAGAAAGCGATGGACTCGTCAAAGGTTACACTTCATCAGAAAAACCGATTATTTCACCCGATAAGAATAATCCGTATCTCAACCTTTGCAGCGGATGCCTTAAGGTTTATAAACTGAGCGACGGCTATATCGGAATCCAGAACGGATTATATGAAAAAGACGGAAAGAGCCATTCGGCGATAATTCTCTTATCGTCGCAAGACGGTATTTCATTTAAGTTTGAAAAAATGCTTATTGAGCCTGCCGTTGTTGACGGAAAGGACTGGATGAAGCAATTTGTTTATGCAAGCCATCTTGTCAGATACGGCAATGAGCTTCGCCTTTATTTCAACGCCCGTGACACTTCTGATATGCTCAGAGGGCGTGAATGCATTGGCTTTGCGCAGGCAGAAATTCAGAAATAAACAGAAGGAATGATATTATGTCAGCCCCTCTTGCAGACAGACTCAGACCAAAAACAATTGATGATATCGTCGGTCAGACTCATCTTCTGGGTGAGGGGAGACCGCTTAAAAACATAATCAGATCGGGAGAGCTTCCCAACATGGTTTTCTACGGACCTCCGGGTGTCGGCAAAACCACTCTTGCGAGCATCATTGCAAAAACAACCAACCGCCATCTTGTCAAGCTTAACGGAACAACGGCGGGTACGGCTGATATCAAGGATGTTGTTGCAAAGCTCGATACTTTTGTTGCGCCAAACGGGATTCTCCTCTATCTTGATGAGATTCAGTATTTCAACAAGAAGCAGCAGCAGACCCTGCTTGAGCATATCGAAAACGGAGCGATAACTCTGATTGCCTCAACAACCGAGAATCCGTATTTTTATGTTTACAGCGCAATTCTCAGCCGTTCCACAGTCTTTGAATTCAAGAGCGTTACCCCCTCCGAGGTTGAGAAGGCGGTGCGCCGTGGATTTGATTTCATGGCAGAGGACAGAAATGAAAAATATACCGTTGAAGACGGAGTATATTCTCACATTGCTACTGCAAGTGCGGGCGATGTAAGAAAAGCGATAAACAGCGTTGAGCTTTGCGTACTTTCGGCAAACGAAAGCGACGGCGAAAAGCTGATTACTCTTGAGAACGCAAAGGCGCTTACGCAGAAAAGCGCAATGCGCTATGACAGAGACGGCGATGAGCATTATGATATTATCTCGGCTTATCAGAAGTCAATGAGAGGCTCAGACCCCGACGCTGCCGTTCATTATCTTGCGAGATTGCTTGAAGCGGGCGATTTGCCTTCCGCTTGCAGAAGACTTCTTGTGTGCGCCTGCGAGGATGTAGGACTCGCTTATCCGCAGATAATTCCGATCGTCAAAGCGGCGGTGGATTCGGCAATGATGCTCGGTCTGCCCGAAGCGAGAATTCCTCTTGCAGATGCGGTTATTCTTGTTGCAAACAGCCCGAAATCAAACACTGCTTACGGCGCAATAAACTCAGCAATGGCGGATGTTAAGGCGGGCAGAACGGGTCCCGTTCCCCGTCAGCTTCAGAATATGCATTATGACGGCGAGGACAATCCGAACAAGGGTCAGTTTTATAAATATGCTCATGATTACGCAGGGCATTGGGTTGATCAGCAGTATCTGCCCGACGCAATAAAGAACAAAAAATATTATGAATTCGGAGACAATAAAAACGAGCAGGCAGCCCGTGAATACTGGTCGAGAATCAAGAAGAAATAAAGGATGTGACGAAATGATTAAATTTGGAACAGGTGGCTGGAGAGCCGTTATAGGTGAAGATTTTATATGTGAAAATATCCGCCGTGTAGCAGCAGGCATTCTTAAGCTTGCAAATGAACAGGGTAAGGCAGAAAAGCCGATTATCATCGGTTATGACCGCCGTTTTCTTTCAGTTAATGCTGCAAAATGGGTTGCCGAGGTTCTTGCAGAGGGTGGTATAGAAGTATGGTTCCTTAACCGTTCAGCGCCGACACCGCTTATTATGCACACGGTCAAGGATAAAAATCTTCACTTCGGAATTGAAATCACGGCAAGCCATAACCCCGCAAACTATAACGGAATCAAGCTTATAGTTGATGAAGGCAGGGATGCTCCTCTCGAAACAACCGCACGCCTTGAAGAAATTATAGAAGATACAAACAGCCCCGCTTTCTGCGATTTTGATGCCGCTGTCGGTGCGGGTAAGATTGTTTATATCAAAAATCCTTTCAACAAATTTCTTGATGATATTATTGACCTTCTCGATATGAATGCACTCAGAGAGAGGGGATTGCGTGTTCTTTTTGACACTATGCACGGCTCAGGCGCATATCCTCTTCAGGTCATCTTCCACACTGCACGCTGCACTATCGATACAATTCATCTTAATAAGGACGCTTATTTCGGCGGCATGATGCCTGCTCCGACAGAGCAGACGCTCACCATTCTGCGCGATATGGTAATTCAGGATGGCTATGACCTCGGAATTGCGATGGACGGCGACGGCGACCGCCTCGGCATTATCGATGCCAACGGCAGATACATAAATGCAAATGAAATCCTTTGCATGCTCTATTATTACCTCGTTAAGTACAAGGGCTGGAAAGGTCCCGTTGTCAGAAATCTCGCAACAACTCATATGCTTGATAAGATTGCGGAAAGCTTCGGTGAAAAATGCTATGAGGTGCCCGTCGGATTCAAATATATATCATCAAAGATTGACGAAACCGATGCCGTTTTAGGCGGCGAATCCTCGGGCGGTCTGACTGTAAGAGGTCATATTAACGGCAAGGATTCCGTTTACGCCGCATCTCTCTTTGCTGAAATGGTCAGCGTTACGGCCAAATCACCCTCATTGATTATGGATGAGCTTGAAGCTGAATTCGGTCATTACGAAATGGTTGAAGATAATCTTCACTTTGCTCCCGAAATGAAGAGCGAGATAAATAAAATTATAATGGAAGAAAAGCTTCTTCCCGCTTTTGATGTTGCCGTTGAAAAGGTAAATTACGAGGACGGCTGCAAGGTTTACTTTGAGGACGGAAGCTTCGTCATCTGCCGTTTTTCAGGCACTGAGCCTCTGCTTCGTATTTTTGCGGAAAGCAGCAGTAAAGAAACAGCAGCGAAATATATTGCTGATTTCAAAAACTTCCTGAAGATATGAAAATAAGCTGTCTCACAAACTGTGAGGCAGCTTTTTATGATTTGAAAATTAAGTTGAACAAAAAGAAAAACCACTTCCGAAGAAGTGGTTTTTTGTGTTTACAGCTTAATTTAGCAACAAACCGATAAATTGGAATTTATCTCTTCAATACTTTTTTGCACCAGGTACGTTTGTTGCAGCTGGGGCACTTTAAGTATCGAGTTGTTCCCCTGTGCATAGCATTAAGTGCCTGTGTGTAGGTAGGTACAATCTCATGACCACAATTTT
>JAZQEE010000045.1:0-31117 GCA_045538815.1 Acutalibacteraceae bacterium
CCATGATGGGTCACAGAGGCTGCCGTCTTACAGTAACATATCCTGAAATCGCAGCAATGCAGACTAAGGCAGTTATCCGCGCAGCTATCAACGTTAAGAAGGCTCATGCAGACTGGAACCTTGTTCCCGAAATCAAGTCGGAGGCCAAGCGGTCTTAGGAAGACAAGGTAGAGAGTCAACTCCTTGGCCCACAGAACGACATGGCTACGATCCGACTTCTACTGATGAGGGATCGCCGCCGTGCTCGCCGCAGATACCGTAGTGGAGGTTCTTGCCGCTTGCCTTGCCCTTTGCAACTGCCATTTCCATAAGAGCGCCAACGCCGTTCTGGTCAAGCTTTGCAAACGGATCGAATTCGTAGATCTTTGTATCATAGTAAGCATTGAGGAACTTACCTGCGTCATCACGGCTGAAGCCGAATGTCATCTGGGTAAGATCGTTTGTGCCGAAGCAGAAGAACTCAGCTTCCTTAGCGATTTCATCTGCAGTGATGCAAGCTCTGGGAATTTCGATCATTGTACCAACTTCATACTTGAGGTCAGCGCCTGCTGCTGCGATTTCAGCATCAGCAGTAGCAACAACAATGTTCTTAACGAACTTGAGTTCCTTAACATCGCCAACAAGGGGAATCATGATTTCGGGAACGATGTTCCAGTCTGCATGAGCCTTCTTAACGTTGATAGCTGCACGGATAACAGCCTTTGTCTGCATTGCTGCGATTTCGGGATAGGTAACTGTGAGACGGCAGCCTCTGTGACCCATCATGGGGTTGAACTCGTGAAGTGAGCTGATAATAGCCTTGATGTCTTCAACGGTCTTGCCCTGAGCTGCTGCAAGAGCTGCAATGTCAGCTTCTTCAGTGGGAACGAACTCGTGGAGAGGAGGATCAAGGAATCTGATTGTTACGGGGTTGCCTTCAAGAGCTTCATAGAGCTTCTCGAAGTCGCCCTGCTGATAGGGAAGGATCTTGTCGAGAGCAGCTTCTCTTTCAGCAACAGTATCAGCGCAGATCATCTCACGGAATGCAGCGATTCTGTCTGCTTCGAAGAACATGTGCTCTGTACGGCAAAGGCCGATGCCTTCTGCGCCGAGCTCGCGAGCCTTCTTAGCGTCTGCGGGTGTGTCAGCATTTGTACGAACCTTAAGGGTTCTGAACTCGTCAGCCCAAGCCATGATTCTGCCGAATTCGCCGGCGATTTCAGCGTCAACTGTGGGGATGATACCATCATAGATGTTACCTGTTGAGCCGTCGATTGAAATATAGTCACCTTCGTGATAGGTCTTACCGGCAAGTGTGAACTGCTTGTTTTCTTCGTCCATGTTGATATCGCCGCAGCCTGATACGCAGCAAGTACCCATACCACGAGCAACAACAGCTGCGTGTGAGGTCATACCGCCGCGAACGGTGAGGATACCCTGTGAAGCCTTCATACCGGTGATATCTTCGGGTGAAGTCTCAAGACGAACAAGAACAACCTTTTCGCCTCTTGCGTTCCAAGCTTCTGCATCTTCAGCTGTGAAAACAACCTTACCGCATGCAGCGCCGGGTGATGCGCCGAGACCCTTGCCTGCGGGAGTTGCAGCCTTGAGAGCCTTAGCATCGAACTGGGGATGAAGAAGAGTGTCAAGGTTTCTGGGATCGATCATAGCAACAGCCTGCTTCTTGTCGATCATGCCCTCGTCAACGAGGTCGCAAGCGATCTTAAGAGCAGCCTTAGCTGTTCTCTTACCGTTTCTGGTCTGAAGCATATAGAGCTTACCGTCTTCAACGGTGAATTCCATATCCTGCATATCTCTGTAGTGGTCTTCAAGAATAGCGCAAACTTCGTTGAACTGCTTGAAAGCTGAGGGGAACTTCTCAGCCATCTCAGCGATGGGCATGGGAGTACGAACGCCTGCAACAACGTCTTCGCCCTGTGCGTTGGTGAGGAACTCACCCATAAGGCCTTTTTCGCCTGTTGCGGGGTCACGAGTGAAAGCAACGCCTGTGCCGCAGTTGTCTCCCATGTTGCCGAAAGCCATCATCTGAACGTTAACTGCAGTACCCCATGAATAGGGGATATCGTTGTCGCGGCGGTAAACGTTTGCACGGGGGTTGTCCCATGAACGGAAAACAGCCTCAACAGCGCCCATAAGCTGCTCTTTGGGATCGGAGGGGAAATCCTTGCCGATCTTGCTCTTATATTCAGCCTTGAACTGACCGGCAAGAGTCTTGAGGTCATCAGCTGTGAGCTCAACGTCCTGAGTTACGCCCTTAGCTTCCTTCATTTCGTCGATGAGCTCTTCAAAGTACTTTTTACCAACTTCCATAACAACGTCGGAGTACATCTGAATGAATCTTCTGTAGCAGTCCCAAGCCCAGCGGGGGTTGCCGCTCTTAGCTGAGATAGCTTCAACAACTTCTTCATTAAGACCGAGGTTGAGGATAGTGTCCATCATGCCGGGCATTGATGCACGGGCACCTGAACGAACTGAAACGAGGAGAGGATTCTCCTTGTCACCGAACTTCTTGCCGGTGATTTCTTCCATCTTAACGATGTATTCCATGATCTGAGCCTGGATTTCATCGTTGATCTTCTTGCCGTCCTCATAGTACTTTGTGCAAGCTTCAGTTGAAATTGTGAAGCCCTGGGGAACGGGAAGACCGATCTTTGTCATTTCTGCAAGGTTTGCGCCTTTGCCGCCGAGGGTGTTACGCATTGTTGCGTCGCCTTCGGAGAACAAATAAACATACTTGTACATTGGGATCTACCTCCATATATAATTATAAACATATTTAGCGGGCTTTTTCTGCAATAAGCAGACTTAGCCACTAATGATTATAACAGATGCAAAAACAAATTTCCATATATTTTTAAGAAAAGATATATAAAATTTGGTTTGCGTTTTTAGTAACTATTTACATATTGGGAAGGAAATCACGGGTTTATGCGGAATGTATTGAAAATAATTGGTTTGGTGTTGTATAATCAATTCGGAATTCGTAATGCGTAATTCGGAATTAAGGGTCTGCGACGCTGTTTGTGTACAGCTGCTCAAAAGCTGAAAAACAGAAAATTTTTGCTTTTTTCTTGACATTTACCTTGGGTAAAATGATAGATTTGAAGCTGAAAGGAGGTCAGTTTTATGAAAATCAAAGAAGTTATCGAAAAAACAGGGCTGACCGACAGGGCAATAAGGCTTTATATAAATGAGGGACTTGCTGCGCCGAGTATTGAGGAATCCTACAGCGGAAGAAAGAGCATTGAGTTTTCGTCCGAAGATGTTGAGAGGCTGAATAATGTTGCAATGCTCAGAAAAGCGGGGTTTTCGATTTCCGATATCAAAAGCATTGTTGACGATAAAGATACTGCAAAGGAAATTGTTAAAAAATTCATTGAGCAGACGGAGAGAAACATTGAGCACGAAACCGAGATTGCGGAAAAGCTGAAAAGCATTTCGCTTGACGGTGAAGTGACGCTTGAAGTTATATGCAAATCGCTATCCGAAACAGTTGAAAAAAACGAAGTGCCGAGCGAAGACATGAGGCTGACATTAAAAGAAAAAATCAAGAAAATTGCATCGGTTTCAGCTGCGCTGGTTATACTTGCTTTTTCTCTTTGCGTTTTTGTCATGCTAAGCATAGAATTTTGGGATTTCAGATTTATAAAGTTCGATGCAGCGCATATATTTTCGTTGGCTTTTTATGCTTGCTGGCTGATTGTCATCGGGGAATGCATAGCGATTATATGTCTCAATGCGGGAAGAAACTTTCACAAAAAATCCAAAGGAGAAACGGCAGGGCTTATGTCTTCTGCAATTGTTTTCAAGGTTTTTTTGTCAGTTGCGTCGCTTTTTATTTTGCTGAACGGAAGACCGTTTTTTTCGCAGACAACTGACCCCGATAATTATCTGAAGCTTGACCGCGCTCTTGAAGAGCAAGCAGAAGCTGATTATCCCTATTATTTTCTCGATTCAGCGTTCAATGTTTTTCCGAAAAGGATACCGCAGAATGCAAAAGTCTATAATCCCGAATCAATAAAATACTTCTATGAATACAGAAGCTGTTCAGAGTGTACGCGTGGAAGCTATGATATATTTGCTGAGTGGGTTTTGCTGCCCGAAGCATTCGGCAAGGCAAAAAGAGACCTTCCGGGGGATGTTGTTTTTGAAAGCGGAGAGTATATTATTTCGCAGCTTGAGGGTGTTGATGAGAGAGCCAGAGAGTTTCTCAGAGAGCAGATGAAAGAAAACAGCGGGTACAATATCGTTCAGAGAGGCGACTGGACTTTTGTATACTTCGAAAGAAGTCTTGGCTTCCATCCGTACACAGGGACTCAGAAAGGCGAAGATTATAAAAAGACCTCAAATGAGCTTGGAATAACAGACTGGAGTGAAACAGATTACCGGATTCTGCTTTGCGCTTATAATGACAAGGAAAGTAAGATGCGATATGCGGTTTCCGAAAGTTGTTATCACAAATGCGGGGAAAGCGGACCATATTACACTTCCCTTGATTGGTGATGAAATACTCTTAAAAATGTAAGATATACAATCGGTGTGGGATTTTCTGCACTGATGTAAATTTGATACAGCTCAACCGACAGTTTTCGCTGTTAACAACTTGTTAATGCATTATTCGTTGAATTTTCACGCTTTCGTGTATATAATGGAAGCTGAAAGGAAGTGACCCGAGTGAAAAAGAAAATTATAATTTTTGTGTCGGTTATTCTTCTTGCTTCAGCGTTGATAACGGGTTGGGTATTCCTGAAAATGAGCAAAAATCCGGATAAAAACGGAATTGCTCCCGACTCTTCGGATACGAGAACGGAATTCATTGCCGAAGACGGCACTCAGATGCTTCTCTATCCTCAGGGGAAAACGAACGAGAATCTGATACTTACGGAATGCACTGTCCCTTACGGTGCAATTTATAAAAATAAGCATCTCAGGACAATCTATGTTCCATGGGAGAAGCCGGAACACTTTGTCAAGGACGGATATTTCGGCCATGCAAGATATCACTGGATTCGGGATTTTGATTTTCCGTATGAGATTTATTATGTCAGTGCAGACGGACTCTCATATGAAAAATAATGCGGCTGCATCCGTGCTGATAAGTCTTGAAAAAATCAGACATATGATATATAATCGGTGTGGATTTTTTCTGCACCGATTTTTTATTGTTTCAGGTTGTGTTTTATGGAAATATTAACTTTATCTCTTTTTTGCCTTGCACTTATGATATGCATAATTTTTGATGTGTCCGTGCTTTATGCGCTTGCGGCGGGGCTGATAGTTTTCTGCGCCTACGCAAAGCTGAAAAAGCACTCGTTCAAGGCGATATTCAGAATGATTTTTGACGGAATAAAAACCTCGAAAAATGTTCTTATCAATTTTCTGCTTATCGGCTTGCTGACTGCTTCGTGGCGTTCAAGCGGAACGATAGCGTTCATAATCTGCTCGGCGATAGACTTCATAAGCCCCGAAGTTTTTGTGCTTATGACATTTCTGCTCAACTGCGTTGTTTCGTTCCTTATGGGAACATCCTTCGGCACTTCGGCAACAATGGGCGTTATCTGCATGACGATGGCAAAATCAATGGGAATGAATCCCGTCATTGTCGGCGGCGCAATGCTTGCGGGCTCGCTTTTCGGCGACAGATGCTCACCCGTTTCAACGAGTGCGTTGCTTGTTTCCGAGCTTACAAAAACAGATATTTTCAAAAACATAAAAAATATGTTCCGCACGGCGTTTGTGCCGTTTATAATCACCTGTGCAGTTTATGTCATTCTCGGGTTTTTTGCAGGGGGCGGCGGTGATGCTCCCGACCTTAAAACGATGTTTTCGGAAGAATTCAGCCTGCACTGGCTTTCGGTTATTCCCGCAGTTGTGATTCTAACATTCTCGCTGCTGAGAATAAAAACAAAATTTGCGATGCTTGCAAGCCTTGTTTCTGCGCTGCTTGTAGCGGTTTTTGTTCAGAAAGCTGAAATTTCCGAGTTCCTGAAAACAATGATTTTCGGATTTGAGGCGCAGTCGGCGGAAATCAGCCGTATGATGAACGGCGGCGGTCTTGTTTCAATGCTCAACGCAACGGCGATTGTCTGTCTTTCATCGGCTTATTCGGGCATTTTTGCTGCAACGGGTCTGCTGAATTCGCTGAAATCAAAAATATTTACAATGAGCAAAAAAATAACGCCCTTCGGCGCAACGCTCGTCACTTCTTCGCTTACATCACTCATTGCCTGCAATCAGACGCTTGCGATAATTCTTACACATCAGCTCTGCGAGGGCGACGAAAAGAATAACGAAGAAGCGGCGATGAATCTTGAAAATACGGCGGTGGTTGTTTCGCCTCTTGTTCCGTGGTCGATTGCGGGCTCTGTTCCGCTGACTTCGGCCGGCGCACCGACCGCTTCAATGCTGACCGCAGTTTTTCTCTATGTTTTACCGCTGTGGTCTCTCCTCGTTGCATTACATAAAAACAGAAAGGAAAGAAAGAAAAATGAACAGAATAACAAGCTTCACGGTTGACCACGATTTGCTGACAGAGGGCATTTATGTTTCACGGATTGACGGTGACATTACAACCTATGACATGAGAACAAGAATTCCCAACGGTGGCGATTTTATGGACACAACAACTGCCCACACGGTTGAGCATATGTTTGCAACATTTGTGCGCAATTCCGAGATTAAAGACGATGTCATTTACTTCGGCCCCATGGGCTGCCGTACGGGCTTCTATCTGCTTGTACGCAATGCGGATAACGGAAAAATCCTTGAAATTACCAAGAGAATTCTTGCGGATATCATTGCATATGACGGAGAGGTTTTCGGCAATACAAGAAAGGAATGCGGCAACTATCTTGACCTTGACCTTGAAAAGGCAAAGGAAGAATGCAGAAGATATCTCAAGGCGCTTGAAGCACCGCAGACTTTTGAATATAAATCATAAAAATACGGCGTATTCTCTGACGAGAGTACGCCGTTGCTTTTTAATATTTGAATGTTGAATAGTCAACCGATGTTGAAAGGTCTGCGCTTGCCTGCTTGACCTTTGCGATTGAATACTTGACATTTGTGAGAACTGCGCTCATTTTGAAGGTGTGGTTGAGTGATACAAAACGATTTGTTGCCGCTTCGATTTTAGCGGTGATAACAACGCTTGTTGTTTTGATTGTCACATCGTCAAGGCTTGCGCCTGCTTCAGCAAGACCGGCCCTGATTTCCTTGACATCTTTGAAATCCTTGGTGAATCGGCTGAGCGCACTTCCGCTCTTTGAGGGGTTTGTTTCAGTCTTGACGGTGATTTTTATGTTGTAGTATTTGCCGTCTGCGGTGGGCGTGCAGGTTGCTGAGATTACATCTGCTTCTTTAAGAGTGCTGTTCACAAGCGAAGAGCCGTTGAAGGTACCTTTTTTGGCGTTTGTGGTTGTTGTGCCTTCGCCGAGGAAGTCGCCGACGGTTTCACGAACTAAATTGATTTTTGCGAGAGCACCCATTTTGAGGTTGCTCAGCGCAGTCTCATTGACCTTCTTATATGAGGGCTTAGCAGAAGCTGCGGTTGCCGTTGCCTGATTGTAGAAATCTACAATTTCTTTTTTTGTTGCGGGAACAGCGGCTTTCTGAGTTGTGGCTTCAGGAGCTTTGGCAGTGGTTGGCGCAGCAGTTGTCGGGAGAGTGGTTGCGGGCGCCGATGTGGTTGTCGGTTTTGTGGTTGGTGCAGAAGTGGTTGTTATAATTTCGGTTGTGGTTTCTGCAATTGTTGTTTCTTCTGTTGTTGATTCTTCCGTAACAACGGGTGCCGTTGTTGATTCCGTTACGGCTGAAGCAGTTGTTTCGGGTGCAGCGGTTGTGGTTTCAACATCGGTTTTGTCGCCGCATGCAGCAAAGCTGAGGGCAATGATCAGGGCTGAGGAAACAGCAATGATTTTTCTGAAAGTATTCATAATTCTTCTCCTTCTGAAAGTTCTGATATTATTATATCACTGTTCGGAGCATATTGCAAGAAAACGGAGCACGGATAAACCGTACTCCGTTGATTTTTTATCTTGCGTAGTCGCCGACCTTCATCATATAGTCGCCGATCTGTGCGCCGAATTCGGGTGCGCCGTCCATGATAAGCTTGCTTTCTTTGGTGAATTCGAGCATATCTGCGGTGCCCATAAGAATTCCGAGTGCGCTGTCAAGCGAGTCGAAACGCATTGTGAAGAAGGGGAGAGCACGCTTGTAAACGCCTCTGCCCGCCTTTGACTTACCTGCCTTGATGCGGATATATGCCGAAATTTCGGGATATCCGTTAACTGCCCATGCATAAACACGGTCGGGGCTCTTGAGAGTCCAGTTGTGGATTTCTTCATGTCCGTGTTTGTTGAGGGTGCTGATGCCTGTTGAAAGCAGATAGAAATAGCATTTGACAAGCAGCTTCTTTGTTTCCTCGTCCTCGGGAGCTTCAGTGGCGGTAAGAAGCGATGACATTTTGAGAAGTGTCATCATAAACGCTGCGAAAACAGCGGGTTTCTTTGTAATACCCTTCATTGCGGGAAGCGTTGAGGGGCCGATTTTTCCTTTGAAAAATGCGTTCATTGTTTCGATGCTCTTGAATTCGAGCTCGATATGAGCGTTGGTTGCAACCTTATCTGTGTGGCAGGTCCATTCGCCGCAGTTAACAACGAAATGAGTTGAAAACTTTCCGTCGGGAGCGTCGGGATCTTTTGCGCTGACCTGAATAACCGCATGAGCATGCTCAAATTTCTTTGCAAGCTTGGGGTCATCGGAAGCGATTGTTTTGATAAGGGGAAGAACCGCACAAAGGAAAATTTTATTGGTCAAAAAGTCTTCTCTCGAAGCCATATAAATCATTCCTTTCGGTTGTTTTAAAAGGGATAGTGCAGCGGCGGATTTGATTTGCGGGCGATTCGTGAATCGCCCCTGCATAAACGGTTATAGGCGAAGCCTATCCGAATCATTGCGGAGAAACACTTTATACGCCGCAAGGCGTGCTTCACGCCGAAGGCACTTCATTTGCCGTCAGGCAACATTATTAACGAAGTTATCAGACTTCGTCGTCCCAGTCGTCATCAAGCTCGAAGTCCTTACCCATAACTTCGCGGACTGCTGCGATAATGCCGTTCTGGTCAATGCCGAGAGTTGACATAATGTCCTCGTGGAGACCGATGGGTGCAAATTTGTCAGGGATACCGAGCTGCTTGAATGCGCAGCCCTTACCAGCCTCAACGATAACCTCTGCAACCGCTGAGCCGAGACCGCCGAGGATGTTATGGTCTTCAGCTGTGATGATGCGGCGGGTTTCCATAACTGCCTTAACGATAGCTTCTTTATCGATGGGCTTGATTGTGTGCATGTTGAGAACTCTTACCTTAAGACCGTCATTTGTCTCAAGGAACTTTGCAGCCTGATATGCCTGGAATACGCATGAGCCGCAAGCGATGATTGTGATATCCGAGCCTTCGTTGATTGTGACAGCCTTACCAACCTCGAAGCCGTAATCTGTGGTGTCATAAAGAACACGGTCAAAGCCTCTGTTGATACGGATGTAGTAAGGACCGAAATTATCATATGCAGCGTGAACTGCGTTGTATGTTTCGAGACCGTCTGCGGGGCAGATAACGGTAAGGTTGGGGATTGAACGGGCAACTGCCATGTCGCAGATAGCGTGGTGAGTTGAACCTGCCTGACCGAATGATGTGCCCGCATGGGTAGCGATGATTTTTGCGTTAACATTCTGATAGCAGATGTCTGTGTGGAGCTGGTCGGCGCTTCTGAGAGAAGCGAAAACAGAGAATGTTGAAAGGAAGGGAACAAGACCTGCTCTTGCCATACCTGCTGCCATGCCGAACATGTTCTGCTCTGCAATACCTACATTGAAATATCTGTCGGGGAATTTTTCGCCGAACATACCGATTTTTGTTGATTTGCCGAGGTCAGCGGTGAGAGCAACAACCTCGGGATGCTTTTCGCCAAGCTCGCAGAGAGCCTTACCGTAAATCTCAGCTGTTGAGAAAGCTGTTGATTCGGTAGCTGTATAGGTTAATCCTCCTGCCATAATCAGATGCCCTCCTTTTCTGCACGAGCGATGCGCTTTGCATAGTGTTTTTCAAGGCTTGCCTTTGCAAGCTCATATTTTTCTTCGTTAAGTGCGCCGTAGTGCCACTTATAATCGTCTTCCATGTAATCAACGCCGCATCCTTTGATTGTGTCGGCGATAATCATAACGGGAGCGCCCTTGTTTTCGAGTGCGAAGTCAATTGCCTCTGCAAGCTCGTTGAAATTATGTCCGTCAACTTCCTTGACGATGAAGCCGAATGAACGCCACTTGTCTGCAAGAGGCTCAAGCTTCATAACATCTTCTGTTCTGCCGTCGATCATGCACTTGTTGCGGTCAACGAAAGAAATGAGGTTGTCTGCCTTGAAGTGAGCTGCAGCCATACCTGCTTCCCAGTTTGAGCCTTCGTCACATTCACCGTCTCCGAGGATACAATATGTTTTGTAATCCTTGCCGAGAACCTTAGCAGCAAGAGCGGTGCCGAGTGCGATTGAAAGACCGTGACCGAGAGAACCTGTTGAAGCGTCGATACCCTTAACCTTATTTGAGTCAAGGTGGATACCCATTGTTGAGTTGCTGAGATTGAATGTCTTGAGCTTTTCTTTATCGTCAAAGCCTACATGACAAACAAGGCTTGCGAGAGCAACGCCTGCGTGACCCTTGCTGAGAATGAAGCGGTCTCTGTCTTCCCACTGGGGGTTGGCAACATCATACTTCATATACTTGTAATAGAGAATGGTGAGCATATCCATAACGCTCATACCGCCGCCGATGTGAGCGCTGCCTGCCCAATAGGTAGTGTCAAGGCAGAGTTTGCGCAGCTCGTGAGCCTGCTTTTCAAGCTCAAGCCATTCCTGCTTGGTTAATGCCATGAGAAATTCCTCCTAAATATCTATTTTTGGGGGCGGCAGTATCCGCCGCCCTATTGTTGCGAATTGATTTATCCGAGCTCGGGGTGATTCTTGCGCACAGCCCTGAATGCATCTTCGGCAACCTCGATGGTGTGCTTGATATCCTCATCGGAAAGCGATGCGTTGATGAAGTGGTTGTGGTGATTGGTCATGTAAACGCCTCTCTTGACAACCTCTGCAATCCATTCCTGATGAAGCATGAGCGAATCGTCATCCTTGAGCATGAGATAGAAGAGTGCGGGCTCACCCGAAACATTGAGGTTAAAGCCGTTGTTTGCCGCTGCAGCCTTGAGTCCGTCGGTGAGCATTGTGCCCTTTTCAAGGCAGAACTTGGGAAGGTCGATTTCCTTCATCTTGTTGATGCAAGCGATTGCCGCTGCGAAGGGAACTGCGCTCATCCAGTAGCTGCCTGTGTAAGAAAGTCCGCTGATTGAGCTCTTGAGCCAATCCTTACCGCAGAGAGCGGAAACGTTCCAGCCGTTTGCAAGTGCCTTACAGAAGCAGATGAGGTCAGCTTCGATGCCGTAGAAATGGTCGGAGCCGGCAAGGTCAAGTCTGAAGCCGCAGCGAACGTCGTCTATGATAAGAACGATGCCTTTTTCTGTGCAGAGGTCACGGACCTTCTTCCAATAGCCTTCTGCAGGAAGAATATTGTCAACAAAATTGCCGTGCATATAAGGAGTTGATATGAATGCGGCGATTTCGCCTTCGTTTTCTTCGACAACCTTCTTGAGACCCTCGAAATCGTTCCAGTCAACATAAAGATTATTCTTTACATCTTCGGGAATAACACCGGGATAGTCAATCTTCTGGCACCAGGGAGCAACGCCGTGGTAATAGCCGTTAACGAAGATGATTTTCTTTTTGTGCGTTGCTGCTCTTGCGGTCATGATAGCAGCGGTTGTTGTGTCGCCGCCGTTCTTTGCAAAGAATGCCCAGTCAGCCGAAGCAACGGTGTCAACCATAAGCTCAGCAAACTCGATAATCTTTGTTGAGGGAGCGGTAACGCAGTTTTCAATTTTCATCTGCTCCATAACAGCCTTGTCAACGTCGGGGTCATTGTAACCGAGAACGTTGGGACCGTATGCGCACATGTAGTCTATGTATTTGTTTCCGTCAACATCCCAGAAATATGAGCCCTGAGCCTTCTGACTGAAGAGGGGATAAGCGGAAACGGGAATGCAGCAGCCCTCAGCGGGGCCCTGATGACCGTAAAGACCCGAAGGAATTACCTTTGCGGCTCTCTGGAAGAGCTCTGCGCTTTTTGCGTGTGTGTTGATTTTCATACTCATTTCTCTTCCTCCTTATGCAAGATACAGAGCAACTCTGTCAAGAATGCGGTTGAGATTGTCGAGCATTGAAATCATACCCTTCATGACGATATCGCCGGTGCCTACGCAGGCGATTGCGTTAACCTTGCCGTCAAAGAGGGCTCTTGCAAGCTCAATGCTTGAGAATTCCATGATTGCTCTGGGATTCTCGCAGGGCTTCTTGATGCCGAGAAGTCTGTGGTTTTTAACTCTGATTGTTGAAGAGGGACCGTCTTTTATGCTGAATGCAATTTCGCCGTCAACCATATGTTCTGCGGAGAATTTGCCGATTTCATCGTTGTTGCCTATCTGAGCGATTGCAACGGTGATTGTGTAAAGCATAAGAGATGTGCTGATTCTGAAGAAATCGGGATCCTCAAGGTCAGCGGGTTCGGGTCTCATATATTTATTGAGAAGATCGGTAAGTTTTGTGAAGTCATTGAGCAGGAACTTGATATGCTGGAAGCCCTTTGAGGGGATGGGGGTTGTTGTTCCGTCAATAAGCCCGTTGAATTTTTCACAGGAGCTGAAGGGGAGCTTAACATCGCATTTTGCGCAACCCTGCTCCATGCGGCATTTGCCGTTGATAAAGGTTATTGTTGCGCTGGGGCCGCCCTTGACTTCAAAGCCGATAGATATGGGCTTTTTATTGGTGAGCAGACCTGACGCCTCGGGAGCAAGCTCGCAAAGATTTTCGAGAGTGCCGAGAACGCCGTAAAGATTGATGTAAGCAAGGGTTTTCTGGTCAATCATTTTGATTTCCTCCTTGTTTATAAATACAGTCAATTCATTTTATCAAATCTTTTGTCCAATGTCAACAAATTGTAAACTATTTTTATTAAAAATAGAGCAATTTTGCTGAAAGAAAAAGCGGTAACCGAAGTTACCGCAGTTGGATTAACGCAAGAGCCCATAAAACTGTAAAAAAAGCTAAAGTATACGAGTATAAAACTGTTTTAAAAACATTGATTTTTCTCAGTCTTTTCTTTCGGAACATTTTAAGGGCTTCAATGTCTTCGTCGGAAATCACCGATGAACAGTACACAGTGAATTTAACGGCATCCCCCGGAGAGGACAGTTCAGACTGATTGTTAAACTCTCTGTGAAACTGAGGGAAACGCTGCTTCATGAATTCTATATCCCAATCCCTTATTTTTTCTCTGCGTCCCGAGTAGGAGAAATAATGATTAAGAACAACATATCTCAAATCGCTACGGGGCTTAACCGGTCTGAATTTCAGAACATTGAAAGAACTCATGCTTTCAAACATGAATCCCTGCCGGCGCATTCCGGTAAGATAATCTGCCAAAGCATCTATACGGAAAGATGCAAAAGGAAAAAACTTTTTGAATGAAGTTTTATCTTTTGTGTTTTTCATGGCAAATCACCGTTATGATTCAATCACAAAAAGTTCAATCAGCTTCGCTGCGTTGGCAGCTGCAACGGGGAGAAATTCGCCGTAATCCATATGAGATGAGCCGTCAGCGCAGTCTGAGACCGCACGCACAACGCCGAAGGGTACGCCGTTTGTGTAGCAAACCTGAGCGATGCTTGCGCCTTCCATTTCGCATACGATTGCATCAAAATTGCTCTTGATGTAATCCTTCTTTGCGCTGTCTGCGATGAACTGGTCTCCCGAAGCGATAACGCCTCTGACGGCTTTGATATTTCCGAGGGCTTCAACGCATTTTTCAAGCTTATCAACAACCGCAGCGTCGCAGGGGATGTTGATGATGTTTATGCCCGAAATGAGACCGACGGGGTCGCCGAGCGGAGAGGTGTCCATGTCATGCTGCACAAGGCTTTCGGCGATTGCGACATCGCAGATATTCAGCTTTTCGCTGAGGCTTCCTCCGACGCCCGTGTTGATGATTGCTTCGGGCGAATATTTCAGAATCATTGTCTGGGCGCACATTGCGGCGGCAACCTTGCCGATGCCGCAGACCGCAACAACAATTTCTTTTCCGTGAAGAGTGCCGCTGACATATTCAACACCGCTTACGGTCTGGGTCTGCTTGTTTTCCATAAGCGATTTTATTGTTTCAACTTCGATGCGCATTGCGCCGATAATACCAATCATAATCCGAACCTCCGTGTTTTGTGGGCTTATTTTATCACAATCCCCGAAAAATATCAACAATGATAAATAACATTATAAAATTTACTCAAAATTATTGCCAACTTGGTAAAAATATGTTAACATTACATAGTATAATGGCGGATTAGAGGTTTGAATATGACTGATTACATAACCATTGCCCTTCTTGCGGCAGTAATTCTTCTGCTTATTGTACTTCTGTCGAAGCAGAAGAATAAAAACGATGCGAAGATTGATTCGCTTAACGAAAAGATATCCGAGCTTTCCCGCTCTCTCGGCTCGGAATTTGAGAGAAGCCGACGCGAAAATCAGACCGCTCAGCATAACCTGAGAATGGAAACCTCGGCAAGGCTCACGGAAATGAGCGAAAAAATTGAAAACATCAGAGTCAATAACCTTGAACAGAGCGTGAAGCAGGGCAAGGTACTTGCGGAAGCCGTTGACCGTATGCGCGAAAGCAACGAAAAGAAGCTTGAGCAGATGAGGCTGACGGTTGATGAAAAGCTGACATCAACTCTTTCACAGAGGCTTGACAGCTCATTCAAAACCGTTTCCGACAGACTCGAAAATGTTTATAAATCGCTCGGCGAAATGAAGGAGCTTTCAAACGGCGTTACTGCAAACGTAACAACGCTCAACAGAGTGCTGACCAATGTCAAGGCGAGGGGAACATGGGCTGAAGTTCAGCTCGGTGCAATTCTTGATCAGACAATACCGGGCATGTACGAAACTAACTTCGCATGCGATGCCTCCTCAAAGGAAAGAGTTGAATTTGCCGTTAAAATTCCTTCGGGTGACGGTAATTCAAGAATAACATATCTTCCGATTGACTCGAAATTCCCCATGGAGGACTATGTCAGGCTCTGCGACGCAGCCGATTCGGCAGATGCGGAAGCTCTCGCTGCCGCAAGAAAAGCGCTTGAAGCAAGAGTTCTCGGCGAAGCAAAAACCGTTGCAAAATATATCAATGTTCCGACAACAACACCCTATGCAATTCTCTATCTTGCAACCGAGGGTCTCTATGCTGAAATCGCATCGTCACGCTCGGGAATTGCCGAGAGAATCCGCAGTGAATACAACATTATGCTTGCGGGTCCGACAACGATAACAGCGCTTCTCAATTCGCTCTCTCTCGGCTTCAGAGCGGTTGCGATAAATGAAAAAGCGAATGAAGTCCGTCTGCTGCTTGCTGCCGCAAAGGTGCAGTATGATAAATTCGGCATCGTGCTTCAGAAAGCAAAGCAGAAAATCGAAGAAGCGGGCAGATCGCTTGACGAAGCGGACAAAAGAAACGAGCTTATCCGCAAAAAGCTCAGAAATGTTGAAGAAATCGACGGCATGAACGCCGATGATATACTTGGTTTAGATGAATCTTCAGATATATAAGGAGGACTACCAATGAAAGATGTAAAAGAAATTCTCGCACAGATGACTCTTGAAGAGAAGGCGGCAATGTGTGACGGTGCTGATTTCTGGCACCTCAAGGGCATGGAAAAATACGGTTTCCCCTCAATCATGGTGTGTGACGGCCCTCACGGACTCCGCAAGAAGGACTACAGCAAGAAGGGCGACAGCCTCTCAAACAGCGTGCCTGCAATCAGCTATCCCACCGCTGCAACAACCGCAGCTTCATGGAACCCCGAGCTTCTTTATGAAATGGGCGTTGCTCTCGGCAAGAAGTGCCTTAAAGAAGAGGTCGGCGTGCTTCTCGGACCCGGCATCAATATGAAGCGTTCGCCTCTCTGCGGCAGAAACTTTGAATATTTCTCAGAAGATCCCGTGCTTGCAGGCGAGCTTGCAGCAAGCTTTATTCAGGGCGTTCAGTCAATGGGTGTAGGCACATCGCTCAAGCATTTCTGCGCCAACAGCCAGGAAACACGCAGAATGACCTGCGATTCAGTTGTTGACGAAAGAGCGCTTCGTGAAATTTATCTTACAGCATTTGAGATTGCGGTCAAGAAGGGCAAGCCCTGGACCGTAATGAATTCCTATAACAAAATCAACGGCGCTCACGGCTCCGAAAACAAGCACACTCAGGTTGAAATCCTCCGTGACGAGTGGGGCTATGACGGCGTTGTAGTCAGCGACTGGGGCGCAGTCAATGACAGAGTTCTCGGTCTCAAGAACGGCAATGACCTTGAAATGCCCTCATCATCTGGCTCAGGTGCAAAGAAGATTGTTGACGCAGTCAGAAGCGGCGCACTTGACGAAGCAGTTCTCAACGAGAGAGCAGAAAATGTTCTCAATCTTATAAAGAAAGCAGTTAACGGCGCACAGGCAAACTATCAGTATAACGATGCTGATGATCAGCCCTTCGCAAGAAGAGTTGCCGCAGAATCAATGGTTCTCCTTAAGAACAACGGCATTCTTCCCCTCAAGAAGAGCGGTAAGATTGCAATCATCGGTGAGCTTGCAAGAAAGCCCAGATATCAGGGCGCAGGCTCATCACATATCAACCCCACACAGCTTGACAATGCTCTTGAAGAGATGCAGAAGAGCGGATTTAATGTTGAATTCGCACAGGGATACGAGCTTAAAAAGAGCAAGGCAAAGAAAAACGCTGAGCATCTTGCAGCAGCCGTTGAGCTTGCAAAGAAATGCGAAACCGCAGTTCTCTTTGTCGGTCTTACCGATGAATACGAGGCAGAGGGATTCGACAGAAGTCATATGGATCTTCCCGAGTCACACAACAGACTTGTTGAAGAGATTCTCAAGGTCAACAAGAATGTTGTTGTTGTTCTTGCAGGCGGCTCACCCGTTGCTCTTCCCTGGAATGACGGCGTAAGCGCTCTTCTCAACTCCTACCTCGGCGGTCAGGCAGGCGCAGGCGCAGTTGCAGACATTCTTTCGGGTGCTGTCAACCCCAGCGGTAAGCTTCCCGAAACATATCCCATGTGCTATAACTGCACTCCCGCAAAGAATAACTTCCCCGGTAACCCCGCAACAGTTGAATACCGTGAGAGTGTTTATATCGGCTACAGATATTACGAAAAGATCGGCAGACAGGTGCGCTATCCCTTCGGCTTCGGTCTTTCATACACAACATTTGAATATTCCGATATCAAGCTTGATAAGACTGCAATGAACGATACAGATACTCTTACAGTATCATTCAAGGTCAAGAATACAGGCAGTGTTCCCGGTTATGAAATTGCTCAGCTTTATGTTGCTGACAAGGAGAGCACAATCTACAGACCCGAGAAGGAACTCAAGGGCTTCAAGAAGGTATGGCTCAATCCCGGCGAGCAGAAGGAAATCACAATCAACCTTTCAAAGAGAGCGTTTGCTTTCTACAACGTAAAAATCAATGACTGGTGCGTTGAAAGCGGCGAATTTGATATTCTTGTCGGTGCATCAAGTGCAGACATCAGACTTTCCGCAACAGTTAATGTTGCAGCTCCCGAGGCGGAGATTCCCGATTATTCGGCAGATGCTCCTCTTTATTACACAGGCGAAGTTCAGAATATGCCTGTAGATCAGTTCATTGCTGTTCTCGGCAGAGAGCTTCCTCCCACAGATTACGAGAAGAACCGTAATCTCAGCATTCAGGACACCTTTGAAAGCTGCAGCCACACAAAGAACGGCAAGAGATTTTATAAGCTTCTTACAACCGTTGTTCCCGCAGGTTTTGCTCAGGCAATCGCTCTGCAGACACCTTTCCGTGATTTCATCAGTATGAGCGGCGGCGTAATGAGCGAGGATATGGCAAACGGTCTTGTTATGTGGCTTGCCGGTGAAAAGGGCGGCATCCGCAAGATTCTCAAGGGTATTCCTGCGGCTATAGCAGGCATTGGTCCCCTTCTTAAAAACATCTAAAAAATGCAGGGCTCAGGCAACTGAGCCCTAAAATGCTTTAAAGGAGAGTAAAAATGAAAGGCAAATTTTCGTTAAAGTTTATCAGCGTTGTGCTTGCAATTGCCCTTGTTTTTGCAAGCGTACCCATGATTGTCAGCGCTGATACCGCCTCAATCCGCTTCGGAGTCATTTCCGATATCCATTATTATCCGCAGTCGCTCAAGGGCGAGAAGGGTGAGGTCTGGCAGACCTTCCTGAAAAACAAGCATAAGGAATATGACGATCTTGATTCGCTTGTTGAAAATGCTCTTGACGGTGTGCTGCGCAATGCGGCAGAAGACGGCTCAACTTATGTCCTTATTCCCGGTGACCTTACCAAGGACGGCGAGTATGAGGGTCATGTTGCGCTTGCAGAAAAGTTCAGAGCTTTCGAGGAAGAAACAGGAATTCCCGTATTCGTAGTCCCCGGTAACCATGACGTTAACAACAGCAATGCTTGTACATTTGAAAACGGCATTCAGGAGCCCGCAAGAATAACAACTCCCGAGGAATTCCGTGAAATCTATGCAGATTTCGGATATAACGAGGCGGACAGTGTTTTTGTTCCCGAAGAGGGCAAAAAAGGCGGCATGCTTTCATATACGAAAGTCCTTGGCGGCTATAAGCTCATCGCCATTGACAGCTGCATGTACAGCGAAGACAACGGCGCTGAGGATAACGAGCATATGACTGACGGCAGAATTGCCGAAGGTCTGCTTGAATGGATTGTTGACGAATGCGAAAGCGCAGAGGAAGAGGGCCTCACGGTTGTTGCAATGCAGCATCATAACCTCATTCCCCATATGGCAATTGAAGAAGCTACCTTCTGGCCCTTCGTTGTACAGGAATGGCTTAAGGTTGCGGAAACATATGCCGATGCAGGCATGCATTATATCTTCACGGGTCATCTTCATGCGGACGATGTTGCTTCGCATGTTTCCGATAACGGCGAAGCTATCCACGATATTCTCACCCCGACTCTTTCGGGATATCCCAACTACTATAAAATTGTTGATTTTGTTTCTGACGGAAGCAATATAACAATGGATGATCAGACTCTGGATATTGACAAATATCAGCCCGTAAAGAATGATGACGGAACGGTTTATGAATCACCGTTCAAGTATACTTATTCATTTGAGCGCTCCTTCGGTGAGGGCGGCGTGCAGGATCTTATCAGCGGCGCTGTAAATCCCTTCATCAGTGATCTTTTCGCTGAAATTCAGCAGGCGGGCGGACTGATTGATTATCTTGCAACAAAGAATCTTGATCTTGAAAAGATAATCATCGACGCTCTCGGCACAAACGGCCTTGCGCTCGGCGGCATGGATATTCTCACCGTCAGCGGCAATGTTATGGGCTTTATCAATGACCTCGGCTCTCAGATTGACGAGGTTTACATCAACGACATCGACGGCACTCTCGCAAAGATTGACGCTATTATCAATAAGCTTCTCAGCTTTGAGCTTTCCGAGCTTCCTGCTACCATTCAGAATGAAAAGCTAGGCTATCCTTTGACCGGAAAGGGCTGCAATGTCGGCGAGCTTGCAGCAAGCGTTATGCTTATTTTCTATGCGGGCGACGAGGATATTTCAAAATATCCTTATATCACCGATATCCTTGAGGGATTTGACAGCGGCGAGCTTGCAGAGGATTTGTTCAACATTCTGCGTGAAGTTGTTGTGACAGACCTTGTTCAAAATGAAATTCTTGCAAATCTTGATTTCAACCCCGGTGAGCTCTTCCCTGCAGGAACTCTTTTCCACATTCTCGGCAGAGTTCTTCAGGGCGCAACAGAGGCTCTTCTCGGCGGCAACAACAGCTTCATAAATCTTATTGACAGCGTTCTCGGTCTTCCGATTATCCCCGAGGAGTACAGCTCAATTGACGCAATCATTGACCATCTTGCTGGCGAATATCTGACCTTCAGTCAGTTTGAAGCATGGGGCTACACGATTTCATGGATGATCGGCAGCTTCCTGCTCGATGACGCAAAGGATAACAATATTACTCTTACCTATAACGGACCCATTGAGGTTGAAGCAACGCAGGAAAACTACAGACTTCCCTCTCAGACCGTTGTTAATTTCGGCGAGGATTCTTCAACTGAAATGACAGTTACATGGCTTACAAAATACAGCCTCACCGCTTCCGATATCGAGCTTGTGCCTTACAGCGAAAGCCCTGAGTTTACGGGTGTTCCGACAGCCGACAGCAGGGTTGATGCTTCAAGCGAAACTGTTCAGAGAAGCTATCCCGGCGCAGATCTCGGCATTTTCAGTCTGCTTCCCTACACGACCGATTATGTTCAGCATACCGTTAAGCTCAGCGGTCTTGAAGCAGGTGCAAAATACTGCTACCGTGTGGGCGATGCCGGAAAGGGCTGGTGGAGCGAGGTCGGAACAATTGAAACCGCAGGCGGCAGCGATGATGCATTCACCTTCTTCTATGTAACTGACCCGCAGGCTCAGAGGCAGGATCAGTATGAGAGATTTGCTCAGGTAATTGAAACTGCAAGAGACACTCATCCCGAAGGAAAGTTTATCGTTTCGGCGGGCGATCAGGTTGACGCAGGTGAGCATGTCAAGCACTGGAATTATTTCCTCAATTCAACAACAACTTTCCTTGATCTTCCTTTCATGCCGACTTCGGGCAACCATGAGGATGCGCAGGCGGCAATTTCAAGCGTATTCACTCTTCCGAATGTTCCCGAGCAGGACGAAGAAGCAGGCGTTTATTATTCATATGACTATAACGGCGTTCACTTCACAGTTCTCAACACCAATGACATCGAGGATGATAAGCTTGGTGAAGCTCAGATTGAATGGCTCAAAGATGATATCAGAAACAGCGACGCTCAGTGGAAGGTTGTAGTGCTTCATAAGGCACTCTATTCCAACGGTTCTCACTATGATGACGGCGACGTTGAGGGAATGAGAAAGCAGCTCGGCGCACTTCTTCCCTATCTCGGAGTTGACCTTGTACTTCAGGGCCATGACCATGTTTATCTGAGAACGGATGCACTCAACGCAAATGCGGTTGTTCCCTCAAAGACAGAAACCGTTACCTATAACGGACTCGACTACGAAATGAAATATGACCCCAAGGGCACCGTTTATTCAATCTGCGGCACCTCGGGCGTAAAGATTTATAAGACGAAGGATGTCGAAGCAACCGATAAATCGTTCCCGAGAGCGGAAGCGATTGTTGACAGCGAGCATTCAATGTTCTCGGCAATTACCGTTGACGGCAACGAGCTTTATTATAACGCTTATCAGGTTGTTGACGGCGAGGCAGTCAGAGTTGACAGCTTTGCAATCTCAAAAACCGATGAAGCACCCTCAGATAAAATCAAAAATGAAAAGCTTGATGACTTTATTGCCGACTTCCTTGAAAGCTTCAATCTCAATGCTTTCTGGAGAGTCACCAACTTTGTTCTTGATGTTTTCGGCAAGGTATGGAAGCTTATCTGCAATGTTTTCTGAATTGAAAATTGAATGAAAACAGCCCCGTGCGGATTCTGAAATTCGCACGGGGCTTATTATATATTACATTATATATATCAGTTCTTGAGGCTCTGCATGGGAGCGGGGATTCTGCCGCCTCGGGAAATGAACTTTGCGGGGGAATAGGTTGAAAGAGGCATAACGGGGCCGCTTCCGAGAAGTCCGCCGAAGCTGAGCTCTTCGCCGACCTGCTTGCCGATTGCGGGGATAACTCTGACTGCGGTTGTCTTTGAGTTAACCATGCCGATTGCGGCTTCGTCAGCAATGATTGCGGAAATAACTTCTGCGGGTGTGTCGCCGGGAATGTTAATCATATCGAGACCGACCGAGCATACGGCTGTCATTGCTTCAAGCTTTGTGATTGTCAGTGCGCCGCAGCGTGCTGCGTCAATCATGCCTGCATCTTCCGTAACGGGAATGAATGCGCCCGAAAGTCCGCCGACATGCGATGAAGCCATAACGCCGCCCTTTTTAACCGCGTCGTTGAGAAGTGCGAGCGCAGCGGTTGTGCCGTGGCAGCCGCAGCATTCGAGACCCATTTCTTCAAGGATATGAGCAACCGAGTCGCCGATTGCGGGTGTAGGGGCAAGCGAGAGGTCAACGATTCCGAAGGGTACGCCGAGTCTGCGTGTTGCTTCACTTGCAACGAGCTGACCCATACGGGTGATTTTGAAAGCGGTTTTCTTGATGATATCTGCAACTGCAGTCAGGTCGCAGTCGCCCGCCTTTGCGAGCGCCGCTCTTACAACGCCCGGACCCGATACGCCGACATTGATTACGCAGTCGGGCTCGCCTGCACCGTGGAATGCGCCCGCCATAAACGGGTTATCCTCGGGTGCGTTGCAGAAAACAACAAGCTTTGCGGGACCGATACAGTCTCTGTCTGCTGTGAGCTCTGCGCTCTTTCTGACAACCTTGCCCATCATTGCAACGGCATCCATGTTGATGCCCGCCTTTGTTGAGCCGATGTTGACCGAAGAGCAGATGTGGTCGGTGACACTCAGAGCCTCGGGGATAGCTTCGATAAGCTCTTTATCGCCGGGACCGAAGCCCTTCTGAACGAGAGCAGAGAAGCCGCCAAGGAAGTTGACTCCGCAGGTAACCGCCGCTTTTTCAAGAGTTTTTGCAAGCTTGACAGCGTCCTTATCTTCGCATGAAGCGAGAATCATTGCTGCGGGTGTAACGGAAATTCTTTTGTTGATAATGGGAATGCCGAATTCCTTTTCAATCTGCTCACCGGTTCTGACAAGATCTTTTGCGTAGCGTGTGATTTTGTCATAAACTCTCTGACACATAACATCAACATCGCTGTGGCAGCAGTCGAGAAGCGAAATGCCCATTGTTATTGTTCGGACGTCAAGATGTTCGTCCTGAATCATGGTTATGGTTTCGAGAATATCTCTTGCATTAAGCATTGTGCGTCACCTCATATTGTGTGCATTGCGTTGAAAATGTCTTCGTGCATAGCGTGAATGGAAAGACCCATTTCACTGCCTGTTTTGCTGAGCATATCCGAAAATTCGGTAAAAGGAATGTCTGATTTTTCGATGTCAACCATCATAATCATAGCAAACATATCCTGAAGAATTGACTGAGTAACTTCAAGAACGTTAATATTGTGGTTTGAGCATTCGGTTGAGATTTTTGCGAGGATACCAACCATATCCTTGCCGATAACTGTGATAACTGCTCTCATGCGGGTTACCTCCGTTTATTCAATATTTAAAATTTCAATAATATCTTTGACAATATAATCAGCCGAGGATTCAATGTTTTCTTTTTTTGTGTAAAGGCAGCCGTAAACGCCTGCGTTCTTGCCCGACAAAACATCGATTTCTCTGTCGCCGATCATAACGGTTTTGCTTTTGTCGAGACCGTATTCCCTGCAGATGAATTCAACCGCATCAGGTGCGGGCTTTGCGGGGAATCCGTTTGATGAATCGACAAATCCTGAAAAATACTTTGCAATGTCATATTTTTCAAGATAATACTGAGAGGTTTCATGACCTCTGTGGGTATAAAGAAAATGTCTGCAGCCTCTTTCGTGAAGAGTTCTGAGAGTTTTCACCGTATTTTCAAACGGCACGGCGATGGGACGAAGAGAATAATCATGCTCATATTTTCTGAAAAGTTCTTTTTCTTCTTCCGCTGTGCCATAACGGTCATAGCAATGGGCAAAGGTGATTTCGAGCAGGGCTTTTGCTTCATCATAGTCGGCTTCCTTGCCGAAATCACGCATCATTTTGAGAAAAGCTGAGGTGATATGCGGATAGCTGTCAAAAAGCATTCCGTCAAAATCCCAGATATAATTCAGCATAATCAGCCCTCAAATCCGTTGGGATTCTGTGACTGCCAGCGCCATGAGTCCTCACACATTTCGTCAATGCCTCTTGTTGCAACCCAGCCAAGCTCTTCCTTTGCCTTTGAGGGGTCGGAGTAGCAGGTTGCGATGTCGCCCGCTCTTCTGGGAGCAACAACATATTTAACGGGTTTTCCGCTTGCTTTTTCGAATGCTTTCACAACATCGAGAACGCTGTAGCCGACGCCTGTTCCGAGGTTGTAAGTAAAGCAGCCCTTTTCACCGAGAATTTTTTCAACAGCCTTGATGTGGCCGAGTGCAAGGTCAACAACATGGATGTAGTCACGCACGCCGGTGCCGTCGGGTGTATCATAGTCATTGCCAAAAACATTGAGGAATTCTCTTCTGCCGATGGCAACCTGAGCGATATAGGGAACAAGGTTGTTGGGAATTCCGTTGGGGTCTTCGCCGATTCTGCCGCTCTTGTGTGCGCCGATGGGGTTGAAATAGCGGAGAAGACAGACGCTCCAGTCGGGGTCGGATGCACATGTGTCTTTAAGGATTCTTTCAATGTAAAGCTTTGTTGTGCCGTAGGGGTTTGTTGTTTTGCCTTCGGGCATATCCTCCTTGAGAGGAGAGGGATTCTCGCTGCCGTAAACGGTTGCAGATGAGCTGAAAACCATCTTTTTGCAGCCTGCATCCTTCATCGCTTCGCAAAGAATAACGGTGCCGCCGATGTTGTTATCGTAATATTCAAGAGGCTTTGCGCAGCTTTCGCCGACTGCTTTGAGACCTGCGAAATGAATAACTGCGTCAATTTTGTTTTCAGCAAAGATTTTGTCAAGACCCTCACGGTCACGGATATCGCAATTATAGAATTTTATATCCTTGCCCGTAATTTCTTTAACACGATTTATGCTTTCGCTCTTGCTGTTGCAAAGATTATCGAGTATAATAGTATCGTATCCCGCATTAAGAAGCTCAACGCAGGTGTGGGAGCCGATGAAACCTGCTCCGCCTGTTACAAGAATAGACATATATGTTCCTCCAAGTTTTTATTTTATATACCATTATATATTATAATTATATTTCGGCAAAAATCAACGGAAGTCTTGCCAATATTTTGTGAAAAGGAAGTGCGTTTTTTGTTCAGCTATGAGAATTTGAAGAAAGACGAAGAAATAATCGCATATATAAAATCTGCAAACGATGTTCTCGGAGAAATCGGATATACCGAGCACGGACTTGCCCATGCGGTTAAAACGGGAGAGGATGCAAGCAGAATTCTTGAAACTCTCGGTTATGATGAGAGAACTTGCGAGCTTGCGAAAATTGCGGGTCTGATGCACGATATCGGCAATACCGTCAACCGCTGTGACCACGCTCAGAGCGGTGCGTTTCTTGCTTTTGAGCTTCTCAGAGCACGGAGTTTCCCCGTTTCAGAGGTTATCGCGGTAACAACGGCAATCGGTCATCATGACGAAAAGACCGCCGCCCCCGTTACTCCTCTTGCTGCCGCACTCATTCTTGCAGATAAAAGCGATGTTCGCACAACGAGAGTAAGAAGCAAAAAGACAGTCAAAACAGATATTCACGACAGAGTCAACTACGCAGTTTTCAGCTCTGAGCTTGCAGTGGATAAGGAAGCCAAAATGATTTGTCTTACCCTTAAAATCGACACCGAAATCTGCCCCGTTATGGAATATTTCGAGATTTTTATCGAAAGAATGGTGCTCTGCAAGAAATCTGCCGCATATTTCGGCTGCGATTTTGAGCTTATAATAAACGATACGAGGTTACTGTAATGCAGAATTTAACTGATATTGGAACAATAAAAGATATCCTGAGCCGTCACGGATTTCATTTTTCGAAAGCTCTCGGACAGAATTTTATCGTAAATCCGTCAGTCTGCCCGAGAATGGCGCAGGAAAGCGGAATTGATGAAAACTGCGGTGTAATTGAAATCGGCGCAGGCATCGGAGTACTGACTGCCGAGCTTGCAAAAAGGGCAAAAAAGGTTGTCTGCGTTGAGCTTGACACAAGACTTCTGCCGATTCTTGACGAGACACTTGCCGATTTTGATAATATTGAAATCATCAATCAGGATGTGCTCAAAACCGACCTTGCGGCACTGATTAAAGAAAAATTTGACGGAATGCCCGTCTATGTCTGTGCAAACCTGCCGTATTACATAACATCGCCCGTGATTATGGCGCTTCTTGAAAGCAAGCTTCCGATTGAGGCGGTTACCGTCATGGTGCAGAAGGAAGCTGCGCAGAGAATCTGCGCCCCCGTCGGCAGCAGACTTTCGGGTGCGGTTACGGTTGCAGTTGATTATTACGCTGATGCTTACAAGCTTTTTGATGTTTCTGCAGGCTCGTTCATGCCAGCTCCGAAGGTTGACAGCTGCGTTATCCGTATGGATATCAGAAAAAAGCCCGAAATTGAAATAACAGATGAAAAGCTCTTTTTCAGAATTGTTCACGCCGCTTTCGGTCAGCGAAGAAAAACCGCCTCGAATTCAATCAGCTCAGGGTCGGGGATTCCCAAGGATATAGTTATCAGGGCAATTGAGGAGTGCAGGTTCGAGTCCTCGGTCAGAGCAGAAGCGCTGGATATGCAGAATTTAGCTGATTTGTGCGAAAAAATCAGTTTATTGATGAAAAAAGAATAGTTTTTGTTGACAATAAACAATATTTATGTTAATGTCAAGAAGTAAAAATAAGGAGGTATTGTTATGAAAAACAATAAAAGACTTGCGGCGTTTCTGATCGCTTTTGCTCTTATTGCTGCGATGTTCACAACATTCGGCTTTGCAATTGCAACTGAAGACGGCGCAGCACCCGCTGCTGACGGTGAAGCAGTTGTTCTTATGGCAGCTCCCGCTGAAAGCAACACTTTCTCGGTTGACATTGACGGAGAGGTAACCGAATATGATCTTTCCGACGGCGACTCGGCTCATGCTTATGTTGACGCTTATGCGGACAACCTCGGCAGTGACCCCGATTTCAAAACTCATATAGCAGCTGCTATTGAGAAGGTACGCGAATCAATCGGCTCATATGCTTCAATTCTCGCTCTTATTCCTCCCGTAATCGCAATCGTTCTTGCGCTTATCACAAAGGAAGTTTATTCTTCGCTTATCATCGGTATTATCGCAGGCGGATTCATTTTCGCAGGCGGCAATTTCGAAACAGCAATCAACCATGTTCTGTTTGACGGCTTCGTTGCAAGCCTTTCCGACAGCTACAACATGGGTATCATCATCTTCCTTGTTCTTCTCGGCGCACTTGTTTCAATGATGAACAAGGCGGGCGGCTCAGCAGCATTCGGCAGATGGGCTTCCAAGCACATCAAAACAAGAGTAGGCGCTCAGCTTGCAACAATTCTTCTCGGCTGCCTTATCTTCATCGATGACTATTTCAACTGCCTTACCGTTGGTTCGGTTATGAGACCTGTTTGCGATGAAAAGAAGGTTTCAAGAGCAAAGCTTTCATATCTTATTGACGCTACTGCAGCTCCCGTCTGCATTATTGCTCCCATTTCGTCATGGGCAGCAGCTGTTGCAGGCTTCGCAAGAGGCGCGGGCGCAGAGAGCGGTATCAGCCTTTTTGTTCAGGCTATTCCCTACAACTTCTACGCACTTTTCACTATTCTTATGATGGTTGTTCTTGCTGTTAGCAAGATGGATTACGGCCCGATGAAGATTCACGAAAAGAACGCAATCGAAAAAGGCGACCTTTTCACAACTGGCGACCGTGTTGTTAATGACGATGTTGAAGCAAATCCCAAGGGTAAGGTTATTGACCTTGTTCTTCCTGTTGTTGTGCTTATCATCACCTGCGTTATCGGTATGATTTATTCAGGCGGCTTCTTCAGCGGAGAAAGCTTCATCGATGCTTTCTCGAATTCTGACGCATCCGTAGGTCTTGTTATCGGTTCTGCAATCGCAATTGTATTTGCAGTTATTTATTTCCTTATCAGAAGAGTTATCAGCTTCAAGGATATCATGGCTTCCATTCCCGATGGCTTCAAGGCAATGGTTCCCGCTATCCTCATTCTTACATGCGCATGGACTCTTAAGGCAATGACAGATTCACTCGGCGCAAAGATTTACATTTCTCAGCTTGTTGAAGGCAGTGCAGGCGCACTTCAGGCGTTACTTCCCGCAATCATCTTCCTTATCGCTGTCGGTCTTTCGTTTGCAACAGGTACATCGTGGGGCACTTTCGGTATTCTCATCCCCATCGTGCTCAGCGTATTTGAAGCAACCAATCCTCTTACAATCATTGCTATTTCAGCTTGTATGGCAGGTGCGGTTTGCGGCGACCACTGCTCACCCATTTCCGACACAACAATTATGGCTTCCGCGGGCGCACAGAGCAACCACATCAATCATGTTTCAACACAGCTTCCCTATGCAATGACAGTTGCGGGAGTTTCGTTTGTAACATATATCCTTGCTGGTCTTCTTGCAAAGTCGGGTCTTTCAATTGTTGCTCTTCCCGTCGGCGCTGTTCTTACTGTCGGCGTTCTCCTTGTTATCAAGAATGCAACAAAGAAAAAAGCATAAACCGTATTTTTGCCGCTCCGGCTTATGCCGGGGCGGTTTTTGTTCTGCAAAGTAATGCGCAGTGCAGCTTAATCTTGCGGTTGATTTCGCTATAATATAATGGTATAATAATATAGTTAAATGTCATATTGAAGGAACGGTGAAAATGAGAAAAATAATCAACATAAATGATGGTTGGGAATTCATAAAAGAAAATCTGACAGAAGAAGTTAATCTCCCGCATTGCTGGAACGGCATTGACGGTCAGGGCGGCAGTGAAAAATATTACAGAGGCAGATGTGTTTACAGAAAGCTTCTTCCGGGCTATGACGGAAATGTTTTTCTTGAAATCAACGGTGCAAATATCGTCTGCGAAGTGTTTGTTAACGGCGCTTTTGTCGGCAGACACGAAAACGGATATTCGATGTTCCGATATGATATAACCGATTATCTTCGTGCCAATAAAAACCTGCTCGAAATAGCGGTTGATAACAGTGCGGATGAATTGCTTTATCCCGAAGTAGCGGATTTCACATTCTATGGCGGACTTTACCGTGATGTCAATATCATAAGCGAAGTGAACGACAGCCGTTTTGCTCTTCTCGATAAAAGCCGCTGCGGTGTTTATGTCACTTCCCGCACCGACGGCACGGTGCTTGTGAAAAGTATAATTGAGGGCGAAACCGACGGACTGACAAAAGAATTCAGAATCATTGACGCTGACGGCAATACCGTTGCGGTTGAAAGCGTTGAGGCTGAAAAGGATACCGCAAAGCTTGTTATAGATAATCCCGTTCTCTGGAACGGCATGCAGAACCCTTATTTATATACAGTCGTTGCTAAGCTTATGAGAAACGGCGAGGTTGTTGATGAAGTAAGCGACCGCTTCGGAATAAGAAGATATTATTTCGATAATGAAAAGGGATTTTCGCTCAACGGTGCGCAGATGAAGCTCAGAGGTGTTTCGAGGCATCAGGATTGGGAAAATATCGGTTATGCACTTACAGAAAAAGAGCATGCAACAGATATTTCAATTATTAAAGAGATCGGTGCAAACTCAATCCGACTTGCTCATTATCAGCATGATTCGAAGTTCTATGATATGTGCGATGAGGCGGGCTTCCTCGTCTGGGCGGAAATTCCCGTTATATCGAGATTCAGCAAGAAAAAGCAGCCGCAGGCAAGACTTATGCTCGAGGAGCTTATCAGACAGAACTACAATCATCCCTCAATTTTCTGTTGGGGTATTGAAAATGAAATTTCAATTTCGGGCGGAACAGGTGTACTTTACAATGCAATCAGCGAGCTTAACGATATTGCGCATAAGCTCGACGGAACAAGACCTACCGCATGTGCGCAGGTTTCTTTCAGTTCAGCAAACAACCCGCTCAACGGAATCACCGATATTCTCGGATATAATCAGTATTACGGTTGGTATGTGCAGACCGTTGACGAAATTGATAACTGGCTCGACCGTTTCCATGCAGAAAGACCCGAAATCAGACTTTCCCTTACCGAGTACGGCGCAGAAGCGGTAACAACTCTTCATTCGGCAAATCCCGTTCAGGGCGACTACACCGAGGAGTATCAGTCGGTTTTCCACGAACATTATATAAAAGCAATCAATGAGCGTGACTGGCTCTGGGGTTCATATGTATGGAACATGTTTGATTTCGGTTCGTCAATCCGTAACGAGGGTGGAGTCAGAGGCAGAAACAACAAAGGTCTTGTCACCATTGACCGCAAAACCAGAAAAGATGCGTTCTATGTTTATAAAGCATATTGGTCAGATGAAAAGTTTGTACATATCGGCGGCGAAAGATTTGTTGACCGTCCTACGGGCGAACAGAAAATCAAAGTGTATTCAAACTGCGATAAACTGACCCTTACCGTCAACGGCGAAAAGACCGAGCTTTCAGGCAAAAAGGTTTATGAAGTTGACGCCGTGATCAATGAGGGTGAAAACATAATCACCGCAAAATCGGGTAAGCTTACTCACAGAATAAAAATAAACGGCACAGATATTCTCAACCCCGCTTACAGTCTCGGTGAGGATCAGAGAAGCTTTGTGCGCAACTGGTTTGACGCAAATGATGAAATCGACCCCGATAAACTTTCGCTCAATGATACCCTCGGCGATATTCTCGAAAACTCCGAGGTTAAGAATCTTATCAGAAACCATACGGGTAAGGAACTGAATATCCCTGCAATAAAGCATATCGGCAAACTGCCGCTCAAGCCTCTTGCGAATCTTGCAATGAAATCCAAAAAGGCAAGCGGATATGTATCTCTTGCCAACCAATTCCTTCAGACAATAGAAAAGAAATAAGCGAAAAGGCCCCGTGTAACCACGGGGCCTGGTTATGCCGCAAAACTAAACACACGGCTAAGTTGAGAAGTAAGGAATAAAAAGATAAAAAAGGTGTTGACAATTGAGGAATGGTGTGATATATTATTCGAGCACCCGCAAGACAGGGTGCCGCACATTGAAAATTAAACAACGAAGAAAAAGAACAAAACCCTTGAAAATTTTTTTGAGAGTACTTCAAAGTACAA
>JAZQEE010000046.1:0-3842 GCA_045538815.1 Acutalibacteraceae bacterium
CGGTGCAGACCTCAGCGATGCCAACCTCAGCGGTGCAAACCTCAGCGGTGCAAACCTCATCGGTGCAAACCTCAGCGGTGCAAACCTCAGCGGTGCAGACCTCAGACGTGCAAACCTCAGCGATGCCAACCTCATCGGTGCAAACCTCAGCGATGCCAACCTCAGCGGTGCAGACCTCAGCGATGCCAACCTCAGCGGTGCAAACCTCAGCGGTGCAAACCTCATCGGTGCAAACCTCAGCGGTGCAAACCTCAGCGGTGCAGACCTCAGACGTGCAAACCTCAGCGGTGCAGACCTCAGCGGTGCCGACCTCGACTTTTCTTGCTACCCCTTATGGTGCGGCGGACTTCACGTTAAAACAGACAAGCGTCTTGCCTGCCAGCTTGCATATCATCTCTGCTCAATGCAGTGTGACGATGAAGAATACATAAAGATGCGCAACTCTATTCTCGGCTTTGCAAATCAGTTCCACAGAGTCGGCGAATGCGACACTCTTGAACCGATTGAAATTAAAACGAATTCGGAGGTAACCGACAATGCCGAAGATTAAATATACTCTTTTAAAGCTCGTCGGCGATAAGTGGTTCGTCGAGGGTATATACGATAATCCTGAGAGACTCGCCGAAGCCGCTTTCTATCTCGGCAGAGCGGGATATGACAAGATTAAATTTGAAAAGACGGGAGAGGTTGAAATCGATGTATGAGTGCGAACATTGCGGACTGCATTTTGAAGAATATGACACCATCGAAGAAACTCATGGTCTCGACTGCGGTCCTTACGAAGTTATAGCGGTATGTCCTCATTGTCACAGTTCATTCGAAGAGCTTGAGCAATGTGAAATCTGCGGTGAATGGTATACACAAGACGAAGTTATAAGCGGTGTTTGTGATTCCTGCGTTTACTCCCGTTCAGAGGATATTGATTTGTGCTATAAGCTCGGCGGCGAAGATGATGCACTTGAAAGTGTCAAATTGAACGGGTTCGTTGCTTCTATATTTTCGCCCGAACAGATTAACCACATATTGATGAACTGCATAACAGAAATAAACAGTTTCACAACCATCAGCTGCTACAAATTTATAGGCAATGATAAATCGTGGTTTGCCGAGAAGTTGAAGGAGGTACATAATGCCGAAGAACTTTGATAAGGGCGTCAGTTTTTATACCGAGGGCAAGGCAGAAATTTCAATTTTCTTTCCTGAAAACGATGTCAGATGTTTATGGTGTCCGTTTTGCCGTGCAGAAGATGCGTTCGGGCGCTTCTGGTGCAGATTGACAAATCGTATGGTCTACAACCCAAACTATGCAGAATTACCCGAATTCTGCCCGATAAAGATAAACAAGGAGGAATAACAATGGGTGAACCCGTATTAGTTTACGGTAAAAGCGGCAGCGGTAAAAGCCGTTCCCTTAAAAACTTCGCAAAAGATGAAATTTTTCTTATAAATGTTGTTTCAAAACGCCTGCCGTTTCAGAAGAAATTCAAATATGTTCTCAAAAGCAGAAACTATGCAACTATCAAATCTCAGCTTTCAAAAATGAGTTGTAAGGTTGCAGTAATTGATGATGCAGGCTACTTGCAGACAAATACATTTATGACCGGGCACAGCGCCCCAAAAAAAGGCAGCAACACATTTGATTTATTTAACCAAATCGGCGATGAGTTCTGGAATTTGGTTTTATTCGTTAAAGAGCAGCTCCCCGAAGATGTAATTGTGTATTTCACAATGCACGAAATCAGCAACGATTTAGGCGAAGTCAAGGTAAGAACAATCGGCAAGCTGCTTGATGAAAAGGTTTGCATTGAAGGAATGTTTACAATATGCCTTCATTGCCTAACAGACGGTGAAAAATATTTTTTCAAAACTCAGGGCGGAACTAATGATATTGCAAAATCCCCTGAAGATATGTTTGATCTTGAAATCGAAAACGATTTAAAGGCGGTTGATAACCGCATCCGTGAATTTTGGAATTTTTAAATAAAAGGAGATAAAGATTATGAAAAAAATTGATTGGGCAAATGTTAAGGAAGCAACAGGCAACTCTCTTGAACCGGGCGGATATGTCTGCGGCATTACAAGCGTTGAAGATTTTCCCGATAAGGAATACCTTCGCTTTGAATTCGACGTTGCAGAGGGAGAGCACATCAACTATTACAGACAGTTGAATGAAAGCAAAGGCTTCTGGGGCGGCAGTTTTATCAAATCCTACAAGGAAAAAGCACAGTCTTTCTTTAAGCAGATGCTTGTATGCTTTGAAAAGTCAAACGCAGGCTTCAAGTTCAATGATGATGAAAAGGCCTTTAAACGTAAGCTTATCGGCCTTGTTCTCAGCGAAGAAGAATACGAGAAAAAAGACGGCAGCATAGGTGTTCGTCTTTATGTTTCAGCATTTAAAACTGTTGATGAAATCCGCAAGGGTGATTTTAAAATTGAGCCTTTCAAAACACTTTCGGGCACATCATCACCCGCTCCCGGATATACAGACATTCCCCTTCCCGACGATGATGACCTTCCCTTTGCTTGATAGGTGAGCAAAATGAGGCTTCATTACACTAAAAAAGAGTATGAAGAGCTTCTGAGGCATATGCGCATAGTTTGCCAAACAAACGAAAAATCAAACGAACATATTTTGAGTTATTTCGACCGCTCGGGGATAGAGTACGTTAACCGCTCTATTCCCGAGGGCGATTACAGTTTGATGATTAAAGCGTGTCCCGAGCTCGGATTTTCAAAAGATACATACTTCTATGATGAAATATTCATTGAACGCAAAAACAGCCTTCAGGAGCTTGCAAGCAGCCTTTACGGGCAGAAAGAAACTCCGGCATATGTCAACAGCGTTCTCAATGAAATTAAAGCTCAGAAAGTTTATTCTTCTTTGAAAACGGCATCTATAATCAGGGAAATGAAACAGGAATTTGCAGTTTATGACGATGCTTTTATAAGAGAATTGAAACGAGCCATAAACAAGCCGTATAAATTCCTTTTGGTAGAGCACCCAAGCGGGTTGGACGGAATATTAAGACACGAATACCCGAATCAATACAGTGAGGCTTCTTTTTGGGGTGCTGTTCATTCAATCGAAATAAAATACGGTCTGAGCATCAAATTCATAGCCAAAGAAAATATCGGACTTGAGATATATACGTTGTGCAAATGTGTTCTGAATTCGTTGATTGACAGGTAGGTGCAAAGAATGATTGAAAGCGGATATATAAAACTGCATCGCTCAATTCTGAGTTGGGAATGGTACGGCGATATAGTTACAAAAAGCTTGTTTCTGCACTTACTTCTGACTGTAAATATAAAGGACGCGCGATGGCAAGGAGTTGATGTTCCGAGGGGTTCAAGGGTATGTTCTTTGAAAACCTTATCCGAAGAAACGGGCTTTTCTGTCAAACAAATTCGGGGCAGCCTTGACAAGCTAATCGAGACAGGCGAAGTGGCAAGGTCAAGATTTCCGAAATTCTCAATAATATCAATACAAAATTGGAATAAATTTCAGACCGAGGGCAAGCAACAGGGCGCAGGAAGGGCACAGACCAGGGCACAGGAAGGGCAACAGAATAAGAATATAAAGAATAAAGAAGATAAAATAGATACTAAAAAAGTATCTATTTTATCTGGCGAAGAAAGGAGCATTTACCGTGAAATCGGAGCTGACGATTGGGATTAACGGCAACGATTTTTTTGTTGATAATCAACTGGAAAAAACAATAATCGGTGAAATGCTCGTTGATTCAAAAGCTATGAGAGCGGCACTTGACGAGTTGAAAATAAATGATTTTTCAATCCTTCAATATCGCAGAGTGTTTGAGGCTTGCGTTGTTCTTGATAGC
>JAZQEE010000047.1:0-124204 GCA_045538815.1 Acutalibacteraceae bacterium
GGTATAGAACAAGGCAAAAAGCGCAGAAATCCTTGACGGATTTCGAGCATTTTTAACGCAGTTATATGCCAAAATAGCCTTTTTAAGGCTTAAATTCCTTACGAAAGGTCGCCCTTGGCACACCTTTCTGAATATGTTATGCGGCTTTCTTAGCCTTTCTGCTTTTGATTGCGTTTTCAATTTTCGGATAAACAGCATCATAAAGCTTTGCGAAAATGAAGTATCCGATGATTGCGTAAAGAATGCCGACAACTGCGCCGACGATAACGTCTGTGGGATAATGAACGCCGACATAAATTCTTGAAATACCCATAAGGAATGCAAAAATAAATGCGGGGATTGCAATACCCTTCTTTTTGAGAACCATTGTTATCGCCATTGCAAAAGTGAATGCCGATGATGTGTGACCTGAGGGGAAGGAAAGCGATTTTGATGACATATAGTCAACGATGTCAGGCCAGACATAGCCTGCATTCCACTTATCGGCAAAGCCGGGGAATCTGTCGATGGACCAGTCGATGTTGCCGAAAAGACCGACCCAGTCATATTCTCTGCCGTATTCTTCAAAGGCTTTCTGTGCAGCTTGAGGAAGAATGGTGAGGTTATAGGGACGGGGACGCTCCATGATGGGTTTGATGAGTTCGTTGTTGAGAAGAGTCATAACAAGAAGTGAACCGAGGCAAACAATACCCGCTTTTCTTGTCTTTTTGAAGAACAGCATAACAAGACCGAGAATGATAAAGAAAATACCGTCATCACCGAGAGTTGTTATAATCTTCATGACAGGATTAAGCCAATCCATTCTTACAACATTCTCGAAGAACTCAAATATTGCAAGGTCAAAATTAAGTATAGCTTCCAAAAAAATCTTCCTTTCACATATTTTTATATATTATCGCTTTTATTGCGACAAAATGCAAGCATTATTTTAAAAAAGCAGTTACATTTTATTTATTTCTCTTACAACTGCGGCAACCGGGAGACCGACTATGTTGAAATAGTCGCCTTCAATGCTCTCGACGAGTGTGCAGCCGAGGCCTTGAATCCCGTAAGCTCCCGCCTTGTCCATTGATTCTCCCGTCGCAACATACGCATTGATTTCGTCATCGGTCAGAGCATAGAATCTTACCTTGCTGATTTTTGCAAAGCTTCTGATTTCTTCACCTTTAATCAGACACACGCCTGTTATAACCTCATGCTCCCTGCCCGATAGCATGCGGAGCATATGTGCGGCATCGTCTGTGCTGCGGGGCTTGCCGAGAATCTTACCGTCGCAGACAACAATTGTGTCAGCGCCGATAACAACGGAATCCGTGAAATTGCTTGCAACGGCTTCCGCTTTCTTTGTTGCGGTCATGACGGCGGCATCTGCGGGCAATGTGCCCTCAGGAACGCTTTCGTCAACCTCTCTTACATGAATTTCAAACTCAACACCAGCCGTTGTCAGCAGCTCTTTTCGTCTCGGCGAAGAGGAAGCAAGGATTATTCTCTTCATTTTCTGCCTCCGTTTATTCTGCCCGTACGCAGCATTTCGGCAACTCTCATAACGAGCGCCTGAGTTTTTCCGTCGGGGATTTCGTTATTCATTATCATTTCAACAGCCTTGTCGATATGAATTTTCTCAACCTCAAGGAATTCGTCTTCATCGGGGTGCGCCTGCGTTTTCGTGAGCGATGAAGCGGCATAGAGATGAATGATTTCGCCGCAGTAGCCCGGAGTGGGATAGAATTCTCCGAGATCATAATATTCGGCGGCAACGCAGCCCGTCTCTTCTTCAAGCTCTCTCTTGCCTGCTTCAAACGGGTCTTCGCCCTTTTCAAGCTTGCCGGCGGGAAGCTCAAGAATAACTTTCATATAGGGATATCTGAACTGACGCACAAATATCAGCTCGTTTTCGTTTGTTATTGCGGCAACGCATACTCCGCCGTTATGCTCAACAACCTCTCGGATTGCGATTCTTCCGCTCATAACCTCGGCGTCATCTCTGCGGACATTGATTATCTTGCCTTCATAGACATAATTCTTTTTGACGGTTTTTTCGAAAATTTCCATAATTGTCTCCTTGATTACTGAATATATATTAAACATAGCGATTCAGGGGGCATATATGATGAATTATATCACAAATCCGACGGTAATGACAGCAGAAAATCAAAGAAATATTATTTTTTCGCTGAAAAAAGCATATCCTTTTCTGAATGTGGGAGTAATAGGGCGCTCTTTGTGTTCAAGAGAGATTTATTCGCTGAGTATCGGAAGAAGCGCAAATCCCTTGCTGATTGCAGCGGGATTTCACGGTCAGGAATGGCTTACATGCCTGCTTGCGCTCAGATGGGCAGAGCTTATTCTTTACTCAAAGGCAACAAAAACACCGATATGGGGAATAGACACTTACAGAATTGCACGCGAAATAATTATTGTTCCGTGCGTTAACCCCGACGGAGTTCAGATTGCGATTGAAGGATCATCCGCCGCCTGCGGTTATGAACAGCTCGTGAAAGAGCTTTCCGCCTCGTCGTCTGAGCTCTGGAATGCGAATGCAAGGGGAGTTGACATCAATCATAATTTTGATGCGGGATGGGATATTCTGCGTCAGATTGAAATTGAGAGCGGGATTCTTGGGCCCTCGCCGAGAAGATACGGCGGACCGATGCCTGAAAGTGAGCCTGAAAGCAAGGCGATAGTCAATTTTTCAAAGATGAGAAAGCCGTCTATGGCGATGGCTTTGCACAGTCAGGGTGAGGAAATATTCTGGCAATACGGTGAGAAAATTCCGCTCAGAAGCGAAACAATCGCAAAGATTCTTGCGGCGGCAAGCGGCTACAGACTCGTTGATAACACGGGTCTTGCCTCGCACGGCGGCTTTAAAGATTGGTTTATTGACTATTTCAACAGACCCGCTTATACAATCGAAATCGGCAAGGGAAAGAACCCGCTTCCGCTTTCGGATTTTGACGGAATATTCGCAAAAACACTGCCGATGTTCGCAGTGTCAACGGTTTTGTGAATTAGGGAAAATTGATTAAAAACAGCAGACTTACAGCATTTTGCGTGTAAGTCTGCTGTTTGTTTTCAGGCATGCGCTTCTTATGGCAACAGGGCTCGAAGATGATATAATAAGAAAAAACGAGCTGGAGGTATTTATGGAATACGGATATATCAGAGTTTCGAGCAAAGAGCAGAATGTTGCCCGTCAGTTGGATGTTTTAACGGATTTTGGTCTTAACCCGAACAACATATATATCGACAAACAATCGGGAAAGGATTTTGAAAGACCGCAGTATAAAAAACTATTGAAGAAAATAAAAAAAGGGGATTTGCTGATCGTAAAAGCAATTGACAGACTGGGGAGAAACTATGATGAAATCCTTGAGCAGTGGAGAATTATAACAAAGGTGAAACAAGCGGATATCCTTGTAATCGATTTCCCGTTGCTTGATACACGGAAAAAGGATAATGATCTGACAGGAACATTTATCGCAGATTTGGTACTGCAGATTCTTTCTTATGTTGCACAAACAGAGCGAGAATTTATTCATCAGCGGCAGGCGGAAGGCATTGCAGCAGCTAAAAAGAGAGGGGTGAGATTCGGCAGAGAAAGAATTTCACTTCCTCCCGGTTTTGAAAATGCAAAAAAGCAGTTTGCGCAAAAAGAATTGACAGCTAAAAAAGCTGCGGAGCTTTGCGGAATGAGCACATCGACCTTTTATCGAAATTGCAAATTATATTTATAAAACAAGATATTTATTCATATTTTATGCAAAATGACAAATTTCTTGTTTTTTCCATTTTTTAGTTGCAAAAGGTAGACTTTTTGAAACGAACAAAAACCTGACACTTTGTTTATAATTATATGTATAGTAACATATTATCTTCAAAAAGTCTGCTTTTTGAAACAGACATTTGTTTCTTCCGATTTTTTACCGACACAGATAAAAAACAACGAAATATCAGAGAGAGGTTGATTTGATTATGAAAATAAAATTGGCGATTCTTGATTCGGATGTAAACTATCTGTCCAGATTGACTTCGGCGTTTGAAAGCAAATATGCAGAGAAACTTGAAGTCTACTTTTTTACGAACAAGGAGATAGCAATTTCCAGTTTGCAGGAAAACAGAATTGATATGCTGGTTGCTTCGGAATTTTTTGAGATTGATCAATCGAAGATTCCAAACCGCTGCGGTTTTGCATATTTCGTTAATTCAGCTGATATTGAAACGCTTCGTGGCATAAAGGCAATATGTAAATTCCAGAAGGTCGATATGATTTACAAGCAGATTTTAAGCATCTACTCGGAAAAAATTTCAAATGAAACAGGGTTGAAATTCGGATCCGGTGAAGGCACTAAAATGATTACCTTTACCTCTGCCAGCGGCGGAACGGGCGCCTCGTCCTCGGCTGCTGCTTGTGCCAAAAGTCTTGCTGCTACCGGCAAAAAGGTTCTTTATCTGAATCTTGAAGATTTCGGAGATTCTGATGTTTTCTTTTCGGGAGAAGGTCAGTTTAATTTAAGCGATGTGATTTATGCCTTGAAGGGCAAGAAAGCAAGCGTTGCCCTTAAGCTTGAAAGCTTCGTAAAAGAAGATGCCAGCGGCGTGTTCTTTTACTCGGGAGTAAAATCCGCTATAGACCTTATGGAGCTTAAGAATGAAGATCTTGATTTCCTGCTTTCCAACATAAAAATGGTCGGAACTTATGAATACGTTGTTTTTGATATCAATTTTTCGTTCGATCCCTTGTTTATCAATCTCTATAAGCAATCAGATGTTGTTATATTTGTTTCGGACGGATCTGAGATTGCCAACAGAAAGCTTGTTAAGACATATAACGCTCTCGAAGTTTATGAGCAGATGAAGGATATATCTTTGCTTTCGAAAGCAACAATTATGTACAACAAATTCAGCAACAAAACAGGCAAGATTCTTGAAGATATAAATGTCAGAACAATTGGTGGAGTAGGAAAATTTGAACATGCCACAACAAATCAGGTAGTAGATCAGCTTTCCAGACACGAAATTTTTACAAAGATATTTTAATGAGGTTAGATTATGACCATTGAAAGAGAACTTGAATTAGTAAATGAGATAAAAAGTTATGTTATCGATAATTTGCCGCTGAGCAAAATGGAAGATGAGGAACTTGAAGAAAAAGTCGAGGAGATAGTAAAGGCGAGAACTGCAAATGAAGTCTGCACAATCTCCCAGGTTCTTTCGATTGTTCAGCAGGTTTACAGCTCAATAAGGGGCTTCGGTTTGCTGGACTCCATAATCAGCGATGATACGATCACAGAGGTTATGATTAACGGAACGGACAATATTTTTATTGAGCAAAACGGCAGATTATTTAAGCTTGACAAACAGTTTGAGAGTCAGAAACGTCTGGAGGATGTTATTCAACGAATAGTAGGTCTTGCAGGCCGTGAAGTTAACCAGGCTAATCCCATATGTGACACCAGACTGCCTGACGGATCCCGCGTTAACGTTGTTTTGCCTCCTATTGCACTTTGCGGTCCGACACTTACAATCCGTAAGTTCTCCAAAACACCGATGACAATCGAAAAGCTTATCCAGTACGGTTCCATTACAAGAGAAATTGCGGATCAGCTCGAAAAACTGGTTAAAGCAAAATACAACATATTTATCAGCGGCGGTACAGGTTCGGGAAAAACTACTTTCCTGAACGCGCTGTCAAACTACATTCCCAAGGAAGAACGAGTTATCACTATAGAAGACTCAGCAGAACTTCAGATAACAGGTGTCGACAACCTTGTCAGCATGGAAACCAGAAATGCAAACGCAGCAGGTGTAGGGCAGATTACAATCAGAGATCTTATCAAATCTTCTCTTCGTATGAGACCTGAAAGAATTGTTGTTGGTGAGGTTCGTGGCGGTGAAGCTTTGGATATGCTTCAGGCGATGAATACCGGTCATGACGGTTCTCTTTCGACCGGTCACGCAAACTCTGTTAAGGATATGCTCAGCCGTCTTGAAACGATGGTTCTTCAGGGTGCAGACGGTTTGCCCCTTGAAGCTATCAGACAGCAGATCGCTTCAGCGGTTGATATTATCATTCATCTTTCCAGACTCAGAGATCATTCAAGAAAAACAATGGAAATATGTGAAGTTGTAGGATATGAAGACGGAAAGATACTGCTTAATCCTCTGTATGTTTTTGAAGAGGATGAAACCAGCACTCTGGAGAAGGTTTCCGGATCATTGAAAAGAACGGATAACCCCATGAAAAACACCTATAAGCTTCAGTTGGCAGGATTCAAGCAGTTTATATGACCATATAAAATGTTTATAAATTAAGGGGTTGAAGAAGTGTTTGGTAAAAAAGATGATAAAAAAGAAAAAGTGCAGGAACCTCAGTATTATATGTCGGCAACAAACATGCCCACACTCAATTACAAGGTTTACTACATGAAAAAAACAGAAAAACTGCTTTACGCCATAATAGCTTTTGTTGTTGGAGCGCTTGTCGGATATCTGTTCTATGGTGGTATCGGAAAAGATGAGTTTGGCGAACCCACAACAATAACTCATATTTTGAATATTGTAATCCCCTGCTTTGTAGGATTGGTTGCGGCAAAGGTGTTTATCCCGGTAAGAACAGCTCAGATAATCAACAAAAGACGCAGACTCCTCAACGTTCAGTTCAGAGATATGCTTGATTCTCTTAACACTTCGATAGGTTCAGGAAAGAATGTTCCCGACTCTTTCGCTTCGGTTTACGAAGATATGAAAATGCAGTATGAAGAGGGCTCGTTTATTGTTGATGAGCTTGAAATAATTCTTTCCGGAATTCACAATAACATTGACATAGAAGTTATGCTTATGGATTTCAGCGAGAGAAGCGGAATTGACGATATAAAGAGCTTTGCAAACGTTTTCCAGATTAGCTACAGAAAAGGCGGCAACCTCAAAGAAATCATACATAATACCCATTCAATTTTGTCCGATAAAATGAACATCAAGGAAGAAATTGAAACTGTTGTTACAGCAAGCAAGATGGAACAGAATATCATGCTTTTCATGCCTGTTATCATTGTCGGCATGATAAAGATGATGAGCCCTGATTTTGCTGATAATTTTGTTAAGGGTTCAGGCCTTGTTTCAACGACAATAGCAATTGTTATGTTTGTTGTTGCTTATTTCATCGGCAAAAAGATTCTGGATATCAAGATTTAAAGCGGGTGGTAATTATGTTTAATTTTATTTCAGTTGTTGACATAGCGATAATAGTTTTTGGCTTTGTTTTTCTCGGAATCTGGTTTTTCTTTTATCTCAAAGGCAAAAAGAACGCAGAGCTTTTTGAGGGCCTTGATGAAAGCGAATTCAGGTTTAAGGATTTATATTTTGTTGGCTATGCAGTTATGGAAACGTTTAAATATAAGTATCACGGAAAAATTGACAGACGTTTGCGTAAGGAACTGGAAGTTCTGTATGGTGCAAAATATGTTGAGTATTATTTAAGAGTTATTCACGCTCAAAAGGTTACATTTTCGCTTACGGCACTTGTTGCTTCATTTGCCGTTTACGGCCTGACAAACGAAATAGGAGTTTTCCTTGTTCTGGTGGGAATCTCGGGATTGCTTTACTATTATTTCGGTACCCTTACAACAAAAAAGATTACCGAACGTTCGGAAGAAATGATTGATGATTTTGCCGAGGTAATTTCAAAAATTGCTCTCATGACAAACGCGGGCATGATTCTTAAAGAGGCTTGGGAGCTTGTTGCATATGACGGTGAAACCGAGATTTATAAAGAGATGAGAGTTGCCATCCAGGATATGAATAACGGTATGGCAGAGATCGACGCATACTACGAGTTTGGAAAAAGATGCGTTATTCCTGAAATCAAAAAATTCGCAACAACAATAGTCCAGGGCGTTACCAAAGGTAACAGAGAACTTGTTCTGATGCTTCAGGACCAGAATAAAGAAGTGTGGGAAAACAAAAAGCAGAACACAAAGCGTCTCGGTGAAAAAGCAGCGAGTAAGCTTCTCTTGCCGCTTGTTATAATGTTCGGCGGTATTCTCGTTATGATCGTAGTTCCCGTATTTACGAACCTGGGAATTTAAAGCGATAAAAGAATTATGAAGAGAGGAGGAAACCGACAATGGTTCAGATGATGAACATGGCATTTGCCAAGGTCATGAGCTTCGTTAACGATTTTGCTAAGAAGGAAAAGGGTGCAGTTGATATCGTTGCAATCGTAATTCTTATTGCTGTTGCAGTTGTTGTTGCACTTATTTTCAAAGATGAAATCGTACGTATCGTTAAGGAACTTTTGGGTCAGATTGGTACTGAAGCTCAGGATGTTTGGAGCGAATGATAATCCATTTCTGAGAAACCGAAGTGCGGTTATTCCGCACTTCGGTATTACCCTTTAACTGAAAGGAACGGAGCTATGAAGGATTATATAAAGAAATTGAAAAGCGAAAGAGCTGCAGCAACAATTATTGAAGCAACAATTGTTTTTCCGGTTGTTTTTTTTACTGTCTGCTTTATGATTCTTGTCGGAAACGCATATTTTCAGATGGCGAAAATAGAAACAGCGGTGACAACTGCTGCGATTGAAGGCGCAGCAAGATGTACCGACCCGTTCCATTCAACAGTAACATCAAATAAAGACGGAGACGGCAAAATATCTGTGCCAATAAAGTTTAATGATATAGAGCCTTACAGATATATTCTTAACGCAGGCGGAAAAGACAGCAATATTTCCGCTGTTGAGACAGATTTAAAATCAAGACTGGATGATATTGTACAGTCGAGCGGATTTTTCTTCGGTATGACACCTGATGTAAAATACTCGGAAGTTAAGTATAATAACCACTTTTTTTATGCAACGCTTTCTGCCGAAGTAAAATATGAAATTAAAATACCGTTAAAGCTCTTAGGAGAAAGAGATTTTACGGTTTTATCTACAGGAGCCAGGTCTGAAGTTGCGGTTAATGACCCTGCCGATTTTATTCTTAACACCGACATGGTTCTTGATTATGTTGAAAGTTCTGAAAAGGGGCAGGAGGCTATTAATCTGCTTAAGGAAGCCATGACGAAAGTTCGAAAGTTTATTGGATTGGGTTAAATGGGGGTTGAATGATGTTTCATAAGTTTAAAAAAACAAAAGCAGCAATTTCTATTTTTTTGATTCTTATTTTTGTGCCCATGATGACTCTGGGTTCGATTTTTGTTGATACAAGCCGTTTTGTAATGGCGAAAGCTGTTGCTACATCTGCAGCAGATCTTACTTTGAATACTCTTTTAACAAATTATGATAAAGAACTTAACGAATATTTTGGTTTGATTGCTTCGTGTCAGGATATGAATCAGTTTAAAACCGAAACAAAAAGCTTTTTCGAACGTTGCATAAGATCTGCGGGCGTTGAGGCTTCGGATGCTGAATTTATAGCAGGAAAATTTGAAGGAATGTTAGAGGGCAAAACAACCTATGACGATTTGCTTCAACTTGCTCTTGTTTCGGAAGGAGATAGCCTTGTAACCGAGGTTACCGATGGTGACCTTTCCAATGCTTCTCTTATCAAAACTCAGATTGTTGAGTTTATGAAATACCGTGCACCCATCAATGCGGTTTCGGATTTTATTTCAAATCTTCTTGATGCATCAAAAACAGTTGAAGATGCGGATGAAATCGCTGAAATGACAGAGAAAAAAACAGAGTTTTATGAGGAAGAGAATGATTTGATGCAGCTTCTTCTTGAACTCAGAAACCTACTTATACAGTATGATGCATTTAACGCAAATGAATCACTTACCAAAACGATAGAAGATACGAAAAAAAAGCTTGGAGAGGGAGACGGTACCTATAAAAAACGTTATGAAGCCATACATCAAAAAATAGTCTTTGATTTGTATAATACGAGTGGAGTAGAAGCGGTATCACAATCAACTCTCAGCGATTATTCCGGAAATATTGTTAAATCAATTGAAACCGTGGAGCAAATAACAACTACAACCGATCCTGAAACGGGAGAAACAACGACCAAAATTGAGAAAGTGGAAGAAGAGGTTGTTGATCTTGAAAAAGCAATAACAAACTTTTTCAGAGAGATGACAAACTATAAGACGGCAGAAACAAACTTTGTTAATTCTGCCAAAAACAATAACTTTATTTCAGACACACAAAATCTCACGCAGACATACACATCAAGCACAAAAAGCGATATATATGATGTTCAATATCTTGCGAAATCTTTATTTCCAATAAAAAACAGCGGATATGCAGATACATTTAAAAATGCTGCCAATAAACTTCGGAAAGCAAAAGCTGATCTTGATGCAACTTATAATGCCGTGAATAGCATGAGTGATACCATCGAAAAAGATTTGATATTAAACGAGCATAAAACTATTACATATCACAACGGGAATGTTACGGGTACAATCAGGACTCACGCGGATAATGTAACTGAATACTATAATTTTTGCTCCAAATATTTTTCTCTCTATAATGATTTTGCAAACAGAATAACCAATATGTCTGCTGAAGCAATCAAGGCTGAAAAAGACAGCCTTTCAATTGCATCGAGCGGTGTAGGGTGTGTTGTAAGAACAAAAACAAACGCAGAGGTTGTTGCAATATACAATGACATAACTGCCGCAAGAACAAGATTCTCTAATGCAAAAGCCAAGGCAGAGGCAATTGTTTCAAAAGTTGAAGCTATTGAAAAGGCATATAAACAATACAACGATGCGTTCAATGCGTGGGATACCGCAGCAAATAACAGCGAGCTTGATGGATATCAGGATCCTAAAGAAATAGTAAATGTTGACAGAAATGAAATCAACAACAAAAAGGAAGGTTCATATACTGATAAAGATTCCACTTCAAAGATGCTCGGAAAAATCAAACAGGAGCATATAGATGAACTAAAGACACGCTTCAACAACATTAAGTTGCTTATGAATGACGCCATCGAAGCTGTTGACGAGTGTAAGTATAACGGAACATCTATTGCAGAAATACATAATATCGATGCTGCAATTTATGCGGCAAATGTGACGGAAACAAGCTTTAACAGGTCAAAGCTTAATGCGGTTAAGTTTAATTTTGCTATACCGTCTCTTTTGCCGGTAGTTGGTCCGGAGAACAGTCCTGTTATTTATGATGATCAGCTTCAGTTAAGAGATGATGTTTATGAATACTTCAAACAGTATATAGAAGAAGATGATGACGAAGGTTCTTCCACATCCGGAGAAGACGCCAAGGATGCAATTGAAAAGATGGGTGAAGAAAAATCCGACAATGTGGATGACAGCGGCCAGTTGGGCGTCGGAGGCAAGGAGTTGAAAGACTCAGCAAGCAGGCCTTCTGCCGAAGGAAGTACGGTCACTTCACAGAACAGAGACAGAGGTGACGGTAAAGATATTGACAAGGCATCTTCTTTTGCGTCGGATTTATTCAAAAACTTCTCGGGAACCCTCAGTCAGCTTGTGGTCAATCTTAGAGATGACCTTCTTATTTCGGATTATATTATGAGCATGTTCAGCTATGATACCTTTGAGAGTGAAGGAAAGCTTGACTATGCTCTTAAAGAGCAGAATTATTCTTTGAGTACGGTTTCGGCTTGGAACACAAAGAAGGCAGGGCTGGGCGAAATATGGACAAACGAGGATAAGACCTTCAAATATAATAAAACGCTGAGAAACAATATGATCAATGATGCAAACTGTTATTCCTACGGTAATGAGGTTGAATATATCCTTTACGGAGGTTCAAATCTTAAGAACAAAGCGAGTGCATACTCCTCTATATACCTTCTCAGATATGTTTTTGATTTGCCTGCAATCTTTATGGAATACTGGAATCATGAAGTTACAATCACAATTGCAACATCGGTTCAGGCGGCAAGTCTGGGAATTATTCCGATACCATTAACAAAACTTGTTATTTGCCTTGCACTTTGTGCGGTAGAAGCGGCTCTTGATATGAATGCAATCAGATCGGGATTAGGCGTTCCACTTGTAAAAGGAAGAGAAAATTTGTTTTGCGCATTACCGGACAAAGTCAGTAAAGGAACAAAAACCTTATCATATACCGAAGACAGCGAGGAAAACACAGATAAGATAGGCACGGGAGGATTCTATTTCCGTTACGGCGATTATCTGAGATTTTTCCTTATCTTTGGGTTAATGAACGGTGAAAAAGAAAAATCAATCTGTCTGAGAACGGCAGATGTTATTCAGGCGAACATGCGAAAAATAGGAGGAGAAAATGCCAGTGGTTTTCTACTGTCAAAATCTCAGGTCTACTATAAGATTGATGCAAAAGTTAAGATTGAACCTCTTATGCTGAAGTTACCGATAAATTCGAGCAGTGTCGGAGATACACTTGAAGAAATAGGAGAATGGAACACCATGGGCGTAACCATGGTAAGAGGTTATTAAGGAGATATTTATTATGAATAAATCAAAAAAATTCTGTATTTTCATTATGTTGTTGACGATGGTTTTATCTTTTGCTTCATGTACTAAAGACAATACGGATAGCGGAGAAACATCGAATACTGCAGGCAACACGAACTTGATAAATAATATTACAGAACCAACGGAAATAGAGAGTGTAACGGAAGAAGAAAAAGATCTTTTTTCAACTCGTCTTGAAGACGGCAAGCTGTTTATTTCGAAGTATAACGGTAATCAGGAAACAGTAACAATACCCAATGTGATTGACGGCCAGGAGGTATACGGTGTTTTAAGTTCTGCTTTTGAATTGAACGAAGCAGTAAAGAATGTTGTTTTTAGCGATGGTATTGTAACATTAGGAGCATCATGTTTTTACTATTGCGAGAATCTTAAAGAAGTTGAATTGCCGGACACATTAAAGACTATTGGCTCAAACGCCTTTTTTAATTGCACATCTTTGGAAACTATAGCTATACCCGCTTCTGTTGAGGAACTTGGCATGGGAGTTTTCCAAGGCTGCTCTGGCTTGAAAAAAGTAACATTTGAAGGCAAGCCAACTTATTATGATTCCAATGTTTTTCAAGGTACTGCTATAGAAACAATAACTATACCTGACGGTGTAGAAAAATTGTTTAGTGATACTTTTGGGAATTGTCAGGATTTGAAAACAGTATATCTGCCTGCATCAGTAACTTATATCAATGAGTATGCATTTTATAGAAGCCCCAATGTCACAATAATAGCTCCCGCGGGCTCATATGCACAAACATTTGCGCAGGAGCAGGGAATTACATTTCAGGCACAATAAATTAACGGAGGTTGAAGCCTCATGAAAAAAAATGAACGCGGTGCAGTTGTTGTTGAAGCCTCAATTGCATTTTCGGTCTTTATCTTTGCAATATTTATTATTTATTCAATGGTTACTGTTTGTCTGGCACAGGCAAAAATAAATGTTGCAGTTAACTGTGCAGCAAAAGAAATTTCGCAATATTGCTATCTATACTCTTTAACAGATCTTCCCAGTATGCAGAAGGATGCAGCTGACAAAGCCGGACTTGCAAATGGTGCAGTAGATTCCGTGGTCGGAGGCATTGAAGCAATGTATGACGCTATCGGAAATGCTCCTAATTCAAGTTTGAGCGATACTTATAATTCAGGTAAAGCGGCATATGATCGCATACAAAGCGGTGTTGATACCGTTATCGAGGATCCGAAAGAGTTCATTCTTAGTGCGGCGTATTCAGCGGGAACCTCCCTCGCAAACGATGGCTTGGGAGCTGCCGGCGGAATGCTTGCTAAGGCGATGGTTAAAAAGAATCTTGTTACAGCCAAAGGCGGTTCGGTTGAAGCTTATCTGAAGCAATTGGGAGTTGTTCCTAATGGCGGAAGCTATTTTAATGGTATCAGTTTTGAGGGCACCGAGGTTTATCCGAGCGGAGAACCAATTATTCAGATTGTAGCAAGCTTTGATGTAAGCGTAATTAGACTTTTGGATACAGATGTGAAATTCCATATCTGTGTTTGCGGAAAAACAAAGGCTTGGTCTGTCGCATAACCAGAAAGTAGTTGAGAGGAAATAGTGAATGACTAAGGAAAACATTATTTTGCTTGCCGTTACAGTCTTTTTGTATTTTATAAGCATCGGTTCAATAAAGTTTACGCCTTTCAGAAAAGCTGAGGGCACAAAGGAAAAAATAAACTGTCTTATAAAGTCAACGTGGAAGGAAACAGTTTATTTTGTACTGATGTTTGTTGTGAACGTTGCTTTATGCGAAATACTGCTGTTATTTTATCAAGGAAATACGCTAACACATATCATAAAGAGAATTACTGTGGCATCAGTTCTGTGGGTTGCGGCCTATTTTGATAAAAAAAGCTATCGCATTCCCAACAAGTTAATACTTCTCGGTTTGGCGTTAAGACTGATAATAGTTGCAGTAGAGGTGTTTACTGTAGGAACGGCAATAAAGGGTACGGTTATCTCGGAGCTGATTGCGGCGGCAGCAATGTTTGTTATTTCATTGCTTTGCATGTTAATTGCCAAAAACAGCCTTGGAATGGGTGATGTTAAGTTGTTTTTGGTTATGGGATTACTTTTAGGTATCCAGGGAATGATGATTGCTATGTTCTATTCCCTTATAATTACATTTTTCGTTTCTGTTTTTATGCTCATAACGAGAAAGAAAAACAGAAAGGACTATTTACCTTTCGCTCCGAGTATTTTGGTTGGAACGGTATTGGCTATGGCAGTCTCTAATGCATGAGGAGGGTTTTGAATGAAAACAGTTACAAAAATATTTCCGATTCTGCTTGTTGTGCTGATGGTTTTGTCGGCATACAGTCTTTTAAGTGCAGCAGGAGAATCAGCTTCTCAATACAAGCAGTTGATAAAACAGGGCGATGAAAAAGCAAGCGAAGGCCTTGTAATTGATGCTGCATCTTTTTATGAACAGGCTCTTGCTTTAAAAGATAATGTTGACCTTAAAGTAAAAATCGGGCAGGTCTATCTTGACAATGGATACGGAAGTAAAGCGGTTGCAATAGGGGAGAGTTTGGTTGAGGATTACCCCAAAGAAGCCAAGGCATATGATTTTTTGTTGACCTGTTACAACAGAGCCCAAAATTATGATGACTGTTATGAGATAATTGATACAGCAGAGAAAAGAAAAATCTCATCGGAAGTAATAACAGAAGTAAAAAACAAAATAGCTTATCTTTATGATTTTGATTCATGTAAATTTGAGGAAGTTTCAGATTTTTCAAATGATTACAGTGTTGTAAAATACGGAGAAAAATTTGGATATTCAACAAAAAAAGGCAAATATGCACTTCCTGCAGTATATCTTGATGCCGGATTCTTCTATGAAGATCTGGCTCCCATAAAAGATGAAAACGGTGAAGTTTACTACATAGACAAGGATGGCTACAAAAGAAAAGTAATTCCCGAGGATGTCAAGTGCGAAATGGCGGGAACGATAGTTGACGGAATGGTAGTTGTCTTTGACGGACAAAAATATAACTATTATAATGATAACTTTAAATTCAAATTTGGTCCTTTCGATTATGCAGGAACAATGATAGGTGGAGTAGCCGCTGTAAAAGAGGGCGAGTCCTGGTATCTCGTGAATAAAAAGGGAGAAAAGATAAATAAGACTCCTTATGAGGATATTATTCTTAATGAAAGAGAAATGGCCTACTATTATGACAGGGTTTTTGTTAAAACCGGAGGCTCATATATAATGGTTGATGGCCAGGGAAAACAGGTTGGCAGTCAAAAGTTTGAGGATGCCGTTCTGTTTGCCGGAAAAGGCGATGCAGCAGTAAAGATCGGCGGAAAATGGGGGTTTGTTAATCTTGAAGGAGAAATAACCATAAAGCCGCAGTTTGATGACGCAAAGTCATTTAATAATGAGCTGGCAGCAGTTTGTAAAGATGGCGTATGGGGCTATATTGCTCCTGACGGCGAGATGAAAATTCCGGCTCAATATGAGTATGCAATGGATTTCAACAGCTCGGGATATGCTTTTGTTAAATACCAGGAGCGTTGGTCAACGATAATGTTATACAGATTAAACTACTGATACGGAGGAAACAGGCTATGAGCTTTATAATTGAAAAACAGGATGTAAATACTTTTTTGGTATATGAAATCAAAGAGAACGATACAATCGATTCTCTTAGTTTCGGAATGCTAACAAATAATAAAATTAAGGGCGTTGCTCCGATTTTATTCACTCAGAGAGATGCGACCAAGTTCTTGAAATATAATATTTCAGCAAAAGCTCAGGCTTCACAGTTTTTCAGCGGCGTAGTTACTAAAAATCGTTTGCTTAAGGTAATTCTCGGCATTACGAATTCGGTCATGGCTGCCGAAGAATATATGGTAGACACTTCCTTCTTTGTTTTTGACCTTGAACATATCTATATTGACACATCAACCTATGATCCCATGATGATATGTCTTCCGGTTTTAGGTAAAGAAAATGATCAGCAATCCATGCAGAACTTCTTCAAATCTCTTGTTTTTACAGCAAGATATGACCAGACAGAAAACTGTGATTATGTTGCAAAGCTTATAAACTATTTCAACAGCACAACTGTTTTCTCTCTTTCTGATTTCAAAAAATTGTTGGAGAGTTTATACAATAACGGAATTTCGGCTCCTGCCAACAAACCTCCGGTTGTGGAACACAAGACTGTTGAGGAGAGGGCTCCCATTGAGAAAAGACCTGCTTATGAACCGCCCAAGCCTCCTGTAATATCCAAACCCGCAGAAACAGAGATTGTTTCGCACAAGCCTCCTGTGCCGCAGCCTCATATAATGCCTGATCGAGGTGTGGAGATTCCCAAGAAGAGTAAAGCGGAAGAAGAAGCAAAGAAAAAAGGTAAAGATAAATCGAAGGATAATTCTAAGGATAGTACCAAGAAAATGTCCGCTCTTTATTTAATCAGACACTACAACAAAGAAAACCTTGAAATATATAAGGCTCAAAAAGGAAACAAAGAAGAGCCTAAAAAGGAAAAACCGGAAAAGGTAAAAGCCCCTAAAGGTCCAGGCATTCCTTCAGGTTTCAGCATACCCGGTCAGCAGGTTCCTATTGTCCCTGCAAAGAATGACACAAAAACACCTCCGGCCAACACCGGAGCAGCTGCAGCAGATGTGTCAGGATATTATCCCGATAGCAGAATGGAGAACACCAAAGTTCCCGGAAGAAGCGAATTCAATTCATCCTCTGCTGATTTCGGCGATACAACAGTTCTGATTGCACCGGGCGCGGCGGGAGAAACATCCCTCCTGACTGCAAATGTTACGACCGCTGTCAAGCCCAGACCTTATCTTGTAAGAATTAAAAACGGAGAGAAGGTTCTTATTGACAAGCCTCGCTTTAGAATAGGAAAAGAGAAGAGCTATGTTGATTATTTTATCGGAGATAATACAGCAATAAGCAGAAGCCACGCAGACATCATCGTAAAGGGTGACAGTTATTATCTTATTGATCTGAATTCTACTAACCATTCTTTCGTTAACGGTTCTATGATTCAGGGCAATGTAGAAACTGAAATAAAGAACGGAAATCGAATTCGTTTAGCAAACGAAGACTTTGATTTCGTTGAAGAGATTTAATCTGTTACATAAATGCACGGAAAAGGTGATTTTTTGGAATATATAATTTCTGCAAGTACCGACATCGGTATAAAAAAAGATACCAACCAGGATGGTTTATCAGTAAAATCATTTAATACAGAATACGGAAAAATGGTTTTTGCCGTTTTATGTGATGGCATGGGCGGTCTTGCTAAGGGAGAAATCGCCAGTTCGGAAACGATTCGTGCATTTAATGATTGGTTCCACAAATCGTTGCCGGGTCTTTTGAGCGAAAGAATTGAGGACTCGGCAATCCGCCAGCAGTGGGGCGACATTGTAAGAATTCAGAACGAGCGAATTAAAAAATACAGCCACGCTCAGAATCTTAATATGGGCACAACAATTGTTGCCGGTCTGTTTACGCAGAACCGTATATATATTATGAACGTAGGTGATTCCAGAGCCTATGAAATCAAGTATGGCGTAAGACAGATAACCAAGGATCACACCGTTGTTAACGATGAAATAGAAAAAGGGATTCTCACCCCTGAACAGGCAAAGGTTGATCCCAGACGCAACGTGCTTCTTCAATGTATCGGTGCTTCGGAAAGCGTATATCCGGGCTTCTATTTTGAAGATGTTAAACCTGAGGCTGTGTATATGATGTGTTCAGACGGATTTATACACGAGATAACAGAAAACGAAATATTTAATGTAATGAAGCCGGACAATATGACTGACAAAGTTACAATGAATAAAAACATTGATTTGCTTATCGAAACAAATAAGCAAAGACTTGAAAAAGATAACATTTCTGTTATAGCAATCAAAACATATTAAGGAGAAAAAGCAATGCTGGAAATCGGATCTCTGCTCGATGGCAAATATAAAATACTAAGTGAAATTGGCCACGGCGGTATGAGTGTGGTTTATATGGCGCTCAACGAAGTAGCCAATAAGACTTGGGCTGTTAAAGAAATCCGCAAAGACGGTAAGATGGATTTTAATGTTGTCAGGCAGGGCCTTGTCGCTGAAATTGAAACATTAAAAAAGCTTAAACACCCCAACTTGCCCAGTATAGTCGACGTTATTGAAGATGACGATTCATTCATAATCGTTATGGACTATATTGAAGGCAATTCTTTGGACAAGTCTTTGTTGGAACATGGTGCTCAACCCCAGGATCTGGTTGTTGAGTGGGCGATGCAGCTTTGCGACGTTCTGGCATATCTTCACTCCTGTTCCCCGCCGATTATCTACAGAGATATGAAGCCGGCCAATATAATGCTCAAGCCGGACGGAAACATAGCTCTTATTGACTTCGGTACAGCGAAAACATATGAAATTGACCTTGGCGAAACAACGGGTATCGGCACTATAGGATATGCCGCTCCCGAACAGTATATAGGCAGCGGATTGGGAAGAACCGACGCAAGAACAGATATATATTGCCTCGGCATCACGCTTTACCATCTGTTGACCGGAGTGGATCCCTGTAAAGTTGTTATAGGCGATAAATCCATAAGGGCAGTTAACCCTTCACTGTCGCAGGGTCTTGATGAGATTATTGTGAAATGTACGCAGCCTGATCCCAAAGACAGATATCAGTCCTGCGAAGAGCTCATGTATGCATTGGCACACCATCTCGAGATGGGAAAGCCGTACAGAAAAAAGCAGCAAAAAAAGCTTGCAGCTTTTATCGCTTCCGCTGCAGTAACTTTGTTATTTGCGGGAGTATCAATTTTTGGCTTTGTTTCGGCTGAGAACGCAACAAGCCAGACTTATGACGCAAAAATTTCCGAAGCAGGAACAGCTGACGAATGGAACAAGGCCTGTGATTTGTTTATTGAAGCAATCAGCCTTGCCCCTGACAAAGAAGAACCTTACAGTAAAATGATTTCGCTTTTTACAGAGAGCAATTCTGACGGTGCGGATAAATTTACAGAGGTTGAGTCAAAATACATATCCAAGCTGACGGGTGCATATGTTGCGGAAAATGCTTTCGGAATGCAGAATACTCAGCATCCGCTTGATGTACTCAAAGCTGACAACCACGATGCCTATGTAAAGGTTTGCAGAGAAATAGGTTTCCTTTACTGGTATAGCTATGAAAATGAAAAAGACAGATATTCAAAAGCGGCGGAGTGGTTTGAAAGCGTAAAAGATGAAGACTCTATAGCAAACATATTATATGAAATTGTTGAAGAGATTCCCAAAATCATTAAAGGTCATGTGAATGCAGACCCTGAAACCTTCTTTACAAATATCAGAACACTGATTGAAGCGGCAACAGTCGGCGAATTCTCCGGAAACAGAAACATGAAGCATCTTATATTGGAAGAGGTGGTTTCGTGTCTGTCTACGGTTGATTTGCTTAAAAATATACCTTCAGGTTCATTGCAGGATGTTCTTGAAATCCTTGATGAAATAAAAGTAATCTGCAATGCGGATGCGGAACTTCAGACCGCATTGAGCGAACAGCTTGAAGAGGCTTATGACAGAGCGACTTCAGCGAGCAGAAGCAACAAAGGAGGTGCTCAGCAATGAATAGTGCATTCTTTATGATTATATGCTATGTTGCTGCAGCACTGAGCGTATTATCGTTTTTAATAACACTGTTTATTTTCTTTAAGTTAGACATAATCGGAGTTATCGGTGACCTTTCCGGTTCGACAGCACGAAAAGGCATTGAGTCTATCAGAAGTGAAAACGCCAAAACCGGAAACAAGGCTCACAAAACCAGCCACACAAACAGAGAGCGCGGTAAACTTACCGATAAGATAACCTTATCCGGAAGCTTGAAGCCGCGTGGAGAATCCATTGAGCTGAGCGTAGGAACAGAAAAATTCAGCACAGGAAAACTTGAAAACGAAGCGATACTGAGCAGAACGGGCGCTGACGCCATTGACGAAACAACAATTCTTAACAACGGTTACTCAGAAGGAACAACCGTTCTCAACGGCAGCTATTCTGATGAAACAACCGTTCTCAGCGGTGGCTACTCCGATGAAACAACCGTTCTCAGCGGCGGTTACTCTGACGAAACAACCGTTCTTTCCGGATTCAACGCCGAAAACGATTCTTATCTTCAGACTCAGCTTGCGAACGCCGGCATAACAATTGAAGATGAAATTATTTTTGTTCATTCCAACGAACGCATAAACTGATATTGAGGAGATGAGCGTTATGGAAAATATTAAAATAAAGGATAAATCAAGCCCTGCTTTGTTTGTAATATCATTAGTATTCAAACTTCTTTTTGCAGTTTCGTTTTTACTTATGCCCGCAGCAAGCAGTCTTTCTTTGAACCAAGAAAAAAACGGTTTGCTTTATTTTGCAGGAGTTTTGTTTTGGGCAAGTTTGATAATCTCCCAATTGACAATGCTTTTTGTAACATTAAAACAAAAAAAATATTTTGCAGACAATAATCGGAGCGGGCTCCCGAAGTATCCTGCAATTTTCACATTCTTTTATTCAAAAGAAGCTAAAATCATTGATATTTTAATGTTCGTGGTTATTGTCGCATTTATCATAACCGTTATTGCTACAGACAGCTATTTAATTTATGTTTTTCTGTTTTTATCAGCGCTTATGATTCAAGCCCATTGCGTGCTGAACGGAAAAAATCTGATATATATTAAAGAATTGAAATCAGGGGGCAATGCATAATGAAAATCAAACCTAATTCAAAAATTGCAAAGTTTTTGTCAGTTGTGCTTTCGTTACTTATAGTCTTAAGCGCATTTCCGGTTTACGGTACTGTGTCTTTTGCGGCAGGAGAAAATCTGACAATCCAGTACCTGAACAACGGTGTTGTTCAGGAAGGCGTTGACATCAGACTTAAAGCAGACGAAAACGCAGATGAATCCATCAGCGGAACAACAGATAAAAACGGCGTCTGGGAAACATCTGTAACCTGGGCAGACCTCGCTCAGACATTCGTTGTTTATGTTAACGATGATGCAAAAATCATTGAAAAATCAGCTGAAGAAATGAGCCATCTTATTATTGACCAGGATGAAAGAACATGGTCAAACAGCGTTGTTGCTTTAGAAAGCGTAGCAATCGAAGCAAGTGCAACAAGCGTTTTAAGAGGCGAATCAATAACCTTCACTGCTACCGTTAAGGGTACTCCCGATTCATACCAGTGGTATCGCAACGGCAATGAAATCAACGGCGCAACATCAAAAACATATGAAATTGATTCTGCAGATCTTGATGACGGCGGAAAGTATGAGTGCGTTGCCAAGGATGCTTCAGGAAACTCGAGAACATCAAACAGCATTACAGTTACCGTTACTGAAGAAGCGCTTTCAGATGTTACACTTAAGGCATACGCAAACGGCGAAGAGCTGACTGCTTCAACCGGCCGTGATTCAGTTACAGAAATTGAACTCAAAGTTGAAGGTCTCCCCGGCGATGCAGAGGTTACCTCAGCTGAATTCTATGTAAATGACAATTGCGACAATCATTCAAATACAGAGCTTACATATTCTTTTGATGTTGAAGATGGCATAGAGACCTACGAATGCAAGGTAGTTCTTACTTTTGCTGAAAAATACGCTGAAACAACCGTAGAATTAGCAGCACCCATTCAACTGCCCTTGCTTGCACAGGAAGAACTCGTTGTTACTGTTTCGGACAACGTTGCATATGACGAGGCTTCACAGTCCTATAATGTTACATACACTCCCTCGCCCAAAACAACTTTTGATGTAACAGTATCGGGCGGCTCAGGTAACGGAGAGTATTCTTTTGAAATTACTGAAGAAAAGAACGCAAGCGGCACAGACGCTCTTGCTAAAGGCGTAATTGCTTCGTATACCCGCTACGGAAACGAAAACAAGTGGAAAGTTACCGTTAACGGCGCAGGTTCATTCAAGTTTGAGGTCGGAAAAGCTGGCGACGGAAACCATTCTTCAGCGGCAACAGTTGTAAAGAATGTTACTGTTGCAAAAGCAAGTGTTGAAGGCTTTGGATTTGAGAATCCCGCTCCCGAAGCAATCACTTATAACACAAACAATAATGAATACACCAATATCATTGCCGGAGATTTTGAAGATGTAAAATACTCCATCGAGTCCGGCGATTGTGCAACTGTAGATGAAGCTACAGGTAAGGTTACAGTTTTAAAAGCCGGCACAGTCACAGTTAAGGCGACGCTTACTGAAAGCAAGAATTATCAGGAAGCATCAGCTGTTTATACTCTGACAGTTAACAAGGCTGCTCAGACAATTCAGTTTGAAGAAAAAGCTGAAAAAATATATTACGGTCAGGCATACGCCAAAAAAGCTGAGCCTGTTGCAGTTGAAGGCGCAGCAGACGGCTACGGCTATAACCATGACAGCGACGCCAAGATCGTTTACAGCATTGTTTTACCCGAAGGCGAAACAGAGGCTATTGCACAGGTTAACGAAGACGGCTCCCTTGTATTCGTAAACGGCAAAACCGGTACTGTTACCGTTAAGGCTGAGCTTGCAGAAAACGATTGTTATGAAGCAGCTTCAGCTGAATACACCCTTACAGTTGAAGAATACTCAGTTGAAAACGGTTATTCAATAAGCGGCGACAAGAAGCCTGCCGATAATGACTGGTATAAAGATGATATTACAATAACACCCACTGCAAATCATCTCATAAGCAAATCAAACAATCTTGATGATTCAAACATCTGGCTTGAGTCCATTGTCATTGACAAGGAAGGCAAAGAAAACGGTTGCGACGTTTATCTCAAGAACATTGAAACAGGAGCAATATCTGTAGCTTACAGCATTGCTGACGATAGTCTGAAGCTTGATAAAACCGCACCCGACAGCCTTAAGGTTAACTACAAAACAGCATCATGGTATGAAACTGTTCTGGATACCGTAACCTTAGGTTATTATAATTCAGCGGTAACTTTTGTTCTTGAAGCACAGGATAGCGTTTCCGGTGTGAAAGCTTTTGTATGGAGCTTTGTTGCAGAAGAAGAAGGCGGAAATTCCGTTGAAGAAACAACAGCTGAAGCTAAGGAAAGCGACGGCGTTTATCAGTCAGCTGAATGCACTCTCGGCGATGAAAACGATCTTAAGGATTTCAGAGGTAAGCTGACATTCAGAGCAATTGACAATGCAGGCAATGAAGAAGAATACGAGAGCAGTTATGTAATCGTAATTGACAATAAGGATACAGAATTAAGCATTTCAACAGATGTTAATGCTGTTGCAGTTGTTAACAATGAATATCCCTTTGCTGTTGCTGATGAGAATTCAGCTGTTCCCATTGAAATATACGGCAAAGAAGTAACAGTTACATTAAGCATTATTGAAAAGAATTTCTTCCCCGAAAGAGCTGTTGTAAAGGTAAACGGTGAAGATGTTACAAGCAAAATTTCATGGACAGCCTCAGGCGACAATCATATGGCAACCATGAAATTTGACAAAGACGGAGACTACAACATAGATCTTTCCTATGAGTGTATTTTCGGCGCAGATCCCGCTAATACAGACATAAAGGAAATTCATGAGGCTTCGAAATTTATTTCCGTTGATAAGGAACCTTCCGTTATCACCGTTTCGCTCAGCGAAGCAAACTTTGAAGCTGAATCCGTTAAGTACTATAATAAAGATGTAACCGCAACTTTCAGCGTTAAAGAAGCAAAATTCAGACCTTCAGATTTAACTTTTGAAACCGTTGAAGGATTCATCGGTCTCAGCGCAGAAAACATTCTCTATCTCCAGAACAGTGAAAACTGGTCACTGAATCAAGAGACAGGCGAATATACTGCTTCTGTTGTTTTTGCAGCTGAAGGATCAGACGGCAACTATAAGTTTGCTGTAGGATATACCGATGTTGCAGGCAACCCTGCAGAGAAGGTTGAATCAGACACCTTTGTTATTGATACAGTCATTCCCGGGCTTGATGTTTCAAGTGCAGAAAAGGCAGAAAGCATCGTCGATAACGCATATCCCTATGGAGATGCGACTGAGGAATCAGAGAATCCGATTGAAATTCACAGCAAGGCTGACACAGTAATCATTACCGTAACAGAGAAGAATTTCTTCTCCGACAGAGCGGTTATAAAGGTTAACGGCGAAGATATTACAGACAACATATCATGGACAACATCGGCAGAAACCCATACCGCAGAAATCGTTTTTGATAAAAACGGTGATTATGAAATTACTGTTAAATACACTGATATCTTTGAGGCAGAGGACAGCACAGAAAAGGCTGAATACACAGCATCAAAGAGCGTCAGCATTGATATGGAAACCCCCGTTATCAGCATCACTCTCAGAGATGCAGACAATGTAACCGAAACAGCAAAATATTACAGATCCGATGTAAGAGTTTATGTCAAGGTTAAAGAAGCAAAGTTCAGACCTGCTGATCTTGTTATAGCAGAAGCTGAAGGCTTCAAGGGCATTGACTCAGCGGATATGGATTACCTCAGAAACAGTGAAAACTGGACTTATAACGCAGAAAAAGGCGAGTATGAGACTTCATTTGTAGTTGAAGCAGATGAAATCGGCGGAGATTACAAGTTTACTCTCAATTATACAGACCTTGCAGGCTATGCTGCTGAGCAGGCTGTATCAGAGCTGTTTGTAATCGATATCAACAAGCCCATCATAAATGCTGCTTACGGTGAAGCAAGTCTTCTTGATGCCGAAAACAATGTAATTAGTTCTTTTGATGTTTCAGAAACAGACAGTGTTACTGTTTTTGATACAGAAAAAGTTGTTGTAACATTCACAGTTGACGAGAAGAATTTCTCCGCAGAAGAAGCAAAGGTTTATATCTCTGAAAACAGCGAAGAATACAAAGAAATCAACTTTGACGGCGAATGGACCACCGAAGGAAGTGTACATACAAACACTGTTACCGTTGATAAGCAGGGAACATTCAAAATCAAGCTTGCATGCACAGACCTTTGCACAAACGTTTCAGATGAATTCAACTCACCCAGAATCATAATCGATGACACAGTTCCTTCAGTAACATACAAAATTGAAACCGAGGGAACATACTACTATGACGGTGAAACTGTTGACATAACAATAAATGTTTTTGATGACAGATTCAGCGCAGGAAGAATGAGTCTTGATATTTACTCAAGAACTATTGACAACGACAAGGTAATCAGTATTACCGAAACAATTCCTGAAATCAGTGACAGCAGCAATTGGGTTGAGAACACAAATGAGAGCGGTATAATCTACCACAGTTTCAAGCTTACTCTTTCAACAGAGGCTGTTTATACACTTACAACAACATACATTGATGCTGTTGGCGGTGAAAACGCTGCAGATTGCGAGTTTGTTATTGACAGAACAGGTCCCGAAAATCTTGAAATAAAGTACAGCGTTCCCAAGCTTTACAAGCTCTTGAGCGCAATAACATTCAATTATTACAATGCACCCGTAACAATCACTCTGACAGCAGTGGATGATATTTCCGGTGTTAAGAAGATTGATTGGAAATACACCAAGGAAGCGGGCGCAAGCGATATAAACCTTGAATCATCAGAAGGTTCATACGAATATGAAGTTGCAGTTAAGAATGGCGAATACAAGGTAATTCTTCCCGTAACCTCAGATGACGGAACAGTCACTCTTGCTGATCTGGAACAGTTAAGAGGTAATATTTCTCTTATAGTAACAGACGCAGCGGGCAATGTTTCCAAGTTCGGAAAAGAAGATGACGCTTCCAATGAAAACGGTACTGATAAAGACACTACAATCGTTGTTGACACTATTTCTCCCACAAGAAAAGTAGAATTCAGCGAACCCACCGTTCAGGCTAATGACAAGCTCTATTATGACCACAGCGCAGTTGCAACAGTTACCATAACTGAAGCCAACTTCTACGCAGAGGATGTAAAACTGACGATTAACGGCGCTGAATATAAGAATCTTGAGTGGACACAGGACGGCGATTCCTGGACAGCAATCATCACTCTTTCTCAGGACGGCGATTATGTTATCGGAATCACATATACAGACCGTTCGTCCAACGAGATGGAAGCTTATACATCAAAGGTAATTGTTGTTGATACAACCAAACCCGTTATAACAAGTGATATCAACGAACCCCAGCCTTTTGAATTCTATGATGTTGCGAACCTTGGCGTTAAGTTCACAGTTGTAGAAGCAAACTTTGAGGCATTCCTTCTTACCCTTGATATTACCGCAACCGACATCAACTTGAATCCGACTGAAGTTTCACCTGAATTCGGCGAATACTTCAAGAATAATGCAAACTGGACTCATTCGGCAGATAACTTAACTCATGAAATCATTGTCAAGAGTCTTGAGGAAGTCAATCTTGAAGACGGCATTTATCAGATGACAATTGAAGGTAAGGATATTGTAGGAAACGAAGCAGTGACCTACACCACACCTAAATTCATCATCGACAGATCGTCTCCTGTAGACTATTCAATAACTTACAGCACACCCAAGCTTTCGAAGCTTATCAGCGCAGTAACGTTCAACTATTATAATGCTCCCGTTGTTGTTACTCTTACCGCAACTGATTCAGTTTCAACTGTTGAGAGATTTGAATGGGCTTACACAAGAGAAAAGAACGCAAGCACAACAAATGTTGCAAATGAGAGCGGAGTATACGAATTCAGCATGTCTGAACACATCCCCTTTGATGAAGAAGGAAATATTATTTTCGAGGAATTGAAGGGTACTGCAACAGCTGAAATCCGTCTCCCCGTAAGTTCAAAAGAACAGTACAGAGGAAACTTCTCATTCAAGGCAACAGACAGAGCGGGCAACATCGGCGATATATTCACAGATGCAAAAACTGTTATAGTTGTTGATACTGTTGCTCCCACAAGAACAGTTGACTTCAGCGAGCCGAAGGAAGGTTCGTTTGAAGAAGGCGGCAAGGCATATTACGATTCAGATGCTACTGCTACAATCACAATAACAGAAGCTAACTTCTATCCTGAAGATGTAGACCTTAAGGTTAATGACGAGGCTTACACTGATGTTAACTGGACAAAAGCCGGCGACGTATGGACCGGAATAGTTAACTTCACAAATGACGGCCACTATGTTCTTAAGCTTAACTACACAGACCGCTCCACCAACAAGATGGAAGAATATGTTTCCGGCGAAATCATCATCGACCAGTATGACCCCGTTATCGAAGTTACATATGCTCCCGACAAGGCAGTCTATACTTCCGGCGAAAGAAAGTATTATAACGAAGATCAGACAGCAACAATCAAGATTACTGAGCATAACTTTGACCCCTCAAAGGTAGAGGTTACACTGACCGCTGCAGACATTGACGGAAAAACAATCGATGCAAACGACCTTGTTTCACAGCTTACAAGCGAGGCAGCATGGGAAACAGACGGTGATGTTCACACTGCTACAGTGAAATATGCAAAAGATGCAAACTACACCTTCAGCATCAGCTGCACCGACCCCTCAGGAAGAAAATCGGCTGATTACACACCTGATGAATTTACAGTAGATAAGACCGCACCTACAGAGTTCTCCGTTGATGTTAAAACAAAGAGTGTATATTCAAATGACACAACAGAGTTTTTCAACACTCCCGTTGTTGTAAACGTATCCGCTAAAGACGCTGTATCAGGTATATCTGAATTTATATACAGCTATACAGATTCAATAACCGGCAAAACACAGACAGGTAATGCTGTTGCAACCTCAACAGGCGGTTCAGGAGCATCTGCAACATTCAAGCTTCCCTCAGAGACAGGCGAATTCAAGGGAACCGTTAAGGTTGTTGCCATCGACAACTCAGGAAACAAATCTAACGAGTATGACAACAAGAAGGTTGTTGTTGTCGACAGTACAGCGCCTGTCGGAAGAATCGAACTGAGCGCACCCGTTTCAACAAACGGCGGAATATCCTACTATTCAGGAAATGTATCCGCAAGAATAACAATCGATGAAGCTAACTTCTTTGGTGAAGATGTTGCGGTTCTCGTTAACGGAAACCGTGTAGCATCAGACAACTGGACTAATTCCGGCGACAGCTGGACAACCGATGTTGTTGTTTCGGCTGACGGCGAATATCAGATGTCAGTTGAATATGCTGATAAGTCCGGAAATCAGATGGTCGGTGTACAGTCAGACAAGTTTATGATTGACCATACGGCTCCCGTAATCGTTGTCAGCGGCATAAAGATTGAATCTGCAAACAACGGCGAAAAGATAGGCTTTACTTTAAGAGCTGAGGATAACAATTTTGTTGCTGACGGCTTTGCTCCCACTCTTGAGGTTGTCAAGAAATCGAATGACGGTTTTGTAAAGGAAGCTGTTGATCTTTCATCGGCAATCGCATCAGGAAACGGTTATTCAATAGTTATTGACAATCTGACTGAAGACGGTATTTACACATTGACCTGTGTTGCATCCGACCTTTGCGGCAACACTTCAAAGATCATGACCGTTACAGATTCAAACAGCGCACAAACCGAGGCTCTCAGATTCTCCGTAAACAGAAACGGCTCAGCATACATGCTTGACTCCGGTTCAGAAGAGACAGTCAAGAAGCAGTATACTCAGAATGTTAACGGCGATATTGTTATTACTGAAGTCAACGTTTCACCCATAACAGAGTATTCTGTAAAATTAAACGGCACAGAGCTTGTTGAAGGCACCGATTACACCGTTCAGAAGAGCGGCGGCGGAGATGAATGGTATAAGAACACTTATACTGTCAAGGCCAACCTCTTCTCGGAAGAAAACGAATATAACATCGTTATCAACTCCGTTGACGAAACATCAGCTTCATATTACAGCGACATCAAGGGCGCAGAAATTAAGTTTGTTGTTGATAACTCCGCTCCTTCAGTCACTGTTTCCGGCGTTGAAGCAAACGGCGAATATCAGGCTGAAAAGAGATTGGTAAGTATTATTCCCACAGATGACGGCGGAAGTCTTCAGATGATGAGAATAGTAACTGAGGATAACAACGGAAAACTCCTGAGCGAACTTTTCAACGCAGAAGGAGAGGCTCTTGAAGCTGCACTCGCAGAATCCAACGGAATGATTGAATTGGAAATCGGCGAAGGCATCAACCAGACATTAAGAATTATCTGTGTAGATAAAGCAGGAAATGAATATGATTCAGCAGATGAATTCAGCGGAATCCGTATTTCATCGAGCAGAATCGCCCTCTTGCTTACGTCAACAGGATTCCGTGTCGGCGTAGGAGCAGCTGCTGCTATTGCAATCGGATTTATAATCTTCGTAATTATCAAAAAGAAGAAAAAAGATAAGTCCAAATAATAAATCAAGCTTATAAACAGTTTACTGCAGGTGCAGTTAAAAAGACTGCATCTGCGGAGCTGTCTGTCAGCTTTGCTTAAATGGTAACACTTCATAAAAAACAAAACAGAAAAGGATTGATTGATCATGAAGAAGTTTATTGCAATCCTCCTTGCACTTATCGTTGTTCTTTCAACATCAGTAGTTGCATTTGCAGCAGATGTTTATACCTGCCCCACCTGCAACAAGAAGTACACTGATATCGATACATATAACAAGTGCATCGAGGCTCACGAAGATGCTGCAAATGCAGGCGAAGAAACCGTAACAATTTACGAGTGCGCAACTTGCGGCAAGAAGTTTGAAGATCTCGAAGAATACAATGCTTGCGTAGCAGACCACTTCAATAATGTTAACCATCATTATGACAAGTATGTTAATGCTACAATCATTGAAGTTCTCAGCTCACTTGTTGATATTTTCAATAACACAGGTATCAAAGATCTTTTCATGAACATTTTTGAAAAGGTTTTCACCCTTATTATCGGAGCTGTTGAAGCTGCATAAGCTTTTACATCTCTCGTGTAATTGAAGGGAAGGATCTCAATGAAAAAGTTTGCGGCAATTTTAATTGCTGTTATGCTGATTTTGACTAATTTTGTTATGGCATATGCAGCGGACATATACACTTGCCCTACCTGCAACAGAAAGTACGACACGCTTTATGATTATAATGCCTGCATAGACAAGCATATAGCAGACAGCGTTGAAGAACCCAAGCAGGTGGTTCACAAGTGCTCAACATGCGGAAAAATCTTTGAAGATATCGACGCATATAACGAGTGCGTTGGCAGCCATTTCAATAATGTTAACTATCATTACGACAAGTATGTTGGTCTTACCATTCCTGAACTGCTTGCTGAACTTGTAAACATTTTCAACAAAACAGGAACAATGGAAGCTACCCAGACTATTGTCGATAAATTATTTGAGTTAACAAGCAAATCAATAGATGAAGATACTTTCTCATTCACAATGTCTGAGCTCGAAATTGAAATCGGGAAGCTTGATCTGGACGGCGATTGCCTTTCCAAGATAAAGGGCATTCTTGATAACATTAAGAGCAAGCTGTTGTGCAATGAAGATACCAAAACAGAAGCAGAAGTTACTGAAGCAGAGCCTCCTGCAGACACCGGTTCGTCAGTAGGCCTTGGAATTGCTGTATTTGCAGCTGTATCAGTTGCAGCAGCGGCTGCTTATGTAACCACTTCAAAAAAGAATTAAGCTCGAGCTAAAAAACACAATTGTGTGAAGTGTTATCATTTAAGCAGGGCTGACAAAAAGAGAACAAAAAAAGAGCAGTCCGTGAGGACTGCTCTTAATTTATTTATTAACTTATGCGATTGCGCCCTTTACGAATTCAACAACCTTCTCAAGGATGGGCTTGAGCTTAGCAATGAGACCGCCGAAATCGATGCCGCCGATGAGATCGCCAACCTTACCAAGGAGACCCTTCCAGTCAACCTTCTTAAGAGCCTCAACGATCTTGTCGAAGATCTTAGCAACGGGAACCTTGTCACCGATAGCAAGTGTTACCTTGCAATCTTCAGCGTTGTTCTCAACGTCGTCATGACCGATTACCTTGTCGCCATTGAGGTCCTTGCCGATGTGGTACTCATAGTCAGCCTGATTCATGTAATCATACTTACCGCAGTATTCGCATGTGCCTGCGCCCTTGGGGCAGGTAAGCTGATGAGCTGCATGGTTTGCGTTTGCAATGCTACCGCCGCAGTATACGCAGGGCTCGAAGTCAACAAGGCAGCCGCCTGATACATGAGCCTTGTAATCCTCTTCTTTTCCGAAAACTTCATAGCATGAGTCGCAAGTGAGGTTTTCTGCGCCTGCAAATGCTACTGTTGTTGCGGAAAGAGCGAAAAATACTGAAAAGAAAACTGCTAAAAACTTTTTCATTTCGTTTTGTCCTTTCTTTTTTGCGTTCTATACGCATTATAATTTTATACAATGATAGCACTTTTTGTTTGTTGTGTCAAGAGTTTCATGTTTTTTTAGCAGAACTTAAGCCAAAAACCTTTTTATTCTATTTTTGATAGAGTGACTTTTCAGCGGTTTAGATTTATAATTAAACCGAGAGGTGATTGATATGAACAAAACCGATATCGGAAAATTTATAAACAGTCTCAGAAATGAAAACGGACTGACTCAGAAACAGCTTGCCGATATGCTCAATGTTACGGATAAAGCCGTCAGTCGCTGGGAGACAGGCAAAAACTATCCCGATATAGAAATGTTTGAAAAAATATCTGAGGTTTTCAAGGTTTCGGTCAGCGAATTGCTTGAAGGCAAAAAAATACCGTCCGAAACCCTTGCCGTAGTCAGCGAGGGACAGGTGATTGAACAAATAAAATCAAATAAAAAAAGTAAGCGAAAATATTTAATTGTGACCTCTGCCGCAATCATCACGTCTGTGATTCTCGGTATTTTTCTTCTGAGACAATGCGGAGTTTTTTCGGGGATAAAATACAGGAAAATCGATGTTTTCACGGGTGATGCCGTAACTGTTATGAGCAACCTCGAAGGGTATATAGCTCAGCAGCCGAAAGCCGAGGGCGAGTTCATTGTTGATGAATGTCATGTTTTTCTCGATGAAAATAGAATTACAAACGATTTATATATAAGCGGGACGAGCGAAAACGGAAGAAAGTTTTCTGTCAGCACTTTATATAATAAAAGCAATCCTGAAAAAAGCTACTGTTCCGTCGCCGAATACAAAGAAAACTCTGACCCCGTCAGCGGAATAACCATTGAAAACCTTCGCATGCTTGTTTCCCTGCTTGATTTGCCTGAAATCAAAGCCTCTGAAAAGTATCTTCTTCATATAAGGGGTGACCTTAATATGAATCAGGAAATATGGTTGAGCAACTATGAGCCGTGTGAAAAAAGCTTCATTTTTTCCGGCGGAATTCTCAAAAGACTGAATGCTCCGCCGCCTGACGGTGACTATTCATTTATTGAACTTGGAATCTTTCATAACGGTGAAGTTGAAACAGCAGCAGAAATACTATGCAAAATTGATTGAACATAAAAACGGTCTCGCGAGAATTCGTGAGACCGTTTTGTGATTTTATTTCTGCTCTTTATTCTTCTTTGCTTTGGGTGCGGAAAGCTTGTTGAGCGCACCGACAACAAGGATAATAACTGTTGTTACGATGAAAATTCCGAGCATGCCTTTTCCCATGATGGGGAGTGCATCTATGAATTTATCGGGTGTAAAAGCAAACTCATACTGCATTGCCTGTTCGGTTGTTTCCGCAACCTGCTCTATAATCTGTGTAGTAGTCTCTGTCATGATAATACCTCCTGTCAATTAACAATTGCACCTACAAGGGCAAGGATAAGACCGCCGGCAATAACCGAAGCAACCTGACCCGAAACGTTAACGCCTACGGAGTGCATAAGAAGGAAGTTCTGGTTATCCTCTGCAAGACCCATCTTATGAACAACTCTTGCAGACATCGGGAATGCGGAAATACCTGCTGCACCGATCATGGGGTTAATCTTATTCTTTGTGAAGAGGTTCATAATCTTTGCAATCATGATACCGCCGAAGGTATCAACAACGAATGCAACAAGACCGAGAAGCATAATAAGGATTGTTTCAAATCTGAGGAAATCCTCTGCAACCATCTTTGAAGCAATGGTGAAGCCGAGGAAAATTGTGATAAGATTTGCAAGAACATTCTGTGCTGTTTCTGAAAGTGAATTGAGCACGCCGCACTCTCTGATAAGGTTACCGAACATAAGGAAACCGATAAGGGCTGTTGCGTCGGGAGCAACCATACCGACGATGATTGTTACAACGATGGGGAAGAGAATCTTTGTAAGCTTTGAAACCTTCTTGCCTGTTGACTTCATGCGGATAAGGCGTTCTTTCTTTGTTGTGCAAAGCTTGATGATGGGAGGCTGAACAATAGGAACAAGGGCCATATATGAATATGCCGCAACCATGATAGCCGCTGTGTAGTTTGAGTTAAGCATATTTGCGACGAAGATTGATGTGGGACCGTCAGCTGCGCCGATGATAGCGATTGAAGCGGCATCCTTAAGCTCGAAGCCGAAGAGAGATGCAAGGCAGAGAGTAAAGAAAATACCGAACTGCGCCGCTGCGCCGAAAATCATGAGCTTAGGGTTCGTCAGAACCGGCTCAAAGTCAATCATCGCACCGATACCGATGAAAAGAATGAGCGGGAAAAGCTCGTGACTGTCAATACCGATTTCAAAAAGGAAATCGATAACAGCTCTTACACCAGTAACCTCTCCCGTAATTTCGGGGTCGGGTATAGGCAGGTTAACAAGGATTGCGCCGAAGCCCATGGGCAGAAGCAGAGTAGGTTCCATTTCTTTTTTGATTGCGAGGAAAATCAGCAATCCGCCGATAGCCCACATAACCACCTGCTGCCATTCAATATTGCCGAGATTTGCAAAAATTGCAGACATTTTTTGTATCCTTCCTTTCAATTCATTGTTTATCCGGCAGGGTGCCTGCCGAAAACGCATACACATGAATTATACTACATTGTTTTCCATAAAACAATGCTTTTTGAAAAATTAAAAACTTTTTTTCAAATTTTATCACAGCTTGACATATTTAGCCGTAACAGATAAAATATTTTATATTGAACAGTTATATCAGGGGGTTGCCGCATGTTTGCGAGAATAAACAGTATGGGTCTCTTCGGCATTGACAGCTATATGGTCGGTGTCGAGGTTGATTACGGTCAGGGACTGCCGAGAATTGATGTTGTCGGTCTGCCCGATGCATCCGTCAGCGAATCGAAAAACAGAGTGCGTTCCGCAATAAAGAACAGCGGCTTTGAATTCCCTCAGAGCAGAATAACAATCAACCTTTCTCCCGCTGATGTGCGCAAGGAAGGCCCCGTATATGACTTGCCGATTCTCATTGCCGTTCTCAAAGCTGGAAATCAGCTCAGATGCGATATTGATGACTGTGCGTTCATCGGCGAGCTTTCGCTTGACGGCAAGGTGCGCCATGTCAACGGCGCTCTGCCGATGGTTATAAAAGCGGCAGAGAGCGGAATAAAAAATGTTTTTGTTCCCGCAGACAATGCGCACGAAAGCTCTGTTGTGACGGGGACAAAAGTTTTTGCGGTTGAATCGGTTGAGCAGCTTGTCAGGCACCTCAGAGGCGAAGAGATGCTGTCTCCCGTTGTTTTTGACCCCGCCAAGGATAGCTTTTCGTATTCCCCCATGCCCGATTTCCGTGATGTTATGGGTCAGCAGGAAGCAAAATATGCCCTTGAAATTGCCGCAGCGGGCGGTCACAACATTCTTATGGTCGGACCTCCCGGCTCAGGTAAAAGCATGCTTGCCAAGAGACTGCCTTCAATATTGCCTGATATGACATTTGAAGAAAGTCTGCAGACAACCGAGCTTTATTCGATAGCGGGAGTGCTTCCCGAGGGCGTGTCGCTTATCCGTGAGAGACCCTTCAGAGCGCCTCATCACACGGTGTCACCTGCAGGTCTTTCGGGCGGCGGCGCAATTCCGAGACCGGGCGAAATATCGCTTGCACACAACGGCGTTCTTTTTCTTGATGAGCTTCCCGAATTCTCAAGAATTGCAATGGAGGTTCTCCGTCAGCCAATTGAGGACAGCAAAATAACCATTTCCAGAGCGAGCGCTTCATTTACATATCCGTGTTCGGCAATGATAGTATGCGCAATGAATCCTTGCCCCTGCGGCTATCACGGACACCCTAAAAGAGAATGCACATGCCCTCAGGGCGCTGCAAGAAAATACCTTTCAAAGATTTCAGGTCCTCTGCTTGACAGAATCGACATTCATATAGAAGTCCCGCCCGTTGATTTTGACAAGCTTTCGAGCAAGGTCCCTTCGGAATGCTCGGCAGACATCAGGGCGAGAGTAAATGCTGCACGCAAAATTCAGCAGGAAAGACTCAGCGGCAGCGGCGTTTCGTGCAACGCAAAAATGGATGCCGCAATGACAAGAGAATTCTGTCAGCTTTCAGCAGAAGCAATGGTTTTGCTTGAAAGAATATTTGAAAAGCTCAACTTCTCAGCCCGTGCCTATGACAAGGTACTCAGAGTTGCAAGGACGGTTGCTGACCTCGATAACTCAGCCGCTATTCAGGCTGACCACATTGCGCAGGCGGCGCAGTTCCGCTCTCTTGACAGAAAGCTTTGGGGAAGATAATGCAACCGAAAGCTGCGTGAAGCCGGACAAATAAAAAGGTATATTATAAGAAAAGTTTTGAAAAGGCTTGCTGCCGTTAAAAAAGAGAAAACCGACAGAATTTTCTGTCGGTTTTTTGTAATTATCTGATTCGGGAGTTTAACGATATAACTGATATTAGGGTTGTCCGATATAATTGCATCACCTCACTACGAAGAATTTTTATCCTCCCATTTATAAAGGGGTGGAACAGAATAAATTTTTCCTGTTATTTCTATAATTTACAGTTTGTTCAAAGACTATTACTTAAGAAAATACCCACTCACTTTATATGGAATGAAAGCAGATATATTTTAATTTTACAACAAACAAATGTTCTTTGCTGTTTTATATTAGTTTTATCTTGGTGTCAATAGGGTAAAAATAGAAAAAGCAGGTAACACCCGCAACGGATGTCACCTGTTATATCTGTTTTATTGTTCCTTTATATATTTCTCTGCCTGGAGATTGAACATGTAGGAATAGGTGCCACCAAGCTCCATCAGCTCCGAATGACTTCCGCTTTCGATAATTCTGCCGTTTTCCATAACATATATTCTGTCGGCATTGACGGTTGTGGAAAGTCGGTGGGAGATGAAAATGACGGTCTTGTGCTGCGCTGCATCAATCATTGCCTGATTGAGATTGTATTCTGCAACGGGGTCAAGATTTGCGCTCGGTTCGTCAAGAATAATATAGGGACAATCTTTATAAAAAGCACGGGCGATTGCGGTTTTTTGTGCCTCTCCACCGGAAAGCATAACGCCGTCTTGGTCAAATTCACGCAGAAGCTCGGTTTTTATTCCGTTTTTCATTTCCTTGTCAAAGCCGCTGTGCCTGAGCGCTTCAAGCGCTCTTTTTTCATCGGGGTCAGTATCAAGGGCAACATTTTCACCCAGACTGCAGGAGAAAATCTGAAAATCCTGAAATACGGCGGCAAATCTGTCACGGTGCGACTTCACAGTTGCCTCTTTTATGTTTTTACCGTCAATCAGAATTTCGCCTTCCGTTGCATCGTAAAGTCTGAGCAGAAGATTTGTCAGAGTTGTTTTGCCTGCACCGTTATAGCCAACCAAAGCGATTTTTTCATAAGGTTTTATTGTGAGATTTATATTTTCGAGAGTGGGCGTTTGGTTGCCGGGATAGGTGAAGGAAAGATTTTTTATACAGATTTCTTTCGGATTTGTTTTTGGTACAGTCTTTTTACCGTCTTTTATTTTTGGCTCGGTTTCAAAAAATTCACGGTATTTATCAATCATTTTTCCCTGTTCCGAAAACTGTGCCAATGCCCATACCGCAAGCAATTGAAATGACATCGCCAAGGAATGCGCGCCGTTGAAGGTTGCAACAAAATCACCGGGAGTGATACTTTCCTTAACGAGAACGCAATATCCGAGATAGAGCGGAAGAATAAAAAGAAAACCTATTCCCTGTACGCCGATTGTCTGCATAAAACTGCAAAGAGCGATTTTATTGAAAAAAGTTTTTTGATTTTTGATAACATCGTCTGCTGCATCATTATATCTGTTGATAAGAAGCGGTGAAATGTTATTCATCCTGACTTCTTTTGCGTAGTCCTGCAGATAAAAAATTCTCTGGAAATAGTCGGAACGGCGGTGATATTTTGCGTTTTCAATCCGTCTTTCCATCATCAGAGAACCAACCTTTTTGCTCAGAGGCATAAAAGCAATGATGACTCCGAGAATGATAACAAGGCACAAAGGGTCAATTGTCAGAATGACAGAAGATACCGCAAAAAGCGAGATGATGTTGCCGACATAAGCTCTTATAAGCACCAAAAAATTCTGGATATTACCCGATGATGATTCAATGGTGAGAATGAATTTGTTATAGAATTCGGGGTTATCGTAGGATTCAAGGTCAAGGGATCTTGCCTTTTCGTAAATCTTTTTGTTGATTCCGTAGCAGAGTCTTTCACGCTCTTTGCTCCAGTAAAAATCCATGAACAGCCACGAAATAACATTTGAGCTTATCATTACAAGTGCAATGACTGCAACGGCATAGAAAATACGCTCAAGATTTTTGCCTTCCGTGACGGTGTCAATGATATACTTGACGCCGACAACGCTGATAAGATTGTTGGGGACTGTTATCAGCACACCCCAGAATAATTCGCCTATGACCAGCATGGGCGAGACAGAGAACATGAGCTTCACAAAGTAGAAAACATTTGAAAGCATTGAGTGAACGGTTTTTTCTTTGTCTTTTTTCTTAAACATTTTCACTTGCCTCGCTTTCTCCTTTGTAGCTTGATGCCTGAAGAGTGAACATCCTGCTGTATTCGCCGTTGTTTGCCATAAGTTCGGAATGGGGTCCGGATTCAATGATTTCACCGCCTCCGAGAACGATGATTCTGTCTGACAAAACAGCGCTTGACAGTCTGTGGGAAATGTAGATAACGGTTTTGTTTTCTGTTACTTTTATAAGATTTTCATACATTTTATATTCCGCAACGGGGTCGAGTGCAGAGCTTGGTTCATCAAGAATTGCAATCTGAAAATCACGGGCAAAGAGGCGGGCAACGGAAACCTTCTGATTTTCTCCGCCCGAAAGACCGACACCGTCAACATCAAATTCCCGTGTAAAAACGGTATCTGCGCCCATGGGAAGGGATGAGATTTTGTCCCATACTCCGCTTTGTCTGAGCGCTTTTTCGGCAATCTTTTTTTCTTCATCCGTGCATTCGTGACACATAATATTTTCATTAACCGAAACCGCGAAATTTTTATAGTCCTGAAAAACGGTTGCATAGGCATTGCGAAGAGATGCAACGTTATATTCTTTGACATTTATACCGTTATAGAGAATTTCACCCTCGTCGGCATCGTAAAACCTCAGCAGAAGCTTTACGAGAGTTGATTTTCCCGCACCGTTAACACCGACAACTGCAATTGTTTCGCCCTTTTCGATTCTGAGCGAAATATTTTTAAGAATTGTTTTGCCTGTGCCGGGATAACCGAAAGAAACATTTCTGAATTCAATGCTTTCAAATTCTTCTGCATTTTTACCGCCGTCTGTGATTTCGGGTTTATAATCGAAGAAATCGCGAAGATGCTGAAAATAAAGTGCCGTTTGTGTAAGTCTTTCATAGCTTCGTGCAATATTCATTGTTGACTGACGTACGGCGTTGATTGAAGAAAGAACAACGGAAAAGCCTGAAATTGTGAGAGTGTTTGTATAAATAAACTGATATCCTGCAAAAGCGTAGGTACCGATAATCGGAATAAAATCGCTAAAAAGCGAGCTTAACATGCTGTATAGAAATAATCTTACTCCGTAGTTTTTAAGAATAACAATGTTTGCATCAATCGCAGCCTTGAAACGTTGAAGCATAACAGCGAAAATATTTGATGTTCTCATATCCTTTGAATATTCTTTGAGAAGTATCGTGCGCTGTATGTATGCTTTTACTCTGTTATTTGTTGTCATTTCCTTGTTAAGATTAAAGACAACCTTGCTTTTAATGTGTTCAACCGCAAAAACAAGAGTTACGGGCAGAAGAAACAGAAGATATATAGGATTCACAACCGTAACAGTTGTCACAACGCAGATGAGAGCGATAATTCCGCCCGTGATTGTGGCAACGCAATAGCAGAGTGTGTCGTATTGCGATGAAGAAACAACCTGAGTTGCACGGGTATACCTATCATAAAATTCCGGGTTTTCATAGCAACTCACGTCAAGTCTGATAGCCTTGCCGAAGATTTTATTGTTCAGTTTTTTCAGCACAACCTTTGTTGAAATCAGTTTCGTGCGGTTTGCAAATGTTGAAACAACGTTAACTGCAAGATATATTCCGAAGAAAAGCAGAAGCGAAACAAAATATGTTTTGAAATCTGCGTTGCCGTCAATGATGCTGAGTAACACCTTTAAAAACAAAATATTCTGAACATACATTGATAAAACATTGTTTGCAATTTCGGCAGCAAATATCCCGATAAGCATTTTTTTGTCCGCTTCCCATATAAGCTTCAATGCAAAAATCACATTTTTCAGAACGGGAAATTTCTCTTTATTCTGCTTCACAGGCAATCTCCTTTTCTCGAATTTCTTTTGTAACAAAATAATACAGGATAAGCAGGCCAAAAGTCAATAAAGCAATGGTTGATTAGCAAACAACTGATTGATTATTGAACTATCTGTTGAGTGCCGCTATAATAAAATTGAAGCAAAACAACGGAGGGATGAGCCATGCAGATTAAAATAGGTCACATTATCCGCGGACTTCGGGATTATCTTTCTGCTTCCGCACCCGAAAATCTCCGTAATGAGATACTGAAAAGCAAAAAATATTCAGAATGTTTTGAATATTTAAGAAAATGACAATAATCGGGGGGCTGAACATGAAGTTTGATAAAAAAGCGAAATACGAATATGAAATTAACGGTATAAAAGACGAAAACGGTTATACGAGGGGGTATAACAAAGAAATCACCGGCAAAAAGCTCCGTCTTGCAGGCACATATTCGCAGGCATTTATGATTGCTGCAATGATTGCGGCGGCAAGACTTTTTAAAGATGATATCAAAGCTTTCGGTATTCTCCAAACAATCTTACTCCTCATCTTAACCGGAATTATTATTATGTTTGCAGTTGCACCGCTGCGTGAAATTCTTCATCTGATTCCCGTTTCAAAGGGCAGACTTGACAGAAACTGTATTATGTCTTTCAGAAATCATTTTTCGGTTTATAACGGTAGCGTTAACCGTTCACAAATACTCATAAGTCTTGCACTTCCTCTGATTGTTTTTATTCCTGTCTTCGGCTTGTTTTCTTTTTTTTACAAGTGGAATTGTCAGACTTTGTGCAGTATTCTTGCTTATTGATTCTTGCTTTATGTGCCATTCAGATATTTATATGCTCTTTTTCTGCGTCAAGAATATCGGTAAAAACGATACTGTTTTCGGTGAATACAAGAAAGCAAAAAAATAATTCAAAAATATTCCAACCTTTTTTCGGAATGCATCACTATATAATCAAAAAACACAAAAACTTTACAATAATGTCAATTTGGAATATAATTGAATTATATGGTTTCGGAGGTTGCTATGGACAGGATATCAGTTAACGGAAAACGTTTTGTTGATGAATATGGCAGACACAGAATTTTTAACGGTATAAACTATACCGATAAAAACGTGAAGTATTGCTTTATAAACCCAAACGAATACACAGAACTCAACCTGCGTAAATTGAGCGAATGCGGATTTAATGTCATAAGGCTCGGTGTAACATGGGAATCAATCGAACCCGAACCGTGCAAATACAATGAGGAATATATCGACAAAATTGTGAATTTTATGGATGTGTGCCATAAATACGGAATGTATGTTTTTATTGATATGCATCAGGATTTGTACGGACCTGCCGGCGGTTCGGACGGTGCACCTGAATGGGCTTCTCTTACTGACGGCGCAAAGCTGAAAAAGAACAAGCTTGTATGGGCAACGGGATATTTCTGGGGCAAGGTTGTTCACAATTGTTTTGACAACTTCTGGGCAAACAAAGAGGTAAACGGAATCGGCTTGCAGACATATTTCATAAATATGTGGAAGCATGTTGCAGAAAGAGTCAAAGACCATCCTGCTCTTTTCGGATTTGACCTTTTCAACGAGCCTTTCCCCGGAAGCGATGGCGGCAAGATGTTCAGAACGCTTATTATGAGTCTTGCCAAAACGATAATTACGGATAAGCGCTGCCCAAAAATGAAAATGCTCAAGCATTTGCTGAAAAAAGATATGCCGGCTGTTCTTGAGCCATTTGAAGATCCCGACCTTTTCAGGAAGGTCACAAGAGCAGGCCTTCCGCTTGAAAAGAAGTTTGATGAGGGCGTTTATTACGATTTCATCAACAAACTTTCAAAAGGAATAAGAGAAGTTACAGATAACGGCATCATAATCGTTGAAAGCTGCTATTATACCAACATCAGCATTCCGTTCAGCATGCCTGCCGTAAATTATGACGGAAAGCGTGAAGAAAAGCTTTGCTATTCTCCTCACGGATATGACCTTATGGTTGATACTCCCGCATATGATTTCCCGAGCGATGCGAGAGTGCAGACTATTTTTGACGAAAAGAAAAACACTCAGGATGACTGGAACGTTCCGATTCTTGTTGGTGAATGGGGCGCTATTTCGAATAGTGAGAATTATTTTAAACATATTGATTTTCTTCTTGATTATTTTGACAAAAATCAATGGAGTCAGGCATTTTATACATTTTTTATGGATATGTTTATATTTGACATGCCGTTTTTCAAGCATCTCACAAGACCGTTCCCCGTTGCAGTTTGCGGAACGATTGAAAAATACCGTCATGACAGAGAGGAGAATTCTTTCGTTCTCGAATTTCATCAGGATAGGGATTTTGATGTGCCCACCGTAATATTTGCTCATAAAGAAATTGAAAGCATCGAAGCTGACGGGGAATATAAGATAATTCCTTTCGGTGAAACGGGAAGAAGCCGTGTTGAAATCAAAACAGGCATAGGCAACCATAAAATCACATTGAAATTTAAATAAAAGTTTTAAAACGGAGCTGTTTTCTGTAAAAAACAGCTCCGTTGTTATTTCTTGTAGAGAAAACATTGATTTTGATTTAAACATCCTATAAAATAATTTCAAAGAAATATTTTTGATAATTTCCAACCTTTTTTCAAGCGGTGTCACTATATATTCGAAAACGCTCAGAGAGGATGCGTAAAATGGAAAAATCAAGAGCCGACAAAATCATAACCGGATATTACAAAAAGCTTTACGGCTTTGCACTTTCAAAAATGACGGATATCGACAAAGCGGAGGAGCTTGCTTCAAGAATAACGCTTGAAGTTTATTCTTCTTTGCTTAAAGCGGATGAGATAGTTAACATAAACGGCTATATCTACCGCATTGCATGCAATGTTTTTGCAAGATACATTGCCGAGCGCAAGGAGAGTGCACACCTTGCGATAGATTCGGTGTTTTTGCCTGACAGCGTTGATTATGAAAAGAATTTAATCGATGCAGAAGAAGCGAAAAATCTCAGACGTGAGATTGCTTATCTTTCGGAAACTCAGCGCAGAATCGTTGTCATGCATTACTATGATAATCTGAAGCTCGGCGAAATTGCAGAAAAGCTTTCCATCCCTCTCGGAACGGTAAAATGGCATCTTTACGAAGCGAAAAACAGCTTGAAAGAAGGTATTGAAATGAAAAGAGCTCCCGGTACACTCGGTATAAATCCTGTTAAATTTATAAATATGGGTCACAACGGCTGCCCCGGCAGCAAAGGTGACACCTCAGATTTTCTTCATAACAGCCTTACTCAGAATATTGCTTATGCGGCATATTATTCGCCCAAAACCGTCAACGAAATTGCGGAAGAACTCGGTGTATCACCGATATTCATTGAAGATGAAGTCAGAACTCTTGAAGAATACGGCTTTGTGGACAGACTCGGCGGCGGGAAATACAGAACAAACATCTATATCTCCGAAACAACGGATGAAATCGACAGAAAAAAACAAATTCTCAACGAAAAATACGCAAAAATCCTTTGTGAAGAATATATCCCGTCTGTTTTTGAAGCAGTAAAAAATCTTGATATGAGCAAAATTTATGTTCCCGATAACGATCTCAATCTTCTGCTCTGGTCTGCAGTTATCCTTGCCATAGGCAAAAAGTCAATGGATATTGAAATGTGGAAGGAAATGGATAAATACAGCGTAAAAAGAAAAGACGGCGGAGATTATGCTGCGTTTGCGGATGTTGAACCTGATTTTGACATAAGCCGCAATGATAAATACAGATTTGGCGGTGATATGACAAGAACGAACGAGAAATACTCAACTGTTGCTTGGCAGTCTAATACATATTATGACAACCGTAAAGGCGGATGGCGTGACAGTCTCGAAGGAGATTTTGACAGTCTGTATGAACACATTTCAGGCAGAATCAAAAAGGATGATGTTTCTCTTGAAAAATATCAGCGTCTTTACGAAAAGGGTTATCTTGTGAAAGACGGTGACAAGGATAAGGTGACAATGCTTGTTACAGCCTACGGCGGCGACGAATTGATGAGTCTTATTCCCGACCCCGATGAAAAGCTTGCAAAGAAGCTTGAAAAATACAATAAGGAATATTATGAGCTTACAAAGGATTGTGTTGCAGACCACATGCTTCCGCTTCACAGAATAGCCTGCAAAGCAAAGTGGACAAACGGCAGAATGAGAATGACCGTTATCGAGCAGCTTCTTAAATCGGGAATGCTTACTCTCCCAACCGAAGAACAGAAGGCAGCACTTTCAACCGTGCTTTTCTGCGATGTTCTTCCGGAATAAAAAATTGCAAAAGTACAGACCAAATCGCTTTTTTATTCGTCTTATAAGTGAAAGGGTAAGGTGAAAGATATGAAGCAAAATAAAACACAATTTATATTAAATATTTTCTGCTGTGTTCTGCATTTTATAAATTTCGTAATAATGACCTATATTGTGGTTTCATCGAAAAATTATGTCTATCTTCTTCCTGCTGCTCTGTTTTTGCTGTGTTTTGTTTTATACATATTGAATACCGTGAAAAGCTATAAGAAAGTCAAGGCGGAAAACGCCAAAAAGCTCAGGAAAGAGCAGTCAACCAACGGTTGATACCCCGAAAACAACCATTAGTTTATCGGTTTCAACGTTTCGTTTGTTGACTCAACCGAAGGATTTTGCAACAATGAAATCGGCGAATGCAAGCCGAATCAAAATTTGAAGGAGAATGAATCATGAATCTCGGAAACAATATTTCAGAAAAAAGAAAAGCCAAAGGAATGACTCAGGAGGAACTTGCAGCGAACCTTGGAGTATCACCTCAGGCTGTATCGAAATGGGAAAATAATTTATCCTGCCCCGATATTTCACTTTTGCCCGCAATTGCAAAGATTTTCGGAATGAGCGTTGATGAATTGCTCGGCGCCGCTTCCGCAACCGAAAATGTTGGAGAGGAAAAAACATTTGCCGAACCCGAAACTGCATATGAGGAACCTGTTTTTACCGGCAAGAAGGCAACAACTCTTCTTATCACAACAGAACGAAACGGAAAAGTTTCAAATGTCAGATTTCCTCTTACTATTATGCGTTTCGGTCTGAATTTAGGCAGTGCATTCGGCGGCATTACAGGCGCTCAGGCAAACACAATCGAAAACGCTGTCAAAACGGGGCTTTCAGGAGAAATCCTTTCCGTTGACGGCGAAAACGGAGAAAAGGTTACAATCAGCCTTGTTTAATATCTGAAAGAAGGGATACCCAATGCCCATATTTACTATATCGTTCTGTGCGGTTATAATTTTAGTATACATTCTCGATAATTTTATTTTAATTCCAAAAACAGCAACCGTAACACTGAAAGAAAAGCTGTGGACAGGGCACAACAAAGGTTACATAAACCATGCTTTGCATTTGTCTGAGAAGAAAATAAAAAAGGGAGAAGTGTGGAGACTCGTTTCCTCTGCGCTTCTCCATGTGGGAACATGGCATATTATCTCAAACGTAGCCGCAACACTTATTGTAGGTTATGCCGTTGGGACACAGCTCGGTGCAGTGAAAACCTTGGTTTGTTATGTCGGTTCAGCACTTGTTTCGGGACTTTATATGGCGTTTGTCTATAAACTACATGAGGGTGAAGGTGCGTCAACGGGTATCTACGGTCTGATTGCTGTATTTGTTATGCTTGCGATAAAAAACGGAACGGTTATGTTTTCCGGTTTGCCGCTTTTTCTTCTTTTAATCCTCGCTGTTTATACAGTAGGCGGAATGTTTGTGGGCAAAGCCACCGCATGGGAGCATATCTCCGGTTTTGCAGGCGGTTTGATAATGGGATTTTTGTTGATTTAAGGTGATGTTATGCAATCTCTGACTTCAAAAATATTTATGTCAACCTTGCGTTTGATTTTTCATTCGCCGTTGTCCGACAGCTCAAAGCTGTCCGACAATGCGGCAAAGCTGACGAAGGATAAAAAATCAAAATACAAGCCCTCAAAAAACTTTATATATTCAAAACATACAACCGACGATGTGAAATATGAAAAGCTCATAAACCGTAATTGCAAAACAGAAAAAGTTATACTTATGATTCACGGCGGTGGATTTAAAATCGAACTGAACGATTTTTACCGCAGACTTGCCGAAAAATACAGCAAAATGTTTTGCGGTGCAACGGTTATAAATGTTGATTACGGAAGATTTCCCGAACATCAGCTTCCGTCGCAGATGCACGATGTTGTAAAGATTTATCTTCATCTGCTTGATGAAGGTGTCAAAAATTCCGATATTGTTTTTATCGGCGACAGCGCGGGTGCAACTCTTGCAATGACGTCATCTTTGTGGCTTCGTGATAACGGTTATCCCTTGCCCAATCACATCGCATGTTTTTCGCTGTGGGCGGATGCAACATCAAGCGGCGACTCAAGAATTACAAATGCATATACTGACCCGTTTTACGGAATAGCAAAACATAAAAAGATTGAAGATAATCTTCACCTGCTCAGAAGAATTTCAAAATATGTTCTGAATGTTGACAGAACCGACCCGTATATTTCACCCTTGTTCGGCAGTTTTGAAAATTTCCCGAAAGTCACTCTGATATGCGGCACCGCAGAGCTTGATGAAAGCGATAACGACAGAGTTTATGAAAAACTGAAAACTGTTGGCGTTGATGCAGAGCTTCATAAATTTGAAGGAATGTGCCATTGCTTCCAACTGTTTTCGTTTTTACCCGAAAGCAAAACCGCATACCAAATTGTGAAAAGAAGAATAGCGGAGGAATAACAATGAAAATTCTTGATAACAGCGATAAACACTTATTGCCCTTTTTGCCTCAGATTATTTCTGAAAAGCTTTATAAGAAAGCAGATAATATAAAATTCATCGGCGGCGGCAGTTTCGGCAGAGTATATAAAACAGTCCTTTCAGACGGCAAAACAATTGCCGTTAAAGCATACAGAGTTCAGGGCTCGCAGTATGAAGAAGCAGAGCAGCTCAATCTTCTTTCCGCAAACACAAGCGTAAAAATGCCGAAGGTACTTTTTACTCATGAAGATAATGAAACGGCAATAATGGCTATGACTTTTGTTGAAGGACAGAATGTGTTAAACCCTGCATTTTTATTAAAAAGCAAAAGTCAGAAACAGAAATTTGCCGACGATGTTATTTCGGGTATGCTTGAGTGGCACAGTGTTACTAATGATAAATTCGGTTCATTGTCAGATCCCGTTTATAATAGTTGGCTTGAATACTATAAAAAAGAAAAGCAGGAGCCATGGCTCGCTGCTCTGAAAGAATTATCCGAAAAAGGAAAGTTCAGCAAGAAAAAGCTGAAGCTGCTTTATGATGCAACAGAACTTTTTAACTCTCTCCCCGAAGAAAAAACAAATCCCGTACTCATACACGGCGACCTCAATATAATGAACATAATGGCTGACCCTAAAACTTTAGAACTCACGGCTTTCATCGACCCTTGCGGCAGTCTTTGGTCAGACAGAGAATATGATTTGTTCCAGCTTCGCAATATGTGGGGCGACGCTTACGGTCTGTATGAAACATACAAACAGAAATGCAAATTATCCGAATATGCGGATTTCAGAGTTGCTTATTACGCTTCCATGCACGAAGCTGCAATGAGACTAAAAGGCGGTTTGATTATGCCGCTGTGGGAAGATTTAAATAATGCACGACTGAAAAAAGAAATGAAAAAGCTGAAAGAAAAACTGCTTTAAATTCAGGAGACTTCTGTATGGAAGTCTCCTTTTTAATATGGCCGAAGCCAACTAATATGCTTAATTATTGTCTTTGACGATTGTTTTTTGCATCTTACCCCTTCTAAAATGCATCTTGATTAAAATCTGTTGCCAAGCAAGCAGAGTTCTGTATATAATTCAATCAGGATAAAACAAGGAGGGGCACAGATGAAAGCAATAACCGTAAATAATCTTACAAAGCGATTCGGTGATTTTACTGCCGTTAATAAAATTAGTTTTGATGTGAACAAAGGAGAACTGTTAGGTTTTCTGGGAGTAAACGGTGCAGGAAAATCAACCACAATAAATATGTTGTCCACATTGCTTAAGTCAAATGAAGGTCATGTAGAAATCTGCGGAGAAATTCTGGGAAAGAATGACGAAGCAATTCGCCGAAAAATAGGAATCGTTTATCAGCAAAACTGTCTTGACGATATATTGAGCGTTAAGGAAAACCTTTTGTGTCGAGGTATACTGCATGGTGCTTCAAAAAGCAAAGCACAGAAACGCCTTGATGAACTGAGCGAAATGCTATCTCTTTCGGAACTTCTGAAAAAACGTTATTCAAAGTTGTCGGGCGGTCAGAAAAGACGTTGCGAAATTGCGGCAGCGCTTATGCATACACCGGAAATTCTTTTTCTTGATGAGCCCACAACCGGTCTTGATCCCGCTACCAGAAAAGATGTGTGGAGTGTAATTGAAAGTCTGCGCCGTAATACCGGCATGACAATTTTTCTGACAACGCACTATATGGAGGAAGCTGCCGGAGCAAACAGAATAATCATAATCGATAAAGGCTCTGTTCGTGCACAGGGAACTCCATTTGAGCTGAAGGAAAAATACGCATCTGATACAGTGAAAATATATTGCAGCAAAGAAAACGGTGACAAGAATTTCCAAACACTTTCCGATCAGGGCTTTTCTGTAAAAAAAGAAGAATACGGTCTTAGCTTTCCGATAAAAAATACCGTTGATGCCATAGAGCCTGTACACTCACTCAAAGAACAAATAACAGGTTTCGAAGTTATTCAGGGTAATATGGATGATGTGTTCTTAAACGCATGTTCGAATTACTAAAATGGGGTGTTAAAATGAATTTTTATGAACTAATAAAGAGAAATCTTAAAATATATTTTCGGGATAAATCCGCCGTGTTTTTTTCGCTGTTATCAATGATTGTAACAATAATTCTGATGCTTTTCTTCTTGAGCGATTTTCAAATCGATGCAATTGTATCAATGATAGGTGAGTTTCCCGGAAGAAATGCCGATTCCGATAAGATTAATGCAACAGTTTTTGTTTTGCAATGGATTGCGGGCGGAATAGTCGGTATAAATGCCGTAACAGTTACAATTGCGTTTTATTCCGCTATGATTCGTGACCGTGTTGACGGCAGACTGAATTCAATATATACTGCACCCGTAAGCCGATTTACAATTTCTGCAGCATATGTGACATCAGCCTGGATTTGTTCGGTTATAATCTGCATATTAACTTTGGCGTTTTCGGAATTATATTGTATAATCAAGGGTGCCGATGTCTATTCATTTGTTTCTCACATCAAGCTGATTGGTATTATTGCAGTGAATTCATTTACATATTCCGCTTTAATGTATTTATTAGCTATGCTTGTCGCAACCCAGGGCGCTTGGGGAGGACTCGGAACAGTTATCGGAACGATAGTAGGCTTTCTTGGGGGAATATATCTTCCGATAGGAGATTATTCGGAGACAATGGCAAATATAATAAAATTTCTGCCTGTCATATATGGTACAAAGCTTTTCAGAACAGTTATGACTGAGGATGTGCAGGCGATTATTTTTAAAGACGCTCCTGCTGAGTTGATAAACGAATACCGTTTGGAAATGGGTGTTGACCTCGAGATTTTCTCATATAAAATAAGCGACTTTGACAGTATAATAATATTACTTACCTGCGGCATCGTTTTTTTGGTGTGCGGTGCAATTGTAACAAAAAGAGCAAAAAAATCTGACAAATGATCGGAGGCTGTTATGAAAATAACAATTGAAGCTTTGGCTGACGGTGTCGAAGAAGAAATAATCATCAGAACCAATACTATGGACAGCGATATAATAAATCTGATATATGCTGTCAAAGCCGGAAGAAACCGGATAACTGCCTTTTACGAAAATGAAATTGTTCAGCTTGATTCAAAAGAAGTTTATTATTTTGAATCGGTTGATAACAAAGTTTACGCTTGCTGTGAAAAAAAGGTTTTTGAAATAAAGCAAAAATTGTATGAGCTTGAAGAAATATACAAACAAACGGATTTTGTGCGAATTTCAAAATCAATGATAGTAAATATTTCAAAAGTCAGCAAAATAGTACCGATGTTTAACGGCAGACTTGAAGGTGTGCTCTGCAATGGTGAAAAAGTTATAATAACAAGACAGTATGTCGCAAATCTAAAGAAAAAACTTGGAATATAGGAGGAATGAAAATGAATTTTTTAAAGGTATTTATTAATTTTTTCTCAACAATAACTTTGGGGATAGTTTTTGTTTGTGCGGTAAATATGTCTTTGTCACCGGGTTACGATGTGCCTGACAGTGTGCTTTGGCAAGTTCTTCTTTCCGGATTTATCACATCAATCATGACAAGCATCGGTGCTTTTATTTTCACGGCAATAAACACCAAGACAAAACTTGCGGTTTCGATTGTGATACACTATGCTTTAATGTCAGTAATTATGATTAGTTTAGGCGTATGGTTTGATTGGTTGAATTTTGATATAAAAGGTATTGTAATGATGCTTATTTCAGTTGCCGTTGTTTATTTAATTGCTTTTTTACTCAATTATTACATCATCAAAAAAGAAGCTGAAGGAATTAATATCGCTTTAGAAAAGCATAACAAGCGTAATCAGTAATACGTAAATTTTATTTCGAAGTGTTTTTGCAGATTTCTTTTGTAAATAAACTACACTCCAATTATAAATACTGAGTAAAACCCTCTGAAAATCATTTGATTCTCAGAGGGTTTAAAACATATTTATTTAATCATTCCGAAGTGTTTTAATGCTTCCATTATTGCTTTTTCTTTATTCGGAGGGCATTGGGGTTGTCTTGCATCCTCAGATTTCGGCTTGTTACAACAATCACGCTCGATAATGCCGCATTTCTGTTTTATCTGTGCGATATACAAACTGCTGACTTTCAGACCGCTATGCTCAAGCACATAATCCTTGATTTCCTGATAGGTAGCTTTCTTCTCCGCATCGGTCAAATCAAGCTCATCCATATCCAAATCAATTTCAATATGATGCTTTGTGTTGAGTTTGGACAAAAGACATACCGTTTCTATATGATTTGTGTGGGGGAACATATCTACGGGGCAGATTTTATTTATCCCGTAGCCTTTTTTGGTGAAGTAGTCGAGGTCTCTTGCGAGGGTTTCGGGGTTGCAGGAGATATATACAACTCTTTTGGGATTCATTTTTGCAACGGAATCAATGAATTTTCGTGTGCTGCCTGCTCTGGGCGGGTCCATGAAAACAACATCTGCGCTTTCACCCGCAGCGGCAAGCTCCTGCATGAAATCGCTTGCGTCGGCGCAGTAGAATCTTGCATTTTTGGCATTATTTATCTTTGCATTTGCAATGGCGTCCTTAACAGCGTCTCTGTTGAGCTCAACGCCGATAACCGAGCCTGCGGTTTTTGCGGCAACGAGTCCGATTGTGCCGATTCCGCAATATGCGTCAATGACTGAAGTGTTTTCGTCAAGCTCAGCGAGCTCCATTGCCTTGCTGTAAAGCTTTTCGGTCTGCACGGGATTTATCTGATAAAAGGATTTCGGCGAAATTCTGAAAACGCAGCCGCAGAGGGTGTCCTCAATGTAGCCGTTTCCGTAAAGAACTTCCTCTCTGTCACCAAGCACAAGATTTGTATCTTTAGGATTGATGTTGAGCACAACCGTTGTGATTTCAGGATGCTTTTCAAGAAGAGCGGCAACAAATTTTTTCTTTATCGGGAAATAGTTGCTTGCGCCGACGAGAACAACCATGACTTCTCCGCTCGTAAAGCCTCTTTTGACAAGAACATGGCGCAGAAAGCCCGTGCCCTTATCCTCGTCATAAACAAAAATTTTGAATTTCGGCAGCATATTACGGATATCAACAATGATTTCATCAGCAATTTTGTCCTCGGTCATGCAGGTGTCAACGGAAACAATTCTGTGAGTTCCAGACTGATAAACACCCGAAATGATTTTGCCGCTTCTCGTTCTTCCGAATGCCGCCTGAACCTTGTTGCGGTAATTATACGGGTTTTCCATACCGATAATTTTATTCACTTTTCCGAATTTCTTGAGAAGAATCTCGCATCTTGCCTGCTTCCATTTAAGCTGGCGATCATAGGTCATGTTCTGAAGCTGACAGCCGCCGCATTTCTTTGCAAGCGGGCAGGCGTCGGGATTTGTTTTTTTATTTGAAGTCTGTGACATATTATGTTCTCACCTGATTTTTATTTCATCATCGGCATGGGTCTGCATTTTGCCGTATATTCCGAAACATCGATTCGAATGATGCTTACGATTGTTGTCATTTTTTCCTCGAAATCGAAATCCTTGCCTGTCTGTGTTTTCATAAGTAAGGAAAGAGCAAGCTTCTTTTCTTCAACATCTTCAATTATTTCGGCTGTTCCCTTGCCCATTATCGAAGAATAGGCAAGCCCGTATCTGCAGGCAACATCGCCCTCGAACGGAACAAGGTCGCATTCCGCTTCAAAGAAAACCTTGGGATTGTTTCTTATCAGGTCAAGCTTTCTGCCTCTTTTTGCTCCGTGCAGATAAATTGTCAGCTTTCCGTCATTCATAACATAGCCGTAATTCATAGGCACAACATAAGGCTCATCGCCGTCAACAAGCCCGATATGGGCAATTTTTGATTCATCGAGAATACGGATTATTTCGTTGATGTCGGTAACTTCCCGCTCTCTTCTTGTAAGTCCGTTGCTCATTATTATTCCTCACTTTCAAAAATAGGAGTTGAAAGATATCTTTCTCCGTTGTCGGGCAGAAGAACAACTATTTTTTTGTCCGCATTTTCTTCTTTTGAGGCAACAAGTGTTGCCGCATGCAGAGCCGCACCCGAGGAAATTCCGACAAGAATTCCTTCTGTTTTAACCGTTTTTCTTGCGGCGGCGTATGCTTCGTCGGTGGTAACGGTGATTATTTCGTCATAAATTTCCGTGTCGAGAATTGAGGGTACAAAGCCTGCGCCGATACCCTGAAGACCGTGTGTACCCGCTTTTCCTTCGGAAAGAAACGGCGAATCCTTCGGCTCAACGGCAATTATTTTTATGTCGGGATTTTTTTCTTTTAAAAATCTGCCCGTGCCCGTAATTGTGCCGCCCGTGCCGACGCCTGCAACGAAAATATCAACCTTTCCGTCGGTGTCATTCCATATCTCGGGACCCGTGGTTTTATAGTGGGCTTCGGGGTTGGCGGGGTTGTCAAACTGAGCAGGGATAAAGCTTCCCTCAATCTGAGAAGCGAGCTCCTTAGCCTTTGCGATTGCGCCGGGCATACCCTTTGAGCCGTCTGTCAGCACAAGCTCTGCGCCGAATGCGGCAAGCAGTTTTCTTCTTTCGATGCTCATGGTTTCGGGCATTGTGATTATGACCTTCATTCCGAGCTGGGCGGCGGTTGAAGCGATTCCTATACCCGTATTGCCGCTTGTCGGCTCGATGATAACCGAATTTTTTGTTATTCTTCCGTCGGCAAGGGCAGAAAGAAGCATTTCCTTACCGACTCTGTCCTTGGCGCTTCCTGCGGGGTTGAGGTATTCAAGCTTTGCAAGAATTTCAGCATTCATGCCCTGCGAATAGCGTGAAAAGCGCACGAGCGGTGTGCCGCCGACGAGAGCTGAAACACTGTCATATATTTTCATAAAATCATCCCTATAAAAAATTATTTATATTATTATACCAAAATATTATATGAGCGGTCAAGGTGTTGAGTTTAGCAATCTTGCCCAAAACGAGATTGCTATTTTTTACATAATGACGAAAAGATATTTCTTGCATTAACGATTTAAATTGTTATAATTAGAGTAAAAGGGGAAGTATGAATTCCCAATTTGATTCTTTTGTTAAGGAGAAATTATTATGGCAGAGAAAATCAGAATAGGCATTATCGGCTGCGGCGGCATCGCTAACGGAAAGCATCTTCGTGCAATTTCAAACGTAGATTTCCTTGAACCCGTTGCATTCTGCGATATTATTGAAGAAAGAGCAATCGAGACCGCAAAGAAATACGGTTCGGCTGATGCAAAGGTCTATACAGACTATAAAGAGCTTCTCAAGGATGAGAGCATTGTTGCTGTTCACGTTTGTACTCCCAACAAGTCACACAGCTTTATTTCAATCGACGCTATGGAAGCCGGCAAGCACGTTCTCTGCGAAAAGCCCATGGCTAAAACATATGCGGAAGCAAAGGCAATGTATGAGGCATCCGTAAGAACAGGCAAGGTTCTTTCAATCGGCTATCAGTCACGCTGGAGAAGCGATTCTCTTTATCTTAAAGAGTGCTGCGAAAACGATGAGTTCGGCGAAATCTATTATGCAAGAGCACTTGCGCTTCGCAGAAGAGCGGTTCCCACATGGGGCGTGTTCCTCAATGAAGAAGAGCAGGGCGGCGGTCCGCTTATCGATATCGGAACTCATGCTCTCGACCTCACCCTCTGGATGATGAATAACTACAAGCCCAAGATGGTAGTTGGCACAAAATACAAAAAACTCGGAGATCAGAAGAGAACCGCAAACGCATGGGGCGACTGGGATCCCGAGAAATACACGGTAGAAGATTCTGCATTCGGCTTCGTTGTTATGGAAAACGGCGCGACCGTCAGCGTTGAATCGGCATGGGCTCTCAACATTGCAGACCCCTGCGAGGCTTCAACACTTATTGCAGGCGTAAAGGGCGGCGCTGACATGCTTGGCGACGAACTCCGCATAAACTATGTAAAGAACGGCAGACAGGTTATCGAAAACCCCAATTTCGATGCAGGCGGCGTTGCATTCTATGACGGCGCAAGCGACAAGCCCGAAGAGCTTGAGTGCCGCGCATTCTACGATGCAGTGCTCAACGGTGCAGAGCTTCGCACAAAGCCTGAGCAGGCTATGGTTGTTACTCAGATTCTTGAAGCAATCTATGAGTCGGCAAACACAGGCAAGCCCGTATATATCAATAACGACTGAGGAGAAACCCGATGAAAATAGCAGTTCAGGTCTATTCTGTCAGAGACCATATAAATGACAGCGAAACACTTCTCAAGGCTCTTGAGGAGATTAAGAAAATCGGATATGACGGCGTTGAATTCGCAGGATATTTCGGCACCGATGCAAATGCAATCAAAGCAAAGCTCGATGAGGTTGGCCTTGTTGCAGTCGGCAGCCATCTGGGTCTTGACGATTTCAGAGAAGACAAGGTTGAAGCAACGGTTGAGTTTATTAAAACTCTCGGCGCAAAGAGCGCAGGCGTTGGCGGTGCGCCTCACGGCACTGCAGAAGAATGCGAGATAATCGGAGATGTTCTCGGCGGCGCTGAGAAATACGGAATAAAAACATATTATCACAATCACTGCGAAGAATTTGTTCCTCTTGAGGATGGCAGACTTCCCATTGACATTATCAAGGCAAAGTGCAACCTTGAGGTTGACACCTACTGGAGCTTCCACGCAGGCATTGATAACTACAAGTTCATCACCGAAAACAAAGACAGAATAATTCATCTTCATATCAAGGACGGTATTGACGGCAAGCCCAAGGCACTCGGCGAGGGAAACAATGACCTTGAAACGGTTATCAGGGCGGCAAAGGATATCGGAGTTGAATGGGTAATCGTTGAAAATGATGACCCCGTGCCCACAGGATTTGAAGATATCGCAAGAAGCATAAAGTATCTCAAGAGCATAATCTAAAGGAGAAAAATCAATGAAACTCGGAGTATTTACAACCTTACTTTCAAACCTCTCTCTTGAAGAGGCTCTCAAATATTTCAAATCACTCGGAATCGAGATGGTTGAAATCGGCTGTGGCGGCTATCCCGGAAATGCTCATGCAAATCCCGAAGAGCTTCTTGCAGACGAAGCAAAGCTTGAAGAATTCAAGGCTCTTATCAAGAAATATGATGTTGAAATCAGCGCACTTTCATGCCACGGTAACCCCGTGCATCCCAACAAGGAAATTGCCGCAGATTATGACAAGACAATCCGCAACACCATCCTTCTTGCGGAAAAACTCGGTCTTCATCAGATCAACACCTTCTCAGGCTGCCCCGGTGACTGCGAAACCGCAAAATATCCCAACTGGGTAACCTGCCCCTGGCCCAACGATTTCGGCGAAATCCTTGACTGGCAGTGGAATGAGGTGCTTATTCCCTATTGGAAAGACCTTGTTGCTTTTGCAAAAGAGCACGGCGTTAATAAAATTGCGCTTGAGCTTCACCCCGGCTTCTGCGTATACAACACAGAGTCGCTTCTCAGACTCCGTGAAGCAGTAGGCCCCGAAATCGGCGCAAACTTTGACCCCAGCCATCTTATCTGGCAGGGCATGGATCCCGTTGCCTGCATAAGAAAGCTCGGCGATGCAATCTTCCATTTCCATGCAAAGGACACGAAGATTGATAAGTATAACACCGCCGTTAACGGTGTTCTTGACAACAAGCCCTACGGCGATGAAATCAACCGCTCATGGATTTTCCGTACCATCGGCTACGGCAATGACAATGCATACTGGAAAGAGATTATTTCAAATCTCCGCATGGTCGGCTATGACTACGCAATCAGCATTGAGCATGAGGATTCTCTCATGAGCCAGAACGAGGGTCTTTCAAAGGCAGTTTCGTTCCTCAAGAATATAATTCTTACAGAATCAACGGGCGAAATGTGGTGGGTTTGACGCAGACTTTTCGCTGATACGGCGTCAATCTGCCTCGAAATATCCGCATATTCCTTCAGCGGATTTCCTTGTCTCAACAAAAAATCCGCAGCCAAAACGGGAAAGTTTCGCAGAGTGAAACAATGAAATATTGTTTTGCAATGCAAAATTCCCGCTTTTCCCGTACCCATTGTGTATGAACTTACGGTGCATTGTTTGGTTTTTAATCAAATAATGCACCGCTTTTTTACTTTAATGTATTGAAAAATTTTTTGACTGTGATATAATCGTGAAAAAGGGGGCTTTAATTATGAAAACAATGGTAAAAGCAGTCTCGGTTCTTCTCATTTTAAGTATGATTTTCTGCATAGCTCCTGTCGGTTATGCGCAGGGAAATGAGGTGCCCGAAATGATTGAATACGGTTTTATTGATGCGGGAGACGCAAAAATCGAATACGGTGTTTACGGTCAGGCTGACGGCGAGCCGCTTCTTCTGCTTCCTCCCAACGGTGGCGATATGCATAGCCTTGACGGCAGCATTCTTCCCGAGATGTCGAAGCATTTCAGGGTTATTACCGTTTCACCCAGAGGCACGGGCAAATCGGACTGGGTTGAAGGGACAATGAATTTTGAAACAATGAGCGAAGACCTCGTTAAGCTGCTTGATGCCCTCGGAATTGAAAAAACAAACATTTTCGGTTTCAGCGACGGCGGAAATCTCGGTTTTGTTTTCACCCTTGCTCATCAGGACAGAGTCAAATCCCTTGCTGTTATGGGTTCAAACATCAACACACGCGGCACGAACACTTTTGACCAGATACAGATAACCTATCAGTACATAATTCTCTGCATCGAATCATGGCTTTACGGTGATGTTGAATATAAGATAAGACGCGATATCAAAGGAATGATGGTCGGTCAGCCGAGCCTCACTTTTGAAGATATCGCTCAGATAAAAGTGCCCGTTCTCAATATTTTCGGCGAGCACGACATGATAAAGAGGTCGCATTCAAAAAGAATTACCCGCTCAATAGAGGGCGCCGAGGAGCTTATGATTATCGGCGGCGGCCACAGCTCATGCTTTGATTTTACAGACGAAATAATCAACCCCGCATTGCTTGAATTCTACGGGGTTGCAGATTAACCGAAAGGGAGATTTATTATGGTTAACGGAAAAATCGGATGTGCGGTCATCGGCTACGGCGGAATGGGCAACTGGCACACAAGAAAAATCAGAAACGAGATGGGCGAGTATGCTGAGTTTATCGGCGTATACGATATTAACCCTGAAAGAAAAAAGGTTGCCGATGAAAACGGAATACATTTCTTTTCATCGAGAGAAGAGCTGCTTGCAGATGAGCGCATTGACCTTGTAACCATTGCAACGCCTAACGATGTTCACAAGGAAATCGCAATTGCGGCAATGGAGGCGGGCAAAAATGTTATCAGTGAGAAGCCCGTCACACTTTCAACCTCCGACCTTGAAGAGATGATTGCGTGCGCAGAGAAGTGCGGAAAGCTCTTCACCGTTCATCAGAACAGACGCTGGGATGAGGATTACCTCACAATGAAAAAGCTGCTTGACGATAACACCCTTGGCAGAGTCTTTCGCATTGAATCGAGAGTTCAGGGCTCGAGAGGCGTTCCAGGAGACTGGAGAAACAAGCCTGAGCACGGCGGCGGAATGGTTTATGACTGGGGAATTCATCTTCTTGACCAGGCGATGATGATGACTCTTCCCAGAAAGCTGAAAACCGTTTATGCGGAGCTTACCAATGTCACCAACGAAAACTGCGACGACGGATTCCGCACAACTCTTATTTTTGATGACGGACTTTCATTCTATGTTGAGGTTACCACAAGCAACTTCATCGAGCTTCCCCTTTGGTATATGCTCGGTGAAAACGGCTCGGCGGCTATCAATGACTGGGAATGCAACGGCAAGGTTGTTATGGTTTCCGACTGGGAAAACCGTGACGCAGTGCCCATCGTTGCGGGCGCAGGCATAACAAAGACAATGGCGCCCAGAACGGATGATACGATTGAAACATATCCGCTTCCCGTTCAGAAGGCTGACTGGGGCGAATACTACAAGAATATTTTTGCTTATCTCAGCGGCAAGGAAGATATAATCGTTACCCATAATCAGCAGCGCAGACTCATGCGCCTTGTTGAAGCTATTTTTGAATCGGGCAAGACCAACAAGGTTGTTGAGTTTGAAGACATAATATAATTCGGAATGCGTAATTCGGAATTAAGGGGCTGCGCCGCAATCTGAGGCGGTCACCCGAATAAAAACAACCCGCAATGTTCGGCTGAACATTGCGGGTTAAATTATGCGATGAAATTATTTGTAAAGAGGGCCGTAGGTTTCGCAAGCTCTGAAGTCTGCGCCTTCTGCGTCCTTGGTGCCGAATGCGCCCCATACTGCGGGACGGAAAATCTTTTCAGCGGGAACGTTGTGAAGAGCAACGGGAATGCGGAGCATTGAAGCCATTGTGATGATGTCTGCACCGATATGACCGTATGAGATTGCGCCGTGGTTAGCACCCCAGTTGTTCATGAGGTCATATGCTGACTTGAAGGGGCCGTCCTTGCCGTCGCATCTGGGTGCGAACCATGTGCAGGGCCATGTGTAGTCAGTTCTCTTCCAGATAACATCTGAAACTTCGTCGGGAAGATTTACGGTCCAGCCTTCGCAAATCTGAAGAACGGGGCCGAGACCCTTGACAAGGTTGAGACGGATCATGGTTGCGGGCATTTCAGCTCTGGTAAGGAAGCGTGATGAATATCCGCCGCCTCTGAAGTAACCGTTGTCAGCTGCGTTCCATGTTGTTGCTTCAAGAATCTTATCAGCGTCAGCTTCTGTTACGTTGTACCATTCCTTCATGATGCCGTTGCCGTTTTCATCCTTAACCTCGCCGCAAGCGTCAAGGCAGCAAGCACCTGAGTTGATGAGGTGAATGAATCCGCCTGCATCCTTAGCCTTGCCTTCGATGTCATAGCCGGTAACTCTCTTGACAGCGTCTGCGCTCCAGTGAGTACGCACGTCTGCAAACATCTGAGGTCTGTTGGTGAGTAATTTCATGAAGAGCATACCGATGCCGTTGAGAACGTCATTCTCTGTTGCAAGGATATAGGGCTCTCTTGTGCCTTCCCAGTCAAATGAGGTGTTGAGAAGAGCTTCTGCGAAGTCAGCGTTGGGATAGAAGTCTGTCCACTGTCTCTGACCCTGGAAGCCTGCAGCGATAGCGTTGTGGCCAACCATTTCTTCTTCGCAGCCTTCGGGAAGATTGGGGTTGCCGTTCATGAGGTCCTTGATGATGCACATCATCTTAACAACAAATTCCCAGTCCTTTTCTTTCTGTTCGTCGCTCTTTCTTACGAATTCGGGGTTCTTGTCGAAGCCTTCCTTGCACTTTGCCTTGGTCCATGCGAGAGCCTTCTGAAATTCAGCTTCGTCATAGATGCCTTCGGACATTCGGCGGATGATTTCAACCTCGTCAACTGATTCAACTCTCATGCCGAGATATTCTTCAATGAATGCGGGGTCGATAACCGAACCTGCAATACCCATACATGTTGAACCGATCTGGAGATAGCTCTTGCCTCTCATTGTTGCAACTGCAACTGCGGAGCGGGCAAAACGGAGAAGCTTTTCCTTAACGTCATCGGGCATTGAAGTGTCGTCTGCGTCCTGAACGTCCTTGCCGTAAATGCCGAATGCGGGAAGACCCTTCTGTGCATGAGCTGCAAGAACTGCTGCAAGATAAACAGCGCCGGGTCTTTCTGTTGCGTTGAAGCCCCATACACCCTTGATTGTGTTGGGATCCATATCCATTGTTTCCGAGCCGTAGCACCAGCAGGGAGTAACGGAAAGAGTGATGTCAACGCCTTCCTTCTTGAACTTTGCTGCGCAGGCTGCAGCTTCTGCAACTCTGCCGATGGTTGTGTCAGCGATAACAACCTTAACGGGTTCGCCGTTTGAGTAGCAGAGGTTTTCCTCAAAGAGAGCCTTTGCTGCCTTTGCCATGTTCATGGTCTGGTCTTCAAGGGATTCTCTTACCTTAAGAGGACCTCTTCTGCCATCGATGATAGGGCGAATACCGATAACGGGATAATCGCCGATAAGTCTGCTTTTTGCCATTGGTATCAATCCTTTCTATTTTGGTGAATTTGTTTTATTTATTTCACAACCGCTTTGAATCTCTCATAGGCTGCGTTCCATTCTGCAGCATTTTCGGGAGAATACTGAGCGGTGTTTTCGCTTTCACGCACGATTTTTCTTGCCTGAGAAACATTTTCGATTGCGCCGCAGGCGAGAAGCTGAACGCAGATGTTGCCGAGAACGGTTGCTTCAATCGGACCTGCAATAACCTCTCTGCCGCATGAGCAGGCGGTCATCTTGCAAAGGAGAGTGTCCTTTGTTCCGCCGCCGATAACATGAATTGCAGGATAGGTCTTGCCGGTGCAATCCTCAAGGTTATCAAGGGTCAGGCGGTATTTCATTGCAAGGCTTTCATAGATGCAGCGCATGACTTCACCGACCGATTCGGGAACTGCCTGACCTGTTTTACGGCAGTATTCACGGACTCTTTCGGGAATGTTGCCGTGAGGTACAAACTCGGGTGCGTCGGGATCAATGAAGCACTTGAAAGGCTCGGTTGCAAGAGCAAGCTTTTCAAGGTCTGCATAGGAATAGCTGTTGCCGTGTCTGTTCCAGTGGCGGCGGCTTTCCTGAATAAGCCAGAGGCCGATTATATTCTTGAGGAAGCCGACGGAAGAATCGTAGCCGCCTTCGTTTGTAACATTCATTGCGATAGATTTTTCGTCAACGATGGGCTCTTTGAGCTCGGTGCCGAAAAGTGACCATGTGCCGCTTGAAAGGAAGGCGAAATCACCCTCTTCGCTCGGAATTGCGGTGATTGCGCTCTGAGTATCGTGACCGCAGACGCTGACAACATCAACCTCGGGAATGCCGCATTCGGTGCAGATATCCTCTCTGACCTTGCCGAGTGTTGTGCCCGAGGGAACAATTTCACAGAGCAGGCGGGAGGGGATTCCGAGGCGGTCAAGTATGCCTGTTGCCCAATTTTTTGTTTTCAAATCAACCATCTGGGAGGTGGTTGCAATTGAATATTCGGTTGTCATTTTGCCTGTGAGCAGATAGCCGAAAAGGTCGGGCATGAAGAGGATTTTATCCGCTCTTTCAAGCATATGAGGTCTGCATTTCTTAAGCGCATAAAGCTGATAAACAGTGTTCAGCTCCATGAACTGAATGCCTGTTGTGCCGTAGAATTCGGAATTCGGAACGGTTTTTGCGCATTCCTCAATCAGACCCTTTGTGCGCTCGTCACGGTAATGAACGGGGTTTTCAAGAAGGCAGCCGAATTCATCAATCAGACCGAAGTCAACGCCCCAGGTGTCGATTCCGATACTGTCGAATTCGCCGACCTGCTTTGCTTTGATTATGCCCTGCTTGATTTCGTGGAAAAGACGCAGAACATCCCAGTACATTGTGTCGCCGATTTTTACGGGGTCATTTGAAAAACGGTGAACCTCTTCGAGCGAGATTTTACTGCCGTCAAAAGTGCCGAGAATGGCTCTGCCGCTCGATGCGCCGAAGTCAATGGCTAAAACTCTTTTTATCACTGAACAACACCCTTTTTAAGAATAATGTTTGCATAAATTGCTGTTTCACCCGTTGCGATAACTGCATATGCCTTCTTTGCTCTGTCATAGAAAGCGAAACGCTCAACAAGCTCAAAATTCTTGTCACCCTCTTCTGCGGTAACGGTCTTTTTGTATTCAGCCCAGATGGGAGGGGGATTTGATGCGTCGCCGTTATCCATAAGAGCAACGGGAGCGTCAACATAAGTGTCAAGGGGCATAAGCTTGAGAACGGCTTCGAGGATTTCGTTAACGCCGTGACCGTCAAGGCGGATAAGTCTCTGAGCAATTGAAGCTGCAGGGAAATTGCCGTCGCCGATAACGATTTCGTCACCGTGACCCATTTCCATGAGAATCTTTAAAAGCTCGGGTGAGAGAATGGGGGAGATGTTTTTAAGCATAATATCATTCCTTTATGTTAATTTATTTTTTACATTGTTGCATACATGCTGTACATATTACTGTAAATGCCGCCTTTTTCGATGAGCTCGGAGTGAGTTCCCTGCTCGGCGATACCTTCTTCGGTAAGAACAATGATTTTATCGGCATTTTTGATTGTTGTCAGGCGGTGGGCAATGGTGAGAGTTGTTCTGCCCTTTGCAAGGCGTTCGAGTGATTCCTGAACGAGTTTTTCGCTTTCGTTATCGAGTGCCGAGGTTGCTTCGTCAAGCAGCAGTACGGGAGGGTTTTTGAGGAAAACTCTTGCAATTGAAATTCTCTGCTTCTGACCGCCTGAGAGCTTGACACCTCTCTCTCCGATATATGTATCATAGCCGTTGGGGAGAGAAGAAATGAAATCATGAGCGCCTGCCTTCTTTGCGGCTTCAATGATTTCCTCTTCGGTTGCATCCGCCTTGCCGTAGATGAGGTTGTCACGCACGGTGCCCGAGAAAAGATAAACATCCTGAGCGACAACGCCGATGTTGGAGCGGAGCGAATGAAGGGTAATATCCTTTATGTTTTTGCCGTCAAGCAGGATTTCGCCGCTTTCGGGCTCATAGAATCTCGGAATGAGGTTGCAGAGAGTTGTTTTTCCGCCGCCGCTGGGTCCGACAAGAGCGAGGTTTTCGCCCTTTGCAAGGTGGAGATTGAGATTATGGAGAATCTCTTTTTCGCCCTTGACATAGCTGAATGTGACATTGCGGAACTCGATTTCACCCTGAACAGCAGTTATGTCAACTGCGTTTTCGCTGTCAACGATATCGGGAACCTCTTCCATAATCTGTGCGAAACGCTCAACGCCCGTTATTCCTCGGCTGAACTGCTCGCTGAAATCAACGATTGTTCTGATTGAGCCGAGAAGGGTTGAAATAAGCAGGAGGCTTGCGGCGAAATCGCCGGGAGAAGTTATGCCCTCTTTCATCAGCAGTGCGCCGAGTGCAATGACGATAATGTATGTTGCGCCGTCAATGAGCTTGACTGTTGCATGGAACTGCGACATATATCTGTGGCTGCGGTTGCGGATTTCAACATATCCTTTGCAGCCTTCCATGAATTTTTCACGCTCGGTCTCTTCGTTTGTGAATGAGCGGACAACTCTTACGCCGAGGAGGCTGTCTTCGATTCTTGCGTTGATTTCGCCCGTCTGATGTCTGCCCTCACGGAAAGCATCACGCATTTTTGTGCGTGATTTTTTTGTGAGAATAATCATAAACGGCATGAGAATGAATATGGCAATTGCAAAACGGATATCCATTGTTGCGAAAATAAAGAAGCTCGCAATGAACTTTACAACCGTCATCAGAATCATTTCGGGGAAGTGGTGGGACCATTCGGCAACGTCAAAAAGGTCGGAGGTCATTCTGCTCATGAGCTGACCCGTTTTTGTGTTGTCAAAAAAGGTGAACGAAAGCTTCTGAAGATGGTCAAACATATCCTCACGCATTGCGTTTTCGATTTTGGTGCCCATCTTGTGTCCCCAATAGGACTGGCAGTAGCTTGCAAAGCTGTCAATCGCCCTGAGGGCGATATAGGCAATTGCAATGCCTGCGATAAGCTCAACGGTCAGACCTGCGGGGTCAATGTTGCTCTGGTCGGTTATCTTACGCACGATAAGAGGCAGGATTATTTCGCAGCCTGCCGAAACCGATGCACACAGGAGAACACAGAGTTCTGTTCCCAGATGCTTTTTCAGATACGGGAAAAAGAGCTTTATCAGGGCAATGTTTTTCTGAAGGGTGCCTGTTTTCTCTTTCATCTTTCTTTCCTCTTTTAAATCGTTGAATATCACCCTATATTATCCAACAAAAATACGGATTTGTAAAGTGTTTTCTTAACAAATTATTTTATAAATATTATGTAAACTTATTTTATCTTTGTTGACCTTGTAAATTAAAAATGATATAATACAATAGATTTAAAATGCCCATTTCTGTCCGAAAGGAAGGATAATAATGATAAAGATTTCACCATCAGTGCTTGCAAGCGATTTTTCCTGCCTCGGCAGCGAGAGCACAAGAATGGAAAAGAGCGGTGCGGATTATCTGCATCTTGATGTTATGGACGGAAAATTTGTTCCGAACATTACCTTCGGTGCGCCCGTTGTTTCGGCGATAAGAAAGCATACCTCGCTTGTTTTTGATGTGCATCTTATGATAGACGAGCCTTTGAAATATATCGGAGATTTTGTTAAGGCGGGAGCGGATATAATCACATTCCATCTTGAAAGCTCATCGTCCGCAGAGGAAACAATAGACAAAATCATTGAATGCGGCTGCAAGGCTTCTGTAAGCGTCAAGCCCGCAACGCCCGTTGAAGAAGTTTTTCCTTATCTGGACAAGCTTTCAATGGTGCTCATTATGACTGTTGAGCCGGGCTTCGGCGGCCAGTCATTTATGTATGACATGATGGAAAAAATAAAAACCCTGCGTTCCGAAATTGAACGCAGAGGTCTTTCGGTTGATATTCAGGTTGACGGCGGAATAAACGAAAAAACTGTTGAGACTGCCGCTCAGGCAGGCGCAAATGTTTTTGTTGCCGGAAGCGCAGTATTCAACGCTGAAGATGCCTCGCAGGCAATCGCTTCTATCCGCAGTCTGGCGGAAAAAGCTTATTCAGCTTAACAGAGATATTGCGTTGCTCGGTGCAATCATATGCCAATGCTCTTTTGTGTATTCGCACTGAAGCTTTTCGCAGCTTGAAACAGAGCAGAATTCTGAAAAATAGCGTCTGAGACGGGCGGAATCAAACGGGGATGAGATTATCAGTCTGTAGCTTCCGCAGTTTTCATAAAGACTGCTTTCAATGGCAGGGTCGCTTGTTTCAAGTCTGCTGACTGCCGAAAAGAGGCTGTCAAGATCGGGAAATTCGCAGATAATGCTGTCAATCTGCTTTTTCAGAGTTGATTTCTGACGGAAACCGCTTTTCGATTCCTCAAGAATGGTGAAAAAGAGAGTGCAGCCGCCCTCACTTCTGGGAACTGCCTCGATTATCATTCTTCTTGACGGGTCAAGCGTTTTGCCAAGCACTTTACCTGCGGCATCAAGCACCGTCCAGATGACACGCCTTGTTTCGATTGTTGAATAGTCCATTTCTTCATATGTAATATCCAGTTCAATCAAATCCTGTTCATTCAGGTCAACTACAATCCTGTTTTCGGCAGGAGAATTTATTTTCATTGATGTTTACCCCCTTACCCTAATATAATATGATTTACGGGGTCGGTATGCAATGAATAAATATTGGAATTCGGAGGTGAACGCTTTGTCCGACAAAGCCCGAAAACCGAATATTGTCAAAAGCTCACGCCTTTTCGGCGATTATCTTATTATGCTTATCGCTCCCGCTGTTCTTGCTTTTTTATACTACGGCGAGAGAGCGCTCTCCGTGCTTACGGTAAGTGTCGGAACTGCTTTCTTTTGCGATGCGGTTGCAAGCATAGTGCTTAAAAAAACCTTTTATCTCAAGGATCTGAGCGGAATTTATGCAGGCGCGGCAATTGCAATGATGATGCCTGCGGGTGTTCCGCTTTATATTCCTGCATTCGCTTCGGCATTTGCCGTGCTTGCGGTCAAAATTCCTTTCGGCTCGGTGAAAACACCGTTTTCGCCTGCCGCAGCGGGATTTGCTTTTGCGGCGTTATGTTTCAAGGAAGAAATTTTCAGTTATACGGAAAATACCTCGACCAAGCTTCTGGGAAGTGTTTCCGTCGGAAAGATGCTGAGTTCGGGAAATGCGCTTCATCTTGATGCGGCGAATTATCTTGATCTTATCGGCGGCAATGTTGCAGGTCCGATGGGTACGGGATGCACTGTTCTCATGCTCGGCTGCTGCGCATATCTTTTTGTCAGACGGAAAAGAGCACTTCTTGCAACGGCGGGCTTCATTGCCGCCTGCGCAGTGTTTGCGGCTGTTATGCCGAGAATCAATGCTCCTGCGCTTACAAGCTTTGCGCTTGAGCTTTCAGCGGGATCGCTTATGTTTGCGGCTGTTTTTATTGTTACAGACCCGTCAACACTGCCTAAAAAAAGCCTCAACAGAGTTGTTTACGGTGCGGTATGCGGCATAATCTGCATGGGTATGAGGTATCTCGGCGCCTATGAAGAGCCTGTGTGCTTTGCGGTGCTTTTTGCAAACGGCTTCAGACCCGTTATTGACTCCTTGTTAAAGAGAATTCCCGAAATAAAATTCAATAAAAAAGCGGCTTCCGTAAGAAAGGAGGCTGCGGCAAATGAATAATAACCGTAATATCACTTTTAAAGAGATTTTTGTTAAGGGTGCAGTGATTTTCAATCCCGTGCTTGTTCAGCTTGCGGGTCTGTGCCCTGTAATTACAGCCGCAACCTCACTCAAAAACGCCGTTCTTCTTTCGGCGGCTTTCTGCGCAGAGCTTATTATCTGCTGCGTTGCGGCGAGTGCATTTCTGAAAAAATTTCCGAGATGGGCAAGAGTGTCTGCATATCTCATTCTCGGTCTTGCGGTTGCTTGTCCGATTCTTTATTATATCGAATCAAATGTGCTTATTGATTTAAGCCTCAGCATGAAAATATTTCTTCCGCTCATTGCGGCAAACTCCGTAACCGCCGTTCACTGCGAGCAGTTTGCGGTTAAAAACAGCGTGAAGCTTTCATTTTATGATGCGGCGGCAGTCGGCATAGGAACTTCTGCGGTGTTCATTATTACGGGTGCGCTCAGAGAAATTCTCGGAAGCGGCACTCTCGGCGGAATGGCGGTCAGTATCCCCGTCACCTTCAGAGGAATGACAATGCCCTTCGGCTGCCTCATTCTTCTCGGATTTACCGCCGCTTTGCTCAAAGCATTCATTATGAAGAAATATCCCGAATATCTTGAAGAGGGAATAACATTCAAGAGCCTTGCTGCTTCTGTTTCAGCGCAGGCTGAACCTGCAAAAGAGCAGGCTTATTCCGCCCTCGTGACCAAAGCAGTGCAGGAAGCTTCCCGTGAACCCGTATCTGAAGATACGGTAACGGAATTTTCCGATCCGCTTGAGGTTTATGATGAATTCTGGACTGAGACCGAAACGGCTCAGGAAGAGCAGACAACAGTTGAAGAAAAGAAAGAGCCTGAAAAAGAATTTCAGCTTTCGGATTTTGATGAGCTTTTCAGGTCTCTTGAGCTTGAATTTGAAAAGAAGACGGAGGGGGATAATCAATGAAAATATTTTCCGACCTTCTTCTGACGGCAATTTATTCAGTCATTATTCAGAATCTTGTTTTAAGCTGGGGTCTCGGTCTGAGCGAGGCTATCAGAGTTTCAACGAAGCCCGGTCTTTTCGGCAGACTTGCCGTTATGATTTCGGGATTCTCTGTTGTTACAAGTACGGTCTGCAGCCTTATCAACTCGGCAACTGCAGGAGTTGAAATGCCCTATGCGGCAAGAGCTGCGATTTACGGCAGTGTGCTTGCGGCGGTTTATCTGATTGTTGCAGCAGTTCTGCGTTTTATCTTTAAAGCAGAGGCAAAAATTCTCGGCACCCTCGGCATTGCCGCAATCAACACCCTTGTAGTTGCCCTTCCGCTTATTAACCATTCTGCGGCGTATTCGCTTGCGGACAGCATCGGCTCGGGCATCGGCGCAGGCATAGCTTTCGTGCTTGCTGCCGCACTCATCAGCAAGGGTTCCGAAATGCTTGAGAAGAATGAAGATATCCCCGAGGTTTTCAAGGGCACACCCGCAATGTTTCTTTATGCGGGATTGCTTTCGCTTGCTTTTGCAGGATTTTCGGACACAGCGCTTTTCAGCTGAGAAAGAGGATAAATAATTATGTTTTTTCATAGAGGAACAATAGAAAAGGCGCTCAAGCCCTCGCAGCGCAAAAGTATAACCGAATTTGCCGCTCATTTCGGCACGGGTCTCAGCTACGAGGAAAAGATGCGCAACAAAAAAATCGCATACGCCGTGCTGATTACGGCGGGAATACTTGCGCTCATCGGTCTCGGCTTTTTTGTTACCGATGTGCTGCTTCGCATCACCGAAGTTCCGTATACAGTATAATCAAGAGGAGACAAAATGGACTATATCCCTTATAATTCAAGGTTAACATATCATAAAACCCCCTTTGGCGCAGTCAGGGAGGGCGAGGAAGTGACGATGAGAATTGTTCTTCCCCGAGGTCTTTGCTGTACGGGCGCAAGCCTTGTTCTGACCCACGATAACGGAGAGTACAATGTTTTTTCGATGGTGTGGGAGAGAATGGAAGGCTATGATGAGGAATGGTGGAGCGTTAAATTCACTGCAGGAGAGCAGGGGCTTTATTGGTATCATTTTGCGATAGCCTGCAAAAACGGCGGCAATATGATAACCCGATTTGATAATTCAACAGGAAGGATTTCGCCCGACGGTACGGGCTTTCAGCTCACCGTTTATTCAAAGGATTTCAGCACTCCCGAATGGATAAAAGGCTCGGTCATCTATCAGATTTTCCCCGACAGATTCTGCTTTTCGGGCGAAGAAAAGGAGAATGTGCCTGCTGAAAGAATACTTCGCTCCGACTGGGGAGAAAAGCCTCTCTGGCAGCCTGATTCAGACGGCAAAATAACGAAATACGATTTCTTCAAGGGCGATTTCAAGGGCATTGAGAAGAAGCTTGATTACATTGCTTCTCTCGGTGTCGGCTGCATTTATCTTAACCCCGTTTTTCAGGCGCAGTCAAATCACCGCTATGACACCGCAGACTACGAAAAGACCGACACTCTTCTCGGAAGCGAAGAGGATTTTGCTTCGCTTTGCAAAAAAGCAAAGGAAAAGGGAATTGAAATAATTCTTGACGGTGTTTTCAGCCATACGGGCTCAGACAGCAAATATTTCAACAAAAACGGCAATTACGGCTCGGAGGGAGCGTACAACACAAAGAATTCGCCCTATTTCGGCTGGTATAAATTCAAGAATTATCCCGATGAATATGATTGCTGGTGGGGAGTTGACATTCTCCCGGAAATTGACGAAGAAAATGATGATTATATCGAATATATAGCAGGCGAAAACGGAATTCTGCGCAAATGGCTCCGTGCGGGCGCAAAGGGCTGGAGACTCGATGTTGCAGATGAGCTTCCCGACAAATTCCTTGACAGTCTGCGCTCAGCCGTTAAAGCGGAAGACGCAGAGGGCTATATTTTAGGCGAGGTCTGGGAGGATGCATCAAACAAGATAAGCTACAGCGCAAGAAGAAGATATCTTCTCGGCGGTCAGCTTGATTCAGTTATGAATTATCCGTTTGCCGATGCGCTCATTGCGTTTGCAATCAGCGGAAAAGCAGAGGGCTTCAATGACAGAATAGCGGAAATCTGCGAAAACTATCCCAAGGAAGCTGTTGACTGTCTGATGAATCATATCGGCACTCACGATACCTGCAGGGTGCTCAACCGCCTCGCAACTCTCGGTAATTACCGTTCGAGTCATCTTGAACGCTATTCGGGAGGTCTTTCCGACGAAGAAAGAGAAAGAGGAAAAAGACTGCTCCGCCTCATTTCCGTTATGCAGTTTACTCTTCCGGGCGTGCCTTGCATTTATTACGGAGACGAAGCGGGCATTGAGGGCGGCGAAGACCCGTTTAACAGAGGCTGCTATCCCTGGGGAAAAGAGGATAAGGAGCTTATTGAACATTACAGATTTCTCGGCAGGCTGAGAAAAGAGCATGAGGCTTTTGCCGACGGAGAGTTTGTTCCCGTTTCGGCGGCACTCGGCTGCGTTGCCTATGAAAGAAAAGGTGAAAACGAAAGGATAATGACCGTTGCAAACCGCAACAGTCATCCGATTGTTTATATTCTGCCCGAAGAGGGCTATGTTGCGCTTTCAGGCGGAACGGTGACAGAAAGAGAGCTTCATCTTGAGAAGGAAACCGCGGCAATTCTTATGAAAAGAGATTGATATGGCTAAAAAAAGCAGAAAAAATATAAATTTTCAGACGCAGAGGCAGAGCGTCAACGGAGAATTCAGAAAATTCGTTGCGATTTTTGCCGCCTGCGTTATCGGAATTGCGGGTATATCAAGCCTTGCGATTCTGAGCAAATATGATTTTGATATCAAAAGTGCGGTTGGCGGAAACTCAGAAACCGAAACCTCCGTTGCCGAAACAACAACGCAGGTTGTTACAGCTTCGGCGGAAGGTACATTGCTTATGTGGTGCGCCGATTCATCGCGCGAGAAGCTGCATTTTCTGTGGCTTTGCAGATTCGGTGTTCCCGAAAATGAAGTGACTCTCTATTCGCTCGACCCGAAGGCGGTTGTTATGAGCGACGGTGTTTCAAGAACCTTTGAGGGCTGCTATGCCGCATCGGGCGAAAATGAGCTTATAAAGGCTGTTGAAGAATTTGCGGGGGTTGAGATTGACCGCTATATCGGCTCAACGGATTCGACCTTCAAGACGATGATAAATTATTTCGGCGGCGTTGAAATCAATGTTCCCGAACAGACGGAATACAGAAGCGATGAATTCAATCTCATGCTTATAAAGGGAAAGCAGAACATCAAGGGCGACACGATGTTCAGATACATGAGATATCTCGCAACTCTCGGTTCGGACGGAAGAAGACAGCAGTCCGAAGTGCTTATGCAGATTCTGAGCAATATAATCAGTTCAAAAAATCTTGAAAAAATGGGCAAGATTTATTCAAAGCTTTCAAATACACTTAATACGGATATAACAATTGTTGATTTTTCGCAGAATGAGCAGGCTCTTGCAATTCTTACGGAGAAAGGAATTCGCCGTAAGAATGTTATTCAGAGCGTAGAGGACTTTTTCACGGAGGAATAATTGATGAAAAAAGCCGTTAAGAAGATTTTTTCGCTGCTGCTGACCGCTGTTCTGATTGCATCGGTTGCGGTTGCGGTGAATGTCGGCAAAAATCTTTTTATTGACACTTCGGCGGAGCTGAGTGATGTGCCGCCGGCAAAGATAACGGATATCGGAAGCCCGTATAAATTTTATTTTGATGACCTTGATAATGTTGAAAAAGAGGCATACAACAGAATCCTCGGAAAAATCTATGATATGCCCGAAAGAATAAGAGTGCCGTTCATAACGCTTGAACAGCTTGACAAGGTTTTTACCGCTCTTCTCTGCGACAACCCTGATTTGTTTTTTGTTGCCCGCAGATGCTCGATAACAACGAAAATCACGGGCACCTACTGCAAGGTTGATTATATTCTCACCCCCGAGGAGTATGCGGCGCAGAGGGCGAAGCTTGACGAGGTCTGTCAAAAGGTCAAGAAAACCGTTGAGGGTATTGATGACCCATGGAAAAAAGAGCTTAAAATTCACGATTATATCGTTGAAAACTGCAGGTATACTCTGGTTGAGGATGATCTGACTTATTCATCGGCTTACGGTGCGCTTGTCAACGGCGAAGCAGCATGCGAAGGTTATTCAAAAGCGGCAAAGCTTCTGCTCGATGCGGCGGGAATCGAAAACGGAGTTGTCAGCGGCACTGTTGCTGACCCCGACGGAAACCCCGGCAGTCATATGTGGAATGTTGTCAGAATAGGCGAAGATTTCTACCATCTTGACTGCACATGGGATGACCCTATCAGCGATTCGGGAGAGCAGATAAAGCTTTATGCTTATTTCAATCTGAGCGATGAAGAGATGTCAAAGACTCATGTCGATTTTTCAAAAGAATACGGCTGCGGCTCGATGAAAGAGAATTATTATGTAAAAACTGACAGCTATTTCGAAAGCTTTTCGCAGTCGGATGAAAAGAGGCTCAGCAAAATTGTTGCAAATGTTCTGAATGGCGGAGAAAAGGATGTTCAGCTCCGCTTCGGCAGCAAGAGCGCCTATGACAGCGCAGTAAAGCAGCTGATAACGGACGGAAGAATATATGATGTTCTTATTTCGGCAAAGAATAAAACAAGCGCCGTTTTTTCAACGGATTCGCTCACTTACTATAAAGACAGAGAACAGTGCGTTCTCAATTTCACCGTAAAGGTTACGGGAAGGGCGGAATTGACAAATGGATAAAAAAAGAATAGAGGCTGCGGTAAGAGAGATTCTCATTGCCGTCGGCGAAGACCCCGACAGAGAGGGTCTTGTTGAAACCCCTGCAAGGGTTGCAAGAATGTATGAAGAAATTTTTTCGGGTCTCGAGGATAATCCTGAGCAGTATCTGAAGCTTTTCAATGAAACGGGCAACGAAGAAATGGTTGTTGTGCGTGATATCCCGCTTTATTCGATGTGCGAGCATCATCTGCTTCCTTTTGTCGGTAAGGCTCATATAGCCTATATTCCGTCTGAGGGAAAGGTTATCGGTCTTTCAAAGCTTGCAAGAATCTGCAGCTGCTTTGCAAAAAGACCTCAGCTTCAGGAAAGGCTGACAACTCAGATTGCCGATTTTCTTTCGGAAAAGCTTGATGCGGTCGGCGTTGCGGTGGTTATCGAGGCGGAGCATCTGTGCATGACAATGAGAGGCGCAAGAGCTTCGGGCGCACAGACAAGAACCTCTGCGCTCAGAGGAATCATGAGAAGCGATGCGAGAACAAGAGCGGAGGCAATGAACCTTCTCACCGGAGGAAACAGATAATGTTCAAGACAGGCAAATTTGAATTCCCGCTGGGCAAAAAGACCTATGTAATGGGAATTCTTAACTATACCCCCGATTCGTTTTCGGACGGAGGCGAAAACAACACGCCCGAAGCGGCGCTTGAATGTGCGCTGAGAATGCGTGCGCAGGGCGCAGATATCATTGATATCGGTGCGAACTCAACCCGTCCCGATGCAAAAATACTGTCAGCGTCAGAGGAACTTGAAAGGCTGAAACCTGCGCTTGAGAGCGTGTGCGGCAAGCTTGACTGTGCCGTTTCGGTTGATACTTTTTATCCCCTTTGCGCAGAAGAGGCGCTGAAGGCGGGCGCAAGCATAATCAATGATGTCAGCGGCGAATTCAACCGTGAAATGGCTATGATTGCGAAAAAATACGGTGCGGGATATGTTGTGGTTCATAATCCGTGCGGTGCGGGTGTAGATGCTGAATATGAGGACGGCGTTGTTGCGGGAGTGAGAAACTTTTTTGTTGATTCGCTCAGGCTTGCGGCAGAAATCGGACTTCCCAAGGAGCAGATCTGTCTTGATATCGGACTCGGTTTCAGCAAAAAATATGAGGACAATATTGAGTTGCTTGCCCAGATGCAGTGGCTCAAATTCAAGGGAGTTGCGCTGCTTGCAGCGGGTTCAAGAAAGAGATTCATCGGCACGGCAAGCGGCGAAGAAAATGCAAAAATGCGTGATTCGGGCACAGTTGCCGCTCATACGGCTGCGATTGCGGGCGGAGCGGATATCATCAGGGCTCATGATGTTTATTCTGCCGTTCAGGGTGCAAGGGTTGCCGATGCAATTTACAGGAGGTAAGCAATGGACAGAATTCTTATCAGAGAGCTCAGGATTTTTGCTTATCACGGCGTTTTTGCCGAAGAAAAAGAAAAAGGACAGAATTTTGAGCTTGATATAGATGCGGGAGTTGACATTTCGTCACCTTGCGAAACCGATAATGTTGATGACACCGTAAGTTATGCGGAAATAATTGAAGAAACGAAAAAAATATTTACTTCGCAGAAGGACGATCTGGTTGAAAGAGCCGCTGAAAGGGTGGCTCAGGGCTTGTTTGAAAGATTCGGAAAAATAAAAAGTCTGAGAATTCTTCTGAAGAAGCCCGATGCGCCGATTGAAGCCGATTTCGGCTGGGTCGGAGTTGAAATATACAGAGAGCGAAAGGATTGAGAAAATGAGTGAAGCGGTAATTGCGCTCGGCTCAAATATGGGCAACAGAATTGAAAATCTCAATGCCGCAATAAGAGCCATTGCAAAGCTTTCGGGCGTTAAGATACTGAAAGCGTCAAGGGTGTATGAAACAGATCCCGTCGATTGCAGCGCAGACGATGCGAAATATTACAATGCAGCAATTCTTATTGAAACGACGATTACCCCCGCAATGCTTCTGGGCGAATGCCTCGGAATCGAAGCGGCGATGGGAAGAATAAGAACAAGAAAAAACGAACCGAGAATCATTGATCTGGATCTGATTTTATATGAGGGCTTCAAGTGCGAGAGCTTTGAGCTGACGGTGCCTCATCCGAGAGTGCTTGAAAGAGCGTTTGTTATGGCGCCTCTTCTTGACCTCTATCCCTCGGGCAGAGCGCCCGGAATGTTTTTCGGACCGCATCTGAGAGACCTCGGCACGGACGGCGTCACAAGAACGGAAAAAGAAATTATAATCCCGATTTATTGAGGTGGTTTTATGGCAGGAGCAACAATTTGCGACAACTGCGCATTTTATGATTATAACGACGAATATGAGTGCTACGAATGTACGGTGAATCTTGATGAGGACGAGCTTTACAGATTTATGCAGGGCGGCTCTTTTGAATGCCCGTACTATCAGCCTTATGATGAATATAAAATTGTCAGAAAGCAAAATTAGGAGGAAATTATGAGCAAACCCAAGAAGAATCAGAAAAAAACTCCTCAGGCTAAGGCTGCTGCGGCAGCGGCAAAAAAGGCGGAAGAAAAGAAGAAAATTGATCCGAAAACCGTAAAAGCGGTGCTCATTGCGCTTGCTGCGGTTGTTGCGGTTGCGGCAATTGTTCTGCTTGCGATTTTTGTCATCAAGCCCGCAATTGAAGAAAACATAGCAAAAAAGCCTGATAACACCGTAACAACAACGAGACCTTACGAAGAGGGCGACGAATTCCTGCCGGTTGAATACAACGGTCTGAGCGTTCCCGCCGTTTTTGCGGATATACTTAAAGAAGCGGAATCGGAAAGAGAGGGTCTTTGCGCCCAATACGGTGTTGCTCTTGAAGTCGGCGATATAAAAATTTCACGCCCCGAATTCAATATGTATTATTATGACAAATACATAGAGCAGTATCGCAAAGTCCAGCAGTCCATAAACAGCAACGGAGCCAATCTTACGGGCTTCAATCTTTCCAAAACTCCCGAAGAACAGAAATACATTCAGGGGGACAGCACATGGGCTGATTATTTCACCTATGAAGCAACCGCTGCAATACAGAAGACATATGCGGATTACAGAAGAGCCTGCGAAGCAGGAACGGAGCTTACTCCGGATGCGATGCAGGGACTTATCGATGCTTACGATCAGATCAAGTATTCTGCAGAGGAAAAAGAGCAGACCGAAGATGAATATATGTCTGCAATGTATACCGAAGGCGTTGATTATTCAATGTTCTTTGCAAGAGTTCTGATGGATAACTATGCCGCTCAGTTCAGAACTGATGAAAACAAACGCCTTTTCGACTCATGTTCTGAGGATGAGATTCAGAAGAGATATGACGAAAACCCGATGAAGTATAAAGTCGCAAAGGTCAGGGTGTATCTGATAGAAGGTGAGTATGACGCCGCTGAGGCAGCAGCAGTCAAGAACGAAGAAGAGTTTATTGAATATGCGGCAAACAACATGCCATACGAAAACTTTGATGCGGATCTGGATACGGAAATGGGCTGGATTGCCTATCCGGACCTTGAGGCGTATCATGGCGAAACAGTTGCGAACTGGGCGTTTGACAGCGAAAGAGTCAGAGGAGAAATCGGCGTTGTTGAGGATTTCCTCGGACGATATATCATTTTTGTTGAAGAGCCCGCGTTCAACTCTTATACTTATCAGATTATCAGCTTCAGATATGAGCACCAGAACCTGAGCAACCACGAACCCGCACTTTTGCAGGCAACCGATTTTTACGGAGTGTGGAAAGCGGGCGAGCAGACCGAGGAATCCTTCCGTGAACTTGCTCAGCAGACGGGTTATTTTGAAGAGGATGCCGCAGTTATAACGAGATATGACCTTGAACTCGCAGATTGGTTCTCAGATCCCGCGAGAAAATACGGAGATACTTTTTATTATGACGGTTCCGATGCGGCGTATGTTGTTTATTTCCTGCATGCAAACCCCGAGGACCTCGACTGGAAAACCCTGGCCAGAAGCGAGATCGGCGAGGAAAATTTTGAAAAACAGTTTGCGCAGCTTATTAAGAACGACTACAAAACAGAGATAAATCAGAACATGCTCAAGCAGAGCTATAAGACCGTTAACGACAGGGCAGCAAAATATTTTGAAAGCCAGAATGCAAAATAAAGAAAAGGACAATCCGTCCCGTGATAAGCACGGGACGGATTTTTCTATAGATTATTAACAAATAATTCAAGTATTATCAAAAAAATCATAAAATAAGTCTTTTATTTTATAATAAAGAGTGCTATAATACTCTGTAACTATGGGTTGCTGACATTGCAACTCAGAAAACGGGAGGAAAAAATGTCTGATATTATTTCCGTAAAAAATTTAAGTAAAGCATACGGCAGCCATCAGGTGCTTTCAAATGTTTCGTTTGACTTTGAGGGCGGTCAGATTATCGGCTTGCTCGGACCCAACGGAAGCGGTAAAACCTCGCTTATCAAAATACTGACGGGTCTTATTCATGATTATGAGGGCGATGTGCGCATTGACGGCGACAAGCCAGGAGTTGTAACAAAAGCGAAGGTTGCGTATCTGCCCGAAAGAACATATCTTGCGGACTGGATGCGTTCAATCGATGCAATAAATTTCATGGCTGATTTTTATAAGGATTTTGACAGGGAGAAGGCTGTCAGAATGCTTGAAACCTTCCAGCTTCCCTTGAAGCAGAAAATCAAAACCATGTCAAAGGGCATGCAGGAAAAGCTTCAGCTTCTTCTTGTGCTCAGCAGAAACGCAAAGCTATATGTTCTCGATGAGCCTCTCGGCGGCGTTGACCCCGCAGCAAGAGCCTTCATTCTTGACACAATTATGAAAAATCACCCTGAGGGTTCAACGATACTTATCTCTACCCACCTTATCTACGATGTTGAAAAAATCTTCAACTCCGTGCTTATGATAGGAAGAGGTCAGGTGCTCGTCAAGGGTAAGGTTGATGAAATTACCGCAGACGGCAAAACAATTGAAGACTTGTTTAAGGAGGTGTTCGGCTATGCTTGGCAAGTTAATTAAGAATGAGTTCAAGTCCAACATTCATTCAATCGGAATGATATATCTCGTATCGGCAGCGGCGATTCTTATTATGCTCGCTTCTTACATTGCCGAAATAACCTGGATAAGTGCGCTTGCAACAATTGTTCTCATTGCGACGGGTCTTATTGCGATTGTTGTGACATTTATCAGCGTTGTTTCAAACTTCAAAAAGACGCTTTACGGCGATCAGGGATATCTCAGCTTCACGCTTCCCGTAACAAGCGGCCAGCTCCTGACTGCAAAAACGATAACTTCGTTCTGCTGGATGCTTCTGAGCTATCTTGTTGCAGCCGGAATTTTTGTCGGAGTTTATCTTTACTCAACCGCAATGATCGGCGAAGACATCAAAATGGCAATCAAAATGATGCTCTCGTTGTTTGACGGAATGCCCTCAACAACAACCATCAAGCAGGTTATCCTTATTTTTGCTCTGATTGTTTTCATCAGAATAGTTGTTCTTATAGCTCAGCTTTATTTTGCAATCACCCTTGCCAACACAAGAGTTATGCAGAAGCTTGGCGGCTTTGCACCCTTCGTTATTTTCTTTGCGGTATTTATTGTTATGCAGATTGTCAGCGTGCTTCTTGCACAGTATATTCCTTTTGCGCTCGTTGTTACCGAAAACGGTCTTTTCTACAGCACGGTTTCAACAATGGATTCGCCTCTGGGTCTGACCTTCGGCCTTGCGGGCACAATTTTCAATGTTGTTTGCTGCGCACTCCTTTTCTGGGGCACAGCAAAGCTTATGAACACTAAAGTCAACATTAAATAAGGAGAGATTGATATTAAAATCGGCGTCTTCGGCGGAACATTCAATCCGCCTCATATCGGTCATACACGCCTTGCCGTGACGGCGGCTGACAGGCTCGGCTTTGATAAAGTGATTATCATTCCGTCCTGCATTCCGCCTCATAAAATCCCGGGCAGACTTGCTTCGGGTGAAGACAGGCTTGAAATGTGCCGCATTGCGTTCGGAAAAGACAGCCGTTTTGAAATTTCATCTCTTGAGCTTGACAGAGGGGACAAGAGCTACACCGTTGAGACCCTCAGAGAGCTTAAAAAAATATATCCCGATGACGAACTGTTTTTCGTTATCGGCTCGGATATGCTTGAAACTTTTACTCAATGGTATAAATGGGAAGAAATCCTTACTCTCTGCACAGTCTGCGCCGCATCAAGAGAAAACGGTTTTGTGCCTGACCTCAGCGGCTACACCGAAGAGCAGAGAAGCAGAATTATCTTTCTTGAAACAGAGCCTCTTGAGGTCAGCTCAACGCAGGTCAGAATTGAAATTGAACGAAGCGACGGCTCAGAGCTGATTGACGGAGAGGTTATGGACTATATAAACGAAAAAAATCTTTATGACGACGGTCTGAAGCAATACAGAAAGCTGCTTTATGAAAGACTGGACGAAAGAAGAATATTTCACAGCGAGTGCGTGAGTGAAAGCGCAGCGGCGCTTGCAGAAAAATACGGCGCTGACCCCGAAAAGGCGAGGCTTGCGGGCTTGCTTCACGATGTTATGAAAAATGCCTCGGAAGAAGAGCATTTTGAATTCATCAGAAAAGCAGGATACGAAACAAACCGCATTGACGAAACGAACCGTAAGGTGTGGCATCAGAAATCGGGTGCGGCATTCCTGAAGGTCAGCGGAACAGTCAGCGATGAAGAAATACTTTCTGCCATAGCGTGGCACACCACGGGCAGGGCAGGGATGAGCCTTCTCGAAAAAATTGTTTACATTGCGGATTTTATCTCGGCTGACAGGGATTATAATGATGTGGGAGTTGTCAGAAAGCTTGCGGCTCAGAGCCTTGAAAAAGCGATTCTCTACACCTCACGGTACACTATAAATAAACTCGCTTCACAGAATTTACCTATTCATCCTGCAACCGTTGATTGCTACAACGATATGCTGGATATTCTCGGAAAGGAAAGTAATATATGACAGATCCTGTAGTTCTCGTAAGAGAAATTGCAAAGGTGCTTGACGAAAAGAAGGCAATGAACATCGTTGCCATCAAAACAGAAGAGGTTACGGTTGTTTCGGATTTCTTCGTTATTGCTTCGGGTACCTCAAACACCCACACAAAGTCGCTTGCCGACGATGTTGAATATGAAATCAAGAACCGTCTTGATGTTGCGCCTGAGCATATCGAGGGCAGAGCAACGGGCTGGATTCTTCTTGACTACGGTACGGTTATCGTTCATCTTTTCCAGGGCGAAACCCGTGAATATTATAATCTTGAACGCCTTTGGGCAGATGCAAGCGTTCTGGATCTGAGTGATATCATCACTCCCGATTAAAGTAAAACTGCAGGGCGGTTTCCGAATCGTCCATAACATAAAATTTGCGGCAATGAAAGGAAGCTGAATCAAAATGGCTCAGTATGATTTTAAAAATGTAGAAAAAAAGTGGCAGGATATATGGGATAAAAACAAGACCTTTGAATGCACCGAGGATTACTCAAAAAAGAAGTTCTATGCGCTCGTTGAGTTCCCTTATCCCAGCGGCGCAGGTATGCATGTCGGCCACATCAAGGCTTATTCGGGTCTTGAGGTTGTTTCAAGAAAGAGACGCCTTGAGGGCTACAATGTTCTTTTTCCCATCGGCTTTGACGCTTTCGGTCTGCCCACCGAAAACTATGCAATCAAAACGGGCACTCACCCCAGAGTTGTTACCGATAACAACATTGAGAAGTTCACAAGCCAGCTTCGCAGAGTAGGCTTCTCCTTCGACTGGTCAAAGGTTGTTGACACCACTCAGGAGGACTACTACAAGTGGACTCAGTGGATTTTTCTCAAGATGTTTGATAACGGTCTTGTTTTCAGAGACAAGACACTCGTTAACTACTGCCCTCACTGCAAGGTTGTTCTTTCGAATGAGGACTCGCAGGGCGGCAAGTGCGACATCTGTCACAGCGACATCGTTCAGAAGTCAAAGGATGTATGGTATCTCAGAATTACCGAATATGCAGACAAGCTTCTTGAGGGACTCAAGGAAGTTGATTATCTGCCCAACATAAAGCTTCAGCAGGAAAACTGGATCGGCAAGTCAACAGGCGCATTCGTTAACTTCTCGGTTAAGGATACAGACGAAAAGCTTAAGATTTACACCACCAGACCCGACACACTCTTCGGTGTAACCTTCATGGTTATGGCTCCCGAGCATCCGCTTATCGATAAGTATGCAGACAAAATCGGTAACATGGCGGCTGTTGAAGAATACAGAGATTTCTGCAGCAAGAAATCCGCATTTGAGAGAACTCAGCTTGTCAAGGAGAAAACGGGCGTTAAGCTTGACGGCTTCTCGGCAATCAACCCCGTTAACGGCAAGGAAATCCCCATCTATATTTCCGACTATGTAATGATGGGCTACGGCACGGGTGCTATCATGGCTGTTCCCGCTCATGACCAGAGAGACTACGAATTTGCAAACAAGTTCGGCATTGATATCATTGAGGTTATCAAGGGCGGCGACATTTCGGTTGAAGCTTATACCGGCGACGGCGAAATGGTTAACTCCGATTTCCTCAACGGCTTCACAAACAAGAAGGATTCAATTGAGAAGATGGCTGAATTCCTTCAGGAAAAGGGCATCGGCGAAAAGGGCGTTCAGTATAAGATGAATGACTGGGCATTCAACCGCCAGAGATACTGGGGTGAGCCTATCCCCATTGTTCATTGCCCCGAATGCGGAATTGTTCCCGTTCCCTATGAGGAGCTTCCTCTTCGTCTGCCCAAGGTTGAAAACTTTGAGCCCGGCACAGACGGCGAAAGCCCCCTTGCAAAGATTGAATCTTATGTAAACTGCAGCTGTCCCAAGTGCGGAAAGCCCGCAAAGAGAGAGACAGACACCATGCCTCAGTGGGCAGGCTCATCATGGTATTTCCTTCGCTACATTGACCCCAACAACACCGAGCGTTTTGCTGACAGCGAGAAGCTGAAATACTGGATGCCCGTTGACTGGTACAACGGCGGCATGGAGCATGTTACAAGACACCTTATCTATTCAAGATTCTGGTATAAATTCCTCTATGACCTCGGCGAAGTGCCCGTTTCCGAGCCTTACGCAAAGAGAACCGCACAGGGTCTTATCCTCGGCCCCGACGGCGAAAAGATGTCAAAGTCAAAGGGCAACGTTGTTGACCCCAACGAGGTTGTTGACCAGTTCGGCGCAGATGTTCTCAGAGCTTATGTTCTCTTCATGGGCGACTATGAAAAGGCTGCTCCCTGGAGCGAAACAGCTGTTAAGGGCTGCAAGCGCTTCATCGACAGAGTATGGGGCATGACCGACATCATCGCTGAGGGAACGGAATACTCAAAAGAGCTTGAAAGCGCAATGCACAAGACAGTCAAGAAGGTTTCAAGCGACATTGAAAACCTTAAGTATAACACTGCAATTGCAGCCCTCATGACTCTCACAAACGATATTTATAACAAGGGCAGCATCAACAAGGCTGAGCTTAAAACCTTCATTACTCTGCTCAATCCTTTTGCTCCTCATGTTACTGAGGAAATCTGGCAGGTTGCGGGCTTTGAGGGAATGCTCAACGAAACAAGTTGGCCGACCTATGACGAAGCAAAGTGCGTTGACAACGAGGTTGAAATTGCTGTTCAGATTAACGGCAAGGTCAGAGAGAAGCTTGTTATTTCCGCAACAGCAGAGGCAGATGAAGCAATTGCAGCCGCAAAATCGCTCGACAAAATTGCCGAGGCAATCAGCGGAATGGCTGTTGTCAAGGAGCTTTATGTCAAGGGCAGACTTGTTAATATCGTTGTAAAACCCGCATAAGACACAAAATTTTAATATTTTTGATGTTGACAACACGATATAAACTGTTGTATAATGATATGCAACGTTATTAAAATAACAATCCCTGTTAAAAACGAGGGGAGGGAATACAGTGAGCCAGGTAAAAGTTAAGGAAGGCGAGTCACTCGAAAACGCACTCAGAAGATTTAAGAGACAGACCTCAAGAGACGGCGTTATTCAGGAGGTTCGCAAAAGAGAACATTACGAGAAGCCTTCAGTTAAGAGAAAGAAGAAGTCTGAAGCAGCTCGTAAGCGCAAGTTTAAATAATTGAATTTAAACAAAAAGAAGGCACCCCATATGGGGTGCCTTTGTGTTTGTGATTTTACCATTCCCTGATTTGTGAGGGGTTTTCAAAAATATCCTCAAGTCTCTTGATGAAGGGAAGAATATCGTTGAAGCCGCCGATTCTGTGGTCAAACATGAGGTTGATGGGAAGAATCTTCTTTGTGCCGATTTCGATTTCGCCCTTTTCATTTTTATAAACATATTCTTTATCCTGCACTGCGCACATGCACATGATGAAAACCTGAGGATAAAGAATGGGTGCATATGTTACATTGCCTGTGAGGCCGTGGTCGAGAGAGCCGAGATTGGTGAGGCAGACGGTGCCTTCGTTGAGTTCATCCATCTGAAGAGAGGTTTCGTCATGGGGAGCATGCTCGAAAAGACCCGAAAGCTTCGCAACCTTGTATTTGCCGACATAGCCGGTTGCTGCCATTTTTGCGGTTGTTATGAGCTTGCCCTGAAGAACAAAGCCGATAATTCTCTGAAGAATAACATCAAAAAGAACACGATCGAGATCGGTTGTTTTAAGAGTTGTCATAAGACGGTCAAACTCTTCCTGAGTTTCTTTAAGAGTTCTCTTTTCAACGTTTCTGACCTTAACGGGGAATGTTTCGCCTGTTTCAAGAAGCAGGGGAACGGCAACATCGATATTCTTCTTGATGATGAGTCTGCCGCAGGAAGCGCTGTGGTTATAATTCATGTGGGCGTTGAGTCTCGGAGCAACCTTGAGACCCTCTGCGAGCACCTTAATCATAAGAGTGTTGAACATCAGCTTATAATCGCAGTCTTTTTTCAGATTCTGAAATTCTTCCCAGAATTTTGTTATATCAGCCTCATAATTATATCCGCCTGCAGGAATGTTTTTCTGCGCATTTGAAAGAACATTTGCAGATGTTCTGCCTTTAACCTTGAAATATTCAACCGTATCCTCCGGCGCAGGTTTTGTCAGCGCCGCTGCGAGGTATCTTTTGATATCCATCTTTTTTCTCCTCCTGAACAATACATTTTCCGAACGTTGTAATTTTATCAAAAATTAAAAAATTTGTCAATTACAGGAGAATTAAGAATTCATTAAAATAATACTATATCTGTAAATGATAAAAGACGGAGAACGAATTTCGTTCTCCGTCTTTTATCGGATGGCTCTGACATTGTTGCTCACAATTGTCGGATACGGTAAAAATACCGTAAACATAGTATAACCAAATTTTTTTGCTTAGTCAACTGTTTTTTACAAAATTCCGAACAATTTTTCAGCTTACTGTGCAGCGGTCTGTACTGCAGATGTTGAAACAGCGGTTGTTGCCGTGTTTTCAACGAGAAAATCTGCGCTTACCCAGCCTTTTGCGGAGCTGTAGGTGACATATGCCCAGCCTGCAACGGATTTGGATACTGTCAGTACGGTGCCGTTGGGGATTTTTGCAATGATTTCGGAGTCCGCATTTGCGGCTGATCGCATGTTGAGCACGCTGCCTGCAGTTTTGACAACATAATTGCCCTGTTTTATAACATCGCCCGCAGCGGTGGTCGGTGCGGATGAAGTGGTTTCAGCTGCAAGAAGCTTCTCGTCAATGGTAAGAATGCCCCATACGCCGTCTTTCTTTGCGATATGCTTGCCGTTTGCGCCGGGAAGAATAACATCAAACTTAAATTCAATAACTGTTTCGCCCTCAGCGTTGATAATGCCGAATTTTCCGTCCTTGCTGACGGGAGCAAGACCGTTTGCGAATGAGAAGGAAATGTCGTTACCCATGAGGTCTGCGGTGGAAGCCGAATCAAAGCTGAATGGGATTTTTGTAACGCCGCCTTCGTTTATGTAGCCCCATTTTCCGTCTTTTTTAACTGCGGCGAGACCGCTTGAAAAATCAAGCGCTTTATCGTAAACAACCGCAATTTCGAGGCGGAGTTTTTCGCTTATATAGCCCCATTTTGAGTCATCTGCAAGCCCCGTTGCAACGGGATAAAAGCCCTTTTCAAGCCCGAGTGTGCCTGCTTTTATTTCACCTGCATAGCCCTTTTCGTCGGTCCATGCAAGGTGCTTTGCAACCGTGCTCCAGCAAGGAATCTGCTCGGGCTCGGTCAAGCCGTGATACTGTCTTGTGGTGACTGTTTTTGTTTCGGGGTCAACGAGAAGCGTGTATTCGGAGCGAGGGCTGTCAACGAGATAGCGGAAGCTTCTCCAGGTGTCGCTTGCAACGGAAAAGCTGTTGTGCTCAGCTTTTTCGGTAACGGTGCCGTCAAGGCTCATGAGACCTTTTTTGCCCGTCTCAGAATCGGTGAAAACCGCCATGATTCCGTTATAACTCTTTATATCCGAAATGTTTTCAAATCCCTCGGTGCTGAAGGTGCATCCGTTGATTTCTGCGGGTTTTTCTCTCTTTGAGAGAGCGCTTTTGACAACGATGAATCCAACGGCAACAAGCACCGCCGCAACAACGATGCATATTGCGGCAACTGCGCCTTTCGGGAATGTTTTTCTTTTTTTGAAGGTTATGTTTTTAGCCATAATAATCCCCCTTTTGACCGATTATATCATAAAAAAATCTACATAGCAATTACAAAAGAATTACAAATGGTAAAAATTCGGTGAAATTTATTCATATTTTTGGAAAAAATAAAAAAATTTGGTGCTGAGTAAGGTAACAATTTCTTCATATTCTCTTGACTATTTCTTCTATAAGTTATATATTATAAGAGTAAAAAAATCCAAGGAGGAATAATAAATGAAAGTCTTTATGATTGGCGGCACCGGTCTTCTCGGCTGCGAAGCAGCAAGAATCTTTATTGAGAGAGGCCACGAGGTAAAGAGCGTTGCTCTTCCCCCTCTTCCCGAAGGCGCACCCATCCCCAAGGAAATGGAGCTTGAATTCTGCAACATCTATGAGAAGTCAGATGATGAAATCAAAGCTATGATGGCAGGATATGACTGCTTCGTTTTTGCAGCAGGTATCGATGAAAGAGTTGAATTCCCCGCACCCGTTTACGCGGCATACGATAAATACAACATCCAGCCCCTTAAGAGAATTCTTCCTCTCTGTAAGGAAGTCGGCATGAAGAATGCTGTTATTCTCGGCTCATACTTTGCATATCTCGCAAAGGAAAGACCCGACATGAAGCTCACAGAGAAGCATCCGTACATAAGAAGCCGTATCGAGCAGGAAAACGTTGCTTTCTCATATGCTGACGAAAACTTCGATGTTTCTGTTCTTGAGCTTCCCTATATCTTCGGCACTCAGCCCGGCAGAAAGCCCGTTTGGGTTATCCTCATTGAGCAGATCAAGATGATGGATAAGCTTCCTCTGACAATGTATCCCGGCGGAGGCACTGCAATGCTTACCGTTCGTCAGGTTGGTGAAGTTATCGTTGGCGCAGCAGAAAAGTCAAAGGGCGCAAAGGCATGGCCTATCAGCATGTACAACATGACATGGAAGGAATTCCTCAAGATAGTTTATGCTGCAAGAGGTATGGGCGAAAACAGAAAGATTCTCAGCGTTCCCCCCTGGATGATGCGTATGGGTCTCGGCGGCGTTAAGAAGGAATATGCTGCAAAGGGCATCGAAAGCGGTATTGACGTTGACGGACTTGCAGACATCATGGATATCAACCTCTTCATCGACAGAAAGTACAGTGAAGAGCTCGGTGCAACCGAGGATGATATCAAGGCTGCTATCACAGATTCGATCAAGGTAAGCCAGGCTTCCTATGACGGCAAGGTCAAGCTTCTTGAAATGAAGGGCGAATAATCAAAATACAGGGAACGCTGATTAACGGCGTTCCCTTTTGGTGTCTTATAATAGAAAAATAATAAAAAATTTTTAGTTCTGTAGGTGAATTATGGCACAGCTTAAAATGTATTGGCTCAAGGGCACTCCCGTCAGGGACCTGACACTTCCCGAGGGCTATTCAATCACAAATTACAAAGAAGACGCAGATAAGGCAGCATGGGTTGACTGCTGCAAAAACGGTCTTGTCGGTGATGATACCGCTCCCGAATTTTTTGACGAATGCGTAGCGGATGTTGATGACTGCGTTCCCGAAAAAGATGTGTTCTTCCTTGATTATGAAGGCGAACATATCGGAACGGTTTCGGCTATTTACCACCCTGACGAAAAAGAGGGTCAGGTTCATATGGTCGGCATCAAGACCGAGCACAGAGGCAAGGGTCTCGGCAAATATCTTAATAATGTTGCAGTTAAAAAGCTCGCCGCTCAGGATGCTGATTATATTTATCTGACAACCGACGAATGGCGCAAGGGCGCGGTAAAGAGCTATCTTTCAGAGGGCTTCATTCCCGTTGAATATGATGTTGAAATGAAGGAACGTTGGGAATGGATGCTCAGAGAGCTCGGCGTTGAAGAGGTTGACATGGTCTATGAAGACCGTACTTTCTGCAGAAAGGTTACTGCGGCAAAGGTTATCAGAATCGGTGTTCTCGGTGTCGGCAGAGGCAGAAGCATGATTGAATACTGCCGTGCAACAAAGGGCGCAGAAATTGTTGCAATCTGCGATAACTACATTCCCATGCTCGATCTGGCAAAAAGAGACTATGCGGATGAGGATATAGTTTTCTACGATAATTTTGATGAATTCATAAAGCACGATATGGACGCTGTTGTTCTTGCAAACTATGCAACAGAGCATGCACCGTTTGCGGTCAAGGCTCTTGAAAACGGCAAGAACGTTCTCAGCGAAGTGCTTCCTGTTCAGACAATGAAGGAAGCTGTCGAGCTTGTTGAAGCGGTTGAAAGAACGGGCAAAAAATATTTCTTCGCCGAAAACTGCTGCTACATGCCTGCTCCCAAAAAGATGAAGAAGCTTTATGAAGAAGGTGTGCTTGGCGAATTCGAATACGGCGAAGGCGAATATATGCACAATCTTGAAGCTGACTGGCATATGCATACTCAGGGCAGACCCGACCACTGGAGAACCCGTATGCATTCCTGCTACTACTGCACACATTCAATCGGTCCGCTTATTCATATAACAGGTCTCAGACCCGTCAAGGTCAGCGGTTTTGAAGTTGACTATAATGCAAGAATGAGAAGAATGGGCGCACTTGCCGCACCTATCGGTCTTGAAATCATCACACTTGAAAACGGTGCGATCCTCAAGAGCGTACACGGCATCGGCTGCGCAGGTCACTCAATCTGGTTCTCAATCAACGGCTCAAAGGGCAGAATGGAAAGTGCAAGAGAGGACGAAGAAAACGGCGATGTTCAGACCCTTTTCGTCAACTGCGACGAGAACGAGGGCGACAACAACTCAAAACCCGTACAGACCTCAACAAGAGACGAGCTTTCACGCCTTGCAGAGTCCTCGGGTCACGGCGGTGCAGACTACTATCTCATGCATCATGTTATTGAGGCACTCAGAGGCAGAGAGAGCGCAGATGTCATTGATGTTTACGAGGCAATGGATATGTTCCTGCCCGGCATGTTTGCTTATTTCTCAATTCTCGAAGGCGGCGCACCCGTTGAAATCCCGAATATGAGAATCCCGGAGGAAAGAGAAAAATGGCGTAACGATACCCGTTGCACCGACCCGAAGGTTGCGGGAGATATGTATATTCCCAGCTACGGCAAGGGTAATCCCGATATTCCTGAAGAGACTTATCTCAGACATCAGGAAAAGTTCAGAGAATGTATGGCTGAAAAATAAAAATCTTTAACTGAAAGGAAGATTTACATGCAGGACAAAAAATATGTCAGCAAAAAAGAACTGTGGATGTATGCACTCGGCGCAGGCGGACAGGGTATGATTTACGCCATGATGTCAAGCTACATCAGCGACTACTATGTTAATGTTCTCCAGCTTCCGCTTATGTTTGTTCTCGCTCTTATGCTTGGTGCAAGAGTGTGGGACGCAATCAATGACCCGATGATGGGCATGATTGTTGACAGAAGAACGATGAAAAAAGGCAGAATGAAGCCCTATATTATTATGGCTACCCCCATAATTTCCGTTCTTACTATTCTTATGTACCTCAGCCCTGATATGGAGAAAACTCCCCTTATGGTTTTCTCAGCGATTGTTTATATTCTCTGGGGCATGGCTTACACAATGGCGGACGTTCCTTTCTGGACCATTCCGAATGTTCTTACCCCCAACTCAAAAGAGAGAAGCGACGTTATTTCGTTCACAAAGATAATCAACAGCATCGGCTCAGCTCTTCCCGAGGTGCTTTTCCTTATCATTCCCTTTGTTCTTACAGCTGTTTATAACAGCAAGGGACTTGAAATCGGTCTTGATTTTGAAAAGCAGAAATATCTGCTTATTGCGCTCTTTGCGGTTGTTATCGGCGGCGCAATGTATGTCAACTGCTATTTCCACATCAAGGAAAGAGTTGCTCTTCCCGACAAAAAGAAAATTCCCGGTCAGCCCGGAAGCCTTTCAAGGATTTTCCGTTGCAAGCCCCTTATGCTTGTTGTTATGATGGGCATTCTTTCGAGCGGCAGATATCTCGTTCAGGCTGCTGCAATCCATGTTGCCCGTTATTCATTCTATATCGGACCCGAAATCGCAACTCAGGCAGATATTGTAAAGAGCATCAGCCTTGTTAAAACGATATTCCAGGTATGCACAATCGTCGGCATGTTCGGCACAACTCTTGTTATGCCCGCTCTGATGAAGAAGTTTGATTATAAGAAAATCGTTATCACAACCTGTCTTCTCGGCTTCGCAGCAAGCGTTGTTACAACAGTTATCGGCTATGTAACAGAACTTTCGAGCATTTATGTTCTCGCTCCGTTCATCGTTATTCAGTCGATTCCTCTCGGCGTTATCAACGTTATTTCGTATGCGATGATATGCGACAGCCTTGACTATATGGAGCTTACCACGGGTCACAGAGAAAACGGTCTCGGCTCGGCATGCCAGGGCTTCATCAACAAAATCGGCAATGCATTTGCAACCTGCGGCATCATCGTGCTCTATATGGCAATCGATATGAGACCCGAAGATATGCTTTCAAACGATGCGCTCAAATCAGCTCTTGAAGTTCTTCCCGAGCAGAGATTTGCGATGTTCTCGCTTGTTTCGCTTCTTCCCGGTATCAGCATGCTGCTTTGCGCAATTCCGATGTTCTTCTATAAGATTTCGGGTAAAAATAAAGAAAAGATGCTTGCAGACCTCAAAGCAAAGAGAGAAGCAGAAGGCTTTGTGGTTACAGAGTAAAATAACTTGACAAGAAAAGGTGAACTCATTTGTCACAGAAAAAAGATTTAAGAAATATTGCGATTATTGCACACGTTGACCACGGCAAGACAACCATGGTTGACGAAATGCTCAAGCAGAGCGGCACCTTCAGAGAAAATGAACAGGTTGCCGACAGAGTTATGGACTCAAACGACCTTGAGCGTGAAAGAGGAATTACAATTCTTTCAAAAAACACTTCAATTCACTACAAAGGAACTAAAATCAATATCGTTGACACTCCGGGTCACGCTGATTTCGGCGGCGAGGTTGAGCGAATTCTGATGATGGTTGACGGCGTACTTCTGCTTGTTGACGCATTCGAAGGCTGCATGCCTCAGACGAGATTTGTTCTTAAAAAAGCACTCAATCTCAAGAAGAAGGTTCTTGTTGTTATCAACAAGGTTGACAGACCCAACGCAAGACCCTATGAGGTTGTTGACGAGGTGCTTGATCTCTTTATTGACCTCGGCGCAGAGGAAGATCAGCTTGAATTCCCCGTTGTTTATGCAAGCGGAAGAGACGGCTATGCCAGCCTTGACGCAAATGCACGCGGCGGCGACATGAGACCTCTTTTCGATGCAATCCTTGAAAACATCGAAGGTCCAGCAGGCAATCCCGATGAGCCTCTTCAGGTGCTTTTCTCGAGCCTTGATTATGACGATTATGTCGGAAGAATCGGTGTCGGCAGAGTTGAGAGAGGCAGAATAAAAAAGAATCAGCAGGTTACTATCTGCAAAACCGATGGCTCAACTGAGAATGTCAGAGTTTCAAGACTTTATCAGTTTGAAGGTCTGAACAGAGTTGAGTGCGAAGAAGCCGAGGCGGGTGACATCATCTGCGTTTCGGGCATTGAAGGACTCAACATCGGCGAAACAATCTGTTCACCCGAAAATGTTGAGGCTCTTCCTTTCATCAAAATTGATGAGCCCACAATTTCAATGAACTTTATTGTTAACGACAGCCCCTTTGCAGGCAAGGAGGGTAAGTTCGTAACTTCAAGAAATGTTCGTGACCGCCTTTTCAAAGAGGTTGAAACGAATGTCAGCATGAGGGTTGAAGAAACTGAAAGCACCGACACCTTCAAGGTTTCGGGCAGAGGCGAGCTTCATCTTTCAATTCTCATTGAAACGATGCGCCGTCAGGGCTATGAATTCCAGGTTTCAAGACCCAAGGTTATCTTCAAGGAAATCGACGGTCAGCTCATGGAGCCCATGGAGCTTCTTATTGTTGAAGTGCCCGAGCAGTATGTAGGCGCAGTTATCGAAAAGCTCGGCTCACGCAAGGGCGAGCTTGAAAATATGGGCGCCCGTGAAGGCGGTTCAACCCATCTTGAATTCAAGATTCCATCGAGAGGTCTTATCGGTTACAGAGCTGAATTTCTCACCGATACAAACGGCAACGGAATCATGAATCAGCTCTTTGACGGCTATGCACCCTATAAGGGCGACATTCAGACCCGTGAAAGAGGCTCAATCGTTGTTCATGAAACAGGTGTCAGCACCGCTTACGGACTGTTCAACACTCAGGACAGAGGCAGACTCTTTATTCCCGCAGGCGTTGATGTTTATGAAGGCATGATTGTCGGCGAATGCGCAAAGAATGAAGATATAGTATGCAATGTCTGCAAGACAAAGCACCTGACAAATACCCGTGCTTCGGGCTCGGATGACGCTCTCAGGCTTGTTCCCCACAGCGTTCTCAGCCTTGAACAGTGCATGGAATTTATCAAGGATGATGAGCTTCTTGAGGTAACGCCCACTTCGCTCAGACTCCGCAAAAGAATTCTTTCAAAGGAGCTGCGAATGAAGCAGCAGTTTAAGAAAAAGTAATGACAGAGAAGAAAACCGCCGTCACTCTCGGCAGCTTTGACGGCTTACACAAGGGTCATATGAAGGTTATTGCCTGTGCTTTTGAAATGCAGCAAAAGCATGGGCTTTTGCCCCTTGTTCTTCTCTTTGACAAGCATCCGATGCTTGCTGTTTCGGGCAAAGCGCCCGACATGATTCTGCAGCCCGTTCTGCGTGATGAACTGATTGCGCAAACCGGCGCAGGTAAGCGAACGATTTCGTTCCGTGATGTAAAAGACATGTCCTGCAGGGAATTCTTTGAAGAGATTCTTATCAGGCGTCTTAATGCAGGCGGTGTCTGCTGCGGCTGGAATTACCGCTTCGGCAAAAACAACGAGGGCGACAGCCGGAAATTAAAAGAACTGTGTGAGGAATACGGAATAGAATTCGGAATCACTCCGCCCGTTGATTATAACGGCGAACCCGTCAGTTCAACACGGATAAGGCAGGCGGTTGAGAGCGGCGATATTGCTCTTGCAAACGCAATGCTCGGCAGAGAATTCAGATATAAGCAAACCGTTGTTGACGGGCAGCACAGAGGCAGGCTTATTGGTGCGCCTACCATAAATCAGAGATTTGACGAAGGTTTTGTCAGACCGAAAAAGGGCGTTTATGCTTCAGTTACGGTTGTTGACGGAAAGGAATATCCTTCCGTTACCAACATCGGTCTGCGTCCTTCATTTGAGAATGAAGATTTCCGCAGCGAAACCTGCATTTTAGGCTTCAGCGGCAATCTTTACGGAATTGATATTGAGGTAAGACTTCTCGGATATCTGAGAGATGAAATAAAATTTGACTCGGCAGAGTCTCTTTCAGCTCAGATTCATAAGGATGCGGAAAAATCAATGAAAATATTTGAAAACCGAGGTGATAACCGCGATGTATGAAAATTGGGAACAGCTTAAGGCTGACTGCATGCAGTGCAGTAAGTGTGACCTTTGTAAAACAAGAACGAACCTTGTGTTCGGCGTAGGCAGTGAGAATGCCGAGGTTATGTTTGTCGGCGAGGGACCGGGCGAAAATGAGGATCTGCAGGGTGAGCCATTTGTCGGCAGGGGAGGAAAGCTTCTTGACAAATTCCTCGAAGCGGTTGACCTCGACAGAAGAAAAAATATCTATATTGCGAATATGGTTAAGTGCAGACCGCCGAAAAACAGAGACCCTCTCCCCGAGGAGCAGGACCAGTGCATTCAGTGGCTGCGCGAACAGACAAGGCTTATTCAGCCGAAAATTATTGTATGTCTCGGCAGAATTTCTGCTCAGAGGCTCATTTCAAAGGATTTCAAGGTAACTCAGCAGCACGGTCAGTTCATTGAAAAGGGCGGAATTCTCTTTATGGGAACTTTCCACCCCGCTGCACTTCTGAGAAATCCCAACCAGAAGCCCGATGCGCTGGAGGATTTTCTTGCGCTTCGTGAAAAAATAAAAGAAATATGTGACCACACATATTGATAATAAAATTTTAAGGAAATCAGGCGAAAAAACAAAATGGAAACACTACTTTGTATTTCAATTGCCCTTGCGGCAGGACTTTTTATGTCCAGGCTTTCAAAGGTTCTCGGGCTTCCCTCGGTAACCGCTTATCTTGTTGCGGGTATCATCATCGGACCCTACGGTCTCGGAAGACTCGGTATCGGCGGACTCGGATTCACTTCAATTGAAAATGTTCAGTCATTTGAGCTTATCTCCGATGTTGCGCTCGGCTTCATTGCTTTTGCAATCGGAAACGAATTCCGTCTCTCTCAACTCAAGCAAATCGGCAAGCAGGCAACCTTCATCGGTATTTTTCAGGCGTTAATCGCAACTCTCTGCGTTGACGCTGCACTTATCGGTCTGCATTTCGTTCTCGGCGACAAGCTTCCGCTTTCAATGGCAGTCACCCTCGGCGCAGTTGCCGCCGCAACCGCACCTGCTGCAACGCTGATGGTTGTCCGTCAGTATAAGGCGAAGGGTAAGCTCACAGATTTGCTTCTCCCCATCGTTGCAATCGATGACGCAGTCGGTCTCATTATTTTTGCAGTATCCTTCGGTATTGCAAAGGCCATTGAGAGTGGTCAGGTAAATCTTATTGCAATAATTGTTGAGCCGATACTCGAAATAATTCTCTCCTTGCTTCTCGGCTGCATCATGGGCGCACTTTTCTCAGTTTGCGAAAAGTTCTTCAGTTCAAACAGCAAGAGACTTTCTCTTTCAATAACATTCGTATTTTTCACCGTTGCAATTTCAATGCTTAAATTTGAAGTCGGCGGCATACATATCGGCTTTTCAACGCTTCTTGTCTGCATGATGCTCGGCACAATATTCTGCAACATCTGCGACTTTTCGGCTGAAATTATGGAAAAGACGGATAAATGGACAAACCCTCTTTTCACTCTTTTCTTTGTTCTCAGCGGTGCAGAGCTTGAACTCAGAGTTTTCGGCGATGTTGCAATTATCGGCATCGGCGCAGCATACATCCTTTCCCGTTCAGTCGGTAAATATTTCGGTGCATACGGAAGTTCAAAGCTTGTCGGCTGCGAGAAAAATACGGTTAAATATCTCGGAATTACCCTTCTTCCCCAGGCGGGCGTTGCTCTCGGAATGTCCGTAACGGCAATGGAGCTTGGCGAAGTCGGTCATATGATAAGAAACATAGTTCTCTTCTCCGTTCTTATTTACGAGCTCTTCGGACCCGTTATGACAAAAATTGCTCTTACTAAAGCAGGCGACATTGTTCCCAAGAGCCCCCATCATCACAGAAAGAACCGCACAGCACCCCCGAAAATCAGCTAATGAAAGGGTCGTTATTTATGAAAAAGCTTCTGGCATCAGTTCTTTGCATCTGCATTCTCTTCTCTTCCTGCGCCGTTGCAGTTTTCGGTTACGGCGAAAAGGTGGAAGGCGAGATTTCGGATTATCCCGTAGTTTTTGTTCCCGGTTACAGCTCAACCGCTCTTTACTGCGGCGAAAGCTTTGAGACGGGCGAGCAGATATGGGGTCTGAATATGGACCTTGTGCTTGAAAGAGTTCTCGCGAATATCGTTGAACTCGGAAAGGGTCTCGGCGCACTTACAATAGGCAACGCTCAGTATATTGCAGATGTTGTCGGTCCCGAGCTTGTTACAATGCTCGAGAAAATGAAATGTAATCCCGACGGCTCGAGCGTATATGATGTCAAGAGATGTCATGTGACTGCCGAGGAGAATAACTATAAGAATCTTGCAGAGAAGTATCCCGACGGCAGCTACAGGCAGGAGCTTGATATGGCTGCGGAGCTTGAAACTTATATCGGCATCGAAAATATTTATACATATACAACGGACTTCAGAATGGGCGCTGAGCATTGCGCAAAGATGCTTGATGAATTCATTCAGTCCGTAAAAGAATATACGGGTAAGGACAAGGTTAACCTTCTCGCGGTCAGCCACGGCGGACAGGTAACGGCAACCTATCTTGCTCTTTATGGCTATAAGGGCGATGTTGACAACGCCTGCCTTACCGTGCCCGCGATCGGCGGCGCAGGCTTTGCCTATGACCTTGCAACCTCACAGGTCAAGCTTGATGAAGATTGCCTTCTTCGATTCATCGAACACGGAATGAGATGGGAAGAGGACTATGACTGGCTTGTTAAGGCTCATCAGCTCGGATTCCTTGATGCCGTTGCAAACAACCTCATTCCTTATGCCACTCAGATTATGCTCTATTGGGGCAGCATCTGGGACTTCATGCCCTCGCATAAATACGAGGAAGCAAAGGCAATGCTTCTGGACAGCGAAGAAAGCGCAAAGCTTATTGCGAAGAGCGACCGATTCCATTATGAAATCCTGCCTCAGATAAGCGCTAAGCTTGAGGAATGCAAGGATAACGGAATGAATATTTCAATCATTGCAGGAACAGGCAACAGAATCGTAACTGGTCTTAATGAGGATTCAGACGGAATTATCACAACGCAGTGCGCAACCGGCGCAACCTGCGCTCCTTACGGCACACGCTTCGCTGACGGCTACACACAGATTAACCCCTGCGACGGCAAATACAAGGTTTCCCCTTCAATGACAATCGACGCTTCAACAGCTTATCTTCCCGATAATACATGGTTTGTTGAAGGGCTTTTCCACGGCATGACCTATTGGGATAATTATTCAAGAGAGCTGCTTATGACTCTTGTGTTGACAGATAATATTACTGATGTTTACACCGATGAGCGTTTCCCGCAGTTCAGAGACACCTCGAATCCCTCGCACACGGTTTACGCCGAATTCAACGGCAGTATGCCCGGATATATTACCGAGGATTCAAACGCAATCATTGTCACAAATGTCTGCAACGAGGGCAAGGTCAGGATAAAGTCGGTTACAATTGACGGAATTGACCTTGATTTCAGGGTTAACCCCTTCAAGACACTCAAGCCCGGAGAAAGCGTTGAAATTGCATTTACGGGAGATATCCCCGATGTCAGTAAGCTGAGAACAAGCCTTACAATCTGCTACACGGTTGATAACATTACTCCCATCGGCTACAGACACCAGTATTTCACCGTTATGAACGGCGATGCTGTGGAGGATGAAGGCGGCTTGAGAAGAGCGGAGGCGATAACACCGTTTGATATTCTTATCGGTGATGATTTTGACGCTATTCTCAGAAAGCTTGGTCTTAAAGAATACTTCTCGATGCTCTATACCATTATGTATTATTGGGTCGATACTGTTGTTCTCGGAATTTTCATCTGATTTCGGTTGACAATCTGAGAAAAATAGCATAAAATAAACAGGCGGCATAAAAGCCGCCTGAAAATATCGGGGTGTGGCGCAGCTGGTAGCGCGCGTGGTTTGGGACCACGAGGCCCAGAGTTCGAAACTCTGCACTCCGACCAAAAGATGATAATCCGAACCCTCTCTTCAAAGTAGGAGATGCGTTCGGATTTTTCATTTCTTACAGTATTTTAGAATGAGAAAACGGGGATAAAAATTTATCCTTGCCGAATTTAGGTTTATGTTAATCTGTACTTCGTTTTCTTTCGGATTTCCACTTTTCAAAAGCTTCTTTGCCTTCTTTGCTTTCATAGAATGCCCTGATTTCCGGAAGTAAAGCTCTTGCTACCGTTACGGCGGATATGATACAAATTATTATGTTTTATAAAAGCATAATGTTCCAAACCGATAAGCAAAACTCCATACAAGTTGATTTTGAGTCAGCTTGTATGGAGTTTTCACTTTTGTTCACGGGTTTGCAAATGTTTTCACGATTGCACTTGACAAACGTTAACGGTTGTGCTATTTTATACTTGTAGCTACGGCGATACTGTTAATAACCGTTAATGAAAGGGGCAAAAATTATGTTTATCGAAGAAAGACATCAGGAAATTCTCAGAATCTTATCAGAAAAAGGCAGAATATCAAATTCTGAGATTCAGGAAACATTTCAAATCAGCTATGACTCGGCAAAAAGAGATTTAAGGCTTCTTGAAGAACAGGGACTTTTGAAAAGAACTCATGGTGGGGCTATTCCTGCAAGACAAATCGGCGGAAATGTAATTAAAAATCTTTCCCCCGATGAGCGTGTTGTTGAAGTCAAGGAAAACTATCTTGCGATAGCAAAAGAAGCTGTAAAAACAATTGAAGAAAATGACGTTGTTTATATCACCAATGCAAGTGTAGGCTATCTTATGGCGAAAAATATCGGCAATGTTTGCTGTACTGTTGTTACAAACTCAATTTCAATTGCAGAAGAGCTTCGCAAAAAGGAAAATATAACAGTTATTCTTGCAGGCGGCGAAATGCAGGCAAACGGTTGTTTCTATGACAGCTTTGCATTATCCATAATCAACAGACTTCGTTTTGATAAATGCTTTGTTACTTCTGCTTGCGTTTCGGCAAAGTTCGGTCTTTCAATTCAGAAGTCAAGAAGTGTTGAACTTACAAACGCTATCATAAACAATTCAAAAACAGTTTACGGTTTATATCCCGTTGAAAAAATCGGATTTGATTCTATAATCAGCATTTGTCCTGCAAACAAATTGAATTATATTATTACTGACAGCGATTCTTCGGAAGATGATTTAATGCAATTTGAAGAACTTGGAGTTAAAATTAAAATAGCGGAATAAACTGTTACATAGAAAAAGCCATATAAGTTGATTTCGTGTCAACCTATATGGCTTTTAATATTTATCTGTGCTTTTCCGAAACAAATCTTTCAATATATCCGATTTGGGTCGGCATAATGTTTTTCGGAAGAGTATCTAAATCAAAGAATTTCAACTCAGTACTTTCGCCGTCTGATTTTAAGTCACCGAAAAATTCGTTGATTTCATAAACAACGTCTGTGTAGTAAACTTCATCCTTGTTGGGATAAACCATATGAACGTTTGCTTTTATATCAAATAACTTCGGATTTGCAATATCGAGGTTTGTTTCTTCTTTGATTTCTCTTTTAAGTGCATCTTCCAAAGATTCGCCAAGCTCAATGGCACCACCGGGAGTACACCATTCTCCTGTATCTGTTCTTTTTTCAAGAAGCAAGCCTTTTTCTTCATTATAAAGAATACCCATTGCTGCAACCGCCATAATTGGTGCTTGACCTACAAATTTTCTCATTTCGCCGATGTAACTCATACAATTTCTCCTTTTAGAATTCATATGGAAACATCATTATATTCTCTATTTATGAACTTTTCAAGCATCACACCTCAATCAATATGCATTCTGTAATTCTTTACTTTATAAGTCACAGAGCCATCACGCTTGGAATGTTCGCCATAGCTTTCAAACTTCAAGCCGCACTTTTCCATAACTCTGCCTGATGCAGGATTATCAACAGCATGACTTGCTGTGAAATTCTTTATTCCGTGAACTTCGTGCGAATACTTAATAATTCTCATAGTGGCTTCGGTTGTATAACCTTTGTTCCAATATTCATATCTTATGTTATAGCCGAATCCCCAAGCTCCGTCATCATTTCCCATCGGTCCAATGCTGATACTTCCGATAAGAATATTGCCTTCTTTCAATACAATTCCCCAATGGATATCTTCTTCAACGGGGACTATTTCAGTAATCCATCGAACAGTCTGGCTAATATCGGTGTAAAGAGGATATGACATAAACTTGTTAACTCTCGGGTCGCTGTGCCAAATAAATGCCGTTTCGGCATCTTCGGGGGTTAAAGGTCTTAAAATCAGTCGTTCTGTTTCGAGAACGGGAGTTCTTTCGTAATATAATTCTTGATTTGTTTTATTCATTTTTCAACTTCTCCTTTCTCAACACATCAAGCGTGTGGTGTGATAAGCCGATCAAATCCTGCCTTTCGCAAGTTTTGAAATGATATTTCAGATACAGTTCATAGGTTTCATCATCCATTTTGTCTATAACTTCACGCATATGGCAGGCATAACCGTCGGTTGCAAGGAAATGCAGTCTTTCCGTATTCAGTTCCTCCGTCAGCTCAAATATTTCATCTCTTGTGTAGAGTTTGAAAACTCCGTGCGGAGGGAAGAATGTTTCAAAGGTTTCGGTGTCAATGAGCCCGTTTTCGATGCTGTACTGTACCTTATTGTTTTTGAAAATTCCCGTTAAAACAGAAGGGTCAACCATACAATATGCAACGAAAACATAGCCGCCGCTTTTTGTGATTCGCATTGCTTCCGACAGTGCTTTTTTCTGGTCTTCAACCGTATAGAGATGATACATCGGACCGAGCAAAAGCGTTATATCATAGCTTTCATCGGGATATTCAGACAGATTGATTGCGTTGCCTTGTCTTATGCTAATCTTTTCGTTTGGCTGAGTTTTGGATTTAAAGATTTCAATATTATGTTCAATTAGGTCAACTGCATCAACCTCAAAACCTTTTTGAGCAAAGTAATGCGAGTATCTGCCGGTAGCGGCACCGATTTCCATAATCTTCATACCGTCTTTCAAATATTTCTCAATATACTTTGTGGTTGTAAGGAATTCAATTCTTCCGTGTTTGGATAAAAGGCGGGAATCTTCATCGATACGGTTATAGAAATCTACAAGATGATCACCTGTTTTTACAGGTTGCTTTTTGAAAAGTTTCTTTTTGATTAAATCAAATAATTTCATAACAATTCTCCTTTGAGTATAAAAATAAACGGTGTAAGCATCTGCAGCTGCTTACACCGTTATAAACATATGGAAATATATAGTTATCTATCCCAAAATGAATATAGAGGTATAAGCCTGCCGGATGACTGATAATCATGCTGTGCAAGCCAATTCATATCCATATCAAATTTTGAGAAAAGATATGTGTTCATGAATTTACCTCGTTTGGTTTTTTGACACTATAACACCGTAAAAGAACTTTGTCAAGGAAAATTTATAAAAGTGTTGATTTAAAATTCAAAAATGTTTGCAGTAGATTATGAATTGCGCACTCCTATACATATTCTCACGAAATATATAGTGCGTAGCTCCGCTGATGAAAAATCAAAGATTTTCAGACAAGGTTTTTACCCTTGCGTTGTAAAACAACTATCCCAATTTTTCATTGTTATTTAAGCACGTTGGGCTTGATATACTAATTCATCGAATGAGGATTTATAAAGTCTAAATTCTTGAGAGCCTTTGTCAGAAAAAGATTGATAAGTATTTCTCTACTCCAACTTTCAAAATTGATTTTTTCATCAAAAAGGTAGCTTTTTTTAGCTCCACAAAAGATATAAAACTTCCGCTCTTGCTTGTGCCTTTATGTTAGGTTATTTCATATGAATCGAGATTAAATTTTGTTTCTTCATCAATACTCAAAACGAAAACTAACCAAGTTTGCAAAAAAATGCAAGCTCGGTTAAATTTTTTGCGTGACAAACCCGATTTTTTGTCATATATAGATATAGACAAAAATAAGAGGTGATATTTTGAAAGAATATAAACGCTGTCTTGCCATAATAAGAACATATCTGAATGACAAAACTCTTAAACTTAATGCAAAAAAACTTGATAAACTTATTAGCGAAGAACTTGAAAAATCGATAAGCGAAATGGACACACATTTAATCGACATTTGCCTGAATGCTCTCGTTGCATACAGAACATATATGTCAGATCGTGAAAATAAGAAGTAACTCGCTTTTCGTACCGTTTGTTATAATGGCCGAGTCAAATTACTTGTGGAATTGACTTTATAACGATGAACAAATATAATTATTTTTGAAATCACAATTGTCAAGGAGAACGATATGTCAAACGAAATAATAAGGCTGATATATTTCGGATTCTTTGTTCCCATCACAGATTTAAGTCTTAAATGGATATGGAAGGCTGTATACCGTTCATCTCACAAACGAGAAAGCAATGTTGAAAGATACGAACAAGAAAACTTGAGAATGCACAGAAAACACAGCGGGATTAGTGATTGGCTTATTGATACTTCGCCGAACCCCTATAAAACCCGGCTTATATGATATGCACCCCAAAAGTTAGACACTTTTGGAGGTACATATTTTTGCATTTGGAAACCACCGGCTCTGCCGGAGGAGGTTACCCCGTAAAAAGCTTTAGCTTCAAGTATCGAGCGAAGCGAGTCGCTTGTAAGAAAACTAAAGTTTAGTACAAACTTGGGTTGAAGTGTAAGTGCCCGTTTACGGGCGGCGGGGCAGTAGATGCAAATGAAAGAGTATTCAGTGCGTCTTTAGATGCTTGACAGCAAGAAGCCCTTATAGGGCTTAATCAAGCCACCGGCTTAGCCGGTGGTTATGACTTATGTTGTTGTTTTTTCTTCAAGCTTCCTCATGGATTTTCTGAACTGAACCGCAAAGAGAATTGCAGTAAATGTTACTGCGATAAGGTCTGCAGCGGGTTCGGCAAGGTAAACGCCCATTGTTTTGTCCGCAACCAGATTTGGCATAATGTAGATAAACGGGAGAAGCAGAACGAATTTACGCACAATCGCAACAATTATTGAACAAGGTGCGTTGCCGATTGAAACAAAGGTCATCTGGCAGGCTATCTGTATTCCGAAAAGGAACATCGCACCGCAGTAAATACGGAGTGCCTTTGCCGTGAAATCAATGAGTGATGCGTCGGGTGTGAATATTCCTGCAAATATCTGCGGAAAAATCATAATCAATGCCCACAAAACAGCCGAATACGTAAGACAGCAAGCAAGCAGCAACTTGAATGTTTTCTTAACTCTGTCAACATTTCCCGCACCGTAGTTGTAGCTTGAAATGGGCTGTGCACCCTGAGCGATTCCCTGCATGGGCAGCATTGCAAACTGCATAACACTTGTGAGAATTGTCATTGCGCCGACGGCAATATCTCCGCCGTATTTGAGAAGCGATGAATTGAAGCAAACGGAAATAACGCTTTCGCTGCTCTGCATAATAAAAGTTGCAAGACCGAGTGCAACGCAGGGAAAAACAAGCTTTGCATCAATCTTCATATCCGACACTTTGAGATTAAGATATGTTTTCTTGCCGCAGAGGAAAGAAATTACCCATACGCACGAAATCGCCTGCGAAAGAATGGTTGCAAGAGCCGCACCTTTAACGCCCATATCAAAAACAAAAATGAAAATGGGGTCAAGGATTATGTTGCTGACCGCACCAATAAGCACCGTCACCATTCCGATTTTAGTGAAACCCTGCGCATTGATGAATGCACCCATACCGAGAGTGAGTTGAACAAAAACCGTGCCGATTGCGTAAACGCTCATATATGCACTTGCATAATCTATTGTATTTTCGCTTGCACCGAAGGCAAGGAGCAAATCCTTATTCCAAATCAGCAAAACCGCAGTTAAAACGGCTGAAATAATAATCTGAAGAGTAAAGCATCCGCCGAGAATTTTCTCTGCGGATTTTTTGTCGCCCTTACCCATATTTATTGATGCTCTCGGAGCACCGCCCGAGCTGATAAGAGCCGCAAAAGCCGAGATGATCATAATTATCGGCATACAAACACCAACACCCGTCAGAGCAAGGCTGCCTTCTTCGGGAATGTGACCGATATAAATGCGGTCAACGATGTTATAGAGCATATTTACAAGCTGTGCAATAACCGTAGGCACGGCAAGCTTGAAAAGCAGCTTACCGACAGGCTCTGTACCGAGAAATTCTTTGCTGTTATCCATATTTATCTCCTGAAATAAAGTTTTTCGGTATTATACACCCAACGAGTTTTAATTTCAAGACCGTCATAAATCTCAACAATTGTTGAACTTCAGTTGAAGTTTGGTTGAAGAAAGTGTTTTATACTTACGGCATAAAGTGATAAAGGGGTATTTTATGAACGAAGTTAAAACACCGAAAAAGCCGATGATGTTCTATTACGGCATTTTCCTTGCGGTAATCATTCTTTTCAATGCGATTGTAATGCCGTTTCTCAACAATATGAGAGTTAAAGAGGTTGATTACGGCACTTTTATCCGAATGACAACGGAGCTTAACGTTGACGAGGTTGAAATTCAGGATAATCAGATTGTTTTCAGCGACAAAAACGGCAACTTCTATAAAACGGGTCTTATGGAAGACCCCGCATTAACTCAAAGACTTTACACCGCAGGAGCAAAATTCTCAACGGAAATAGTTCAGGAAATGTCGCCGATTCTCAGTATACTTTTGAGTTGGATTTTGCCTATGGCTCTTATGGTCGGACTCGGTCAGCTTGTGATGAAAAAATTCACGGATAAAGCAGGCGGCGGCAACTCCATGATGTTCAATATGGGCAAAAGCAACGCCAAGATTTATGTTAAATCGTCAAGCGGAATAAAATTCAGCGATGTTGCAGGCGAAGATGAAGCAAAGGAAAACCTGACAGAGGTTGTTGACTATCTCCACAATCCCGATAAATATAAGGCTATCGGTGCTTCAATGCCCAAAGGCATTCTGCTTGTCGGACCTCCGGGTACGGGTAAAACAATGCTCGCAAAGGCTGTTGCGGGCGAAGCAAATGTTCCGTTTTTCTCGATTTCGGGCTCGGAATTCGTTGAAATGTTTGTTGGTATGGGTGCATCGAAGGTGCGTGACCTCTTCAAGCAGGCAAAAGAAAAAGCACCGTGTATCGTGTTTATTGATGAGATTGATGCCATAGGTAAAAAGCGTGATAATCACATCGGCGGCAACGATGAAAGAGAGCAGACACTCAACCAGCTTCTGACCGAAATGGACGGCTTTGAGGGCAATACGGGTGTTATTATCCTTGCAGCAACAAACAGACCCGAATCCCTTGATCCGGCACTTACCCGACCGGGCAGATTTGACCGCCGTGTTCCCGTTGAACTGCCTGATTTGAAAGGCAGAGAAGAAATTCTCAAGGTTCACGCAAGGAAGATCTGCGTGGGACCGAATGTCGATTTTTCTGTTATTGCAAGAATGGCATCGGGTGCGTCGGGTGCAGAGCTTGCAAATATTGTTAATGAAGCGGCTTTGCGTGCAGTACGCAGAGGCAGCAGAGCAGCTATGCAGGCGGATTTTGAAGAAAGCATAGAGGTTGTTATTGCAGGCTATCAGAAGAAAAACTCTTTGCTGACCGACAAAGAAAAGATGATTGTTGCATATCACGAAATCGGTCACGCACTTGTTGCCGCAATGCAGACAAATTCCGCACCCGTTCAGAAAATTACGATAGTTCCGAGAACATCGGGTGCATTGGGTTATACAATGCAGGTTGACGAAGGGAATCATTATTTAATGAGCAAGGAAGAGATTGAAAATAAAATTGCCACCTATACGGGCGGCAGGGCTGCGGAGCAGCTTGCGGTCGGCTCGGTGTCAACAGGTGCAGCCAATGACATCGAGCAGGCTACAAGGCTTGCAAGAGCGATGATAACCCGCTACGGTATGAGCGACGAATTCGGTATGGTTGCTCTTGAAACGGTTACAAATCAGTATCTCGGCGGCGATGCTTCGCTTGCCTGCTCGGCAGAAACACAGACTGAAATCGACCGTCAGGTTGTTGCACTTATCAAAAAGCAGTATGACAAGGCAATGACGATACTTACCGAAAACAAACAAAAACTTGACAAATTGGCACAGTATCTCTATGAAAAAGAAACCATTACGGGCGAAGAGTTTGTGAATATATTGAATTCTTAATCGAGGCGATATTAATGAACATCAGGCTGAAAGCAAAAGACTTTTTCTCTGTTCCGAATCTGATAAGCTACCTGCGTCTGATACTTATTCCGTTTATCATATGGGCATATTGCGAAAAGGGAAGCGGTTTGTTGACTGCAATTCTTGTTGCCGTATCGGGCTTTACGGATGTTCTTGACGGCAAAATCGCACGCCGTTTCAATATGGTAACGGATATCGGCAAGGTGCTTGATCCTGTTGCCGATAAACTTACGCAAGCGGCAATGATGTATTGCCTGCTCACCAAATATGAGCTTATGCTGCCTGCACTTGTTGTTCTTGTCATAAAAGAACTTTTTATGACGGTCACTGCGATTATGGAAACAAAATATTCAGCAAAAATCAACAGTGCATTGTGGTACGGCAAGGCTTGCACGGTTATTCTTTATGCTGTTATGCTAATTCTTTTGTTCTTCACAAATATTCCGCTTTGGCTTGCAAACACACTTATTGCGATTTCAATAGCTGCAATGATTATTTCAACCGTACTTTACGGCATTCACAGAATCAGAAGAATCAAAAACGGAGAAAGAAATGAATAAGAAAACATTTTATAAATATGTTTATATATTTCTGATTTGCTGTGTGGTGGGCTTTGCGGTTGAAACCTTGTGGTGTCTGATTAAAAACGGCTATATCGAAAGCCGCAAATCGTTGGTATACGGTCCTTTAAGTGTGGCTTACGGAATGGGCGGAGTTTTGCTGACTGCCGTTTTGAGCAAATTCAAAAGCTCTTCTTTATGGAAAATTTTTCTCATCTCGTTTGCCGTCGGCACGGTTGCGGAATACATATGCTCGCTTGGTCAGGAAATCGTTTTCGGCTCCGTTGCGTGGGATTACAGCCATCTGCCTCTGAATATAAACGGCAGAGTGTGTCTGCTTTATTCGTTGTTTTGGGGTGTTCTGGGCATTGCTTGGGTTAAGCTCATAATGCCGCTGACGGATAAACTAATCTCTTTTGTTCCTATGAAATTAAGCGGTGTTCTTGTCTGGGCATTCATAGCATTTTTTGTTTTTGATGCAGGACTTTCCGCTGTTGCCGCACTCCGATGGAACGAAAGAAAAGAAGGTTTAGAGCCTTCAAACAGAATTGAAGTTTTCCTTGATGAGCATTTTCCCGATGAGAGAATGAAAAAGATATATGCAAATTCAAGAGATGTTGATGAAATAGAACGGTGATATTATGAGAAAGAAAAATACAGAATTTCAGTCACTTGGAACAAGGCTTATTGTTGCCGCAGTGTGGATAACTGTCTGCCTTGTTGTGCTTCTTGTACTGCCCATATGGGCAACGGGAATTCTTGAAACAATCGCTTGTTTCTTTATGGCAAAAGAGCTTGTGTGTAACACAGGACTTGTTAAAAATAAATTGATGTGTGCGTTCTGCATCATTCAGGCGATGATGGTTCCGTGGCTGATATATTACGAAGCGGATATATATATATTTATTGCAATGATGTTTGTTTTTGTGTTCATTCTGTTTTTTGCTGAAATATCTTCAAAGAAAAAAAGCGGCACAAGCGCAATCTTTGCATCATTCTTCGGTGCTTATGTTTTTCCGTTCTTCATCTCGCTTCTTGTACCGATGATGAACCTTGAAAATGGCAGAAATCTTGTTCTGATTCCGTTTATCTCGGCTTGGTGTGCCGATGCAGGCGCATATTTTGTCGGTTCAAAATTCGGAAAACATAAGCTTGCGCCGTCAATCAGTCCCAAAAAGAGTATTGAAGGTGCATTTGGTGGAGTTGCGGGCGGAATACTCGGTATGCTCATTTACGGAATTATTCTTTATTACTGCAAAACCGATGTGCCATGGCTGAATTTTATTGTTATGGGTATTATCGGATCGGTTTTCGGATTGCTCGGAGATTTGTTCCTTTCATACATAAAACGTGATTGCAAAATCAAGGATTTCGGAAACTTTCTTCCCGGTCACGGCGGAGTGCTTGATCGATTCGACAGCGTACTTTTTGTAGTGCCTGTTTGTTATTACTTATTTTTAATTGTTTAAGGAAGTAAAAATGAATCACAAAATAGAAAAACCACAGAAATTATTGAATTCCGACGGTGTTCTGACCGAACCCGGCTGGGCAACAAAGCTGATTATGGAATATAATCCGCTGGATATGAAGGCTGATAAAGTCCGCCTGAAAGAATGGGATTATTACGTTATCGTTGACAGCGACGGTTACGCTTTCTCAATGACTGTTGCCGATAACCGCTATATGGGACTTGCAAACTCAAATTTCTATGATTTCGGCAACAACAAAAAATATGCTTACATAACACCGCTTTTCTTCCCGATGGGCAGACTTAATATGCCGACAGACAGCTCTGAAGGTGATATAAATATAAGCAAAAATTTCTGCTCTCTTTCCGTGACTCACGAAAACGGCGGCAGGCATCTTGTTGGGCACTACAAAAAATGCCCGCTTCACGGTGAGATGGATTTTAACATATTTCTGCATAATTACAGCGGTGACACAATGGTTATTGCCACTCCGTGGAAAGAGGATGAAACAGCTTTTTACTATAATCAGAAAATCAACTGTATGCCCGCAGAAGGATGGGTTAAATATAACGGCAAAAAACATTATTTCAACCCTGAAAAGGATTTTGCTACCCTTGATTGGGGCAGAGGTGTCTGGACTTATGACAACACTTGGTACTGGAGTTCGGGTAACGGCGTTATTGACGGTAAAAGCTTCGGATTCAATATCGGCTACGGTTTCGGAGATACTTCCGCCGCAAGTGAAAATATGATTTTTTATGACGGCAAATGCCATAAGCTTGACCGCATACTTTTTGAAATTCCCGACGATGTGATGGAGCCTTGGAAATTCATCAGCTCCGACGGTAGATTTGATATGGATTTCGTGCCGATTTATGATAATGTTCACTCTTTTGACATCGGAATAATCAGTCAGCACGGTCATCAGGTGTTCGGAAAGTTCTGCGGAACGGCAATTCTCGATGACGGAACAAAACTGATAATTAACGGTCTGACCGCATTTGCAGAAAGGGTCAGAAACAGATATTGAATATTTCCTCCAAATTGCTACATATATGGTTCTTCCTCTGAACCGCAGAACGGACAGTTCCGCAACAATGGTGCTGTCCGTTTTGCACTCTCTTGATTTATTCACACATTGACTGTAAAATATAACCGTGAGGTGTTGCAGATGTTTAAAATACTTATCGCAGAAGATGATATTGAGCTTCGTGAGCTTTTTACACACGTTCTTTTAAAAAACGGATATTCGGTAACGGGTGTTTCCAACGGAAAAGAAGCACTCGATGCCATGGATAACACATATTTTGACCTCATAATTTCCGATATAATGATGCCTGAAATGGACGGCTACGAGCTTGTTCACTCTCTGCGTGAAGCGGGCAACAACATACCCGTTCTTACAATTACCGCAAAGGATGCCTTTGACGATATGCGGCTCGGATTCCTTTCGGGTATGGATGACTATATGGTCAAACCCGTTAATGTCAATGAAATGGTGCTTCGTGTGGGTGCACTTCTCCGCAGAGCACAGGTTATGAATGAACGAAAATTGACCATCGGTTCAACTGTTATGGAATGCGATTCCTTAACAGTAACCTGCAACGGAGAAAGTATGATTCTGCCGCAGAAGGAGTTTATGCTGCTCTATAAAATGGCCTCCTATCCGGGAAAGATCTTTACCCGTCAGCAGATGATGGATGAGATATGGGGCTATGATGCCGTGAGCGATACTCATACGGTTGACGTTCATATCGGCAGACTGCGTGACCGCTTCAAGGATAACACCGATTTCAGAATCGTCACTATGCGTGGCGTAGGATATAAGGTGGAGAAGAAATGAAAAAGAATCCGAATTCAAAAAAGCTGTGGAGATATTTTATCACTTCGGTCATCGTCGGCTTCGGTGTAACCATTCCTCTGGAGCTTTCGCTTGCATATATTGCAAAGTATTATTTTGATGTTCAGATAAGCATTCCTAATCTGATATGGATTGTGTTTGTAAGCATAATCGTCGGCGGAATTGTTATGTCATTTATTTCAAAAAGACTTATTACTCCGCTGACAAATTTAAGCTCTGCAATGAACAAGGTTGCTGAAGGAGATTTTGAAACACAGATTGAAACCGAAAGCAGGCTTGAAGCAATTCAGGATATTTACACGAATTTCAATCTTATGGTAAAAGAGCTCGGCGCAACCGAAACTCTGCAAACTGACTTTGTTTCAAACGTTTCCCACGAAATCAAAACCCCGATAACGGCTATCGACGGATACGCAACACTTTTGCAGAACACCGAAAACATTGACGAGATTGAAAACGAATATATCGAAAAGATACTTTTCAATACAAAGCGTCTTTCGGAGCTTGTAAGCAACATTCTTCTGCTTTCAAAGGTTGATAACAAGGCTATTCAGGCAAAGAAAACAACCTACCGTCTTGATGAGCAGATAAGGCAGTCAATAGTGTTGCTTGAACCGAAATGGAGTGCAAAGGAAATTGAGTTTGATGTTGAAATGGATGAGATTGAATATACGGGCGATGAAAGCCTGATGTTCCACGTGTGGAACAATCTTCTCGACAATGCAATCAAGTTCAGCCCCGAAAACGGCTTGATAAGAATGAAGCTGGAAAACGCAGATGATAAAATAACCTTCACCATAGAAGATGAAGGCTGCGGAATCAGCGACGAAGAAAAGAAGCATATATTCAACAAATTCTATCAGAGCGACAGCTCCCATAAATCCGAAGGTAACGGCTTGGGACTTGCTCTCGTCAAAAATATTCTGATCCTATGTGGCGGCGAAATATCCGTGACCGATGCCCAAAACGGCGGCGCAAGGTTTGAAGTCATACTATAATTTAAACCCGAAGTGCAAAACAAATTGCATTTCGGGTTTTTGCGATTATCAACAAAAATTGATGTTGAGTTAATATGCAGTTGAACTTTGAGGAATATTATTTAAACATAAAATAAAAACGGAGTGTTAATCAATGAGCAAACCCGAACAAAACAAAAAAGGAATTGAGCAGCTTTTTGATGAAGATGCAATCAGGAATTCGCAGCCGTTTGTGCACGAATACGGAAAACTTATGGCGTATTACCGCTGTGCAATGATGGAGATTGAAACAAAGCTTAACGTTCTGAATGAAGAATTTTCATTGCAATATGACCGCAATCCAATCAGTAACATAAAAAGCCGCCTTAAAAGTCCTATCAGCATCAAAGAAAAACTTTCAAGGAGAAACCTTCCTTTCACCATTGAAGATATTGAAGAAAACCTTAACGATGTTGCGGGTATCCGAGTTATATGTTCGTTTCCACACGATGTTTATATGATTGCGAATGCGTTATTAAAGCAAGATGACATAACTCTTGTTGAGAAAAAGGATTATATAGATAATCCAAAGAAAAACGGATACCGCAGTCTGCATCTGATTGTTACCGTTCCCATTTTTCTTGCATCCGAGAAAAGGTTAATGCGAGCAGAAATTCAACTTCGTACCATTGCGATGGATTTCTGGGCAAGTCTTGAGCATCAGATGCGTTATAAAAAGGATTCGGAATTTACAGAAGAAATGGAAAATGAATTGTTTGAATGTGCAAGGTTAAGTGCCGCCTTGGACGAAAGAATGGATTGTCTTAATGAGAGAATAAATAAAAGGTAATTTTATAATTAATTAATATATTGCTGAAACACGGAAAGGAGAAACAAATGCAGGATTATTCAAAAACAATCCCCAATATTGCAAGCCGATTAAGGCACAACATTCTCGAGATGCCAAAGGAAATCAGAAGGGCAAGCGGAATTGTTATTTACGGCAGGCGGATAAAAAGCCTTGTTTTTACAACCGACCTTGCAATCATCAAAAACTGCGATGCCGATGCGGTTTTTGCCGTTTATCCGTTTACTCCTCAACAGTCAATAAGTGATGCTATAATCAAGGCATCATATGTACCGGTATTCTGCGGTGTTGGCGGAGGAACAACACAAGGAATCCGCACGGTTTCTCTTGCGAGGGATGTAGAATGTCAGGGTGCAATGGGTGTTGTGTTGAATGCACCTATATCAAATCTGAATCTGCGTGCCGTTTCAGGTGCAGTAGATATTCCTGTAATCATTACTGTAACCGATATAAAAACAGATGTCGGCAAACGGATTGAAGCGGGAGCAACAATACTCAATGTTGCAGGCGGAACACAAACCGTTGAAATAATAAAGAGTATTAGAAAAAAGTTTCCCGATATTCCTATCATCGCAACCGGAGGAAACAAACCTGAAACCATTCTCGAAACTATAGAAGCAGGTGCGAACGCCATAACCTACACACCGCCGACAACGCAGGAACTTTTTAAAAATATGATGAATAAATACAGAGAAAAGAATGATTAAAAAACATTCTGATAAATAAGAATATCAGATTATTATTTTAAATAAAATATGAGATTGCATTTTTTAGCTGTTCGGGAAATACCTAAAAGCTTGCTCACAGTATAAGTGACGCCTGTTGTGTTACCGCAGCAGTATCCTTTTACCAACTCACAAAAGGATTTCAAACTTTGCTATAGGAAAAATTGAAAACGTTCAGGCAGTTTGATTGATTTATAATTATTATAACTGATTATTTACAATAGATGCAGGTAACATATGGTGTTGCCTGCTTTTTCTATTTTTACCCTATTGACACCGAGAAAAAACTACAAAAATCAGCCGATATCCGGCGGAGAGTTTATGAAAACAGGATTAACAAAGCGTCAGAAAGATACTGTTATCTGCTTTAACGAAGAAAGTGACATCATTGATGTTCGGACACACAATACGGATTTGAGAAACAGACTTCTGGAATTCAGCGAACAGTATCCTGAATGTTGCAAGCTGACAGACGATGACGAACAAGGCGGATTGCTTTTTGAAATTCAGAAAGGCAGATTGAGTTTCAGACTCACCGCGCCGTATTCGGAAGAACGCAGAAACAGTTTGAGCGAATATGCTAAAAAGCACGGCATAAATCACAGCAAAAAAATTGATGAAATGGTTTGATTGAATGTGAGGTTGTTTTCTGTATTTGTGTATGATATAATTATCTTAATAAATAAAAATATAATAAGATGGGGTAAAAAATGAAAAGGTTTAAAATTCCGATTATTATAGGTTCAATAGTTATCATTCTATTTTTTGTTAATCTGCGATTTGACTTAATCGATCGTGTTTCAGTGCAATTCAGCAGTGAAAAATATGCTGAATATATTTCTGAGATTGATTATGAAAAAGAGTTGTTAAAAGAACCTGTATGTATCAAAGATATGGCATCACAGGATAAAGAACTTACACAAACAGATCTGGATAAAATTATTTATACTTATGATTTTCATGCACAGCTTAGAGAAAAATATAATTTATCTTCCATAGCAACAGCTGACAGTGATTTTGATAAAACCGTTCAGATTCTTGAATGGCTCACGAAGCATACATATTACAGCGGTATGCAAATGAAGCTTTTGAAGGACGATACTCTTAACATTTTGGATTACTCCTTTGACAAGCCTTTTACCCGTGCTATCAACTGCCGATACAGAGCAATAGCCTTTGCAGATTGTCTTGTTTCTGTGGGCATAAAAGCTTTCCCTGTGGCTATGGTATCTTCGGAGTTCACAGGTTCTCATTTCACTTGTTTGGTTTACATATCAGAAGAAGATAAATGGTGCTCCTTTGACCCATCTTTTGGTTGCTGGTTCACCGATGATGAGGGGAATCTTTTGGATATTTTTGAGATAAGAGAGCTGTTTTTAGAAAATAAAGAGCCGATTGTTAAAGGATATAGTTTTAATGGCGAGCAAGAAAACTTTGATGTTTATATTAACTTGTTTATGAAATTGTGTATATCAAATCTCAGCACTTGGGCAGACAATTCCGGTGAAGGAAGGTCAAAAAATACCTTTTCAGAAAGAAAACAGTTTGATTCTGTTATCCCGGAAATAAAAACATTCAACAACGAAAAACAATTCAATGAAATGATCAGTTAGGAAACTTTGAAAAATTCAATTTATTTAATTAGTTGTTGAAACAAAAATCAAATATATTTCATTAAACCGTTTCACTTTTAGTGAAGCGCTTTTCTTATACCCTAAAACCGAAAGGAGATGAAAAAATGTCAACCCCAAATCTTAAAAACAAATCCATCGATGAACTTCGTGAAATGAAAACGAAGGGAGAAGACGAACTGAAGGGGTTACATAACAAAAGCAAATATTATGATGTCACAGAAGTTTCAGACGGAACAGCAAGAACTTGACGAAAGAATTGAAAAACTAGAAACAGACCTTGCAACTGAAAAGGAAACAGTAGATAACGCAAAGAAATGGATCGCATTGATTAAACAGTTTTCAATTCCAACTGAACTGACCGCCGAATTCTGAATGCTTTGGTTGAAAAATTCGCTTAGCAGTTGAATAAGTTTCAATATATAAGTTATTGTTTTTGCCGTGGTTATCGGTTATTATGAAGTCAAGCTGATCAGCAAATAATCAGAGGTGATGTAATAATGATTTATCTGAGTGAGAACATTAAAAAGTTGAGGCACGAAAAGGGAATTACTCAGGAGAAGCTTGCTGATTTTCTCGGAGTCAGCTTTCAGAGTGTAAGCAAATGGGAGAGGGGAGAAAGCTATCCCGACATAACAATGCTGCCTGCGTTATCAAGCTTTTTCGGGGTTACAACCGATGAGCTTCTTGGTACGGAGCAGTCAAAAAAAGATGCACAGATTCAGGAATACATTGATGAATATGAGAGGATTTGTCTTAAGGATACGCCGAAAGCATTTGAGCTAATGAGCAGGGCAACCAAGGAGTTTCCCAGAGAATTCAGGCTTCTTATCCGCTATATGCTTGCACTTATGGCAACCAAGGGCGGAATCAATGATAACCCGAAGAAGATTTATAATGAGATGGTTTCTCTCAACGAGAATATTCAGAATTACTGCAAGCAGGACAGCATAAAAATCAAGGCAAAAAGACTGATGGGGACTTACTATAAAACTCTCAGCTACACGGAAAAGGACGATTCATATATTGAAAAGATGGAAGAGATAAACAAGGATTTGCCTGTGATGCGAGACAGCAGGGATTACACCGCAACTCATATGTACCCGCCCGGAGAAAAGCATAACAAGGCTTGTCTCACGGCTATTGAGGAAATACTTTTTCTTCTTGACGGCGCAACAGTCAACTATTGCTTTTATAATGACGATTTTTCTTTCGACTTCAGGATTGAAGCGGCAAAAATGATTCTGAAAGTTATGGATACGGTTTATGATGACGGCAACTACGGCGAAAACTGGCATATGGTTGTTTATAACTACGGGCATCTCGGCTACTGGTATTTTCAGGCGGGCGATGAGACAAAAGCGCTTGAAAACCTGAGGAAATGTGCAGAATTATCGGCGAAATACGATGCGTTGCCGAAGAAAACGGAGCATAATTCGCTTCTGCTTAAAGGAAAAATCTTTGAAAAACGGGAAAGAGGCAGAACGATGTGCGAGAGAATGAAACGCCATTTTCTTGTCAATTATCCTCTGTCCGATGAATTCAAGGAAAGTGAAGAGTTTAAGAATATAATCAGCATTTTAGGCTGAAAACAGGCGGGAGCATTTTGTTCCCGCCGATTTTATTGGATTAAATCAGATAATATGATATAATTTTTACGGAAAATGCAACCGATAAAGATTTTTGACGGTATATAGGGTGAAGGCGCCTGAAAAAAGAGAGGAGGAAAAGTATGCAGGACGAAAAGATAATTGAGCTTTATTGGAACAGAAATGAGCAGGCAATCAGAGAAACGGCGGCGAAATACGAAAAATATCTGATGAAAATAGCGGATAATATTCTGAATAATGCTGAGGACAGCGAAGAGAGTGTCAATGACACTTATCTTAAAGCATGGAATTCAATTCCGCCGCACAGACCTGCGGTTTTATCAACATATCTCGGTAAAATTGCAAGGGAAAATTCGATTGATATTTTCAGAAAGAGAAGCCGCAATAAGCGCAAGGTTTCGGAATACACACTTTCCCTTGATGAGCTTTCGGAATGCGTGCCGAACACAAGTGACACACAGAATGAAGCGGAGCTTTTTGTTGTTGCCGAAACGGTTAATGCGTTTCTCCGCACACTTTCGTCTGCGGACAGAAACATTTTCCTTTGCCGATATTATTTTATGGAACCGATAAAGGATATTGCACAGTATAGCTCGATGAGCGAAAGCAAGGTCAAAAGCGTTCTGCACAGATCAAGACAAAAGCTCAGAAAACTTCTTGAAAAGGAGGGCGTGAAGCTGTGAAACAGAAAAAAATTATTGACGCACTCGGTCTCGCAGATGAAAAATTCATTGCAGAGGCAGATGAATTCAGACAGAAAACCCAAAAGGGAAAAAGAAATTATGCCGCCTTGATTGCGGCGGCGTGCATTTGCGTTGTCGCTGTTGCCGCAGCAGTCGGAATCCGCTTCGGTGCAGGCAATATCGGAACGAAGAATCTTCCGAAAATCAGCGCAGACGGCTTGTTTGACGGAGGTATGGGCTATGAAGGATGGATGTTGAAAGACATTTCTGAGTGGTACACTCAGGAGAAAATCAACCGCTTCAGGACTCTTCCCGTTTATTCGGGCGATGAATATGCCGCTGAAGAGGGAAACGGAAAAGGGCTGGACGAAAAAGAGCTTAACAGAATTATAGATGAGGCGGTGTGCCGACTGGAAATACCTGAGGCTGAAACCGAACGGATATATGAATATGCGAGCGAGATTTACGGCGAGATTGAAGAGGATTATATTTATGCTATAGAGGCGCAGATTTCGGGCGGACGAATCAGAGCATTCGGAAAAGGCGGCTTCAGCGTGATTTTTAACAGCGGCGAGACGGTGCCAGCAGGATGGAGCGATGAACAGACAGCTGAGCATTTTGCGGAAAGATTCAAGTGCCTTCTGAATGCGGACGAGGTTGTTACCAAAACCAGAATTGATTATAATGTTTACGGTGTGCGGAATGTCAGCTATTCATTTTATGAAGAGGGCGAAAATGAGCTTGAAAAGCTGATGAACCGTGAATTAAGGTCGGTAAGCATCAATATCCTTGATGGCAGACTTTCGAGTGTCATTGTTAAAAATTCTCTTGCGGTGGCTGAGAAGGTCGGCGATTATCCCGTCATCAGTCAGGGGGAAGCGCGCAAAAAGCTTTTGAGCGGAGAATATATCACCTCTTCACCTTATGATTTCGGCGGTGAGGACTGCATTGACGGCGTTGAGCTTGTTTACAGAAAAAGCGGAGAAGTTTACGCACCCTATTATCTTTTCTATGTTGAGGAAATCGACGCACCCGACTTGGATGGGCTCAAATCATATGCGTCATATTATGTTCCTGCGGTAAAGGCGGAGCTTGTTGAAAATGCGCCGTACAGCGGATACGGAGGATAAAGAAAACGGATTGCAGAATTATCTGCAATCCGTTAATTTGTTATCTTTCAAAAAACTCATAGTTGCATTGAGTTTCAATGAATTTGGAAATATCCGATTTATCTTTCAGCACGGAATAGGCGAGAATCAGCTTGGCGTAAGCGGCTTCGTTAGTGCAGCCGCAAAGGAAGCAGGCGCCTTTTCCGTCAGCGGTGTGGCTGCCGATGATTCTTACAGTGTCATATATTTCTCCCGTCATCTTCGAGGGCGAATAATATACATCCGTGTTTGAGGCAGCGCACAAATCAATCATATGAAGAATTGAACTGCTGCCGTAGTTTGCCGAGGTTTCCGTCATTTCGGCGCATGCTGTGCCCGAATGAAAAGTGCCGTGAAGCACGGCGCGGAATCTGCTGAAATCAAAGGCATCATAATTCAGCCCCACATAAGGGGTTATCATCATCACGCAGTTTGATAAACTCCAGTCTCCGTAAATGTCAACAAGCGGTTTTCTGCCTGCGGGGGGATAGTCTGCTTCGATTTTTCTGAAATAATCGGTGCAGTTTTTATCCGAAATGTCTGTGATATCGATTGCACCGACGCTGTTGAAATCCTCAGAATAGTTTTCGCATTGCTTCAGGCGTGAGGCGAGATGAAGATACATTTTTTTATCGGAAATATTTTTGTAGGTAACATAAACATCGGGCGAAATTCCTCTGCAGATGCATTCAACGGCATATCTGAAATTATCGTTGCCGTTTGCTCTTTCCGATGTCAGCGGGGCATTGCTCGAAACGAAGAAAACGGGGATATCCGTGCCGCTGAGAATCATTGAGAAAAGCGCGGCGGAATAGGCGAGAGTGTCTGTGCCGTGAGCAAAAATGACGCCGTCATATTTTTCTGATTTTGTATATCTGCGGTAGGTGTCGATAATCAGATTCCATTTGTCAACTGTCATATTCTCGCTGAGAATAAAGAGGTTTTCGCTCAGGACGATATCAGCCTTTCCGGCATAATCGGAGTCTGAATTCTCAAACTGAGATTTCAGCAATGCGCCTGCCTTGCCGCTGACTGACAGAGTGCCCTTATCGTTGAGAGCGGTGCAGATTGTTCCGCCGACTAAAATTAACAGAATTTTTTTCATGGTTATTCATCCTTATAAAAAACAGCGAGAACAAAAAGGAATTGCTCTCGCTGTGTCATTATTATTCAGCCATTTTCTTTTCAAGGAGCTCCTTGATAACTGCGGGGTCGCCAGCACCCTTGAGCTCGCGCATGCATGCGCCGAAGAGAGCCTGAATAGCCTTGGTCTTGCCGTTTCTGAAATCTTCAACTGCCTGAGGATTGTTTGCGATAACGCTGTCGATAACGCCGTCAATTGCAGATGAATCGAATTTCTTGTCAAGTCCGTTTTCCTTGATGTAGGCAACGGGGTCAACATCGCTTTCAACAACGGCGATGAGGACTTTCTTGCCTGCGTTTCTGTTGATTGTGCCGTTTTCAACCGCCTTGATGATGGTTGAAAGCTTTTCGGAAGTAACGGCAAGGTCATTGAAGGATTTTCCGTCCTTGCGGAGGATACCTGCGCAGTCGGTGAGAATCCATGCAGCAGCATCCTTAGCGTTGATGCCCGTCGCAACGGTATCGTCAAGGAGCTTGCTGATTTTGTTGTTTGAAATGAGAACATCAATTTCCTTGTCGGAAATACCTGCCTCACGGTACATTTCTGCTTTCTCGTCAACTGCAGTGGGCTTTGCGGCCTTTATCTGCTCAAGCCACTCATCGTCAATGATGATGGGCATAAGGTTTGCATCGGGGAAATAACGGTAGTCAGCTTCTGTTTCCTTGTTGCGCATTGCAAAAGTCTTGCCGCTGACATCGTCGAAGCGTCTTGTTTCCTGAACGAGCTCTTCGGTTTCAAACTCGAGTGCATCCATATGGCGTTGAGCCTCGTAGCGGATAGCTTTGTCGATTGCTTCAAATGAGCTCATGTTCTTGATTTCGGTACGCACGCCGAATTCCTCGCTGCCTTCAGGGCGCACGGAAATGTTGACGTCGCAGCGCATTGCGCCTTCTTCGCACTCTGAAATGCCGCTTGAGCGGAACATTGACTTGAGCTTATTGAGATAGGTGAGAACCTCTTCTGCACTTCTGAAATCGGGCTGAGTAACGATTTCGATAAGGGGCACACTTGTGCGGTTGAAGTCAACAAATGAGGAGTTGCCGCTGTGAACAAGCTTGCCTGCGTCCTCTTCCATGTGAATCTGCTTGATGCGGATGTCACGGGAGCCCTCGGATGTTTTGAGGGTTACGCAGCCATTGGTGCAGATGGGATGGTTGATCTGAGTAATCTGATATGCGCAGGGCAAATCGGGGTAATAATAGTTTTTCTTATCGAAAGTGGTGTAGCGGTTGATGTTGCAGTTGAGCATAAGACCTGCGGTTACTGCAAGCTCAACAACACGCTTGTTCATTATGGGGAGCATTCCGGGCATACCGCTGCAGGCAGGGCACACGCAGTCATTGGGCTCATTTGCTGCGGAGTGGCCGCCGCATGAGCAGAATATCTTTGATTCGGTGCTTAACTCAACGTGAGTTTCAAGGCCGATGACAAGTTCGTATTTCATAATCATTCACCCTTCCTTTCAACGCTGCCTGCAAGGCTGAGAAGCATGCTTTCGCTGAATGCCTTACCCATCAGCTGAACGCCGCCGCTGACAAGAGCGGGAATGCCGATAAGGTTTGCAACAGAGGTGAAGATGCTTTCAGCAAACACCTTGCCGAATGCTTCGTGAATATCATACGCCTCATAAGCGGTCTTGCCGCATACGGGGGTGAGGATTGCGTCATAGCTTCCGAGAACTTTTTCAATGCCCTCGGCAACAACGCGGCGGATTCTGAGAGATTTATCGTAGCAGTCCTTGTAGCGGTTCTTTGAAAGAACATCCGAGCCGTAAAGAATAACTGCCTTGGTGAGGAAATTGAAGCCCTCAGTTCTTGAATTTACATAAAGCTCATCAATGTTTCTGTAAGTTTCGGAGCGGTGACCGTATTTTACGCCGTCATAGCGGGAAACATTGTTGCAGGTTTCTGCCGACATAAGGATCTGCCATGCGGTGTTTGCAATTTCAAACAGGTCGCATGAGATTTCGTCAACGGTAACGCCGTTTGCACGGAGTAAATCAGCGAATGCGGCAAGCTTTGATTTGGTTTCATCGTCTGCTTTGTCAAGAAGTTCATTGACGATGCAGACTTTTTTGCCCGCAACATCGGCATTTGCTGAGTATTCATAGGTCTTTTCGGGAAGGCTTGTGCCGTCCTTATCGTCATGACCTGCGATAACGCCCATGATTTCTGCGATGCCAGCGGTGTTTGCGGCGTAAACGCCGACCTGCTCGCCCGAAGCTGCGCAGGAGATAACGCCGTAGCGGGAGACTGTGCCGTAAGTGGGCTTGAGGAAATCAACGCCCGAAAGAGCGGCTGCGCGTCTTGTTGCGCCGTTCATGTCAACGCCGAGAGCGGCTTTTACCTGACCCTGAGCAACAAGCTCAGCGGCTGCGCCTTTGAGCTGAGTTTCTTTTTCTGCATAATATGAGAATTCACCGACAAGGTCAAGACCGAATTCGCCGGTATGAGTCTTGCCTGAGACTGAATAGCCTTTTTCTTCAAGGCGGGTAACGGCTTCTGCACTGAAAAGAGGCTTGAAGCCCTCGAGAATGCGTGAGCCTGCAGCTGCCTGAACACCTTTTACAAGAATAGTATCATCAACTGCGATATTTCCTTTATCGCACAACTGTGCTGTATAATATTTCATTGATTACACCTCACTTAACAAGTCTGGGAACCTGCCAACTGTCTTCGCTGCGCTCGGGTGCGCCTTCAAGAAGGCTCTCTCTGGTGAAACGCTGATTGCGCTCATCTTCACGCAGAACGTTGGTCATAGGCATAACATATATCATTTCTTCGGTTTCGTCGGTATTAACTTGACTAAGCTTTGCTTCGCTTTCGCTCATTTTTGCAAAAACCTTATTCATAACCGATTCCTCAGCTTCAGTAAGGGCAAGCTGATTAAGCTGCTGTGCGTTAGAGAAGGTAGAGCGCTTTTCACCCTGCCTTTTAGAACCGCCTGCCGCCGCACGGGTAGCAAGCGCGCTGTTGTTACCAAGCAAATGAACATCTTCCAACTGCTGATTTGTAACCTCACTTGGAGCGCCGAGTAAAAGGTCTTGAGCATTACCGTTAAGCGGAAATGCAATAACCTCAAGGATTTTTTCCTCATCGGTTAAAAGCATTACCATACGGTCAATACCGGGAGCCATACCTGCGTGGGGCGGTGCGCCATACCGGAAGGCGGTATAAAGGGCATTAAAGCGGGATTTAAGCTCATCCTCAGAGTAGCCTGCAATCTGGAACGCCTTTTTCATTATATCAATATCGTGATTACGAACCGCGCCCGATGCAAGCTCAATACCGTTACAAACAAGGTCGTACTGATAGGCAAGAACCTGAGTTGGGTCGTCACCGAGGAGGGCATCCATACCGCCCTGAGGCATTGAGAAGGGGTTGTGGGTGAAGATGGTATCGCCTGTTTCCTCATCAATTTCATACATTGGGAAGTCTACAATAAAGCAGAATTCAAAGGCATCATCCTTAATAAGGTCAAGCTGTTTTTTATCTGCCAGCCATGTGCGGATGTGACCTGCCTTTTTCTCGGCATCATTTTTCTTATCATCACAAATAAAGAATAATGTTTCGCCCTCTTTAACACCTGTAAGCGCAGTGATTTCTGCCTTTTTTTCATCGGTTAAGAATTTGGCAATAGGGCCTAAGAAAACGCCATCCTTAAGGGTGATATAACCAAGACCGCCAAGACCAACCTCAGGTGAAGTGGCAAACTTTAAAGAATCCTCAAAGAATTTGTTGGATTTACCCTGACAGTTTGCAACAATACCGCGAACAGGCTTACCCCTGAAGGCAGGGAAATTAACATCGGCAAAAAAGTCGGTTAAATCACAGATAATAAGGGGGTTTCTAAGGTCAGGCTTATCAGAGCCGTATTTCATCATAGACTCTGCATAGGTAATGCGGCGGAAGGGCTTTTCGGTTATTTTTTTATTAGAGAAGGTTTTAAAGGTATCATAAACAACATCCTCACAAACCTCCAAAACCTCTTCTTCCGTGGCAAATGCCATTTCAAAATCAAGCTGATAAAATTCGCCGGGAGAACGGTCGGCGCGGGCATCCTCATCGCGGAAGCAGGGTGCAATCTGAAAATATCTGTCAAAGCCTGAAACCATAAGCAGCTGTTTAAACTGCTGTGGTGCCTGAGGCAAAGCGTAAAATTTACCCGGATGCTTACGGCTGGGTACAAGGAAATCTCTGGCACCCTCAGGTGAAGATGCGGTAAGAATGGGGGTTTGCATATCTAAAAATCCCTTGTCCTCCATTTTATTGCGCAGATGACGGATTATTTTAGAGCGAATAACAAGATTTTCGTGATTTTTGGGGTTACGCAAATCAAGATAGCGGTATTTAAGGCGAAGCTCATCCTTACTGTTGCGGGATGCTCTTACCTCAAAGGGAAGCATATTATAGCTTTTGCCAAGAACATCCAAGCTTTCGGCAACAAGCTCCACGGTACCCGTTTCAATTTTGGGGTTTACGGTTTCGGGGTCGCGTTTTTCAACCTTACCCGTTACCGAAATAACCGTTTCGCGGTTCACATTTTTTAAAAACTCCTCATTGTGAACAACAACCTGTGTAACACCTGTGTAATCGCGCAGGTCAATAAATATAACGCCGCCGTGATCGCGTACAACATCAACCCAGCCTGCAAGCTGAACGGTTTTGCCGATATGCTCATCACGAATATCGTTACAAAATAGTGTTCTGTACATTAAAAAACCTCCTAGTATTTTCCCATAGTTCAAATTTACAAATAGGAATTTTTGTATTTTAGGAAACCAAAAAAGGCCATTTGTAAAAAAATAAAAAGTCCCGAGAATATAACATTTATATTCTCGGGACGAGTAAATAAAAATTAACCCGCGGTGCCACCCGTATTGATATGCAAAAAACATATCCGCTTTAATATTAAATTTTAGGTTTGCCGCGAAGTGTTGCCATAGCTACTACTCACCTGTTGCGCTTTCAGTCGGTGGCGCAAATTCCCTGTAAGGCTTTCCACAAAACTATGGGTCTTCATAATTATTATACGCGTTTTTTTAAATTTGTCAATATTTTTTTTGAAAGTTTAAAAGCAGTATTTATATAATATTAGGTGAAGCAATCCATTTCCATTCTTTAAGTGCGGGAAGCTGCTCAAAATTAACACCATTACAACCCTCGCCTCTGAAAAGTAAAATCTCTTCATCCAGCTCATCAATTTTATCTACCTCACCCGCCATAAAGGATAGTAGTCTTTCCCTTGCAAAACGAAGCCTTGTTAAAACAGCACCTATGCGGATTTCGGTAACATCTATTCCGTGAGGCTTGTTTTCCTCAAACCACAGCTTGCGGAAACAGCGTAAAAACTCCTCAATTTTTTCCATTGTAAGCAGATAATCATCACATATAACCTTTAAAGCATCCATATCCTTTGCCTTGTATGCCTTTCTGGTGCGAACACCAAGGTCATATTTAACGGCAAGCGCACGGCAAAGAGCAGCCTGGCTTTTAAAAATATTTTGATATTTGCTTGCTTTGGCGGCATTTTCAAAATACTCAGCAGCCTCTTCAAATTCTTTTCTGCGACTTTCTTTAATGTGTGCATCTACCATTCCCATAAGGGGGTCATTGAAAAGCAGATATGTATAGGGGGTAGTAGAAAACATATGATCCACCTGACCCACATCTACGCGGATGTCAAGCTTCATCATATCGTCAAAGCTCTCGTTTGTAATTTCGCCGAACTCTTTTTTAATTTGCTCTATATCCTCTACTCCGTCATAAAAACGGCGGATAGCATAAAGTGAGGGAAGAACTGCGTAGTAGGAGCATAGCTTACCAAAATCTCCCCACATTGTAAGCATAATATTTTGAACATCCTTTTCCCTGCAAGCCTGCATAGCGGGCAACATAGTTGCAAGGCTGAACTCATTATTAGAGGCAAAGCCCATCCAAGTCCAAGCTCCGCCCGCAAACCAGCTTTCACCACCGAATTTCTTGTGAGATTCAAGCATTGTAGCGTATTCTTCTTTTTTCTCTCTGTAATAGCTCCAATAAACCTGATCAATACCCTCGGGACAAGAGGCGGCAATCTCATCGGTTATAATGTTTGGATCATTGCTGAAATACTCCCCGTTATTGGCAAGTCTGTAAAACATATCCGACCACATTATAGGGTGGAAGCCATACTTTTTAGCAAGCTGTGAAACCCTTTCAAGGTGGCCCTTTATAATCTCATAGCTGCTTTTATTGCCATGAAGGTCTAAATATTTGCCTCTTCCAAGATCGTGTGCTTCATCCATACCGATATGAATGAGATCTGATGTAAAACATTCACGCAAGCTACGGAACATTTTATCAATAAGATCATAGGTACGCTCATCATCAACTAATAAAACAGCATTCATATCTCTGATTTCCTTAAATTCTCTCCAATAGAAAATCTGATTTAAGTGTGCAAGTGTTTGAATACAGGGAATAACCTCAATATCAATTGAGTTACAGTATGCAACAATATCCTTTAACTCTTCTTTTG
>JAZQEE010000048.1:0-4865 GCA_045538815.1 Acutalibacteraceae bacterium
TGCCCTCACAATTTAATATAAAGCTTTGCTATTGAGTATTTAGTGCATACACACCTATGGCAGGCAGCGGGAGAAGGAGGAATATATGGCTACAGTCAAAATCAAAATCGAAAAAGAATATGCAGAGGAGCTTATTGAAACGCTTCAGAGAGTGCTCAATCACGATGATGATAACGAATTCCTCAGCACCGATGATTACAACGCACTTGAAGATTTTAAAGATACATTGATGTTCAAGCTCGGGAGGGTGTTATGAATCCTCAGATAAACTTTTTCAACGAGCTTATAGTTGACAATTTTGCAGGCGGAGGCGGTGCATCAACGGGCATCGAGCTTGCAACGGGCAGAGTTGTCAACATAGCAATAAATCACGACCCTTCGGCAATTCTTATGCACAAAACAAATCATCCCTATACGGAGCATTATCAGGAAAGCGTGTGGGACGTTGACCCCGTTGAGCTTTGCAAAGGCCAGTCAGTCGGTCTTGCGTGGTTTTCGCCCGACTGCAAACACTTCTCAAAAGCTAAGGGTGCGGCACTTGTTGACCGCAATATCAGAGGTCTTGCGTGGATAGTGCTCAAATGGGCGGGAACGGTTAAACCGAGAGTTATCATTCTTGAAAATGTTGAGGAGTTTATGACGTGGGGACCCGTTCGCAAGGGTAAGCCCGTTAAAGCAAAATCGGGACAGACTTTCGACAAGTGGCTGTCACAGCTGAAAGCTCTCGGATATGAGGTTGAACACAGAACGCTTGTTGCCGCTGACTACGGAACACCGACGAGCAGAAAGCGATTTTTTCTTGTTGCACGATGCGACGGTGAACCGATTGTATGGCCTGAGCCGACACACGCACCCGCCGACGATATCAGGGTCAAGAACGGAGAGTTAAAGCCGTATAAGACCGCAGCGGATGTTATTGACTGGTCTTTGCCTTGCCCTTCGATATTTGACAGCAAGCAGGAGATTATGGATAAGCACGGCTTGAAGGCTGTCAGACCCCTTGCAAACAACACGATGAGAAGAATTGCAAGAGGACTTGATAAGTTTGTTATTAAGAACTCAAAGCCGTTTATTGTCACAAACACTACAGGCTCGGTCGGCAGTTCCATCGACAGTCCTGTTCATACGGTTACAACAGCGGGAAATCAGTTGCTTGTTAACCCTTTAATGACTGCGTTTCATATGCACAACCATTCCAACGCAGCGGGAACGGATTGTAATGACCCCGTTAATACAATAACTGCAAACGGCGCACAGATGCTTATAACGCCTGTTATGGCACAGCATAAATTCAACAATGCGGCGCAGGACATCAAGCAGCCGCTTTCAACGGTTACTGCGGTCGGTGCTCATGAGCTTATAACCCCGACACTCATTCAATACCATTCCGAACAGAGCGGAAAAGAAGTCAGGGCATATCCTATGGACAAGCCTCTAATGACTGCAGACGGTTCAAACCGTTTCGGGCTTACTCTGCCGTATCTGACGAAGTATTACAGCGGAGACAGTGTGCAGAGAGCTGATGCGCCTATGGCAACGGTAACACCGATTGACAGCGAAAATCTCGCCGCTTGTTTCCTTTCAAAATATTTCACGGGCAATGACGGTGCCGAGCTTAACGCACCGATGCCGACGGTTACGGCGATTGACCACAATTCGCTTTGTATGGCGCATATTGCGGAATTCAAAGGTCAGGACAAAGGACAAGCCGCCGATGCACCGCTTCGCACAATAACAGCGGGTGACGGTGAATTCGGGGTTGTTGTTGCGACAATTATCGAGCTGACCGACTTCGGCAAGCAACAACTTTACAACTGGCCTAAGGTCAGAGAAATGCTCAACACTCATTGCGGGTATGAGCTTAAAGACAATGAAATCATTCTTTTCAGAATTTTCGGCGAATACTGGTTTATCTGCGACATCGGACTGCGTATGCTCTGCCCGAAGGAGCTTTATGCGGCAATGGGATTTCCTTCGGATTATGTTATTGACCGTGATTATCTCGGCAATGAATATAAACGAGCGGCTCAGGTTGCCCGCTGCGGTAATGCGGTCTGTCCTCAGATTGCAAGGGCACTTGTTAAGGCAAATCTGCCCGAAATGTGCATAGGCGTAAACATAAATTTAATGAAAGAACTGCACGATTCGGTTGCGGTGTAGGTGAGGGTATGCCACAGTATGCGAAGAATACGAATGTATCAAGCGAGCTTTCTCGGCTTGAAATAGAAAAGATACTTATAAAATACGGTGCTGACGGGTTTGCTTATGCTACGCAAAACGGTCAGGCGCTTATATGCTTCAGAATGCACGGCAGACAGGTCAGATTCTTGTTGCCGTTGCCGAAGATTGATGAATTCAGATTCACACCGACAGGCCGTGAAAGAACAGAGAACAGCAAATATACCGAGTGGGAGCAGGCATGCCGCCAAAGATGGAGAGCGCTCAAGCTTGTTGTTCAGGCAAAGCTCGAAGCTGTTGACTGCGGTATTTCCGTTTTTGAAGATGAGTTTATGGCAAACATCGTTCTTCCGGGAGGCGGTACCGTTGGCGATTTTATGAAACCGCAGATTAAAGAGGCTTATCTTACGGGCAGAGTTCCCGATATGTTGCCTATGCTCACGGGAGGAAACTATGCAGGAAATGAAATTGATTGATGCGGTTGCGGCAGAAACTGCGATTAAGGATTTCTTTAAGAAACAGATTGATGAAGAATATCTTTATCTGGAAGTAACGGACTGCAACGCTGATATTTCAGCAGTATTGAACGCTTTGCCCTCAGTCCCCGCCGTTCCGCTTGATGTTCACGAAAAGATGAAGCGGGAGCTGAATACGGAGATTGAAGCATGGCGCAAAAAGGTTCTATCAGAAGGCAAAACAACTGCAACCGAAATAAGAGCAGAAATGTACCAACACAGATTAAATGCTGAGCGCATTGCAATATTAAAGGAAGAAAACAAAGACTTAACTGAAAAGCTCAACGCAACAATCGCAGGGCAAGAAACTTTGCAGAAAGCTCTGGCGGAGAAGAATGCGGAGGTTGAGAAGTTAACATACTGCAAGTATTGCGAACACTACGAACTTATGACCTCTAACAATCAACATTTCTGTAATAAGTATGGTGGCTATGTGTCAGAAATTGATTGTTGTAGCAGGGGCAACTGTAAAAGAAATGGCGGGTGATGCGGAATGAAGCCCATAAGTAAACCTGCACCTATTATGTGCGAAAGATGCGAAAAGGTATTTGAGGGCAAATATGCTCACATCTGTCCCGATTGCAGAAGAAAAGTAGCAAGCGAATCTGCAAAGAAAAGGAATCTCAATAAAATCGGAAACGCTGCCTACTCAAAGCAACAGGCTCAAAGAAAGGCGGGTGAGGGTTGATGATTGAGATTAAATGTTCAAAAGCACAGTTCAAGAGGTTTATGGATTGCATAAATGCAAGCGGTCTTACTTCAGATGAAAAATGCGTTCTCGGTAAGTCTTGGAAATCTTGCCCCGCTACAAATGGGAAAAATCACGATTTAACCTGTACGGAATGTTTGCGAAAACACATTAAAAGGAGTGAGAGTTGATGAATGCAAGAATAATCAAAGACCAACCGAATTATGAAAACAGATTATATAACATTACTCATAAATCTCCGACAGTTCACGGATTTATGGTTTACAAATGCAGATGTTGCGGCAAGAAATGGAATATGAATCTTGAAATCGGTGTTGAAGATTTCGGAAAAAACGGTGTGCCGCATCAACCTTGTCCTTATATTATTCCTTGCGATTGCGGAGGCCTTGCCCAGGATGTAAGCGGTTATGTGCCTTATCCCAAACACAGACCGTTGGTGTTTTCGGGACAGAAATTTTTTGCTTATGACAAAAGCGGAAAAGATGATGCTTGCGGGAAAATGGCGGTCTACATAGAAAAGGCGGGTGACACCGAATGAAATCAGTATTACTCAGCACTCAGCCGTATTGGGTGTTTCTGATTATAGCGAAAGCTATGGGTTGGGACATCGAAATAGCAAAGTCGGTTGAGGTAAGAAAAAGCTGTCCCACAGCCGATGATTGGGATAAAACCGTAAAAATATATTGCAGTAACAACAAAAAATCTTTTGCCCGAATACCGAAAGAATATCAACCGTTAATGCTGTCTCTTCTGGGCAAGGTTATCGGCGAGTTTGTATGTGATGAGATATACAAATATACGGCAGATCCGTTTATTTCCAAACAAATTAAAGAGCAATGCACAATATCAGATGATGATATGGTAAGACAATCATGTCTGAGCCTCGACGATTTATATTATTACGAGTCGCACCCGGACACTTACAACTGGGGTCTGCTCGGTTGGCACATCTCCGACCTTGTAATTTATGACAAGCCGAAAGAGTTGAGTGAGTTTCACCCGCCTTGCAACCACGCAGATTATTGTACCGAGTGTAAAAACTACGATTTCAACACAAAAGACTGCAGGCAAATAACAAGACCGCCGCAGTCGTGGTGCTATGTGGAGGAGAGTGATACGAAATGTTAATGCATTGTTCTCTTGATGTAGAAGGTGCTTCAAAAAGACCGCAAGACTGGGTCAACTGCATAACCGTTGACGGCAAAACTCTTAAAACAATTGAAGAAGTCAAAAACTTCTTTGAAGAGCACCTAAAACTCGGTCATAAGGTTTTACCCCTTGGCGGCTGTGATAATTTCGATTACGAGACAGGTTGCAAGGGACACAAGGTCAACCACCTTCCCGAATCGGTAAAGCAGACTGTACTTAATAACTTTATGAAAGGAACAGAAAAATGAAAAATCAATCAAAAAAAATCATCGCAGTCATTCTGACAATCTCATTCGTTGCCGTGACACTCGGAG
>JAZQEE010000049.1:0-13343 GCA_045538815.1 Acutalibacteraceae bacterium
AGTCAATCATTCCGTAAAAACATTGAATTGGAGAATAACAATGTCAGACTTTATTGAAGAATTTTATTACGGAAACATTGAACCGCAGGAATGCACAACCGAACTTAAACCGAAAGTTATGAAATGTCTGAACGAACTCGCTCAAAAAGAAAAGCGCCTGTTTGACACTCTGACCGATGAAGATAAAAAGTTGTTTAACGATTATGTTGATACATATATCAGATTCTTAAGCATTTGCAATGCAGACAGCTTTATTGCAGGCTTCAGACTCGGCGCACGGTTCACATACGACACTTTTGTTGAAAGAAAGGATAATTGCAATGACTGAAATCACATATACAAGAAACGGAGATTATTTTATCCCCGACATCGTACTCAAAGAGAAAGAACACAAACCACTCGGAAAATACGGCAGAATGAGAAAAGATTATCTCAAAAATCACCGACCCGCACTCTGGAACAGATTCCTTTTAAGAGACACACTCGATGACCACCTTCATGAAATCGATTTCGAAGCACAGATTCGCTTTGATACTCTTCTTCCCCTCTATCGTGAAAGATACAGTGTGACAGAAGAACTCAAAGCAACCGATCAGATGGAATGGATAAGAAGAATGAATAATATCATCAGCGCCATCGAAGAAATCATTCTCAACGAAATAGTTTACAGATAAAATTAAGGCAGGGAGCAATCCCTGCCTTTGCTTTAACTCAATTACTGTCAAGACACAGATTGAATGCTTTTATGAAATCAGCATCATTCTGTGCCGTTCTCTTTTTGGGTCCTTTCGTTCTGTTGCCTGCCATACGCTCTTTCTTGCCGATAAAACGGGTGAAAAGCAGGTTTTCGATATTCGTATCAGAATATATCAGACCGTTCTGATTAAGCACTTTACCGCCTTTTCCAAGCACAAGAGCCGCAAGTCCGTAATCCTGAGTGATTATCACATCACCCTTTTCAGTCAGATTTGCAATCTTGCAGTCAGTTGAATCGGCACCCTTGTCAACGATAACAGTAACAGCACCGTCTTTCTGAATAAAGTGAGTGTTGTCACAAACAAGTATACATTCAAGATTGCGCTTTTTGGCTATGCCAACGGCAATATCAACCACCGGACACGCATCCGCATCAATAATTATTTTCATAGTTTAACCTTGCTTTATGAAATATTTATTTTATCGACGGCATTACTTCAAGCAACTTCTGATAACTCTCAACATCGTGATATCTGACATTGTATGTCGATATCTCATTAAAGAGCTTCTTTGCGCAAGAAATCTTCGCCTGTTCAATAGGTCTGAGGTTAAGGCTGTCCATTGTGCCCTTAGTTTCGGCGACAAAATAAATATGCTTAACACTGCCTTCGTTGAATGCAATTGCCCAGTCGGGCGAATAATTACCAACCGGTGTAGGAATTGCAAATCCCTTAGGAAGCTTTGCATAAACACAAACCTCCTGTGCGGAATCAAGCTCCTGTGCAAATCTGCGTTCAACGCTCTGCTCTGCAGAACCGTCGGTGAACACATAGTCCTGAATTGCTTTTTCAGCTTTGAATGCTTTGTCAAAACTCTGCGAACTCTTTTCGGCAGTAAATATTGTGCTGTCATAATTGCCGTCAATTTCATCATATGAAATATGCTCAACAATCATTGTTGCCTTCTGCTCTTTGATAAGCTTGATAACCTTTGAAATAAATTCTTCGGGGTTGTTCTTGAACATATAAAGCTTATCAACCTCGAGACCTTTCAGAATTCTTGCAACAGTTCTTCTTGTAAGAACAGTTCCTTCAGCAACCTTACCGACAAGGTCATATTTGATTTTGCTTGACTGGGCATGGTCAAGATTTTGTGTTCTTGTCTTTACTGAACCGAAAGAATCTCCTCTGTCAATTTCATGCTCGTTCATTGTATCTTTCTGTCTGCCGATTGTTGCGGTATATTGAAGCTTTGAAACAAAGAGTTTTTCGTTGATATGAGCAATTGATTTCTGAATAAGCTCATCGCTGTCGAAATCAACGGTATATGCATATTTATGGTTGATATAATTCCAGAGAGTCTGGAATTCTTTCTTGAAGAAATTGTCGTTCAGCGGATTATCCTTAACCTTTGTTTCATGACCGTTGGCAAACATATCCTTAAGAACACTTTCGTCAAATACAGCCTGAACAAGCTTATGAACATCTTCGCTCATTGGTGCAATTTCTGCAGGAAGAGCTGCTAAACTGCCTGCTGCCAGATCGCTTCTGTACTTATCGGTAACCTTTCTGTCCATATCAACGTAGCCGTTTGCGATAAGATAGAATTCAATATTGTTTGCGGTTTTCATATCAATCTCTGTCTGAACGCCGCCGACGTTGACAAACTTACCCTTGAAGTATTCGCTTGTAGCGGCAAGGGGTCTGTCATAAAGAACAGTTTTGATATCGGACTGCAAATCCGTGACAAAATTCTTATAGCTTTCGCTTGCGATAACCGTAAGCATATTTATATCATGAACGGTTTCTCCGCAGGATTCATAGTCCATTCTGTTGCCGTCTGCATTAACACAAAGGCGCAAGCCTCTGCCGACCTCCTGACGTTTTGCGGTCTGACTGTCGGAATGCTTGAGAGTGCATATCTGGAATACATTCGGGTTATCCCAACCTTCACGCAATGCGGAATGCGAGAAAATGAATCTTGTGGGTTCATCAAAGCTGAGCAAACGCTCTTTGTTCTTGAGAATAAGGTCATATGCAGAAATATCGTCGGAGAATTCACTGCCTCGTTTGAGCTGGCTGTCGATGCTTCTGCCCGTTTTCTTATCAATGCTGAAATATCCCTTATGAACAGCTGAAACGTCGCTGCAGACTGTTTTGAGGTATTTCTGATACGGTGTATTTTCAAGGCTTATGTAGCTGTTGAGAATATCAATATATTCCTGCTCAAACATCTTTCCGTATTCGCCGAGAACTTCATCGCCGTTATCGTCGTACTGACGGTATTTTGCAACTTCATCAATGAAAAACAGCGACAACGTTTTGATACCCATATTAAAGAGTTTTTCTTCCTTCTGGAAATGAGAAAGGATAGTTTCTCTTATCTGAATACGGCGCATATCCTGCTCAGAAATATCGCCCACAACATCACCCGTATAGATAACCTCACCGTTTGTAAAGGTTACTGCACCTCTGATGGGGTCGATTTCAGATACCATATAACCCTTATACTGTTCCATCTGCTTTGAGAGATGATAAAGATCATCGCCGACATTAAGATTACGGGTTTCACGGTTGATTGACTTGTTATATCCTATTTCAAACTCAACGCGAGCCATAGGCGGCTTGTTGCGTGAAAGAACGATACTTTCAAGGAACAGATACTGGTCTGTACCTCTGAAATTCTTGACTTCAAAACCTTTTACTTCAATTTTCTTAACAAGGCGCTTATTGAATGCATCGAGAGCATCGAGAACATAAACAAGGTTATGCTGTTTTGCGTGGGTTGCGGAATAGTTAAGGCTGAACAGAGGATTGAAGTTTTTGAGAGCCTTCTGTGTTACGTCACCGCCCATTTTCTGCGGTTCGTCAAGAATTATAATCGGTCTGTTAGCTTTGATAACGTCAATAGGTCTGCGGGAGCCGAATTCATCACGCTTTGAATAGATAATTCTTGCTTCCTTGCTCTTGCCGTCTTCTTTGAGAGAAGATGCAAACGCCTGAGTATTGATAATCATAACGTTAATACCCGAGCTTGAAGAAAAAGCATCGAGCTGATTAAGATTTGAGCTGTTATAGATGAAGAAACGTGCTTTTTTGCCGTAATGCTCCATAAAGTGATCGGCAGTTATTTCAAAGCTTTTCTTAACGCCTTCACGGATAGCAATGCTCGGCACAACAACAATGAATTTGCTCCAGCCGTAACGCTTGTTAAGCTCAAACATTGTTTTGATATAAACATAGGTTTTACCCGTACCGGTTTCCATTTCTATATCAAGACTGCATTTGCCCAAGTCTTTTACAAGCGACGGAGAAAGCTTTATGTTATTCATCTTCTGCAAATCGTGGATATTTTTCAGAAGCTGATCATCCGAAAGCTCAACAAGCTCATTTTTATAGCCTGTATCATCCCCGAAGCCGTTTTCGGAGATTGAGCCTTCAAAAGTCATCTGAGTGTTGACGGAAGTATCCACTTCTCCCGTATCACGGATATATTTAACGCTTTTATGCAGACCCTGACCGTTGAAAACGTTAACAACAGCTTCAACAGCATCGGTCTGATATTGTTGGATTTTAAAATTGAATTTCATAAAAACAGTACTCCTAATATGTCCAATTTCCAATAGTGCTTCTCGCTGCATCAATCAAATTATCATAGTGTAACAATTTGATTTTACTATCTTCTTCCAATTTGCGACGCAGTCTACGAGTTTTTTCGTTATAGTCGCTTCTTCTACCGGCCACAACAACGTAATTCATTCGTGTGGCGTCATAAGTATAAAACTCATCAGGAAGTTGTTTTGATGTATGCTTCTTGAATTCGGAGGTAACAGAACTATAATTCGACTCAATAAATGTTTTCCAATCATTTATCTGATTGATGCCTTTTCTTATCGTATCCCCAAAATCACCGTTACCAATTGTTATGTTGCCATAAGCATTTTCAAACTCAACAAACACAAACTGATGTCCATCTGATGAATCACCTACAAGTAAATAGTCTGCCGAAAAATATGTTCCCAATTTAAATTCTTTAAAAACATAAGCAGCATGATGCCCAAAATTATAATGTTTTAGAATAGAAGCTGGAATGTGGTAGTATTCATTGTTTTGAATATAACGTTTTATGTCCAATTCAGTAATTTTATCTTTCAATAACGCTTCCAATCCATTACATTGGCAATTTAAATCACTGTGGTTTTGCAGATCGACATTATCCATAAAATTGTTAGGAAACAAGCTCATATTATGTCGTACCGCCTTAGAATACTCGTAGTATAAATTTGGATTAATCATACTATTGGGATTGATTTTTTCAGATTCGAGTTGATTCTTTTTTTCTATTTCGTCTTTAGTTAATATAGAATAATCTCGACTATAAAGCACTGCCATTACTGAATCCTCTTTTCATTTTGTGCTTATAATATTTTGGTTCTAATTCATTTATTGTGATATTATTTATTCACCGCTTTAATATTAAACTCTTTTACCGTATCTCTTATGTATTTAGGAATCCAATCGGGTGCACGGTCAATGGTGGCTGTATGGAACAATCGATTTACAGCGTAAACACTGTCATCATTCATATCAAAAAAATATGCAATTTCTCTGATTGCTCTGATAGCATTTTGAGTGTTTAAAAACTCTGTTTTAATTGCTTCTTCGTTCAAGGTAGGGTTTTCCCAATCAAACTCCTTGGAACCCCAAATCTTCTGAAAAGCCTTCAACTCTTCTTCAGTATTACAACTAATTACTGAAGTAACACTTTTGTTATGAACATAGTTATTTCTGATTCGATTTAGCAATACCAAATACGAATAATATGATTGGCTTTTGTCAACTTGAGCTTTTAAAATAAATTTAGAAATTAACTGAAATTTTGAAATTAGGCTCAAGCTATCAAAGTTGTCATAGAAATTATCGTCGCCCAGACAAGATGCAGCATAATTGTTAAAGAAAGATTCTACTGACATTGCCGAAAAAACAACAGTTGCAATACAACACTTGAACATTTCTTTTTGGGTATCAGACAAAGTGATATCATAATTACCTTCTTCTATTTTTTTGAAACACATCTTTGCTAAAGCATAATTCTGCATTGCTATTTCACAATACAAAGAAGAATAATCATTCAATCTGGGGATGTTAGGATATATACTCTTGCTTGTTTCCATATTTTTCACCAATATAATAATTATAAAACTTTTCTGACCGTGTCAGGTGAATATGTTGCGAAGATTTGGTCGAAGTTGGTTGCGACGGAGTCGGAAGCCATGGAGCTGTCACGCATTACGAAATAATAGGGTTTCTGCTTTGCGATAGCTTTAACGGTTTCATCGGTTACGTTTTCATCAAAGCAAGCAATAAGGAAGTTATCGGCAACGTTGAAAACCTTTTTGCCCGCAATAACGCTTTCTTTAATCGGGCTTGAAAGAAGAATACCAAGGCCGAGCATAACCTGGAAAAGCAGGTCTTCGGGTGTTCTGTCTTCTTTGATGTTATCTTCAAGGGTATCGAAAAGAGTTGCATTATAATCTGCGGGATTATAATAAACGTCTTTCATGTTTGATGAATCAAGCTTGAGCACACGGAAGCCTGTGTCAATATTCTGTGCAGAAAGACCGTTTTCTTCCTTGATTTTTGCGCCTGCACGGCGGATACGCTCTTTGCCGATTTCACAGATGTTCTTATATCCTGCTTTATATGCTTCGCTCTTCGCATCTGTCTCTTCGGGCAACTGAACCATAATGAACTTGCGGTTGCCATCGTCTTCTGCATTCAACTGCATTACAGCGTGTGCAGTAGTAGCAGAGCCAGAAAAGAAATCCAGTACAACACAATCAGAAGCAGTGTACAATTGCAAACAACGCTTCAAGAGGTCAACAGATTTTGGATAATCAAAATATGCCTTTCCATCAAAAAGTTTTTTCAATTTTTGTGCAGCATCCTGCGAGTGTCCAACTTCGGTATACTTCCAAACAGTCATTGGTGTAATGCCTTGTTTTACTTCTGACAAAAATCTTTTAATACGCGGAACATTGTCTCCACTCTCACCAAACCATATGCGATTATCTTTTTTATATTGTTCAAAGGTTTTTTCGTCTAATCTCCAACAATATCCACTTGGTGGTAATATCTTTCGACCGCTGGGGGCTGTAATTTCATAAACCTTACTTTCAATGCGAGGTCCAACCGACAAATCTCCCGATGTCCACGGACCACGAGGGTCGTTATCGGGATTGCTATATCTATCGTTTGCTTCATCACTTCTGGGTAAACCATTACAAATTGCCAGTTCCATATTTTTGGCATAACAAATTATATAATCATGGCTTTCTGAGAAATGTTTCTTAAGATTAACAGGAGAATATGCTCTTTCCCACACAACTTGCGCTAAGAAATTAGCTTCACCGTAAATCTCATCACACAATTTCTTTATATTTTCTTGTTCATGGTCATCCATGCTTATAAATATAACACCATCATCTGCAAGTAAATCTTTTGCAAGTTTTAAGCGAGGATAAATCATATTGAGCCAGTCTGTATGGAATCTGCCGTTGCTTTCGGTGTTATGAACAAGGCGGTTTCCTTCCTCATCATACTGACCGCTGTTGGCAAGATATTCATCGGCACTTTCTGCAAAATCATCGTTATAAACAAAGTCATTGCCCGTGTTGTAAGGCGGGTCTATGTAAATCATTTTGATTTTGCCGAGATAGGTTTCCTGCAAAAGCTTAAGAACATCGAGGTTATCGCCCTCAATGTAAAGATTTTCCGTATTATCAAAATCAACGCTTTCTTCCCTGCAGGGACGCAGAGTTTTTGCAATGGGTGCATTTGCAAGCAAAACAGACTTTTTCTTATCGGGCCATGTGAACTGGTAACGCTCCTCATTGCCCTCAACAATAACCGCCGAAAGCTCCTGTCTGAGCATATCAAAATCAATCGCATGCTCAATCTCGCCGTTTTCACCCCTGCGCTCCGTCACGCAATTCGGAAACAGCTTCCCAATCTTCTCTATATTCTCATCAACCTTGTTAACCGAGTGCATCTTAAGCTTGTCCATTATTATCGTCTCCGTTCTCGTTTTTATCAATTGTATTTATTAAATCTAAGCTTTTTCTAAAATTATCAAATCGATTGTCAAAAAATTCTTTGATTAAATACATCAAACTGCTAAAAGCAAACGCTGCTAAAGTTACAACATCTTGCACTTCAATAGATTTTTGAATAAAAGAATATCCGGATTCATAAAAACAAATTATAAACAAAAAGCAAAAGAAACCTATACCAAAACATAGATTACATAATCTTGAATAAAGTTTTTGGTCTTTTTGATCTTTTATTATGTTGTTCTCCAACTTTCTGATTTCGGTTGGCAAGTTGTTTTCACAATCTTTATTTCGTCTTTTGTGTGTTGAAATTATTTCTATTTCAAATTTATAAATCTTCTCATAACAGTCATTCATATAATCAAAAAAATCACCCAAAGAGAAGAAAAAGCTGCTGATGGTTGTAGCTAATAAAATTTTATCAAATATTTGAATTTCAGAAAAGATTTTTAATCCTGCCACAACAAACAAAAAAGCTACATAGGAAATCATAAAAATATTGCTTTTTTTCATTTGTTCACCTATCTTTCTTTAATCTGTTTATCTGTTGCACCAACTCAAATTTTTTCTTCGGTTGGGTTTCTTTTCGGGCGAGCTTTTCAAGCCGCTCGATTTCTTTTTTCAGTTTTTGGATACGGTCTATATCTGCAACATTTTCTCCAAGCGATAAATTCTCATTCCATTCATTGCTTTGCTCATGTTCGGCAATTCTGCGAACAAACCCGCTGTAAATGCTGTCAAGGTCAAAACCGTCAAGCTTAAGCTCAAATTCCGATTCATCAAGCCAATCTGTATGAAAATATTTAACACTTTTGAAAGCCGCGTTGCCGTCTGATTTTTCTTTATAGCCAATCCACGCCTGATATTTGTCGTTATGTTCAAGCAAAAACAGAATATGATACGGAATTTCTTTGTCTATCAGATGCAAAACCTTTTCATCAAGCTCGGGTTTGGTAAGCGAAACAATAAACACTTCTATTTCTTTTACTGCTTCACCTTCGGCAACATTAACCGTTGTTGCTGCAATTTTATTTGCCCAATGAATAGTTTTTATCTGCTCAACAAAAATGCGTTTTATTGCAGGTGTAACCGAGAGATTATCGTAAAATTTCTGCTTCGGTATTCGCTTGTTAAATTCCGTTGACTGAGGAAGATTAAACATCTATTTCCACCTTTTTCCGCCACCGCTTAATTTCGTATCGATTGAATTCATCAAATCTTCTATATCTCTGTATCGACGCCCTTCAACAACTCTCTTTGAAGGTTCATATTTTTGAAGACAATACCAGATGTCTTCATAATCGTAAGAATATGTAAAAGATTTGGTACGCTTGCTTTTGTCATATTTTGCAGCTAATGTTTGCTCTGTAAGATGATGTTTCTTGTACGGCGTTGCGTACTGCATTATATTGTCCAATTTGTTATCTGAAATCGGACCAATCATATCGTAGAGCAATCTTTTGACATGAGCCTTTGTTGTGCCTTCCAATCTGAAAAACTGAACCGTATGTGACAATTCGGTATATATGGTTTTTAAATCAGATTCCAAATTCAGTGCGCTGTTAATCTTATTGATTGTTCTTTTGGCTCCGTCCGATAGTAAATCCGGATAAATCCAGTGAGAAAATTGAATTGAATGAAGTTTTTTGCTGTTGTAATCCTCTTTGCCCGCATCAAACTGACAGGTGCTGAACAAAAACTTGTTGTTGTATCGCATTACAAGCAAGCAGGGGTACTTGATTTTTTTATAAAATGCATTAGCTACCCCATAGAGATTATCTGTTTCGGTCAAATCAACACAAATAATTTGTATTTCTTCGTAACGGATGGTTTCTGTTTTAACTGCCGTTACATTAACAAACAGAGGCTTGAGAGAGGCTAACCAAGTGATGGAGCGTACTGACTCAAAATAATCATCATCAAAGAATTTCGAAACAAGTATTTTGTTTTGAACCATACATTTTTCAGGAATTAACAACAACGATTCAATCATTCTTTCACCACCAAAAAGCAAATTAATTCAAAATCATCAAGTCCGGTTATACTCACATTTCCGACAGAGGTTCCGCCCGGCTTGAATAAGCTGTCAATATCGCTTTCTTCTTTAGTTTCGATAATGGATGCAATTGCATCACCGAGAAGCTTTGAATATTCGCTCATATTGCGTCCGTCACGGGTTTCACGGTTGAATTCTTTATAAAGCTCGGGAACAGCCTGCGTTTTGCCCTTACAGATAAACCTCATCTTGTCAAGCATTGCTTTGGGAGAAAGATGATCACAGATAACTTCGCCGTTTGCACTGATATAAACCATATAAAACGGATGAAGTCTGTTCTGATTATCAATGTTGACGCTGTTTGAACGGTTTTTCAGCACATAGATAACACCTGCAGGTGTATCTTCCGTTGCCTGAGCAACAGAATGAAGTCCGAAAGGAGTTTTATCAAGGTCGGGATGATGCTTCGTGTATTCAAGCAAGTCAAGACGGAATTCATTAAGACCCAAATCCATAATTGAAATACCGCTTGTCATTTCTTCAATATCAACAACTTCTTCCTTGAGCCTCTGAAGCTGTGACTTTCTGTATTCAAGGTCCGTTTTTTCTTCATCACTGAGGATATTATCATCGCCCGTTGCAGCCATATTGACTATCTTCATTCGGGTTTCAACCTTCGCTTTGAGGTCGATATACTCATCAAGAGTAACATCAGGCCAGAAGTTGACAAGCTGAATAACGTCATTCTTGCTTCCGATACGGTCAATTCGTCCGAAACGCTGAATAATGCGAACGGGGTTCCAGTGAATATCGTAGTTGATGAGATAGTCGCAGTCCTGAAGGTTCTGACCTTCTGAAATACAGTCGGTTGCGATAAGAATATCAATATCCGTTTTGGGTAAATCCTCAAACAAATCTCTGTCTTTTGATATCGGCGAGAAGCAGGTAAGGATTGTGTTTAAATCCGAGCTTTTGAGTTTTGCGGTTGTTCTGCCTTCAACAGTGCCCGTTACCATTGCGGTATCAAGACCGAAATTGTTTTTTATGTAAGGACCGACATTTGCATAAAGATACTGGGCTGTATCGGCAAAAGCAGTGAAAATAATAACCTTTTTGTTTGTTCCGTTAATGGGATTTTCGATTTTATTTTTGAGAACGCCGAAAAGTGCCTGCAATTTGTTGTCATATTCGGGAGTGATATCACTCACCATAAGGCAAAGCAAATCAAGAACTTCTTTGTCCTTAGAAAGACTCTCTTTCCAAGAGATATAGTCCATATCGGCAAGGTCGATTTTGACTTTTCTGCCGAAGGTGAAAAGCTCATCGCCGTTCTGGTCTTCCGAGTCAAAATCATCAACAGTTACATCAAGCATATCAATGCTTGTTGAATGTGATTTATCAAAATTTTCAATCTTATCAATTGTGCCTTCAATCAAATCTTTAATTCTCATAAGTGTGAGATTGAACGAATATACGGAGCTTTCCATTCGCTTCATAAGATTGATTGCAGTCAGACGACGGATACCTTCTTCGCGGTTCGCCTGAGTAAAACCGACGTTAACTTTGTTATCCTGATAAAGCTCTGCGTATTTATCACGCTTTGACGGCTGGATATAATGCGTGGGGGTATAGATAGAAAGAGTGAGCAACATAAGCTGTTCAAAGATTTCATTGTAGTTAATTGCCGTTTTCAAATCCGTAAGTTTCGGACTGAGAGAAATAGGTTTGAGCCTTGTCGGAAATTTGCCTACATCAGCTGTATCATAGTATTTTTCAATGTGCTTGCGTGAACGGGCAATAGTGACTGAGTCAAGAACTTCAAAGAAATCAAAATCAAGCATACGGAGAAGACTATCTGTTGTTCTGTCTTCAGGATCCCATTTGCTCCACGTATTGAATGCACGCTGAGCATTTTTAAAAATATCATCAATTGAGCGGTTGGTATTGAGCTTTTCGTCAATATAATCTGTGTTGCCTTCGTAAGCAAGGGCAAGCTGATTTTTCAGATCGTTGAAACGATTATTAACAGGTGTTGCAGAAAGCATGAGCACTTTGGTCTTTACACCCTGACGAATCACTTTATTGAGCAGACGGAGATATCTGTTTTCTTTTTCGTTATCTTCACCCGAAAGCTTACCTCCGTTGCGGAAGTTGTGAGATTCATCAATGACAACGAGGTCATAGTTGCTCCAATTGAGTCTGCTTAAATCTATGCCGTTTGAATTGCCGTGAGTTCTGTTCAAGTCGGTATGATAAAGAACATCATAACGCAAACGGTCACAAGCAATGGGATTGTTTATGTAATTATCCTTGTATGTATTCCAGTTGTTTGTCAGCTTTTTGGGGCAAAGAACAAGTACGGATTTGTTGCGATTTTCATAGTATTTAATTACCGCAAGAGCCGTAAAAGTTTTGCCGAGACCAACGCTGTCAGCAAGAATACAACCGTTAAATTTTTCGAGTTTATTTATAATTGCAAGTGCAGCATCCTTCTGGAAATTATAAAGCATACTCCAAATTTTGCTCTCTTTAAAACCGGTTGCTTCATTGGGAAGAACGTCTTCGGAAATGTCCTCGAGGAATTCATTGAAGATGTTATAAAGGGTTACAAAGTAAATGAAGTCGGGAGAGTTTTCGTTATAAGCGGTAGTGATATTTTCGATGACTTCATCTGTAACAACCTGCAATTTATTTTTGTCATTCCACAGTTTTTCAAAAAGGTCAATATATGCGGCAGAAAAAGGTGTTTCTGATTTCTGAATCATCATATAGGCATTGTTGCCTCTTTCACAACCAAGACCAACAGTTGTGAATTCATTAACGGGCATATAGTTTTTATCATCAAGATTAATGAAGCCCATCATATTTTCATTGGTGACGTTTGACTTGAAAACAGCTTTTTGTTTTATCCATTCTGCACACTCTTTTGCAATAGCTTTTTGAGTAAGCTCATTGCGAAGCTTAACCTCAAACTCTGTACCGTAAAGACTACGCTCACGGTCAAGGCGAGGAATATAGAACTCTCTTTTTTCTTTGCGCGCTTTTTCAGTTGTGAAAGTGGGTGAAGTGAAAATAAAGCGCAACTCATCAATGCCCTTCAGTTCTTCTTTGAGTTCCTGAAAAGCATATATAGAAAAACACGCCGCAGCAATTGAAAGTTTACTACCATCTTTGATCTCAACTTTTAAATCGTCCTTAAGCGTTTTGTTAATGTTATCAATAATCTCCAAAACAGTCACCAACTTATTCTGTGTATATACATTTAATAATAACATTAAATATAAAATAAAACAATAATAAATAATTAATTATAATAAATTTTTTTAAGCCATTATGGCGTAGCTCGGAGAGAAGATTTTTAAATTTTCTCTCCGATTTTTTTGAGGGGTTTGGGGAAAAATTTCACCAACAAGCGAGATAAATTGCAAATGAATTTTTGTGTTTGTGTTCACATTTGCCTTGCTTGCCAATTTAGTGTTGCAAATAAAAAAGAGCCGGAACCCGTTGATTTATTTCGGGATTCGGCTCATATATTTATTT
>JAZQEE010000050.1:0-17469 GCA_045538815.1 Acutalibacteraceae bacterium
TGACTGCGGTCGATTCCCAGGATCTCCTTTATTTTGTCCCTGACTTCATTATTTTTGGGCACCACCTTACCGCCGGGAAGCGTCAGTTCCACTTCTGCCTTCTGGGTGGTAAACCCCTCTCCTCTTAATGGGGGGCGCATATATTCGGGGTTGCGCCGCACCGTATATTCCTTATTCCTGTACAAAAATGTCAGGCGGACCTCCGTGGGCGTCTCCGGAGCGGCATATTGGGACCGGAACATCCCGGAATCCCGCGTCTCCCCGCTGGCTTCCCCGTAGAGAGCGTAAGTTATGCCGTCAAATATCGTCGTCTTCCCCGCCCCGGTATCGCCGGTGATAAGGTAAATTCCGCTTGTGCCTAATTTGTCAAAGTCCACCACGGTACGGCCTGCATATGGGCCAAATGCGGACATTTCCAATCGTATAGGTCTCATATCTTTTCCTCCCAGATGCTCTCCATGATTTCTCGGGCAAAATCCTGCTGTTCGTCACTCATGGGCCGCCCGTTCTGCTGCTCGTAGAATTCATCGAAAAGGACAAGCGGGGATTTGCGGTCAACATCTTCCAGATCTGTCAGTATCCCCGCGGATCTGGTGCGGCTGTTGTTATAATCCAGGCACATCAGATTGGGGTAGATGAGCCGCAGCTTCCCGATCGCGTCGGGAATATCCTCCTCATCGGTGAGGGTGATGTGCATATAGTCATCCGTGTTGGTATTTATATAGTTATCTTTGAGGGTAATCTCGGCATATGTACCCTTGATTTCTCGCATATCACGCTTGGGTTCAAGGGCGATTGTGCGGATTTCAAGGTTCCCCTTTTCACTCATTTCAACAACAGTTACGGACTTCTTGTGCTTTGTTTCGGAGAATGAATATTTAAGCGGAGTGCCGCAATATCTGACTCTTTCGCTGCCGATATTCTGCGGGCCGTGAATGTGACCGAGTGCAACATAGTCAAAAACATCAAACACGCTTGCGTCAACATTATCCGAGCCGCCTACGGAGATTTCTTCCGATTCGCATTTCTCCGCACCCGTAACAAACTGATGAGTAACGATAACATTGCGTTCATCGGAATTGACATTCATATTCTCAACCGCAACACGCACGGCATCGGTGTAGCTTTCAATCTGAGCATCCTCAAAAAATCTGCGGACATTGGCAGGCTTCACAAACGGAAGCATAAAGAAATTGACCTTACCGAATTCATCGTCAAGGCTGATTGCTTCAACTTTTCCGTTATAAACGGGCGACATATGCACGCCGCTGATATCCATGAGTCTGCCGCCGAAAGCCATTCTTTCGGCTGAATCGTGGTTGCCACTGATAACGAACACCTGCAGTTTTCTTTGAGCAAGTCTGCAGAGAAAATCGTCAAAAAACTGCACCGCTTCCGCAGAAGGTACGGATTTATCGTAAACATCGCCTGCGACAACAACCGCATCAGGCTTTTCATCGTCAATTATATTGATAATTTTAGTGAGAATATATTCCTGATCTTCAAGCATTGAGAATTCATTGAATCGCTTGCCGATATGCAGGTCGGATAAATGCAGAAACTTCATTTTGTACCTCCGAAGATTTTATGCTTTTATTTTAGCATAGCTTTTGTATTGTTTCAACCCAAGTTCTTGGACGTGGCTATCTGCAGAAAATATTGATCACAATCCTTTGGTCCACGCTTTGTAAAAAGCTGATAAACCCAACAATAATATAAATAACCACATATTCCGCACCTCTCAAAACCCGATTTTTGCTTTGGTTTTGGGTTTGCTGTTTCCCGCATCCGTTTCCTTAACAGGCGGTGTATCGTCATCACCCTCAACCTGCTCGGGCGAAAGCACAAGAGCAATAACGCTCGAATGAGTAATAAACATTGTCTGTGCATATGCATAATCGTCGATTTTATCATAGAGTCTGCCTGCACTGACCGTACCCGCAAAAACGGTGTTTGCACTGTTGGCAACATAACCGATTGTGTCAATCATCGGCAATTCAGCACGAATAGCCTCTTCGTCATAATCATTGTCGTCTTCCTTGACAATTCTGAAAATCTTGCCGACCTTGAACGGTTTCATGCCGTAATAATTCCTCACACCCGTGATGGTAACAAACGTGTTTTCCATAATATAATTTCCTTTCAGTTTTATCTTACAGACACATTATATCAGTCCTTGTGTACCATAAAACGGACTTTTCGTTTTTCTTGATTACACCTTTACAGCATAACATATGGTTAAAAATTGTGCGCTTTCACCGGACCCTGAACCGAATCTTTGTATGTTTCACGCGTTGACGGAAGTTGATGACGGCAAAACATATCGGCTTGCTGCAGAGTAAAAAAATGTAATAAGGGGCTGTTCATTAAAAACAGACCCTTGTTCTTTTAGCTTTATAGAGATGCACCGAAAATGTCCCACGGCATATTGCATAATGGTGTCAATGATGATAGAATAAACACAGAGGTGACAGTTATGGACTCAATGCAGCCGAAAAAATTACTCATAATCAACATTCTTGATATTCTCAAAAAATATACCGATGAGGATCACCGCCTGAGTCAGAAAGAAATTGCGGAAATACTCGAAACGGAATATGATATGAAGGTTGACCGCAAGGCAATCAAGCGCAATCTTATGAATCTGATCGAATTCGGTTATGAAATCGAATACAGCGAAGCTCTGCGAATGGTAAAAAATTCAAAGGGCGAGCTTGAAGAAAGCTATATTCTTTCCGATTTTTATCTTGTGCGTGATTTTACGGATGCAGAGCTCCGTCTGCTGATTGACAGCCTGCTTTTCTCAAAGCATATTCCCTATTCGCAGTGCAAGGAACTTATCGAAAAAATCGAGGGTCTTTCAAATAAGTATTTCAAAAATAAAGTGAAACACATACGCAACCTGCCCGAAAATATGCCGCAAAACAAAGAACTTTTTCTGACTATTGAAATTCTTGATGAGGCAATCGGCAAGGGCAAACAGGTTGCATTCAGATACAACGATATGGGTACGGATAAAAAACGTTATCCCCGCAAAAACAGCGAGGGCAATGTGAGGGAATACATCGTTAATCCATATCAGATGGTTGCAACAAACGGCAGATATTATCTCATCTGCAACTACGATAAATATGATAATGCGGCGAATTACCGCCTTGACAGAATAACGGATATCCGCTTGCTTGACGCTCCCGTAAAACCGATGAAAAAGGTTGAGGGTCTTGAACACGGACTTGATTTGCCGAAGCATATGGCGGAGCATATTTATATGTTTGCCGACAAGACCGAGAAGGTCACATTCAGAGCGAAGAAATATATTATTTCTGAAATTATTGACTGGTTTGGCAAGGATGTTAAATTCAGCGATGAAACCGAAGATGAAGTCACCGCTGAAGTCAGAGTCAGCAGAATGGCAATGAAATTCTGGGCGATGCAGTACGGCGAGCATATAACCGTTACCGCCCCCGAAAGCCTTGTGAATGATATAAAAAATGCACTGCAGAAAGCAGTGGAGAAATACGGAAAGTGAGGAAATATGAAAACTGTAATTTTAACAAAAGATGAAATCAATGCTGACTTGTTTCAAGACGTGAAATTTTTTTCCGTTGCCGAAGGCGGTGCTATGGGAACATCTGGAGAGATTATCTTTCTCAATGGAAATGGAAAAAGCTTTTCTCTGAATTATTTCTTTGGTGATATAACTCCTGATGATATTGTTGAAGTTTTTCCTTTACTTGCAAAATGCAAACTCGGGATATTCGGATATGGAAGAACAGTTCCTGAAGGCTGGAACTATGTCAGTTTGGGACAAGGGAATCATTTGGTTATTTCATCAGATTTATATGATAAATTCAAAGAAAAAACAGCTCATATAAAATACGAACACATACTTTGTGGAAAATGGTACGATATAGCAGTTAGCATCATAGAAAATAAACAAGGAGATTTGTTATGAAAGAATTTATGAAAAGTTTTTATGAAACAAGAGACACTTGGCTTGACCTTCTGGATAATGTCAACGCCTATGTTTTCGGCGAAGAAAAATTTGATGAAGATATGTTTGCAGATGCAATGAGAGGAGCTTTTGAAGTTTTTGCAAAAATGCATTCGTTTGAAACTGTTAAAGTAATCGGAAATTCAGAAGCGCTTGGTGTAAATCATCTTATGACTCTTATCGGTACTATGCGGGAATATGCTGCAGACAGATATACCGAAGATTCAGAAAACATTGTTTTCCGTGCATCTCAGCTTGCAACCCGTCTTTTGGTTAACGGAGCTGTAAACGATTTTTTGTGGCACGATGACGGAATTTTACCTGCAGACGAATTACTTGATTATATCTGGATTGAGCATGGCAACGATTATGTGTACGATATAAACAAAGGCGATTTGTCGGATTTGATTAAGGTTTTGGAAAATCAATAATGTTAACAGATGTTTAAAGCGAGGAAAGCACTATGACTGAAAAAGAATACGAAAAAAGCATTTCCGATTTATTTGAAAAATGGATAAAGGAACAGAAAGCAGAACCCAGCTACGATAACACAGATGTTGATATCGGTTCTTTTACATTCGACGGAGCAATTTCTCCAGAAGATTACTTTTCTTCAAAAGAGAGAATACTTTTTATTTCTAAAGAAAGCAATTTAGGTCAAGGCAAAAAATTCCAAAACGAGTTTTGGTTGAAAAATGTTTATGAAAAAAAGGCAAAATATAATGAAACACAATTTTCGAAACGCTTATCAATGGCAGCCAACGCAATTTATAACAAGGATTTTATGAATCCAAATAAATCTCATAACATTTTGAAATTCGTAGCATTTATGAATCTGAACAAAAGAGGAGGACACAGCCGTTGTAATTCTGAAACTTTAGAAAAATATGTATCAACCTATAAAAAACAAATTATAAAGGAAATAGAGATTTTAAATCCTACTGTAATTGTTTGTGCAGGCAGATGGTTGAAGTCGTATCTTAAAGAACTTGATGAAAAGTACAAAATAATCGAGATTTATCATCCGAGTTATTATATTAAAAGTGATATGGAACATCTTAAAAAGTTAGAAGAAGAACTTAAAAATAATTAACATCTCCCTAAAACAACCCACGCCTCCTGTTACAATGTATTTACAAAGTAACGGGAGGTGATTTTTTGAACAGATGGAAGGTTGTTTGCCAGATTAACAACGTGCATTCCGAGCCGATTGTTTCCGCAACAGGTGCTGCAGAAGCAGAAAAACTCGTCAGAAGCATGTACGCAGGGCAGACTGTCAGAATAATGTATATCGTTAAAGTCTGATATGAACCGAAAAGAACCCACCTTTCGTGTTATTGTTAATACAGTAATATGAAAGGTGGAGTCGTTATGTCAACCGAAACAAAAGTTTTAAAGCATTTTGATGCCGAAATAATATCCTGCAAGGATTATCACCGTGAACACAGAAAAATATGCATAATCTGCCGTGACGGCAAATACGGTCTTGCTGAAATGGATAAAACAGGCTACCCGAGAATTGTTGATATTCTGATTGAATGCAAATATGACCATATTGATGCGTTTTGTGCTTTTTGTGACTTTTCAAATATGGTTTGTGTTTATCTTGACGGTAAGTGTGGGCTTTATGCTTTCAAATGGACCGTCAGCTCAAAAAGCAACAAAATTGATTGCAAACAGATTGCGGAATGCGAATATGATTTTATATCTGTGAATTCATCTTCGGATATTGCGGTTCTTCGGAAACGGGATAAAAACCGTTGCAGATACTATAATCTTAATTCCGACAGACTTTCGCCGTTTTATGTAGCGGTAATTCCTGCTGATGAACAATATTTTAAATGCATAATTGGATATGAAGAGAAATGCATTGATACTAAAACCGATTCCGTGATTTATTCATGGAGCAAAAAATTCGGTTTTGTTTCCTCGGAAAAAATAACAAGGAATGTTTATCTTTTCACAAAATATCTTGATGACGTACCTGCTACCGAGATTAAATCAGATCTCGTTTTCTTCAACAAGAATCTGAAAGTATCTTATGTTATCGAAAACATTGACTGCTTGAATATAACAAGAAACGGACTTGAGCAATGGGAAGATAATTATATTTTCACTTTCAGAAAAGACGGTGATAAGCATATTATATCAATCCATAATGACGAATGGGACATCGAGAGCATTAAAGCAATCGCAAAAGAAGTTGAATACACATAAAAAACAGCCTGCAACGGTTTTGTTGCAGGCTAAATTCATTTCTTATATGGTACTCTTGCTGACGGCACAAGCTTTGATGCGGGGTCGGTGTGGGTTGCCTGGTCATCAAAAAATATGTTGGCATTGAATGCTTTGAGAACGTCGCTTTTTCTGACTCCGCCAAGGAAGAACACTTCATCAATGCGAACATCCCACGCACGAAGAGTACGGATAACTCTTTCGTGTGCGGGAGCGTTTCTTGCGGTAACAAGCGCGGTGCGGATGGGTGCTTCGCCTTTGGGAAACTGTTTCTGAATAAGCGAAAGGGTTTTGAGAAGCTTGGCAAAAGGTCCTTCGGGCAGAGGATTCTGTGCATTTTCCTGTTCGTGACGGGCAAATGCTTCAAGACCTTCCGCCTGAAAAATTCTTTCGGATTCATCGGAGAAAATAACCGCATCGCCGTCGAATGCAATTCGGATTTGGGGTATCTCATCATCGGGATTTATCGGCAGATTTGAGTTGTCACAAATGATGCCCGATGCGATGTTTGCGTTGATTGCTTCCTGCACATCGCTTTCGTTTGCGGAAAGGAACAAATCCGTTTTGAATGCACCGAGATAGGGCGAAATTGATGCACCGCCAACCAGAGCCGCACGGCTTATATCAAGCCCGTAATGTTCAATGGAATTAAAAATACGCAAACTTGTATCGGAGCTGTTTTTGGACATAATGATAATCTCGGTAAGGTATCTGCCGTCTGCATTGAGTTTCTGAAGCGCTTTTACAAGCGGAAATGCCGTGCCGGGTTTGAGAATATCATTTTCATGCTCGGTCTGATATTTTGAATATGCCTCAAGCCCCTGTTCCTCAAATATTCTGTTTTCTTCTTCAAGGTCAAACAGTGCTCTCGATGAAACACCGATAACCAGTTTGTCTTCCAATGTTACTGCCATAATAAATACCCCTTGTGTGATATGTTTTTATAATATTATTTTTCTGCGGATTTGTAAATACCGAAAGCAGAGTTTACGTCTTCTATTGAAAGATTATCATAGGATAAAAATTTGATTTTGTGTTTGTTCGCATACATCTCAGCAAATGAACCGCTTTTGCCTGCGATAATCATATTCGGGTTGGCATCATAAAAAGCTGATTTTGAAATGCTGATAACCGACGGCGGAATAAATATCATTTCAAGCTTTTTACACTTTTCAAAAGTATAGGGCATAATCGCTTCTACCGACGGAGGAATCGCGATAAAACGAATTGGCGTGAGCGAAAAAGCATCGGATGCAATTTCACGGACATTTTTCGGAAGAATGATATATTCAAGATTTTTGCATCCGCTGAAAGCCTTTTTGCCGATAACTCTGACTTTTTCATTGAGTTCAACCTTTTCAAGGTTTTCGCAGTTCATAAAGCTTTCAGGTTGGATTTTTCCCGTGCCGAAAGTTATTTTGTTGAGATATCTGTTGCCGCAAAAAACACTTTTCTCAAAAGCAATTCCGTCAAATGCCACTATTTCTGCAGTCGTTCTGTGAGTGTTGACAAGATATTCCGATTCGGGAACAAGTCTTTCGCAGGGATAATAAAAACCGATATCTTGTCTTACGATTGACGGAATGAATGCAAAATCTCCCGTTATTTCGGGAAACCTCTCGCCTTTGCGGTAAACATTCAGGCTGTGAATAAGTTTCACTTTCTTGCCGCAAAAGCGGGTCGGAATATTAACTTCTTTCTGTTCGCCTATAACACCCACAACAGCGATTTCGGGCAGTTCCGTTCTGATATCATTTCCTCTCAAAGCTTTGAATTCGGAACAGTTATAAAGCAGTTTGCCGTCTGTTACCAGAACACGGTTTAACGGACAAAGCATTTTTTACACCTCAATTCTTGCAATTTTACCCCACTGGGGTTCAACATTTTCATTGTTCAGAAGCCACAAAACGGGTATTCCGTTTGATTTTTCTTCATCGGGAAACGGAGCATAACCGTCGGTCAGGATTATTATGCTTGCAGGCGGTTCGTCGGTCATATGATCATCAACATATTTGAATATGACCTCAAAATCAGTTCCTCCGCCGCCTTTGGGTTTAATGACCATAAATTCGTCCTCATCCGAAAACGGAGTTGGCGGTATTACTGCGGCATCGAAAAATCCGAGAAGACCTTCAAGCTTGCCGTTGAACTGGTCGATTGCGCCTTTGACTTCGGAATAAGCGGCGGTTATCATATCGTCGGACATTGAACCCGATGTATCAATCATAAAGAGAATGTTTTTAACGGTTTCGTCCTTTTCGTTGAAATCGGGCAGAAAGAAATCGGAATCTCCGAATCTTCTGTCGGGCGGACTGAACGAATAATCGCAGATTTCCTCCTGCACAAACTCGTTGAGGATTGACCGCCAATCTGTCTGCGGCTTTCTGAGTTCTTCAATCAATCTTTTTGCAAAGGCAGGTATCAGACCTCTTTGGTCTGACGGGTCACGGATGCTGATGGCCTCCGCCGCATCAATAATCCTCTTTTGCCATTCTTCGCGCAAAGTGTTATCGTCTGCGGTGTTTTTCCATTTTTCGTGGTCATCAAAAACGCCGTTGCCGTTACTTTCGGAATCGTCGGAACCGCCGTTCCCGCCATTCTTGCCGCCGGAACCGCCTCCGTTACCTTTCACTTTGCTTCCCGGCATTTTATTTTTTGATTTTTTACCATTCATCGCAGGGAGCATGGCATAAACCTCTTCGGCGGTGAATTTTGCACCCTCTTTGCCGTCGGGCGTTTCGTGCATTAGCTCGCCGTATTTGCCGAGATGAATGTTTTTTCTGTTGCCGCCCATTGATTCGAGAATGATTGAATTCACCACTATATCGCAGGCAATATTGAATTTTTCGGGTTCAAAATCGCCGAAGCGTGAGCAATGCTGTAAAGCAACGTGAAGAATTTCGTGCATCATAACGATATCAATCTGCGAATCGGTCAGATTTTCAAGAAAATCGGGGCCGAAATATATTCTCACTCCGTCGGTTGCGGCAGTTTCGCATTCTTCGTCTATCGTCAGCACCATATGCATCAGCAACAGTCCGTAAAATCCGTTTGTGCAAAGCATACGCAGCCTTGATTTCATAAGCCTGATTGAATATTCACGGATTTTCTGTTCAGACAGTTCCATTGAGCAGCCTTCCTTTCGTCTGCAGCCACCTTGCAAATTCGGGAATCTGCATAAGCCTTGATTTGTAGCCGTCTTCGATATACATATAATCTTTGAGAAGAACAGCGGAGAAATCAGCAGGCAGCTTTTCGGCATAAACAATTGAGTTTGCTATCCTTTGCATTTCATCTTTATGAGCGTGAGCATAGACAGTCATTGCCGAAACAAGAGCATAGAGAGCATCGGTTGAATTCGGAATAATCGGCATTTTTCCGTCAAAAACATCTTCGATTGAGGGCAGAGAGTTCCACACCTTGCACCACGTTCTGAATTCAATTGCCGTGCCCGTGCCGACAAGACCTGCAACCATCGGGTACATAATCTCAACATTATCATCAACGGAATTCAGCAGATTGCTGACCATTTCCCACGAACGGGGCGTCGGGAATGCGAGGTCATCCTTGCCGCCGTCAAAGCCCATAAGCATATTCTGCTTGAACGAAAGAAAACCGATAACCTTCGGACTGATTGCGTTTCTGATTGCCCATTGTTTCCACGAATTGAAGTTGCCCTCAACCTCAATGTGGCAAAGGCGGTTTGCAAGAGCTTTAGGCATTTTGAACGCAACGGATTTATCCGTCACTCTGTTACCTGCGGCTATAACAATGCAGTTATCTGGCAATTTATGTTCACCAACAACACGGTCAAGCGTTATCTGATAAGCCGCCGCCTGAACGGATTGCGGTGCGGCAGAAATTTCGTCAAGGAAAAGGATGTTCACGATTGAATCATCCGCATCCATCTGAAAAATCTGCGGTCTGAGCCATATTGCGAGGGTTTTGTCTGCGTTTGCGGTGGGAATGCCTCGCAAATCAATAGGGTTGAAAAGAAGCAATCTGACGTCGGTCACAACGGATTTTCTGCCCGTTTTTGCTTCAATGTCCTTTGCAAGCTGACGGACAAGCTGCGATTTGCCGACACCCGGAGGTCCCCACAGCATAACCGACGGCAGAGTTTTTATCGGCAGGCCTGCATTGATAACGCCGCAATATGATTTTGAAAGAATATCTATCGTTTTCTGCACCGTTAAGCTCGGCACACTTGACATTTTCACTTCGTTCATTCTTTGACCCCCAGTTTTTTATCAATATTTTTGAGCTGTTTTTTCAGTTCTTCAATTTTATCGGTATAGCTTTCGTCTTTTGCGAGTTCGGCTTTTATTCCGATTTCTTTTTCACGGAGCTTTTCTGCAGCATCGGCAAGCTTTCCGATATATTCCGTAAGACTGTCAAGGTAATTGTCGATACGGATTATTGTTCCGACCTCTGCGTCACCGAGATTGACATAATGCCTGCCTGTATTTTTAAGAATCACAAACGGCTTTTCTTTGAGCATATTAGCAGGCAGAATAACCTTGAAGCCCTGATATTCGAGAAGCTCTTTTTCGGCAGGAATCATATTGTTTTTCTGGACGGCATCAAAAATCCGCTTTCGGATTATCTGCCTTTGCTCCTTGTCATATTCACGCTTGTTCGCGCAGTAGAAATCTCTGTCTGCAACGCATTCGTCGGTTATTCTTTTATTATCTGCAAGCTGTGCGGGAATTGAGTTAAGCTCGTTTTCGAGTGCTTCTCGATTCGAAACAAGACCCCTTTGCAGAGCCATATATTTTTCAAGCTCGTTTGCGGTTTCGACCCTCTTTTTGATAAGCGGATTGCCCACCGCAAGAGCCTTGACTTCGGCATAGTCAAGCACCGTACCGTCAATATCCGAACCGCTTCTCTGTGTGAGCGAGCCCGAAAGAAGCTGGCTGATGAATCTCTGCTTTGTTTCGAGCAGCTGCCACGAATATGCATCAAAACTGCCCTCTGTTATGTATCTGAAAATCTGCACCTTGGGATTCATATTGCCCTGGCGGAGAATTCTGCCCTCTCTCTGCACCATATCCGCAGGGCGCCACGGCACATCGATATGATGAAGTGCAATCAGTCTGTCCTGAACGTTGACACCCAGACCGAGTTTGAAAGTCGAACCGAGAAGAATACGGATTTCGCCGTTTCTGACCTTTCTGAAAAGCTCGCTTCGCTTTTTCTCCGTCTGTGCATCGTGAACGTAGGCGATTGTTTCTTTCGGAACTCCCATTGAAATGATTAAACGTGAAAGTTCGTCATAAATATTAAACGTACCTTTCGGTGTTGAAACGTCGCAGAAAATGAGCTGTGCACTTTTCTGAAGATATGTTTTCATATAGATATCAAAAACGTTTTCGGCGCAGCGGTAAACCTTTGAATCATAAGTGAATGCCGCGTTCGGCTCGGCAAGGCGCAGATCAAGAGCTGCCTTTCTGCCGTCAACGGTGATTTTGAGCATATTATCATCTGTTCTCGGCACCATATGATTCCTCACGTCTTCAACTCTGTCGGATATCTGATCAAGATAAGCCTGAAATCCTTTCGTTTTGGGAATAAGTGCATCTGTATAGCCGTCAAATTCGGGTATGCCCTCCGCACCATCCATTGAATGAAAGTCTGCAACTGAAGCCAGCAGATTTGTAAGCTCGGGCAGATTATGGAATTTCGAAAGTCTCGTTGCCATTCGGTATTCACTTGTGTCAACGTCAATCTCAAAGCTGTCCTCTTTTTCGGCAAACATACCGACCCAGCTGTCAAAACTCTGCAAATCAAGAAGAGCCAATTCACCGCTCTGCAGGTATTTCTGCATAACGTAAACGTCGGTCACGGAATTTGTTATGGGCGTACCCGTTGCGAAAACAACGCCTCTGCCGTTGTTCTGTTTTTGAACGCATTGCACCTTTTCGAGCATTTCGGCGCATTTCTTTGAACCTCCCTTTGAAAGACCGAGAACGTTGGCAATTTTTGTTTCAATCGGCAGATTTTTGAAATTATGAGCCTCATCAACAAACAGAGTATTGATGCCGAGTTCATCGAAGAAAACCTCATCGCTCGCAACGTACAACGCTCTTTTCAGCTCTTCGCAAGCCTCACGCAGCTTACGGCGTTTTTCCTGAAGGCGTGATGTGTTCTTAAGGCTGTTACAAAGCTTTTCCGAAACGGAATCAAGCAATTCCTGCAGCTGGCTTTCGTGGAATTCCCTTGAAATTCCGATAAGCTCAAAGCAGCTGTAAGCCATTATCACGGCATCATAATCGTTATCTCTGATTTTCTCCATAACCTCATCACGTTTATCGGGCTTGAATTTTTTTGGCTCAACGCAGAGAATATTTGCCTGCGGATACATTCTGATAAATATATCCGACCACTGACCCACAAGGTTATTGGGTACAATATAAAGATTCTTTTTCGAAATGCCCATACGCCGCATTTCCATTCCTGCCGCAACCATAACGTAAGTTTTGCCCGCACCAACGTCGTGCGCAAGCAAAGTGTTTGGCGTAAAGAGAATTCTTGCAACTGCGTTTTTCTGATAAGGATAAAGCTTTATTTCATCGGACATAGTCGGAAATTCAAGAAAAGAGCCGTCAAAGATTCTCTTGCGCACGCAGGCAAACTTTTCCTCATAAATGCGTTCAAGCCTTTCCTTGCGTTTTTCATCCTTCCATATCCATTTCTGAAATTCCTTTATCAGTTTTTTCTGCTTTTCGATGGCAAGTGCGGTTTCAGCGTTGTTGACAACTCTTTTCTCGCCCGTTGAAGAAGTCGGACTTTTAACGGAATCCGTAATCCTGATTTGCCTTAAATTAAGAGTTCTTTCAATTATGTGCAGAGCATTTATTCTGCTTGTGCCGTAGGTTGAGTTTGCTTTTGTTGCCATTCTTGTGCCGTTGAATCTGCTTTTGAACCCTATTTCCCACGTGCCTGTAATTTCATCGTGTTTTGTCGTTGTGTAATCGTTCCAGCCTGAATAAATATCCTTACAGGGGCAGAAAAGCTCATCAATAAAACCGTCAATAACGTCGGGCGGAATCCATGGCGAGCCGAGAGTAACATAAATATCCTCGCACGCAACCGATGGAGGGATAACCTTTTCAATCGCTTCAACGTTTGCGTCAAAATAGCCGTTGAATTCTTTTGTTGCCCTTTGTGCCGCTTTCCATTTTCTCTTGAGGTTGCCCGTCAGGTATTCATCGACGGTTTCCCAGCCTTTGTAGAAGCACTTACCCCACGTTTCGGGATTCTGGTAAATCGAGCCTCTGAGGGTTTCGATAACTGTTTTGCAGGTTTCACCCGTAATCTGTGAAATATATTCAATATCAACCTTGCCAAGGTTATTGAGAGATAGAATCAACGCATCGGAAATGCTTTCGGTATGCACACCTGCCGCACGGTCATCGCCTGCAAAGGAATTTTCCCAGTCAATCGGCAAATCCATGCTTGTGACTTCGGCAACATATCTGTCGTGAGGCTCTTTCTTTATGCGCTCGTTTTCGAGCCTCTGCGCCTCTCGCTCTTTTTCAATCTGCTCCTGCCTCTTGCGTTCAAGTTCTCTCTGCGCCTCGCGGAGCGATTCCGCCGCAACGTCAAGATCTTCTCTCGAAAGCATATGTCCGAGTTCTCTGATATTTTTAAAAAATTCGTTAAATACATCGAATGCCTCGCCTGTCTTTTTTTCAGCCATAATACAACATCCTTTCTGCTTATAAAATATCATTTTATGTGTCCTTTTTTCAGGACATCTCAATTCAAAACTATGTAAAACACATAATCTCATCCTCCCTTAAGAAAAATCCACAATCCAATATGTGTCTTCCCAAAAAGAATGTAAAAAAATGGTTTGGGGAAATTTTTCTGAGCAGAAGTTTTGTTGTATATCAACAAAAAGAAAAAGCCTTGGACTCAATTCAGAGTTCAAGGCTTGGTGATATCATTTTTATATTTAATTCTCAACTCACCGTTGAAGGTGAGAAGAATAATTCTTCAGAGTGCTGTGTTTATCTTTTTTTAATTATTCTGTAAAAAAAATTGCCCAACGGAAAGTGTGCTTTTGCCCAAAAATATTCTCGGCTTTGATTTTTGATGTTCAAAGCTCCGACTCCCTTACGAATCAACGATTCTTGTGTTTTTTAGGAGCAAATCCGTTGATATATAAGGATTTTTAATAAAAAAACCAAGGGTAATGGATACCCTTGGTCGTGGTGCGGATAACAGGACTTGAACCTGCACGAACTTGCGCCCATTAGAACCTGAATCTAACGCGTCTGCCAATTCCGCCATATCCGCATATTCTGTTTTTGCCCGTAAATTTTACACGGTCGGGCTGCCGAGGACGGGGCAAGCAAAAATGCTCCGGAACGCCTTTTCCGTCTTATCCGATATGAAAAAAGGATTCCGTTGAAGGAATCCTTTTTTGCTGGTGCGAGAGACGGGACTTGAACCCGTACGTGATTAACACACGCCCCTCAAACGTGCGCGTCTGCCGATTCCGCCACTCTCGCATTTCGTTTCTGTTCGCTTGGAACGTTGCCTATTATAGCAAAGAGTTTTGCGGTTGTCAAGCGTTTTTTTAAAAATTCTTTAAAATTTTTTCAAATATTTTTATTGTTCGATTTCAGCAATTTTTTCGGCTGCTTTTCTGAATACAGGAGCGCAGCTCACCGCTCCTTCCCCGCCGTCCTCTTTCATGATAACAACGGCATATTTCGGTTCATCATAAGGAAAAAAACCCGCAAACCACGCATTGTAAATTTCTTCACCGTTTCTGAATTTTCCCGTCTGTGCGGTTGCGGTTTTGCCTGCAAGAGAAATAATATCGCTTTTTGCTCTTCTTCCGCTCCCCTCTTCAACAACAGACAAAAGGTATCTTTTCAGTTTTAAGGCAACCGCTTCTGAGATAATTTGCTTCTTTTCCGAATAATGTCTGATTGCGGTCATTTCAGCGTTACCATCGACTGTTCCCTCGACGAGATAAGGCGGGCAATAAACTCCGTTATTTGCTATTGCTGCCATCATTGCACAAATCTGAATCGGCGTTGCCGTCAGCGAACCCTGACCGAATGAAATATTGGCAAGAGCCGCCTTTGAGTCAATCTCACTGAGAGGCGGCAGATTTCCCGAATAAGATATTATGCTTTCGTCAAGCTCGGTTTCTCTTCCGAATCCGAATGCTGCAGCAGTATCAATTATATTCTCGGCACCCGTTTCCTGCGCAAGGGCAATAAAATAAGTGTTACACGAAACCGAAACCGCTGTTTTAAGGTCAATTACTCCGTGACCGTCTTCTTTATGGCAGTTGAATGTAACTCCGTTGACCTCAACGGAGCCCGTGCAATTATATTCAAAATTTTCGGATATTCCCGTCTCAAGCGCTGCTGCAGCAACAACGGGCTTGAAAACCGACCCTACAGTAAACGGCATAAAAGCTCTGTTTATAAGCGGTGAGTTTTTGTCATTCAGATAATCGGCAACATTACACTGATTATATATCGGTCTTGATGTGCAAGCCCTGATTGCTCCGCTGCCGATTTCAATAACAACAGCGGCGGCACAGACTGCGCCCGATTCATCAAGCGCCTCTTCGGTTATCTTCTGAATTCTTTTATCTATCGTCAGCGCAACACCTTTTTCGGGAGGCGTAAAATCAGATAACTCAATATTTTCTCCGAGAAGTACCCTGCCGTTTGCATCAGTTGAAAAGCGTGCATAAACATCCTTTGAGGCTTCGGACAATATCATATTATATATTTTCTCAATTCCGCTTATCCCCTGCCCGACGGAATCAATATAGCCGATTATATGGCAGGCAAGTGAATCATCGGAATACCGTTTCGCAACGGCAGCTGTTGAAATATCCGCACAGTCATAAATACCGTTCGGTGTTTTTACAACAACGGGATTTGCAGTTTCCATTCTTTCTCTTATCGCAGACAGCGACTGCGCATCAAGCACCGTTTTCAGCGATTCAAGAGCTCTTACGGTCGGTTTTGCGGCAGAATAGAATTCATATTCAGCATTGGTAATCGGATTCATATTGCAGTCATAAACAGTTCCCCGTAGATTGGCAATATCAATTCTTTTACCCGATACAGCGCCTGACACGCCCTGAGCGGACAGCATTAAATCCGCAACTCTCAAGCCGATTCCGCAGGTCAGGACTGCCATCAGCGCAAAAACGATCAAAGCTCTTTTTCTCAAAAAAAATCACTCCCTGTGTTTATTTATTACACAGGGAGTAAATTTTAAACATTGAAGCGGAAAAGAACAACATCTCCGTCCTTCATAACATATTCCTTGCCTTCGCTTCTGACAAGACCTTTTTCTTTTGCGGCGGCGATTGAGCCGAGTCTGATAAGCTCATCATAAGGAATAACCTCCGCTCTGATGAAGCCTCTTTCAAAGTCGCTGTGGATTTTACCAGCTGCCTGAGGAGCTTTTGTACCTTTTTTGATAGTCCATGCTCTACATTCATCTTCACCCGCTGTTAAGTAGCTGATAAGACCGAGCAAACTATAACTTGCTTTGATAAGTTTTTCAAGGCCGGATTCTTTTAATCCAAGATCTTCTAAAAACATTGCTTTTTCTTCATCATCAAGTTCTGCGATTTCCTGTTCAATCTGGGCGCAGATAACAAATACTTCACTGTTTTCTGCTGCAGCAAGCTCACGAACTGCTTTTACGTTTGCATTGTTTGCACCATCATCTGCCAAATCATCTTCTTCTACGTTTGCTGCGTAAATCGTAGATTTTGCTGTAAGAAGATTGTAGCCTGCAAACCAAGCCTGCATATCTTCATCATCTGGCACTTCGAAAGTACGAGCCATTTTGCTGTCTTCTAAATGAGCCTTGATAGCTTCAAGAAGTTCCATTTCTTTTGCAAGTGTTTTATCCATACGAGCCTGTTTTGCAACCTTTGCAATACGGCGCTCTAAGATTTCTAAGTCAGAGAAGATAAGTTCAAGGTTGATGGTCTCAATATCTCTTACTGGATTGATACTTCCATCAACATGAACAATATTCGAGTTCTCAAAACAACGCACAACATGTACGATTGCATCTACTTCACGGATGTTTGCAAGGAACTGGTTACCAAGACCTTCACCTTTACTTGCACCTTTTACAAGACCAGCGATATCTACAAATTCAATAATTGCTGGTGTTACTTTCTTAGTTTTATACATTTCACCAAGAAGTGTTAATCTTTCATCTGGTACTGGTACGAT
>JAZQEE010000051.1:0-8321 GCA_045538815.1 Acutalibacteraceae bacterium
GAAACGCCGCAGCAATGAGCTTATCGATATTGACGGTAAGCAGTACACCCGTTATGAATGCACACAGCTTCAAAGAAAGCTTGAAACCAAAATACGCAAGCAGAAGGAGCGACAGGAAGCGTTTAAAGCGGCGGGTGATGAAGTGGGCTACCGTGAAGCAAAGCGCAAAATTCGGCTTCTCAAGGATAAATACAACGAGATTACCGAAAAGGCGGGACTTGATACGCATTATGATAGAATGGATGTGGCAAGGTCAAATGATTTATCCTACGCAAGTCATAAAAGGAGCAAATTATCAGAAAGTGTTTTTGATACATATAATTTTACTAAAGCTGATTCTATAAGACCCCATTCAGTAATTAAAGATTTAAAAACGTCAAAAATCGGAACAGATACATTAGATTATCTTGAAAAAGAAAAAGTGCCTGTTCGTCTTTGCTATGGCGTTGATAATCCAGATGGATATTATGGAATTTACGACCCGTTTGATGATGTAATAACTATTTACTGCGATAAAACTAAAACTGTTTCTGAAACAGCAACTACCGTAATTCATGAAGCGACTCACAGAAAGCTTGGTCATAACGGTACTTTTGCTGAAGAGGTAGAATGTTTTAAAGCTGAATATCTACACAATAAAAACAACTTGACAGAAAAGGACATCGAAGATATAATTAAATTAGTTAGAAGCTTATATCCCGACTTAATTTAAGGTGACAATATGAACAATCTTACCACAACTGAAAAAATCAAAATATTAAAAACCGGAGAAACTCTTGATTGCCCCAAATGTGGTGGAAAAATCAAGGCAGTCGGTGAGCCTAAAACAGCTTCCGTGTTCAGATGCGACGGTTGCGGCGCAAGCATGGTTCCGACGATTAAATAAATTGTTTTGTACTTGATTTTGAGATTTTTTCACAATTAAACAACTAAAAACAGCCGAAATTGATGTTTATTGCATTAGTTTCGGTTTTTTCTTACCCACAATTCAATAATCAAAGCCGATTTTGACGAAGTTTCGTTGAGGTCGGCTTTTTTTATACCCAAAAATCACCCCTGCCGAGGGTATATTCGGCTTACTTTCAACAGCAGACAGAGCTGTATAAATGCCATGTAGAAAGGAAAAAAACGCTATGAAAGACATTTACACCATTCTCGGAGAAATCGGCATCACCGTTCCCGAGGACAAAAAGCAGAGTTTTGATACTGCGGTTCGTGAGAATTATAAAACAGTATCGGAACACGACAAGGTTGTTAAAGCTCGTGATGAGTATAAGTCACAGCTTGACACCGCAAACAACACCATTTCCGAGCTTGAAAAGAACAAGGGTGATGTTGATAAGCTTCAGGCTGAAATCGACACCTACAAGCAGGAAAAGGCAGACCGTGAAAAGGCCGAAGCAGAAGCTGCAGAGAACGCTAATCTTATGTCACGTTTTGAGAAGCTTCACGGAGAACGCACTTACACCAATGATTTTACAAAGAACGGTGTTTTTGCCGAATTCAAGGAAGCAGTCGGAAAGGCGGAGAACAAAGGCAAATCTGATGCAGATATCTTTGGTGAGCTCACAAAGGACCGTGACGGCATTTTCACAAACCCCAACCCCGGTATTGATATTCCGGGTATGGGCAACACTCAGCAGCTCAGCAAGGCATCAATTGATGCAATCAGAGCCGCTGCAGGTCTCAAAGAATCAAAATAAATTTATAAAGGAGATTATTATTTATGCCTAACAACATTGTACTCGCAAAACAGTTTATTCCCATTCTTGACGAAGTATATAAGCTTGCTTCGCTCACATCCGACCTTGACGGCGCACCCGAGCTCGTAAGAGAAGGCGCAAACGCCGATGAAATGTGCATTCCCATTCTCGATATGAGCGGTCTCGGCGATTACAGCCGTAACAGCGGTTATGTTGACGGTGACGTTAACCTTCGTTGGGAAACCGTCAAGTGTAACTATGACAGAGGCAGAATGTTCTCTGTTGACAATATGGATAATCAGGAATCCGCAAACATTGCATTCGGCAGACTTTCAGGCGAATTCATCAGAACAAAGGTTGCACCCGAAATTGATGCTTTTCGTTTTGCAAAGTATGCAGGCATTGAAGGCATTTCAAAGGTTGATGCAGGTGCATCACTCGAAGACGGTCCCTCTGCAATCAATGCAATCAGCACTGCAATGATGAAGATGGACGAGGACGAAGTTCCCGCAGAAGAGAGATATCTTTATATCACTCCCACCGCTTACAGACATATCAAGGATATGGACACCACAAAGTCACGTGAGGTCCTTGCAGACTTCACAAAGATTATCAAGGTGCCTCAGAAGCGTTTCTATACCGCAATTACACTCAAGAGCGGTGCAACCGAGGAAGAAAGAATCGGCGGCTATGTAAAGGCTGAGGGCGCAAAGGATATCAACTTTATGATTATCCATAAGCCTGCCGTTATTCAGTATCCCAAGCATATCGCACCCAAGGTTATCGACCCTGCATCAAACCAGTCTGCCGATGCTTGGAAGTACGGCTACCGCAATGTCGGTATCGCTGATGCATACGAAAACAAGGTTGCAGGTATCTACCTTCATCACAAGGCATAAGGAGGTTTTTTTATGGCTAAAACAGTAGGACTTGTTTTTAAAGCTCCCGCTCCTAAATTCACTTGCCCCGTATGCGGCAACGAATATGCCACGGAATCGGGCCTCAACAAGCACCTGAAGGAAAAACACCCCGAATACAATCCCGATAATGCCGCAGGTGGTGCTTGATGTGGCTTTCGTATGATGAATACGTTTTAAGAGGCGGTGAATATGTTTCCGAAAAGGAATACACCGCCCTTGAAATGAAAGCAAGAAAAAGGGTTGACTATCTCACCCTTGAACGCATTACCGTTCCGAGTGACGATATAAAAACGCTCATTTTTGAGCTTATCGGAATGTTCAAAGAATTCGATAAACAGGAACATAACCTGTCCGGCTACGGGAACGACGGAGTAAGCGTTTCCTTTGTTTCTCCCGAAGCTGCTAAAAAAGACTTTGACAAGAGAGCCGATGACCTGATTTATTCGGTTGTCGGCGACCTTGCTTACAGGGGGTTCGGTTAATGTTGAGCCACTGGAACAAAACAATAACACTGTTTATCCGTTCGGAAGCTGACAAAATCGTGCAGTGGGAGAAGTTCATCTTTTCCCGCTGCTTTTTTAAGCACACTCTTTCATCGGAGTTTGACGAAAAGTCACGAATCAACGGCGAAAGCTTCATTGTAAGAATTCCCCTCTCCGTCTGCAGTGTTCCGATTTCTCGGGGTTCAATTGCCGTTCTCGGCAATATTCCCGATGTTATTGAAGCAAACGCAAGCGGTAATGATATTCTGCGCAAATATCCGGACAAATCGTTTAAGGTCAACACCGTAAGCGATAACACGGAATTTTACACTCCGCATATAAGGATTGGTAACTGATATGGCTATCGTTGTAAAGCTTGATGCAAGCTCGATAACAGAAAAAATCGAAGGTTGCATTGACGATGATGCAAAGCTCTTTTTCTACAATGAGTTTTTGAAGGTAATGCAGCCATATGTGCCCGCAGATACCTTGACGATGTATGACACGGCACAGGTTACCCCGGAGGGAATTCACTTTATACAACCCTATTCCTCCGCTCCGTATTACGGCATAACCAAAAGCGGCAAGAAGATGCATTTCAAAACCGACAAGCACGCACTTGCAACCGACCATTGGGACAGGGCAGCGTGGGCGGCAAGAAAAGGCGATTTGACTGCCGCTTTACAGGAATATATCAGAAGGAGAAACAGAAACAATGGATAAAAACGCAGTTGTTTTTGAGTGGCTTAAAAGCTGCCCGATATTTGAAAGACTGTTTTTTAATTTCGGAACGGCTTCACCCGATTTGAATGACTTTATCCCCATACCGACCGACTATGCGGTTAAAACAGATATTTTCGGCAACGAAACAAAGCACTATGACTTTGTTGTTTCGTCCTTCAGGTTTGTTGACGATACAAGTTTTGAAGGCGGCGAGAATATTGCGGATATGGATTCACTCAGTCAGCTCACCGAATGGATGAAGGAACAGAACAGAGAAAGAAATTTGCCCGATTTCGGTGCAAAATGCTCTGTTGAGAAAATAATCCCCATTCAGAATATTCCCGCTTCAATGCGCATGCAGGGAATATCAAAATATCTTGCACAATACCGCATTATCTATGAAGAAATGAATTGAAAGGAATGATTTTTAATGGCTGAATACAAGGCAACCGATTTCAATCTGAAAGAAAACCAGAAAGCAGAAAGAAAACTGCTTGTAACCCTTGTTAATATGGGCGACAGTATCACCGCAGCGGACGGTGCGCCCGAATGGGTGCCCATCGGCGTTGGTGTCGAGGATTCCTCGATTGATTTCAACCCCAAAACTTCAAAGGGGACCGATATTCTCGGCATTACCGAATCTTCGGTTGACAATCTTGAGCTTTCGCAGTCTCTCAGTCCTATGACCGTAAGAGGCGGCAATCCCCTTCTCTTCAAGCTCAATGACATCGTTGAAAGAAATGCGCTCAGCGAATTCTCTCTCTTCGAGGTTATGATTGTAAAAGCTTATATCAATGAAGGTACAGACGAAGCACCCGCTTACCGCGCAGAGGTACATAAAAACTGCACAATCGCTCCTCAGAGCCTCGGTGGCAGCTCTCATGTTGATATGCCCGTCAACATTGATTTCAGCAACAACAAGATTCTCGGCACCGCTAACGCTTACAAGTACGGTGAAGAGATAAACTTCACACCCAACGCAGCATAAGAAGGAGGTAATCCGTTTTGAAGAATATCAGCATTGATGACGGCAGAGAAGCCATAACCATTAACGGCGACCCCGAAAGAGTGATTTATATTCAGCCTTCGGATTTCAACATTAAGATTCGTGCACAAGAGGCACAGAAGAACATTCAAGAATACATTAAAAAAACAAAAAACATCAAACCTAAAACTGTAGCAGATTGTATAATTTTTCTCGATGAGGCTGACAAGGAGTGCCGCAAACAAATCAACCTCATATTCAACTATGACGTTTCAACACCTGTATTTGGCGCCTGTTCACCTCTGATGCCATTAAGCAATGGTAAAGTGTATGTTGAAGCTTTTCTTGAGGCAATCGTTCCGGAACTTGAAAAAATATCCGAAAAAGCTACACTGTCGATTGAAAGGCGCATTGCAAAGCACTCGGGGAAGTATGACAAATGATTTATAACTTGCCCGAAACGCTGTCTGTCGGCGGCAAAGAATACGAAATCAGAACGGATTACCGTGTGATTCTGGACGCAATCTCCGCTCTCAACGACCCCGACCTTGAGCCGATTGAGAAAGCGGAGGCTTGTGTCCGCATTATTTTTCCCGACTGGAGAAAAATCGACAATCACTCCGAAGCCTATGAGCAATGTCTCTGGTTTATCGCCTGCGGTGAAACCGAAAAGAACGAGCGCAAAAAGCCTCGGGTTATGGATTGGGAACAGGATTTCAACCTCATTATTCCACCTGTGAACGGCGTTCTCGGCTTTGACTGCCGAAGAAATCAGCCGCTTCATTGGTGGTCTTTTATTGCCGCTTATTACGAAATAGGCGAATGTGTGTTTTCTTGTGTCACAAATATCCGTCAGAAGCTCGCAAGGGGCAAGCCTCTTGACAAATGGGAGCGTGAATATCTTGCCGAGCACGGTGACATTATCCGTCTCAAACGCCGTGTGAGTGCCGAAGAACAGGCAGAAATAGATGATATTTTGGGAGGTGATGTGCATGGCTGATATAAAAATTGAAGGCGAATTTAAAATAAAAGATATATCAAAAGAGCTTGAATCCTTACAAAAAAATCTTGAAAAGAAACTTGATGTTTCAGATATTCAAAAAGACTTTGATTCGCTTAAATTTACAGGAAAAATAGATAGTTCATATGAAGAAATGGTTACGCAAGTTACTCGAAGTCTCAACAACTTGTCTGATTCTTCGCAAAAATCTAATAATTCTCTTGAGGAATTAGGCGATACAACAAAAAAAACAGGAGACGGTTTTACCGTTACAAAGGGAGTTTTGGCAAATTTTGTGTCAAAAGGTTTATCAAAATTAACTGATTTTGCTTTCGATGCAATTTCAGAAATTGCCAAACTTGGTGAAGAAACAAGGGAATACCGCGCAGAAATGGGCAAACTTCAAACAGCCTTTGAAACAAATAATTTTTCGGCAGAAACAGCAAAAAACACATACAAAGAACTTTATAGTATCATAGGCGAAACCGACCAATGCGTTGAAGCTTCTCAGCAGATTGCACTACTCTCTACCAACGAACAGGAAGCGGCACAATGGGCCGAATATGCTGCGGGTGTTTTCGCTAAATTCGGTGATGCTTTGCAACCTGAAACCTTCTATGAATCTGCAAACGAAACTTTAAAACTCGGAGAAGCAACCGGCGCATATACACAGCTTTTGGAAGGCTGCGGCGTGAATGTTGATGATTTCAATGCAAAGCTTGCAGCCTTCTCATCCGAAAGCGAAAAACAGCAGTTTATGCTCGAAACAACAGAAAGTCTTCTCGGCGACGCTTCTGAAGCGTACAAGACAGCCAACGAAGACATTATCAATGCTAACATATCTCAATCTGAATATAACGACAGAATGGCAAAGCTCGGTGAAATTGCCGAACCAATAACAACAAGTGTTAAAGACGGATTCGGACTTATCCTGGACAGTATAACCGGATTGGTTGACGGAGTTGATACCGAAGCGGTATCTAATGCAATCACGGGAGGTTTTCAAACTTTTGTCGATGAAACACTTCCGACAATTCTTGACGGTTTGAAATGGGTTATCGATAACAAAGATACACTGATTTCCGGTATTTCAGGAATCGGAGCCGCATTTGCTGTATTTAAAGCCGCATCTCTTATCAATCAAGCGGTAACTGCATTCAAGGCGTTAAAAGATACTACAACTCTTGCAAACAATGCACAACAGCTTTTTAATGGCACGCTGCTTGCCAATCCCCTTGCATTCGTTGTAACAGTTATCACTTCGTTAATAGCTGCTTTAGTTACTTTCATTGCAACCAATGACGATGCAAGGGCAAAAGTGGTTGAAGTTTGGGCGAAAATCACGCAGGTTTTTTCGGATTTTGGTGATAAAGCAAAAGAAATCTTTAACAATATAAAACTCGGAATTTTTGGTTTTGCCAATTCTGGTCTTGAAGGAATTGAAGGATTTATCAACTCAATAATTAGAGGTTTAAACTGGATTGCTGATAAAATCAATTCAGTTTTAACAATCACTATCCCCGATTGGATTCCTGAATTTGGTGGAAAAACTTTCTCTCCAGGTCTTTCAAGAGTTTCAGAAGTGTCGCTTCCTCGCATCCCTATCCCCGCCCTTGCCCAAGGTACGGTCATTCCCCCGAACAAGCCCTTCCTTGCTTGGCTCGGTGACCAGAAGAACGGCACGAACATTGAAGCTCCGCTCAGCACAATTGAAGATGCCGTCCGCAATGTTATGGGCGAAATGGACTTTAACTACAATTTCACCGCTGACGGCTCTTTGGGTGCTCTCATAAGAGTTCTCAAACTCGGCTTGACGCGGGAAGGCAAAAGAGAAACAGCTTTTGAATGAGGTGAGAAAAAATGATTGAAATTGACGGAGTTAAATATGACGTTACCGCAGATATCCGCACAGCTTCACTCGAAAGAAGCTTTGAAAAGCTCTCTTCCGACCAAAGCGGACGACTGCAAAACGGTGAGATGTTCATTTCCCTTATCGGTGTTTATTTCAACTATAAGCTCACCATTCAAAGGGGCGTTTCGTGCTCCCTTGCTGCTTATGATGAACTTTTTGAAGCTTTGTCCGCTCCCGTTGCCTTCAACACAATAACCGTCCCTTATAATCAGGGAACGATTACTTTTGAAGCATACATCACTAAAGCAAGTCAAAAGCTTCTGAGGCAGGCACGCTCACAGAATTACTGGGGACCTCTTTCAATCAGCTTTATCGCAAAGCGGCCGCAAAAGACACCGTAAGGAGGCAATATGCAGCACAAAATAATCTACAACGATTTTGCCGCATTGGCGGCTGAGAATGCAACCGCACCCGCTGCAGGCTCATCCGATTATCAGAGCGGCGGCAGGCTTCTCGATGAAGATTACCGTTCGCCGCTCAACTTCGCATCCTTCGAGGGTCAGGGAATAAACCTCCTTGACCCGTCGCTCGTCTTAGCCGAAGAGGGCGACAACCTCGGATATGTTTCCGAAGCGATAAGCACGGGCGCTAAGGCT
>JAZQEE010000052.1:0-7059 GCA_045538815.1 Acutalibacteraceae bacterium
AATTCTGACGATATAAATTTATAAAATAAAAAATCCCCCGGTGCGCCAACACCGGGAGACGAGATACCAAACCACTCAACGACCAAATCAAGGGGATTGGTGTATCTATTATACACTATTCCCCGAAAAAATGTCAAGCAAAGGGGAATAATTATGTCAAAGAAAAAGAATGCAACCCGTGCCGATGGGCGAATTGCCGTGCAGGTATACCTTGGAAAAGGGGAGGACGGCAAGCGGAGAATAAAAACCGTTTATGGCAATACCCAAAAAGAAGCCAACGAAAAAGCCGCCGAATTAAAAGCTCAACTCGGTAAAGGTCTTGATGTTGCAAACAAAACCAAAACCTTTAAAGAATGGGCAAAGTTGTTTTTAGCTTCGCAAAAAGTTATGCTTTCAGCATCTGAATATGAGTTAAAAAAGAATAGATTACAGTTCTTTTATGATTATTTCGGAGAGGCAAATATCGAGTCGATTCGTCCGTTTCAAATTGAAGCGGCTCTTATGAAGCTTGCCGAAAAAAATCCTACCACAGGAAACCCTTCAGCAAAGAAAACACTTTCGGTTTATAAACAGGTTTGCGGTCAGGTTTTTAAGTTTGCTATTAAGAACAGAGTTGTTGAATACAATCCTGCTGAATATGCTGAACTGCCCCAAAACGCACCTCAGAAAGAGCGCAGGGCATTAACGGAAACCGAGCGTAAGTGGATTATGGAATGCGATTCAACCGAACAGAGAGCAAAGAGAGCTGCGATGATTGCAATGTTCTGTGGCTTGCGCCGTGGTGAAATGACCGCCTTGACATGGAATGATATTAACTTCAAAGATAAAACGATAACTGTAAATAAAAGTTATAATTTTAAATCAAACACTGTTAAGTTACCGAAAACTGCGGCGGGTGTCAGAACAGTCCCAATGCCGGATACTCTTGTCGAATTCCTGAAGAACGAGAAAAAAGAGGGGATAAATGTCATCGTAACCAAAAGTGGAAAATTGATGACTGAATCTGCGTGGAAGCGTATGCTTGAAAGTTTTCTTATTGACCTTGAGATTGCTCACGGTACCGGTAAGAAAAAGAAAAAGTGTGCTCCTGAGCCGACAGTATTCACAATTCAGCTTTTCGGGTGGCACGATCTCAGGCATACATATGCTACGCTTTTGTACGAAGCGGGTGTTGATGTTCTCACTGCTCAGTATCTTCTCGGACACGCCTCAGCCTCAACAACAATGGAGATTTACACACATCTTTCTGAGGCGCAAAAAAATAGGTCTATCGTAAAATTAAATGATTTCTTATCTCGAAATGATGAATTCAAGTCAAATTCAAGTCAGACGGGTTGATTTTCCCTTATTTATAGCGGTTTCTGAGCGCTTTATATGTTCTCTCCAAAACCGCGTGCCGAGGGTTCAAGTCCTTCTGCCCCTGCCAAGTCAAAAAGCCTTGAAATCCTTGATAAATAAGGGTTTCAGGTTTTTTTCTTTTGCTTTTAAATTTTGTGTTTTGAGGCAAAAAAGAGCGTGAAAATCGAAAAAATAATTGAATATTCAAGTCAAATTCAAGTCAAAAAACCGCCCCCGAAGCCATTCAAAAATGAAGCTCCGGGGGTGTAATTTTTATTAAGTTATTAAATCATTTCACTTTTTCATAAAACATTTCACTTCCTGTTGAAATATTTCACTTTCTCAGAAGAAATTTACGATGTTTTCGCAAATCCCTCTGATTATTGCAACGAAGATTGCGGCATAGAGACCGCCGCCCATGAGGATCCAATGTCCCATAATTGCACGTCCTTTCTTATGGTCTGATAAGTTTACCATGCTTGAGCAGTTTCAACATTTTTTCATTCTGTTTTGCGGAGCCTGTGTAATCAACGATACTGTTAACCGCCGCAATCTTTTTTCTGTAAGACTTGCCGCCGTTTTCGCCGATTGATTTGAGAGCATCGGTAATCGAAACAGAATCGCCCGTATACTTTTTGAAATATGAATACGTCGGTTTTGCTTCAACGATAAAGCTTCTGTTCTTCGGTCTGAGAACTCCGAGGCAATTTCGGGTTATGTAACCAAAATAAGAACTCTTCTGCATTGCGTCCCTGTTGCCTGTTGCGTTCTGGTCGTACATAACAACGGTTGAAAGTGTGCATTCGTCCGTTGCAATTCCGATGTGTCCGCAATCGTGAGACTTGCTGAACTTCTCGCCATAAACAACGATATCACCCTCAATGGGTTTGAATGAAGCGGAGTTTTTAATCAGCACAAACTCAGCGTTCATTGCACCGTAACCGCCCCACGTCTTATCATTGAATCTGTTGAAGTAGGCTTCAGCATTTCCCCAAGAGCCCGCATAGATGCCGAAGCATTCTTTGAGGTAAACCTTAATGAGGTCAACGCACTGCGCACCTGCATAATTGTCAATATCGGTTTTCTTGTTGTAATACTTCTTGACAAATTCATCAAATGTCAGCATTTCTATCACTCCTCATTCTTTTTCTTCAGAAGGTCGATTGCCTTAATAATAATCTGAGGCATAGGCACACCCATCAGTCCGAAGTTTTCAACAATGCTGATAAGCTCGTTGAGAATGAAGGCGATACACACCATATCTTTTATGTAAGCTGTTGTCAGCATTATATCAAGTCTGCATGCAATGAGCACAACGAGCAGCATTGCACCTTTTCTGCAGAGACCTTTCAGTCCCGCTCTTGATTCGAGGGCGCCCGTTTCGGTTTTTGTTGAATTGTGAAATACTCCCGCAACGATAAGACCCGACACATAGTCGATAGCCATAAAGATAAGAAGTGTTGTCATTGCCGCCGACCAACCGCCGAAGAATGAGGCGATAACAGAGCCGACTGCGCCTAAGGTGAATAAAGCAAGATGTTTCATTTTGTCATACCCTTTCTTTAATTGATTTTTTCAAAATACTGCCCGACAAGAGCCGAGGGCAGATAATGTAGAGTGATTTTGCCGCCGTCCGCTTCGCCCTGACGAGTGCAGAGATAGATTGAGTTGCCTTCGGAATAATATTTGCCGTATTCATATTCCATACCCGCAACGGCTGTTATGGGGCTTTCGAGGGTGCCGTCCTCATTCGACTTTGCAACGGGCTTATAATATGTATAGGTGATGTCAGGTGTCCATGTCGGATTGACGGGATTCGGTGCGACGCATTCATAGAGATTTCCGTTGTAGAGAAATCTGTCTCGCGCCTCATAAGCTCGGGAAGCTTCCCATTCGGTGAAGAGGTCCTTTGCTTTAAGAGCAGCTTCAACGGAGAGATTATTTCCCGCCTGCCTCTGACTCTTTCTGAGTGCTTCCGCCTGCTCATGCAGCTCTGCGGGGTCATAGGGCATCTCCTCACCTGCAAGGTGAAACTCGATATTGACAAGAAGCTTTTCTTTGATTTCGTCAAGCTCATTTGACGATTTGAATTTTATATTCCTTGCCAGACTGATTTCTTTTCTGATGTTCATTATTTAACCTCCTCAATCGTGTCAAAATAATAAAGGTAAACACCGCCGATGTAGCCGTTATTATTACTGTTCCCAACTTCAGTGTAGAGTGAATCGGCACTGCCTGCGGTATTGTTGATTAAGGCAAAAAGCTTATCTGTTTCTGTTTCGTCAACATCAACCGGATTCAGAAGGTTTGTGAACGCTGGTAAATTATAACCTACAACACCTCTGTGTTCCAATTCGGCAAGAGACATCTCAACGCCCTTCCATTTGATTGTTAATTCAACAGGAATAATATCGCTCAGTTTTTTTTCTTCCGTGAATGTGTTGGAAACGAAGAATTGTAATTGCTCGGTGTTAGTGAATGCATAGCAACCGTATTCGAGATCAGCATCATACGGAATAAAGATTTTTTTAACCTTACCGCCGCCGTTCTGAGCAAGCTCTTCAATTCCTTTCTTGTTTGCCGCAACTGTTGCTGCGAGACTGCCGCCGCTCATATCGGTTGCCGCCTGAACACCGTTTGCGGACGGACTCAAAACATAATCGATGAGCTCGGATTTAATAAGAATATTGTCATTGCCATCATATCCTTCAAGCTGAAGCTTTGCCGATTCTCCGACTGTCGCCTGTCCCCAGAGAGGAACTCTTATTTCAGCCGCTTTTTCGTACATTTCGGAACGGACAACCGTTTTGATGAACTCGCTGCCGACCTCACAGGCAAGGCAAATATAAAAGATTTCGGGATTGTCGGTCATTTCTGCGGGCGGGGTGATAACAAGCGTTGCGGCATTATGTTCGCCGACCTTGCCGAAATTACTTCCGTCGGGAAGAATGTTTTCAGATGTAAAGTCAACACGGAATTCCATATTAACCACCTCCGTTTATTTTTAAGTGAATTTCATTGAGGAAAGCTATCCAGTTATTAACAACGATATACCAGTCCTCATTTTGTTTGTTTATGGTCTGCGGTCCTGTAAGCGTTTCAATCTCAACAGGAGAAGCAGCAAGAAGAATCTGACAGTTAGCCTCGATTGTTTCAAGCAAAGACTTGATTTGCTTTATTGGATGCCCTTTGCCCTGCGCCTGAGTGTCGGCAAGCTCGGGAACGGCAATACCCTGCGCAATGAGCTCGTCACGAATGAATTTGCAGGCGAATGCAATTCGGGAAATATCCGTTGATGTCAGAATTCTTATTTCGCCGAGTGTCGGGAAAACTTCTGTATTAACAACCGTTACAGTGCAAGCGGCAGTGAAGCCGCCGTCAACCGTGGTTACGATGATCTGACACACACCGTCTGCAACGGCGGTTATATTGCCTTCATCATCAACAATTGCGACTGTCGGGTCTGTTGTGTCAAATCTGACTCTCTGCTCTTCTGCGTTGATGGGTAATACAGAATAGTTCAGAGGCTGAGAAGTTTTGCGAAGCATTTCAATGTTGATGTCGCAGGTAACTTCGAGGGCTTTCTGAGGGAGTGTGATTTCTCTGCTTTCGGTAAGTGAATGCAGTTGAGTTGCGGTTATGTTGAGATTATATGTTGCGCCGCTTTCAAGAGGACTTGCAGAGGGAACAACCGCATCCAAATCAAAAAACAAATCGTTTGTTTGCTCAAGATTTTTATATTTTTTCAGCCTTAATCCGTATGCGCCGTTGCTTGAAAACCTCACCGAACTGTCAGCCTGAGTGACCTTGCCGACACGTGCGTTTGCTTGTTCATATGTAAGCGGTGTAAGCTCAACAACAACCTCCGTCAGAGGATAAGACCTGTGGCTTGCTTTGAAGCTGACACCCACATTCTGACCGTAACGGTCACCGTAGGTTTTAACATCTGTTATTTGGGGAGGCTTTCTGTCTATCTTTTCAAGCTCCCAGGAATAAGATGCTGTGCCAACGGTTTTATAATATGTTATAAGAGGGATGTTGTCTCTTGTGGCTTTAAACGTAAGTTCGAAGTCACAACTTGCGTTGTAATAATAATCATTGGAATATGTGTGTTCAATATATTCGTAACCCCACATCGGTGATAAATATTCCCACTGTCCAGTATCAACTAACTTTTTCGTGTAACTGCTACTGTCTTTTTTGACACCGTTTAAGCTGTACTCAAAGTGATAATGCTCAATCTCTTCCGTTTCGCCCGAGTGCTTATATTGCACTTCAAAACGAACCTTAGTTCTGCATTTCTCAACATCCGGAGTTGTTTCGATTTTCACTCTGAATTGTGTGTTCGGGTGCTCGGTGCGTTTCATTTCAACGGGAATATAAAACTCAGCCATCAAATTCAACTCCTTCCGCTGCAAAATCACGCTCTATAATGACGATATGAGCCGTTGCGGCAGTTGAAAGGGAAACATCCATAGATTTGATTATTCCCGTCTTGATGCCGTTAAAAGCCGTTTCTATCCTCAATATATCGCCTATCTTTTCATCCTTCAGAATGATATCAGCTTCGATTTCATTCCAATTAAAGCCCATTTCAAGAAGCTCGTTGAAACGGTTTGCGGTGTCGCTCATCAATGAATACTTATTGTAGAGCTTTGCGCCGTTGCTGTCGCTTGCCTTGCGTGAGGGATTTACGGATATCTTCTCAGCTGATACAGTGTTGAAATCACCGCTGAAGGTCTGCAGGGTAATTGCGGTGTACGGTGATTTCTGCTTATATGTTGCGAAACCGATAATCTGATTTGAGCCGATAACCTTCTTTCTGCGGTTACGGGGCTTACATAGTGTCAGCTTCTTCTTGCCGCCTATGATATATACGCCTGCTCCGAATGAAAGCATTGCCGCCGCAAGTCGGGGGCTTTTTTCTTTCTCGATGAATCCTGTTAAGCTCATATCTCCGAATCCGGCAACATCAATCCCGATGTTTGATGCCGCTTTTATCTGCTCTGCAAGCTCGGAAACGGTGCGAGTGCCCTGCGGGAGCTCGGGGAACTCAGAGCCGTTAAGCCTCATTATTTCGTCCGAGCATTCAAAAGCATATCTGCCGTTGCCGCTTGGAGTTGCATTCTCAACAATGAACTTGCCCATAGGCTCACCATCGGAATAAAGCAAAATTTCCTGTTCACTCTGCGGGGTGAAATCATCAGTCAGAAGTGCCTCAAAGTCACATGTTGCGCCGGGCAGGTCGGAGCAGTCGGGAGCAATCTCATTGAACACACTGATTGCGCCGAAAAACTTAGTTATTTCTCTTGTTCTTCCGAGGTCGATGCCCGCAAGCTTCACAAATTGAAAAGCGGTTGAGGTCTGTTTGAATGTGAGAATAACTCTGTTGAAGTCCTCAACTTTGTGTTCAAAATAGAAGGTCAGGGCGTTTGGATAAGCCGTTGCAGAATCAACATATGAATTATCCTTCTGCCACTCAATAAAGACCTCAGAACAGTAATTCTGGTGAAAATAAAAGGTAATGCCGGGTGCAGAATAGCCGCCGTCTGCAAGGTCGATTATGAGCTGAACATTGAGAGCCTTAGCGCCCGTGCTTATCGCTTCGGAAACATATCCGAGGTTGTCGCCCTCTTCGGCTAAGACGAGCGACGGGTCAAGGAGGTTTATTCCCTGACCCTCGAAGGATGCGAAGTTGAGCGGCGAACGGTAATCTTCATC
>JAZQEE010000053.1:0-2828 GCA_045538815.1 Acutalibacteraceae bacterium
GGTTCCGGTGTAACCGTCATCAACCAAAATCTTTGTGTTAATCAGTCCGTGATCTGCTGCATATTTCGTTAAAAGATCTCTTTGATTCTGTATGGAATTTGACTCGCCATCTAATGCATCCTCATTACTGAGGCGGCAATAGAGAATAGTGATTTTTTGCTGACTCATAGTGTTGTCCTCCTTTTCAGTTGAGTCAGCTGACAGTTTCATAGTGCTCAAATCAAGTATATCACAATTATCGGGAAATGTCATCAAGATTCTCCTTTCGGTCATCAAAAATAATTCGCTTGACTTTGTTTTCTAATTTTTCTTTGCCGTCACATTCACAACTGACAATATAGGTTGTGTGGCCGATTTTATGTTCATCGGTACGGCGGTAAATTTTCAGTTTGTTTAACAGATACTCTCGGCATTCTTCTATGAAGGATTCGGGAGGTTCGACAATAGGTTCGTAGCATTCGCATAAATCATAGGGGGCATAATTGTATTCAATGGGTTCATAAATATTTTCTTTCATAAAAATTGTCCTTTCATTAATCAATATTCTGTTCCTGCTTTTTGTAAGCGGAACGGTTGGATTGAGCCGTCAGTTTCTTCGCTTCTTCAAGGCGTTTGAGAACAGACGGCTTTTCGTTTTCTTTATGCTCCATAGCTTGATTTACTATGTATCTGATTTCCTCAAGCTCACGGAGTTCTGATTGATGGGTGGATAGGTTGGCGGTTAATGATTTCTGATGTTCCGTTAATGCAAATATTTCTGATTTGATTTCTGCTTTTGCACTCGGTTTACATTCGGGATTTGCTTTCATATACCGCACAGCAGTTTTGTATTTCTCGATTTCGGATTCGTGTTCCGAATAATACTTTTCTTTGCGTTTCTCAAAATAGATTGATTGGTATTTATCGTAAATCGGTTTGTTTTTTTCATAATCTTCAATCTTTGAAATGTGCTGTTTCAACCGTTTGATTTTCTTTTCATCTGCCTTTATTGATTTTCTTGTTTCATCAATCGGTTTCAGAATTTCGTTCAGTTCATCAAGAGTGCCGATGTTTCTGTTTTGCAGAATCATAATTGCCTGCGAAATTCTCTTTAAATCTGCAATAGAACCTTTTGTCTGTGCAGATTTATTCCAATCGCTTCTGCCTTCTTTTCGCATATCGAGATATGTATTCAGAATATCGATAAGCGTTGTTTCGGGTTGATTGAATTTCTCAAGCTCCGCTTTGATTTCTTCAATCCAGCTTTTGAGAATTCTGATTTTCTCTTTGATTTCGGCAAGCAGTGCATTTGTAGATTTTATCAATCTGTTCTTATCACCCTTATCTGTTTTTATGCCTTTGCTTTCCATCTGACGGACTGCAACTCCTTCGTGAATGGTCGGAATTTTATCAACACCTTGTCGCTCATAACTGCGGTAATCAATTCTTTCTGCAAGTTGTTTTTCTTCAAACTTTTCGTTGCACATTCTTGCCCATTCCGAACGCCAATGTTCAAGCGTTTCGGGTTTACCCCAATCGGTTGTCGGTACTGCAGAGAAGATGTAATTTCCGTTACGGTCGGTTACTCTGTTACCGTTTCGGTCAAGCTCATAAACCCGTTTTTGTTTGTTGCCCCATTTACCGTTTTCATCAATAGGTCTTATCGGACACATCACATGAACGTGAGGATTTGCTATGCCGTTTGTTTCGGGAGAATGAATTGCATAGTCTGCAATCATTCCTCTTTCAACAAACTGCTCCCGTATAAATTTCTTTGCGAGTGAAATGTTTTCTTCCATTGTAAATTCATTCTGCAAAGCAAAATCAAAACTGTATGCAAGCTGAGCTTTTTTACCTTTTTCGATTTTCTCAACTTCATTCCATAGGGTTTCTCTGTCGGAAAGATTTTTTGGAACATACTCGGGCAACATAATTCCCGATTCAACAACTCCGCCTTTTCGGGTGTAATCGCTGACTTCACCGTAATATTCACTCCTTAATTTTTCACCCGCACGATAAGCGGCACACGCAACAGCGCTTTGCCCGGCACTCCGTTTTATTTGGGTTACATGGAAATGAAAAAGTGACATTACAAATCAAACCTTTCCATATACTTTTTCACTTCGGGTAAATCGAAAACAAATTCGGCAAGTTGATAAAAATCCGCAGAAGTCATATCTTTTGTTTCGGGGCAAACGCTTTCAATTGCACCGCCTTTTTCACAAAGACGGTGAGTGCGTTTTGCTCTGTCACCTTTAGTGAGATACTCGATGCGATTCTCAAGTCGCTGTTTCTGATGTTCAAGAATTTCAATTTCCTTTTCGTTTTTTATTTTTTCTTCAATTAATTCTTCTTTTGATTTGTTCATAGAACCTCCTAAAAATATTTTTGGATACAAAAATCCCGTTGCTTCAAATGAAACAACGGGATAATTTATTGGGATAGCTGCAATGCAGCGCAAGGGTAAAACCCTTGTTTAAAATCTTTGATTTTTCATTAGCGGAGCTACGCACTAATACATTCCGTAAGGGTATGTATAGAAGTGCGCCCTTCGGGATTATCCGCTTATTTTCGGCTCTTATTTTGCTATGTTTTTACCATATTTCATATTCACGTCTCCTTTCGATTTTAGGCATAAGAAAACCGCCTCACTAAAAGTGAAACGGTTTGATGAAATGTATTTGATTTTTGTTTCAATAATTAGTTCGACAAATTGGAATTTGTCTGGCTTTTAATTTTTGGATAAGTTCAAAAATATTTCTATCTTTTCCGCATCTTTATATCCGAGCTGATACAATTTGTTTAATCCGATTTTATTTCTTGTAGCCGTTTTAATCCCAAAACAATCT
>JAZQEE010000054.1:0-5601 GCA_045538815.1 Acutalibacteraceae bacterium
TCATCACCCGCCGCTTTAAACGCTTCCTGTCGCTCCTTCTGCTTGCGTATTTTGGTTTCAAGCTTTCTTTGAAGCTGTGTGCATTCATAACGGGTGTACTGCTTACCGTCAATATCGATAAGCTCATTGCTGCGGCGTTTCATTTCCTGCAGTTGCTCTTCGGTATATGTCGGAGGGGAAATGCCGAGAATTATCGCAAACAGTGTGTGATAGCAGTTGAGAGTTCCGATTTTTCTTTCAAGGCTTTCGTTAAGCTCATAGAAATCAGCAAAGGAATACTGTCTGCCCTGTATGTCGGCGTGGTCGGGTGCGGGATTTTCGTGAGCGGATATCTCATAACCGTCTGCGCCGAATTCTCTGCCGAGAAGTGTCTGAGTTTCGTTCTTGACCTGCCGTAAACCGTCCATAATGTTGCGGCGGACTGCCGTGTCAATGCGCTGACTGTAGCCGCTTTCCCAGTCAACGGTGCGGATCCCGCTGTCTGCATATTGCTTCAGAACCCGCCGCATTTCGGTTTTATAATCCGTTACACCCGTTGTGACTGCGGTAACTGCCTTGTCAATGGCTTCTTTATACCCCGCAGCAATGGAAGTGTATCTCACTCTGCCGTCGGGACTGCGCAGGGCGAAGGCGTAAGAATGGCTCAGATTATAGCAATATTCTTTTGAAGCCCTTGCAAGAGCCTCAACCGTGCGTTGCAAAGTCGGATTTTTGTCATATGGAATTTGCGGGTTGTCCTGCGTATAGAACTGCTCGGCAAATTCATAGTCATATCTCGCCGCATCGGAATAAAGCTTTTCAATCTCTTTTTCGGTCATACCCGAAGCTTTTGAAAGTTCACGTGTTATCGCTTCAACGCTTTCTCCTGTCATTCTTATTGAAATGAGCTGTGCATCACGGTAGTTGTTGAGACTGCCGATTCGGGCAATGTCCTCACCCATACGGCGAAGCGCATAAAGATTTGCTTCATTCATACGGCGCGCAATTGCTTGCGGCATTTTGAAGAAGTCAATCATTCAACATCATCCTCAATAAGCTGTTGCGCCGTTTTACGGTTTGCTTTGATTCTTTCAATTGCCGCCTCAGCTTCTTCCCTTGTTTCCTCGGGGTGAATGAACTGACGGATTTCAACAACATCCTCGGCTCCGATGCTTTCAGCCTGCATCTTCTGAGAGAATGTTTCGGTGCTGTCCTCAATAAGTGCATACGAATAACTGAATTTTATTTCATATTCGCTATAGGGCGCCATTCCGTAGTAATTGATGAGTACGGAACAGGCATACATAAGATCCTTGAACCACTTTGTAACATTGCCGTCAACTCTGTCACAGAAGCTGAAGGTATTGAACATTACTCTGCGGATTTCGGTTGCCGTTGCATTCGCAGAGGCAAGCTTTGTCAGAACACCTTCGGAAAGTCCGCATTCCTTTTCGAGCATAGCAAAGTGTCTTTCAAGTTTATTGAAATATGCCGAATCCCTGATAGCGGGGTCGAATATCTCCATACCGATTTTATCGGAGTTGTTGAAAGCAACATAAAGGTCATTGTTTTCAAACTCTTTGCGGGTTTTGATTTCGTCTGTATCGCCGTCATCTCTTTTGTGAAGCTTGATAAGCGCACGGTCGGCAAACACTTTTGCTTTCTTTTTCTCAAACTCACGTTCGATATCATTGAGGGTCTTTGCTATCTTTTCAAGAGTTGCATCGCAACCGTAGGTGATGGGGACACCTGACGGTGCTTTGGAATTTCGGGGGTTCTGAGGACATTTGAGAATCGCAATGGGTAACTGCTTCACTCCGCCGATTGCAATCTGCTCGGGAATCGCCGCCCATTCTTCAACATCTTTAAGAGAAACAGAAGAATCGTTGCATGTTGCACGGTTGCGGATTATGTAAACGCCGTTGTTTATACTGTAATCGGTGAAACGCTTATAACGCTTACTGTCTCGGACAAATTCATCTGCAATGATAACGCATTGAGTAATGTCATCGCCCTGTCTGCCTGTAACGAAAAATCGGTCTTTGGTTACGGTGTCAATATATATCTTTCTGCCCAGACCGTTATCAACGGAATAGGGGATTGAAATAACAGAACCGCAGCCGAGAGCACAGGCTACGGTGTTATTGATATCGCTCCACTCTTTTTCAGCTATCTCGGAAAGAATGTCGCTGAATCTTGTGTTTCCTCCGCCTGATGCGGAAATATACGTCTGCGCATCGCTGACTGCAATGTTTGAAATAATGTTTGCAAGAAGAGCGGTAACGTTTTCCTTGCTTATGTCGGCATATTCTGCGCAGTCATTTTCGCTGCGCTCAATCTGACCGTATGATTCAAGGATTTTTTTACCGAACCACCGCCAGATAAGATTTTTTATAAATTCGTTCATAGGTTACCATCCTTCGTTTTTCAGTATCGTATAGCAGAAATAACGGATATCGTCCATTGCGTGGTCATTCTGCTTTAATGGCTTGTCGCCTTCGGTGGATTTATCGTCCCAGGCATAGCTTTGAAATTCTTTGATTGAATTCTTGCAGCGGGTTGCTATACGAATATTGCCGCTGTTAAGCAATTTGCCCGTAAAACGAATACCGTCAAGTACGCTGTTATTTGCCGGACGCACATCAAACGCTCCGTTATCACGTATTTCAGCAATAAAAGAAGCCGCAGACGGGTCAACCACGATACATTCAATCGGGTATTCGCCTGCAAGCTCCACCAGTTTCATATAATATTCACGGTCCGTCAGCTGACGCCGTTCTTTTCTGCCGTCGTAATAAAGTTCTTTAATTCGTGTTGCTGTTTTATTTTTAAAATTCACTGCCCAAAGTCCGGCAGAAAACGGGTTATATGTTCCGTAGTCAACGGAAATATAGTATTCATCGCCCTTGACATCGCCGCCGCAACACTTTTTGGCATCGAAGAACGGATAAATAAGACCTTCTGCTCTGCACCACAATCCGAGGATATATCTGTCATACCAGACAGTTCCCCAATACTCTTTTTTAAGATTCTCTTTAAAGCTTTCGGGGACAAAGGGATTATCATCAAGCGAGTATGTCTGACTGAATATATCTGCATCGGAATCGAGGAACACCTTCAGCCAATGCTCGGGGTGCTGCGGATTGAATGTGCCGTCAAAACAAGAGTATTCCTTATCAAGTCGGGATTTGAGAAGTGTAAAAACCTCTTCCGACCAGTCAGCAACCTCATCGCCGTAGCAATACTTGATTGATGCACCACGGATTTTTGAGACCTGAGAAATCTTTTCGGCGCCGAGACAATAGCACTTTTCGCCGAACAGCATAACCGTGTTATCGCTTGATATTGTTCCGACAAGTTCATCACCGTATATATTACGCATCGGTTCAAGCACGTTTCGTTCAATGGTTGATTTTGTAACGCCGAGGATAACTGTTAATCCTTCAAGGCCTATGCGTTCTCTGATTCTCAGCGGAATAATCCATTTGAAATCAAGATATGTTTTGCCAGAACGGGTTGCTCCGCCTTTGAAATTCCAACGCTTTGTGGCTTTGTTTACAAATTCAATCTGCTTCGGACTTAACAGCATCTTTGAACTCCTTTAACAGATTATCAAGTTTCTCCATTGTGCCCTTGTTCTTCTCTGCGCCGACAGCATAACGCCTCATAAGACTGTCTCCTGCCTTAAGTCTGTCAGAGAGTGACGCATCCAGTCCAAACTGGTCTTTTACTTCGCCTCTCATAACCTTTGTGTAAAATTTCAGAACCTCTTTTATATCGGCTACACTTTTACTTTCGATTTCTGCGAGCCGTTCGGCAATATAGGCTTTTATTTCAGGTTTCTTCAGGTTCTCGCAGCCGATTGCGTATGCGGTCTTTTCACTGTATCCGGCTTGCTTCGCCGCTTCGGTTGAGTTACCAAGCACGATGTAAAGATCCGAAAACTTCTTTTGCTTTTGAGTGAGTGCCAAATCACTCACCTCCGCCAAGCATATCGGCAAGAACGCGGACAATATCAATAAGTCTGAAAGTCTCGATAATTACCCGTTCTTTTCTTTTGCCGTCTTTCTCAACGGTTTCTTTGAGAATGTATTTTGTTGTGATTTTATTTAACCGTTCAGAATAGAACTGAATCTGATTTAATTTTATGTATCTGCCTTTATGGCACAGAGCCTTCTGAAGCTTCCGTGCAAGTGCATTTAAATTCATAGGCTCACCACCTTATATAATCCCGCCCCTGTCCCTGCCCGGTCACTATGCCGGGCTCAACTTATTTTCAGATATAACAAAACCTCCGAAGGTGCGAACTTCGGAGGTGTAACGAAAGGAGGAATACATTGAAAAACAGACCAGCACTGTTTTTGCCAAATCCCTATCTTAACATTAACAGATTATTCGTGTTACTGCAATTCAAGTTTTGTAAAAAAGTTTCAAGTTTCTTCAAGTTTTGTAAAATTTATTAAAGTTTTGTCAAGTTTATTCAAGTTGTAACGGAGCCAGGGGAGCGAGTTTGATAAAAGTCCCGCACAAAAACGGGTGTGTCTCGCCTGATATCCCACATAAATATTGCTTTAAACCCTTGATTTTATTGAGGGTCTCGCAAGTCTCGCACGATTTTACGATGAATATATCAAAAAAATAAAGAAAAATATGTTTTGTTTTCTATATGATGTATTCACGGAATTTAAGCGGGAATGCGGGACTTTCTTAAATGAAATTATAAATTTAATTAAATTTTTCTTATTTTTCAAGGGTTTTCGGTTTTGTGAATAGGGTCTCGCATAAGGGCTCGCATAGGTCTCGCGTGGGGGACTTTTGAATAAAAAGAAAACCGCCGGAGATTAGTCCGACGGTAAAAAAATCCGTAACTTTACCCGTTTCACGTCATTTATTTATAAACGACGAAAACAGGTGATATTATGAAAAACTCAGTTGAAGAAGCGGTATCATACAGGACACCGCTCCGTGTGACTGAAATACTGCTGTTGCCGAGTGGTGAAAGCTTTCCCCGCTGTCCCCGATGCCAGGTCACTCTTGACCGTACCTATCAGCGATACTGTGACCGCTGCGGACAGCGCCTCGATTGGCGGGGATTTGGCAAAGCAATTGTTATTCGGTGGAAGCCGAGGGATTAAGAATTTCAATTTATAGTTTCGACTTCAACAGGAATCCACATATTAGGATTGAAATTAAGTGTATATTTGTAGTTGCTTACATCGCCAGACGTGATATCCTCAACAACATATGTTACATTGTCACTCAGACCGATAAAATGTTTCTTGTAATTGCCGTATTCATCTTCAACAACAATTTCAAGCTGATTATCAACGGTATCTGCTTCAATTGACATTTTACCTGTCATCTGAAACAGGACATCTCCCTGCAAGCAGTTGATAACTGTGAGTTGTCGGACATCGTTGAAATTATCCGCTTCAAGCGAAAGATTGTATGAGACTTGGTCTGCCTGAGACTGATAGCAGCCTCCGAGTGTCACGGCAACGAATGAGATTGTCAGAATGACTGCGATGATTTTTTTTGATTGATTTTTCATTTTTCTGTTCCTTTCATAAAGTTATTAAGTACAGTCTGCTTTACCGATTCGGGAAGGTGGTTGACCTTGTG
>JAZQEE010000055.1:0-18784 GCA_045538815.1 Acutalibacteraceae bacterium
TTGACTCTCTACCTTGTCTTCCCTAAGACCGCTTGGCCTCCCGACTTATATGGGGCATACAACAATATCCTCGCCGTCCCGGAGAGGTTTTTCGCAAACGGGACACGGCTGATTTTCATAATTCACGGAACATCATCTCCTTCATAAAGTGTAGAGAGACAAATTCAGGTTTGCTCACGCCACTTATACCGCAATTATGCATTATATATTTTACCTAATTATTAGCAAAATTGCAATTATTATTTAAAAAATAATTGCTACTTCTTTACATTCTTGTTTTTTTTGATATAATATAAAATGAAAAATTATATATCAGGAGATTTTTATGGTTCAGTTTGAAGAATTAAGACTTTCTCTTCTTGATTATGAAGAAAAACTCAAGCAACTCCGTGAGGCACTCGGCCTTGATGATATGAATGCTGAAATTGAAAACCTTGAGGCACAGACTGCCGAGGAAGGTTTCTGGAATGACCTTGCAAATTCCCAGAAGGTTCAGCAGAGAATCAGCCAACTCAAAAACAAGGTCGGAGCATATAATTCGCTTGAAAATGAATATAATGACACACTCGTTCTCATTGAACTTTCAAATGAGGAAGAAGACCTTGATATGTTTGATGAGTGTAAGGCAGGCGTTGACGGTTTTGTATCAAAACTCGATGCGATGACCCTGAGCACTTTGCTCTCAGGCGAATATGATGCTAAGAATGCAATTCTCACCTTCCATGCAGGTGCAGGCGGAACAGAAGCGCAGGATTGGAATCAGATGCTTGTCAGAATGTATCAGCACTGGGGAGAAAAGCACGGCTTTAAAATCAGCATGCTCGACTTCCTTGACGGTGATGAAGCAGGTCTTAAATCTGCTGTTCTTCTTGTTGAGGGTGAAAATGCATACGGTTACCTTAAAGGAGAAATGGGTGTTCACCGCCTTGTCCGTGTATCGCCGTTTGATTCCTCGGGCAGACGCCACACCTCATTTGCATCGCTCGAGGTTATGCCTGAAATCGACGACACAGTTGAGGTTGAAATCAACCCCGATGATCTGAGAATAGACTATTACCGTTCAAGCGGTGCAGGCGGTCAGAAAGTTAACAAAACATCTTCGGCTGTCCGTATTACCCATATTCCCACAGGCATTGTTTGCGCCTGCCAGGTTGAAAGAAGCCAGCATCAGAACAGAGATGTTGCAATGAAAATGCTCAAGTCAAAGCTTATCGAAATCAAGGAAAGAGAGCATCTTGACAAGATTGACGATATCAAGGGCGAGCAGAGAGAAATTGCATGGGGCAGCCAGATACGCTCATATGTATTTATGCCCTATACCCTTGCAAAGGACCACAGAACCGGATTTGAAATGGGTAATATCAACGCTGTTATGGACGGCGATATCGACGGATTTATCAATGCTTATCTTAAGATGGAGTCATTGAAGGATACTGCAAAATAATTCGGAATTCGGAATCAAGGAATGAATAAAAATGAAAATAATTGATATTTCAAAAAAATTCTTTTCCTGCGATATTTATCCCGGAGACCCCGAGCCTGAAAAGGAAATTCTTTCGAGTATTTCGGAAGGCTCAGAATGTAATCTTTCCGCTGTTTATGCCTGCGTTCACACGGGAACTCATGTTGATGCACCCGCACATTTCGTTGCTGACGGAAAAGAAATCGATGATTTGCCGCTTGAACCGTTCATCGGCGAGTGTACCGTTCTTGAAGTGCCCGCAGGGGTGATAACCGGCGACTATGTTGACCGCCATTTTCCGAAAAAGTGCCAAAGACTTCTTATTAAAGGCGGCGGAAGAGCTTTCTTTATGGATTCTTCTGCTCAGGAGCTTGCGGAAAGAGGTCTGCTGCTTATCGGAACTGATTCGCTTTCGGTCGGCTGCAAGGGCAACCAGGTTGCTCCCCACAAGGCTTTTTTGCAGGGCGGAGTTGCCGTGCTTGAAGGACTCGATCTTTCTCAGGTGAAGGCGGGAAATTATTTCCTTTTTGCGCCTCCCGTAAACTATGACGGGCTTGAGGGTGCGCCGACAAGAGCTGTTCTTATTGATGACTATATTTTCTGGTCAAGAGGTACAAGATGAAACGGATTTTTGACTTCACAGTGAGCTTATTGATGCTTATTATTCTGTCTCCCGTGCTTCTTATCATAAGCGTACTCATTCTTTTTGATGCGGGAACACCCGTCATCTTCAAGCAGTACAGGGTGGGTAAGGATAACAAGCTTTTCTATGTTTATAAGTTCAGGACAATGAAAAACAATACCCGCAACGCTGCTACCGATGATCTCAAAGAGGCTGACAGCTGCATAACAAAGAGCGGCAGATTCCTCAGAAAAACGAGCCTTGATGAACTCCCGCAGCTTTTCAATATTCTTATCGGAAACATGAGCTTCGTCGGTCCGAGACCTCTCATTCCCGAAGAAAAGGAAATAAGAAAGCTGCGCGCCGAATACGGCGTGTTTTCGGTGAAGCCGGGCATGACGGGGCTTGCTCAGGTCAACGGCAGAGATATGCTTTCAATAGAAGAAAAAGCCCTGTTCGACAAGGAATATGTCGAAAAACAGAGCTTTTGGTTTGATATTAAAATTATGTTCAAAACCGTTATAGTTGTTCTCAAAAGAGAAAACATATCAGAGGGCGGAGAAAAAGGAAACTCACGCAAGACCTAAGTATTCCTCAAGGCACTGACCGCTTGCTTTCATTGCTTTTGCGGCTTCAACGCCGACATATCTCCAGTGCCATGGTTCATAGATTATTTTCGTGATATCCTGTTTATCCTCGGGATATCGCATAATAAAGCCGTAATCTGCGGCATTTTCAGACAGCCATTCAAATTCTTCGGTTTCCTCAAAGTTTTCATAAAGAGAGCAGATGTCCATTGCCAGACCTGCATTATGTTCGCTTGTGCCGGGAGGAAGAATAATTGTTGCCGCCATCTGAGTGGCTTCAATTTCGCTGTAGCCGTCATCAATATATTTCTGAATTTTATTTTCAAAATTGCGTGTCTGGCGCTCAACGGAGCGGTAGCCCGAAATGGGAACAAGCTCAACGCCGTCCTCGAGAGCCGCCTGATACATTTCATTATAATAGGGAGCAACTCTGTAATCGAGCTTGATGTCCTCATAATCGCCGTCAACAGCGGGCTCAAGAGAGGGCATATAGCCGTCGGGCAGAATATAGTCTCTGTTAACAAGAATCATTCTCCAGTCGGAGATATCCATATCCGCATAGGCGGGAGTAAAGCCTGCATATGCATAGGCATAATCTTCAACGATTTCGGGCGCAGATGTTGTCTGCTCAGCGGCAGTTGTTTCTTCAGACTGACCCTGCATTTCATTGGAATCGATTGTTTCATTATTATCGGGCGTTTCGTTATAATCGGATATTTCGCCGCTGTCGATTGTCGGGCTTCCCGAATCGAGTGACGAAACAATGCCGTAGCCGAGAAGAACAACGGCGAGCACGCCCAGCAGAACAAGAGTAAGAGTCTTTTTCATTTCGGTCTCCTTGTTTGAATCATTTTACTTTTGTTATTTTACTCCTATTAACGGAGAAAGTCAAATTTTAAAAAATCAAATCGGCAAAAATCGGGCTCTCAGTGCAGAATGAGCCGTAAAAACGCAATAAAAACCAATAAAAAAGGAGTGTTTGTTTTGAAAGCAAGCGAAAGTGTTAAGAACTATCCTTCCGAAAGAAGGATGTATGCAAACTACACTGCACGAAGCATCAAAAAGGTTTGCAAGGAAATCGGTCCCCGATTCGCAGGCTCGGAAGAGGAGAAAAAGGGTATCGACTATATGGAGGAAGAGCTTAAAACCTGCTGTGACGAGGTCGGCAGAGATGAATACACCGTTCGTCCCATGGCGTTTCTCGGCTGGATACCTCTCTCAGTTGTTCTTATGACGGTTTCGTCTCTTCTTTTCTTTGCAGTTGCATTTTTCCAGCTTCCGTATCAGCTTCTCTTTATTTCGACGGCACTCATTGCAACCTGCGTTTTCTTCATAATCACTGAATTCCTTTTCTATAAAGAAACGCTTGACCCGTTCTGCAAAAAGAAGATTTCTCATAACACCTACGGTTACCGCAAGGCGGCGGGTGAAACAAAGCGCAGAATCATTTTCTGCGGTCACGCAGACTCGTCAATGGAATGGCGTTTCACCTATTGGGGCGGACCTAAGCTTGTTATTCCCGTTATCGGCGGCAGCATGGTCGGAATCCTCGTTTCTCTTGTCAGCAACATCGTTGTTATAGCAATGAGTATCGCAAACCCTGAGTTTATTTCATCAACAGCAGTTGATATTATCAGCTATGTGCTTCTTGCTTTTGTTGTTATTTTCCTTGCAGCTTCTCTTTTCTATGATAAGAAGAGAATTGTTGAGGGCGCAAACGATGACCTCACCGGCTGCTTTACCTCTATTGCAATGCTTAAATATCTCAAAGACCATGATATCCGTTTTGAAAATACTGAGGTCTGGGCTCTCTGCGCAGGCTCGGAGGAAATCGGTCTGAGAGGTTCAAAGGCTTTCTGCGAAAAGCACGGCAAGGAGCTTGAAGGCGTTGAAACAGTATTTGTTGCCGTTGACACCGTGCGTGATTTTGATTTCATGGCTATTTATAATAAGGATATGACGGGCACCGTCAGCAATGACCCCGACGCCTGCAAGCTTCTTAAGGCGGGCGGCGCTGTTGCGGGATATGACCTTCCTTATAAAACAGTTTCACTCGGCGCAACCGATGCTGCTGCTGTTTCAAAGAGCAAGACGGGAATAAAGGCAACCTCATTCGCCGCAATGGACCCCGCTCCCGCACGCTACTATCATACAAGACTTGATACCCACGAAAACATTGACCTCAAAGCTATTGAAGCAGGCGTTGATATCTGCCTTGAGACAATGTTCCTTTATGATGAAAAAGGAATAAATGTATAATTATTAGTCAATTTCAACAAATATCAATGCTGAAATTTTTCTATTTCAACGAAATTCGGTTTATATGAAAAATTAAACTGTATTTTGGCAAATGTTATGCTATAATATCTGTATATGCGGCGGCAAGGTCCGTCGGCGAAAGGAGAACAAATCCTATGAAGAAAAAAATTCTTGCTCTTGTGAGCCTCGCACTCGTATTCTCATTCCTCTTTGCTTTTGCAGGTTGCAGCGGCACAGGAACTGAAGACGAAACAACAACCACAACAACAATCAAAGTAAAGACTCCTCTTCCCACCGACATCACAACAAGCGTTGACGAAGAGAGCAACACAATCACTGACACAACCTATTCACCCGAAGCTCTCGCAGCAAACACAGTAACTATCTTTGACTATTTTAACCTTCATATCAATGAAGTTAAGGGCGCAAAGGCTAAGGTTACAATGAGCCAGGAAAAGAGCATCGGCAAGGTAAGCGATGAAGAGGGCAACAGCCTTCCTCTCAGCGAAAACGAATATATCGCAGCAGCTATTTCTTCACTTGACAGCTATATGCTTCATGAGGACGGCGCTGAAATCGAATACGGCGAAGATCTTGCAGCATTCCTTCCCGTTAAGGGTCAGAGCTATGTAAGCAGTCTTACTCTCGAAGATGTTGAGAGCGCAACATGCGTTGACGAAGAGCTTCGCAGAATAATCACTCTTACTCTTAAGAGCCCCGCTCTTCCCGCAACAATCGAGAAGGCATATGATATGGGCAGTGTTGACGATGTTCTTGCAGAGTTCAAGAAGGCTGAGAAGTATCTTACCGTCGGCGCACCCACTCTTACATACAACGATTGCCAGATCATTCTTATCTCAAACATTGAGACCGACGAGGTTATCGAAATCGAATATGTAAAGAACATTGATGTTGCAGTTGAAGTAACAGGCGAAGGCACTCTTGCAGATGTCGGCACTGTTCCCGTAAACTTCCGCTATCAGAATAAGGTTAAGTATTCACTTGACAGAACAGACCCCAACGCAACAACTGCAGTTGCAGAATAATCATGAATAAATAAGAATCGGCTTGCTCGGAAATCTGAGCAAGCCGATTTTGTTTTTAGTCCGTTTTTACTTCCACAGGGTTGTAATGAGCTTTTTGATATCGGGAAAGTCTGCGGCGGTTTTGCAGTAATGCGAATATGTAACCTTCATATTCTTATCAACCGCAATAAAGGCGCAGAGCTGAAGATTTTTGCGTGTTTTTTCGGGGGTTATGTATTTTTCAAAAATTCCCGTGCCGAGAAGCCTTGTTATGTCCTTTCCCGCAAGAGTTTCAAACATCTTATCGCCTGCAATGAGATTGATTCCGCTGTCGGCGGCAAAAACATTGTAGCGGTCATAGAGGATTGCATCCTCGTCGGAAATCAGCTCAAAGGGATATTTCTCCTGAAAATAACAGAGCTTGTTTGCGTCGGACTGAACAACCGCCTTGACCTCGCAGCCCATTGCCGCAAAAGCAGGATAAGTTGTTTTCAGAAGCGCAAGAAGCTTCTGGGTTATTTCGCATTCATAGTATCTTGCAAAAACAATGAGGGTGTTTTTCTTTGCCGTTTCAGCAAGGCTGCAATTCTTGCCGTTAATTGAGACATACTCAAAGCCCTCAAGAGCGTCGCCTTTTCTGAGAGTTTTGCGGTAAGGCCTGCCCTCAGCTTCCAGCCTTGCCCTGACCTCTTCAACCGCAGATTTAAAGCGGACAAGCATTCTTTCAAGCGTTTCTTTTGCGCAGGCAAGATTGATTCTCTGGAAGCCTCTGCCGAGAGGACCGAACATCTCGCCGTTGTCCAGATAGATGTTTGCGCCCTCGAGCATTTCTCTGAGTTCAATATGATTCAGACCGAGACCTCTCATGTCGAGCCATTGCAGATATGTGCCTTCAAGAGGATAAACCTTGATTTCAGGGAAGTTTTCCGCCATGAAATCTTCAACGCATTTTGCGTTTTCGGCAATAACCTCAATCAGCTCATCAAGCCAGTCCTCGCATTCATTGTAAGCGGCGGTGCAGGCTGTGTAAGCGAAAATGTTGAGATGCATCTGCATATTCAGCCAGTTGCAGGCTTTTGCCCTTGCTCTGATTTTTTCGTTGGGAATGATGATGTTTGAGCACTGGAGACCCGCAAGGTTAAAGGTTTTGCTCGGTGCGGTGCAGACTGCAATATTGTTTTTCGCTTTTTCGCTGACTGTCGCCATAACGGTATGATTATATCCCGGCATAATAAGGTCATTGTGGATTTCATCGTCAATGATGAAAACGCTGTTTTCGCAGCAGATATCCGCAACCTTTTCAAGCTCTTCTTTGGTCCATACCTTGCCGATAGGGTTATGAGGATTGCTGAAAAGAAGAGCGGTATTCTTTGAAGAAGAAGCAAGACGGCGGAATTCGGCATAGTCGATTTCGTATCTGCCGTCGAGGTTGATGAGCGGGCAATAAACAATGTGTCTGCTCGTTGCAACAACCGTCATATCAAACGGATAATAGACGGGGCTCATGATGATAATTCCGTCTCCGGGTCTGGTTGTTGCTTCAATAAGCATTGAAAGAGCGTTGATGACGCCGGGGGTCTGAAGAAGCCATTCCTTTTCAATTTCAAAATTATGGCGGCGCTTCTGCCATGAAATAACTGCGTCATAGTATTCCTCGGTGGGATTGGTGTAGCCGAGAATTGCATTGTCCGCAAGCCTTTTGATTGCGTTGACTATCGGTTTTGCGGTCGGGAATTCCATATCCGCAACCGAAAGAGGGACAAATTCAGTTGAAGCGTTCTGAGCTATCTCCCATTTTGCCGAGCCGAATTTGCTTCGGTCGGGTATGCTTTTAAAATCGTGTTTCATAATTACTGTCTCCGTGTTATTCAAGAACAAGATATCCGCATTCGGGCAGGACAGCTATTCCGCTGACGGTTTCGCCCGATACGGTGTTTTTATATTCTCTGTCAAAAGAAACGGTCTTTTCACCGTCGCTGAAATTCATGACAAAAATGTAGTTTCCTCTTTTTCTGATTGTAACGCCGCTTTCCGCAGTGACAGCGCAATCGCTTTCAATGCCGATATCGTCAATCAGCTTTTTGCAGAAATCGTCGGCAAAATCAGCGTCATTCCTGAACGCAACATAATAAGCCGTGCCTTTGCCGAAAGCATTTTCGGTAACTGCGGGCATGCCTGCGTAGAAATCCTGCTTATATTCGCCGAGCACCTTTGCGCCGTTTGAATGAATGATATCGCAGACATGAACAACATCATAGGTCTTTCCGCCGTATTCAACGCTGTTTTTTATGCCCTCGGGCAGGGAATCGGTTTCTTCATTCCATATTCCGAAAACATTTTTGAGGTTGTTTGCGGGGAATCCGCCGAGCCAGCACATGTCATTTTCGTCAACGAGACCCGAAAGATAGGTTGCGGCAAAATGTCCGCCGTTTGCAACATATTCTTCGATTCTCTTGTCCGTGCCGTCTTTGAGCATATAGAGGAAGGGGGCGATTACCAGATCATATTTTGAAAAATCGGCATCCATAGGGATAACATCAACGGAAATTCCTCTTTCACGGAAGGGTGCATACCATTTCATGCATTCGGCGGAATAACTGCGATTTACATTGTTGAAGCCGCAGAAATGTTTTATTGCCCAGCCGTTTTCCCAGTCATAAATAACCGCAACCTTGCTGTTGCTGTAGCCGCCTGCTACGCCGCCGAGCTTTTCAAGCACAGCGCCGAGGCGGGCAACATCACGGAAAACTCTTGTGTTTTCATGGCCGCAGTGATCAACAACCGCACCGTGATATTTTTCGTGGCCGCCCTTGCTCTTCCGCCACTGGAAATACTGAACGCTGTCTGCGCCGTGAGCGATTGACTGGATTGCCGAAAGCTCCTGCATTCCCGATTTGGGAAGCTTGTTGACATCGTGCCAGTTGACGAGAGAGGGGGTGCTTTCCATCATAAAGAAGGGCTGACCGTCTCTCATTGAGCGGAATGCGTCATGAACAAACGCTGTTTCCATTGCCTCGTCAATGTTTCTGCCCTTATCCCAGGCGGGGTAGTTATCCCAAGAAACAAGATCGAGCTTTTTTGCGAATTTCTGATAGTCGATGCCGTCATAAAGACGCATGAAATTGGTTGTTATGGGGATGTCGGGGGTTATTTCGCGCAGAGGCGCAATTTCGTTTTCATAGAAAGAAATATGACTGTCGGAAACAAATCTGTTCCAGCAGAGCTTCATTGCGGAAACATGATTTTCGCCTCTGTATTTGGGGGAATTTATCTGCGACCAGTCGGTCACTCTGTGGCTCCAGAAGCCGTTCCACCATTTATCGTTGAGCTCTTCAAGGTCATTGTGATAATAGTCCTTGAGCCAGTCTCTGAATGCTTCCTGACAGAGTTCGCAGTGGCATTCGCCGCAGTATTCGTTTGAAATGTGCCACATTTTTAATGCGGGATGATTTTTATAACGCTCGGCAATCAGTCTGTTGATATTGCGCACCTTTTCTCTGTAAACGGGTGAGGTGAGACAGTGATTATGACGGACTCCGAATTCGTTTCTGATTCCGTTTTCCTCAACACGGAGAACTTCAGGATATTTCTGAGCAAGCCAGGGAGGTCTTGCGCCCGAGGGGGTTGCAAGGATAACAGAAATTCCGTTTGCATGGAGCTTGTCCATAATCGTATCGAGCCATTCAAAATTATAGACTCCCTCTTCGGGCTCGAGCAAAGACCAGGAGAAAATGTTGATTGTTGCGCTGTTGATATGGGCAAGCTTCATCAGTCTCATATCTTCGTCCCAGATTTCGGGGGTCTTTATCCATTGGTCGGGATTATAGTCTCCGCCGTGGACGATATGGTCAAAAAACTTCTTGTTCATAGATTTGTTTTCCTTTTATTCCTGCACTCCGTATGCTTCAACGAGCGCAAAATATTCTTCTTCCGAAATTGCGGCAACCGAGCCGTGACGGGGTTTCAGATGATTGACTGAATAGGTTGAACGCTGCACCTGCCTGAAATTCTCGAAATCCCTTGTCATCTGAGCAAAAAAGGTGCCCTCGCTGTATTCATCCATAATCATCATATAAGCGTCAGTGCCCGTAATGCGGAACATTGTGCTGCCCTCAACGCCCCACCAATTAAGCGAGCAGATTGTGTAATCCGTGTTGTAGGGACCCGTCAGATTTTTTGACCTGACATATGCGATTTTCTGTGTTAAATCTTCTTTGAAATAGAGGTAATAATAACCGTCTTTTTCGTTGTAGATAATGTCGCCGTCAATGCACTGGACATTGCGGGTGCCGCCCGTTTCGGGGTCAGCCTCATTCCATCTGCCGTAAAGAACCTTCGGCTCTGTTTCAAATTTTTTGAAATCCTTTGTGTATGCATAATAATGACCTGCGCAGTCATTTTCGGCAGTTGAGTTTGCCCAGTAGACCATATACATGCCGGCATCTTTATCCCAGATTGCCTGAGGTGCCCACGCACGGTTGGTTGTTTCAAAGCCCTTGAACTGACGCATGTCGATGACGGTTTCATCAGTCCAGTTGATGAGGTCATAGGATTTCCATGTGATGAGGCAGTGATTCGAGGTCCAGCCGTCAAGAGCGTTCATGTCGGTTGCGATTATGTAATAGCAGTCCTTGCCGTTTTCGTCAACAGCCTTGAAAATAAAGGGGTCACGCACGCAGCCCGTGCCCTTTGTCTGCTCGATAATCGCCTCATTGTTGTTAAGCGCCTTGAAATTATAACCATCGGTGCTGACTGCGAGATGAATTTTCTGCTCGTCAACCTCATTGCCCGTGAAGTAGCAGAAAACATATGCGCCTGAGGTGCTTACGGCAGGGTAGGCGTAATCGTTGAAAACATAGTTGAAAAGAAAATACGGAATCATTATTATTGCAGTGAGAATGCGTGTGAATGATAATATCGTCATATCATTTCTCCGTTCATTTCGTTTTTTCTTTAAATGCTGTTGAGAATATTAAGAACGCATCTGAGCTCTTCGGGTCTGACCTTTTCAATGGGCTTGTTGTTGGCAACGCAGTCTGCAAAATATATAATTTCGTTTGCGTAAGCATCGCTCTTGGGAAGATTTATGCTTCCCGTGTCGCCATCTGCGGCCTGAGAAAGGTCGATTTTTTCGTCATCCTTAAGATAAATCATCATCTTGCCGTTTTCGTTTGCAACAAGTGCATCCTCAAACTGGAAACGGAATTCTGCGGTAAACGGGTAGCAGGTTGCGTACCATGATGCCTCGGTGTTGATTGAAAAATCGCCGAAATCATAGCTGAGGCTGATGAAATCCTGATTGGGGAGCTTTGAGCGGTACTGATAAGCAACCTTGGGCATGCCAAAAGCATAAACCATGAAGTCGAGGTCATGAATATGCAGGTCAAAAGGAACAAGACCGCTGCGCTTTTCGTCCATCATCCAGCCGTCCCAGCTCCATCTGGGGTAGCAGCCGAGTCTTGTCATTGTTCCGGAAAGAAGCTTGCCGTATTTTTTGCTGTCATAAATCTCTTTAAGAAGCTCATATTCGGGCCAGAATCTCAGCACCTGAGCAACCATGAATTTAACATTGTTTCTCTCTGCTGCGCCGTAAACTCTGTCGATATCCTCTTCCTTGAGGGAAATCGGCTTTTCGCAGATAACATTGATTCCCTTATCCATTGCCTTGACGGCAAAATCAGCATGAAGATATGTGGGAAGGCAGATGTCGATTATATCAAACTCTTCCTTTTCAAGCATTTCATCAAAATCTGTGTAATGACGCTTGTCAGGATATTTTTCCATTCTTTCGGGGCGGATATCGCATAAAGCAACAAGCTGAGCGTTCTCCATTTCCTCCCATGCGGGGATATGTGCGCCGCTTATTCCGCCGACGCCGACGAGACCGATTTTAAGCATAATAAAAAACCTCCTTATAATCTAGATTTATTCTATCATAATGACGCTGAAAATCAAGTATAATCTTTGCGCTGTTGACTTTAAACTTAACAGGATATATAATTTATCTGTAAAAAATTTCGATAAAGGAGAACCCGATGGAACAGTTTGAAAAAAGATTTAAAATTGACTGCTCTCCCGTTGCGGATAAAAAGAAATGGATTATCCGCGGCGCAACAAGACTTACGGTTATTACTCCGTGTCTTCTGAGAGTTGAAACTCAGAAAGCGAAGCACAGAGCAAGACATAACCCCAAAAAATATGACCGCAGATGGTGCAATGAGCCGACTCAGAGCGTGTGGTTCCGTGATTTCGGTAATTCTGAATTTACCGTTACCGATGAGAACGGAACGGTTATAGTCAAAACCGAAAAGGCGGAATTCTTCTATTCTTTAAAATCGCATAAGATGCTTAAAATCAAGCTTGCCGACGGCAGAACGGTTAAAAATTTCAAGGCGGGCAATCTCAAGGGCACCTGCAGAACGCTCGATATAACTGCTGGAATAATCAGACTCAATGACGGAGTATGCTCAAGAGGCGGTGTTGCAGTTCTTGACGACAGCGACACCCTTGCAATCAAGCCCGACGGCAGCATTCTTCCCCGTTACAACAACGAAAGCGACGAATACTTTTTCGCTTACGGCAACGATTATATCGGCGCAACAACTGATTTATATAAGCTGACGGGCAAGGTGCCCCTCATTCCGAGATATGCTCTTTCAAACTGGTGGAGCAGATATAAGGATTATTCTCAGGAAGAATATCTTACTCTCATGGATAAATTCAAGGAAGAGGAAATCCCCATCACCGTTGCAACGGTTGATATGGACTGGCATTGGGTTAAAATCAAAGAAAAATTCGGAAAGGACAGCCATAAAATCAGCAAGCACAGAAATTTTATGGAGTATGTCTATGATTTCTGGTCAACGGGCTGGACCGGATATAGCTTCAACACTGAGCTTTTCCCCGACCCCGAGGGCTTTCTCAGAAAGCTCAAGGATGATAATTACAAGGTAACCTTCAATCTTCATCCCTCAATGGGTGTGCGCTGGTTTGAGGACCGGTATGAGGATATGTGCAAGGCGATGGGGCAGAATCCTGCCGACAAAGAGCCTGTTAAATTTGACATAACCGATAAGAAATTCACCGAAAAATATTTTGACATTCTTCATCATCCGTTTGAAAAAATGGGTGTTGACTTCTGGTGGATTGACTGGCAGCAGGGTCAGAACACCGCGGTCAAGGGTCTTGACCCTCTTTGGGCGCTTAATCATTATCATTTCCTTGATAATGCAAAGGATAATCACAGACCGCTCATTCTCTCTCGCTTCTGCGGCGCAGGCAGTCAGCGTTATCCCCTCGGCTTCAGCGGCGACACAACCCAGACATGGAAGAGTCTTGATTTCCAACCTGCATTTACCGCAACCGCTTCAAACATAGCGTATCCCTGGTGGAGCCATGATATCGGCGGTCACTGCATGGGCTATAAGGATGACGAGCTTTATCTGCGCTGGGTGCAGCTTGGCGTTTTCAGCCCCGTAATGCGTCTGCACTCAACAAACAATGAATTCATGGGCAAGGAGCCGTGGAATTACAGCAGCTCAGTTGAGCGTGTTGCGAAAAACATGCTTCGTCTGCGTCATAAGCTTCTTCCCTATATCTACACGATGAATTACCGCACCCATACCGACTGCAGAGCAATCTGCGAGCCGATGTATTATGCATATCCCGAAAATGAAAATGCATATAACTGCAAAAATGAGTTCTTCTTCGGAACAGAGCTTATCGTTGCCCCGATAACGGAGCACACCTCGAAGAAAACAAATCTTGCGGGAGTCAATGTATGGCTTCCCGAAGGCAGATATACCGATATTTTCACGGGAAGAATTTATAGCGGAAACCGCTTTGTAAAGATGTTCCGTGACATCGAGAATATTCCCGTTCTTGCGAAAGAGGGCGCAATCATTCCCCTTGGCGCAAACGACAGAACGAATGACAGCACTAACCCCGAAAGCCTTGAAGTCCTTGTTTACAGAGGCAACAACACCTTCACTCTCTATGAGGATGACGGTGAAACGCTTTCGTATCAGAACGGCGAATATCTCAAAACCGATTTTACCGTTAACGAAAACGGAAACAGAGTTGATTTCACGATTAAAAAAGCTGAGGGTACGGGTGCTGTTTCCCCCGAAAAGAGAACATATGCCGTTAAATTCAGAGATATTGTTTCGGCAGAAATCAGCGTAACGGTAAACGGCGAAAAGACAGAAGCTGAAATCCGCAGAGACGGAAAAACAGTTGAGGTTGCTTTCAGCGCAGGCAATGAGGCAACAGTTGAAATCAGACTTGAAAACTGCGCTTATCTTGAAAATGAAGATAAGAGGCAGGCGCTCATCAAGACCGTTGCAAAATATCAGATGACAAATGACCTGAAGAATAAATATATGTCTGTTCTTACAAAGGATAAGATTCCCTCGGGAATTTCAAAGGCTTTTGCAGGTCCGCTTGAAGAAGTCATGAAGCTTTATAAATAAGGAAAAAACCGCTCTGTGTTTCAACACAGAGCGGTTTTTCAAGGCAGAATATGCATGAGCAAGAGGCTTATGCATTATTTTTTTATTTCCTTATTCGGAAAACCTGTTGTCAAAGAAGGCTGATTAAATAAAAAAGTGGGGCATAGTGCCTTGCGCAGAAAACCCACGGAGGAATTGCTTGCCGGGTTCGGGATTTTTTTCGTTAAACCAGTGATTTGCCTTCCCATTCGCTGTCGGGTTCAACGCCGAGAAGCTTTGTTACCGTGGGAGCAAGATCCATAATATTGACTTTTACGGGGATTTCTCCTTTTTCAAAATCCCTGCCGTTGATAATCACGGGAATAATCATATCTTCGGGCATGTCGCTTCCGTGAGTTCTGTCATGACCGCCGTGGTCAGCGGTGATGATATAGGTGTATTCATCGCCGAGAGCAGTCATTATTTTTTCGATGTTATCCCAGCTGCTCTGAATGGCTTCCATATATTCGTCAGACATCCAGCCGTGATTGTGGCCCGCCATATCGGGATAACCGAAATAAAGAAAAGTAAAGTCGGTATCATAGTTTTTCAGATACTTGATTAACTCTTCCGTCAGGACTTCTCCCGCCTCTTTATAGCCTATTCTGCGGCCTGCATAAAAGCAGGAATGCGCAAGAGAATTCGGGCGGGAAACATCGCGGATTTCTTCCCAGTTATAGAAAATGGCGCACTTCTTATCCGCCTGCTTAAGAACTTCGCATAAGCCGCTGATGGGTCTGACCTGAGGCATATATGTGTTTGTTGTTGTGCCGTGCCTCTGCGGAGTGACGCTGTGGAAAAGTGAGATGTGACAAGGCAGAGTGACGGAAGGGTAAACCGTTTCGGCGTTCATTGTGTAAAAGGATTCACCGATAATTTTTTGCGCATTTGCAATATCGGGCAGCGAATCGGGGCGCATGCCGTCCGCTAAAATCATCAACACTTTCATCATGAATTCTCCTTTAATCTATTTTGTCAAGGTTTGCACCCTTGGTTTCCCTGACTTTAAGGGCGAATATAATTGCGGCAACGGAAACGGTGGGGATTGATACCGCAAGGCATGCCCACCAGATAGGCATAATCATCATTCCGACGATTGTGCTTGCGTAGCCGACAACAAGACCGATAATGACGAGCAGACCCTCTGCGCCGACAACCGATGCACGGATATCCGTCGGCACCTTTTCTGTCATCATAACATTCATATAGTCTCTGCCAATCCAGTATGAGCCCTGATAAAGACCTGCGAATGAGCCGATAAGATACGGATTCCAGCCTTTAAGAATTCCGATAACAAAAAGAATATATCCCGCAACACAGGTTGCGGAGAAAAGATTGACAGTCGTTTTTCTGCCTGCCTTGTCTGCAATGAAGCCCGAAAGGAAGGTGATTGAAGCATAAATGACGGGCACCATGAACAGGGCTTTTGTGATATCGCTTGTGCTCATTCCCGCACGATGCATCGAAGACTCAAAATAAAGAGCAATCGCAGGCATTGCGGCGTCAAAAATGATGTGGGCGATGATAAGCATTTTTGTGTCTTTGTTTGCAAAAATATATTTTACGCCGTTGAATACTCCTGACTGATTTCGCTGAGCCTGCTTTTGCTGCTTTTTAAGAGCTTTTTCAGCGAGTCTGTCTTCATAAGGACGGGAGAGATATTCAATTCTTTCGCTGATAAAAACCTTTGTGTCTTTAGCAAGAAGAACAACGAGCACAACGGCGGCAAAGCCTATCAGAGCGGGAACAAGGAAAATTTCGCGCCATTTTGTTGCGTCATTGCCCATGAGCATGTCACGGAGAGTCGGAATCAGGATAACGCCCAAAATGCCGAAGCTTTTGAGAAAGCTGTAAATTTTTGCACGGTGCTTGTCGGGCGCTTCTTCAAGAATATAGATAATCTGAATATCGTGTCCCATGAAAAAGCTTATAATCGCAAAGCCGACAAGAAACATTATGTAGCTTGATGACAGATGAATAACAAGAAGACCTGCCGCCATGCCGAGAGTCGAAATGGCGAAAAGCGGCTTTCTGCCCCATTTGTCGGCGAGTGCCTTATAAAACGGGGTAAACAGACCCAGAACATAGGTGAAAACGCCGATGCCCGAATGGAACGCAAGACCGTCTTCATAGGTGTAATACTTGCCCATAAACGGATTGTTTACGAAAAACTCGGTTACAAACGAGGATTGCACCGTAACGGTCAGGTTGCTTGTAACCTCGTCAAGGATGTTGACAACGGCAATAAGAATGAGCAGAATCAGAAAATATCCGCTGCCCGAGCTGCGGGATTGCATTTTAGTGAATCTTGCAAGCTCACGCTTTTCGCTTTTCAGTATTTTTTCAGTAGTCTTCATATGTATCACCTTATCTAAAAATAAATTATTTATTCTGCTGACTGCTGTAGAGCTTTCTTGCCTCGAAGAATGCAAACACGATGCATATAAACGAATAAACCGAGAAAATGAGATATGTCACTGTTTCGGGTGTAGCCTCCAGCATTGTCACATAAAGAGCGATGCCGATTGCGCCGTTGACAATCATCAGGAATGTGTATTCAACAAAGGCAAACATCGTCAGGAAATATATTATTATGCCGAGCACATTTGTGACGCTGTCGAGAAAAACATATTGCGAGCCGATAAGCGGGAGAATAATCCACAAGGCTGCCAGTGCAACGACATAACCTATTGTGAGAAACAGCCTCTGCTTGCCGCTCAGCTTGCGCAGCACCGTGGTATGTTTCCATTTGTTTTTGTTCCAGCGGATAAAGGTTAAAAGCTGAATCGGGCAAGAAAAAAGTATTGCGGAAAACGCCGAAGCGTAGAGGTTATAATAAACATAAACTGCGCCGTAAAGCAGTGAGTTGATGCCGCCGAGCAAGCTTGCATAGCGATTGACCCGTGACTGCAGCATAGCGATTATCAGCGAAACATAAAGCGGGAGTATGCGCAGAAAGCTCTGATGATGATATATTCCCGCAGCGGCAATAAGTATCGCCGTGCAGCCCATAAGCATAAAAATGATTATATCTTTTTTTGAAAAAGATTTTTTCTGTGATTCTTCTTGCAAAGCGGATACCTCCCGAGGAATTGCTATACTATTTTCCACTTCTGCTGCATAATTCTGCAGGGTCCGTTTTCGCTGTCGGATGCATAAAAAACGGTAATCAGCGTTCCGTCGCTGAGTTCAATTGTTGAGGGATAGCCGATATCATCGCTTGCGTGGTTTTCATAAATGCGGATATCCTTCTCCCAGCTGTTTCCGCCGTCGGAGCTCATCATTGCCATGATTCCGTAGGGGAGCTTTCTTCTTCCGTAGGTTGAAAGCAGAATTCCCGAGCTTAGCTGAATGAGGTGAGGCGGTGCGCCGCCTGTTTCGTCAAGAAGCATTTCGGGTTCAGACCAGGTTTTGCCGCAGTCATCGGAGACGCTCTGGAAAACGGTGAACAGTTTTTCTTCTCCCCCATAAAAAAGCTCTGAATTTTCACATCTCATATGACAGATAAGCTTCCCGTCCGGGAGCTCAACCATATGAGGCTCATTAAGTACAAAATTCTTATTCGACGCTGTTATTCTTCCGACAAGCTCAGTTTTTCCGCATTCAGTATCAAGGCGTCGCACTTCAATGCCGCCAAAAACATCGTCAAATCTTGTTCCTGCCCATAAAACCGTTCCGTCTCGGAGCTCAATCGGTCCGTGGGGAGAAGTGACGGGCGATGAAAGAATCTCTCCGAAGGTTATTCCGCAATCGTGGCTTATACGGAAGACCGCACCGAGATATTTTTCTTCGTCTTCTTTTGTGATTGTGTTTATATAGCTCTGGACATATTCATTTTCTTTGTTGTGCTGTCTCTGCATGTCCGCAGAGTTGTTGAATGAGGTGAAAATAACGCCTTTTTCGCCGAAGGTGCAGATGCCCGCATCTCTGTCATCGAGAGGGGTATCGATTACGGGCGCAGGGAGAGTGTAGGTTTCGCCGCCGTCGAAGCTGTAGGAAATTACGGCTTTGCCGAACGGGCATATATGTTCGAGGCGGAAACCCGATGCGCCGACGGCAATTTTTCCGTCCTGCAAAAGTGAAACGGTTGGCCACGCAAAATAACCGTGGTGGCTGTTCGGATTTGATATTATTGTTTTGGGTTTACCGATAAACTCGATATTCATATTATCACCTCTGCTAAAAAAGCATACTTTTTGAAACAGTAATCCTATATGTCTGAAATACAATATCTCACGCACATTCGGTGATTTTTCTCTTTGCCATACGAGAGTATGCCTGCAGAGAAGAAATTCCCGACTGCACGCAACCTATTGCATTTCAGATGCGAAGCAGTTTTG
>JAZQEE010000056.1:0-14141 GCA_045538815.1 Acutalibacteraceae bacterium
ATGCCTGCAGAGAAGAAATTCCCGACTGCACGCAACCTATTGCATTTCAGATGCGAAGCAGTTTTGAAAGAGGAGATTTTCGTCACAGCAAGGCGAAAATCTGCAGGAATACGAGGTTATTTCAAAGATTTTTAACGCAGCCGTGGCGGAAATATACCTTTCAAAACCATATTGATTACTGTTTCAAAAAGTATAGTCATTCAGCGAACGGAATTCGTAGCCGTTTGCTCTTGCGTATTCAATGATATCTCCGAGGGCGGCGGCATTGTCGGGAGAGACGGAATGAAGAAGAATGACCGCTCCGGGGTGAAGCCTTGAGGTGACGGTTTCAAATGCGTATTCGGCACCTTTCGTGTTTTCAACATCCCAGTCTGCATATGAGCAGGACCAGAAAACGCTTGTGTAACCCATTGACTGAACAAGGTCGAGCGCACTTTCGTTATAGGAGCCTTCGGGAAAACGGAAAAACGCAGAGGTATAGCCGTAATTTTTTCGCAGATAATTATCACAGGTCAGTATTTCTTCTGCCATTTTGCTGCGTGAAATTTCTGCAAAATTCTTATGCTTGGTTGAATGGTTGCCGACGATATGACCGTCATTTATGATTCTTCCGATCAGCTCGGGCTCAGCTTTTATATGGTCAAGAGTGCAGAAGAATGCGGCAGGAACATCTTTTTCTTCAAGAATATCAAGAATTTTTTCGGTGTATCCGTTTTCCCATCCGCAGTCAAATGTCAGATAAAGCACTTTTTCTCCGCTTGTGTCGTAGCAGAGAGCTTTATAGTTTTTGCTTTCAAAAAATTTCTGAGCCTGCGCAGAAATATCGTGAACAATGCCGTTCTTCGAGATACCGTAGCTGTGTTCGATTTTATCCGTGGGCAGATTTCTTGCATTTTCGGGGTCGGGGACCTCAAACGATGTCTGAGGCAGAAGCTCAAAGCCCGTATAGGGCGAGGTTGCCTTTCTGCCTGTGTCTTCAACGGTGGCGGGTGCATTTGCGTCATATTCTTCAAGAGTTGTTCTTCCCGTGCAGCCCGCAAGAAAAATCATTGCGGCAGTCATAAGAATTATAGCTTTTTTCATGTTTATCACCTTGCAATATATATTATAATCGGTTATATTATTTCCGTCAGACATAAAAAAATAATTTTTTTAAAATTTTTTCAAAATTTATGCAACAAAAATAAGATTTTGCAACACTTATATAGTGAGAGCGGTAAGGAGGGTCGGATTGAGCACTCAGATAAATGAACTCGTTACTTCGGCGAAAAACGGAAACGCCGAAGCTTTCGGAGAGCTTTATGAGCTTTACTATAAAGAGATGTATTGCTATGCCTGTTATGTGACGGGCAGCGAAATTCTTGCTCAGGACGCAGTCTCCGATGCGGTTTTATCCGCCTTCAGCCAGATAAAGTCTCTCAAAAAGGCGCAGGCATTCAAAGGATGGCTTTTCAGGATTCTCTGCGCCGCCTGCAAAAGATATTACACAGACAGCCGTAAGCAAAGCACCACGGTAAGCCTCGATGACGAAAACGGGGGATATGAAGAGCCTGCCGCAAGCGGAAGCATGGAGCTTTCGTTCGAAATGCAGAGCGCTTTAAATACTCTTTCAACTCAGGAAAGAGAAATTGTCCTGCTCAGCGTGCTGGGCGGATACAAAAGTCACGAGATTGCCGAAATTCTTGAATGTCCGTCTTCAACCGTGCGCTCAAAATTAAAAAGAGCTCTTAAAAAACTGCGTACGGAAATTGACGGCGAAACTCAAAGGAAAGGAGGGTGATAGGCAATGAATAAAAGAGATAAGCAAACGCTTGAAATGCTCAGAGAAGAATTCAATAAACAAAGCGATTCGGTCAATGTTCCGCTGAAACTTCAGAAAGAGAGCATAGTCAAAATGCTCGGGGAAACCGAAAAGAGTAACATAAAGGATTTTTCCGATAATACGGGGGCCGAAAAGGGCAATATTATCTATCTGCGCAAGCTGACAGCCATTGCGGCGATGCTTGCGCTCATTGTAGGATGCGCATTGTTCATGAGATATGAAAGCGGAGTCAGAGTTATTCCTTCGGACTACGCAGGCAGAAACGGAACACTTGTGAAGAGTGCGGAAAGCTATGAGGAAATTGAACGAACCGTTGAAAAAATTCTCGGTAAGGAGCAGACAACTCAGCCTGACAAAAACGGCGAGGCTGCAGGAAACGCTTCAACAACAGCAGTCAGAGTTATTGACAAGCTTTTCAACAATAAGTCTGAAAGCTTCAAATCCGAGGCTGTCGGCATTGACAATCTCGTAACCGAAGGCGTTGTGGCGATAAGCGGAGTTGAAGCGGATATAGTCAGAAATGACGGCAACTACATTTATGTTGTAGCCAGCGGCAGAAACGCTGCAACGGGCTCAAATGCCGAGCAGATAAAGGTTGTCAGGGCAGTGCCTGCAAATGAGATGGGCGTTGCCGCAACAATAGTTCTTTCTGACGGCAGCAATACAGCGGAGGTTGATGAGTGCTTCGAGATTTATCTTGAAGGCAACAAGCTCATTGCTCTTATGAACCGATACAGCTATGCGCTGGCAGGCTCAACCGCTTATGACAAGCTTTCGACCGTTGCAGTTTATTATGACATAACCGATCCGACTGCGCCCGTCAAAGTGCGTGAGCATATCCAGGACGGAAAATATGTTTCTTCATGCATTTCAGACGAAAAGCTTTGCCTTGTCACCGCCAAATCCATATCGGCAGCAACTGCCGGAACGGGAATGATTCCCTCGTTCAGCGTTAACGGAGAAGTTAACGTTCCAAAGGCTGAGAATATTTTTATTGCAGTTAATGATCCTGAAGCGTCATACCTTTTCATAACCTCGACCAATATCGCTGATATGACTGATACCGTTGAATGCCTTGCAGTTCTCGGCAGCGGAAAAACTGTCACCTGCTCATCGGATGTCATAATGCTTTCAAGAGGATTTGTTTCGGTTGATGCTGACGAATCAGGAAAGCACAGAACACTGACCGAGATTTACCGCTTCAACATCGGAGAGGATTCCATTGATTTTGCGGGATCTTATGTTGTTGACGGTTCGGTAATCGGCAACGTTTGCTATGACAGTCTCGGCAACAGAGCGATTGTTGCTTCGAAGGGTATTTCTTCAACAGGAGTTTATATTCTTAACGAAAAAATGGAGCTTGTCGGAGGAATAGACGGTCTTCTTTGGGGTGAAAACGCCAAGAGCGTCAAATTTATCGGAACGAACTGCTATATCTACACCGAGGAGAGCGGAAATCAGGCAACTGTTGTTGATTTTTCCGATCCCGCAAAGCCTCAGGACAGCGGAATGTTTGAAAACTCCGGTCTTACCGAAACGATTTATTCCGTTTCAGAATCGGCACTTGTTACCCTTGAAGAGCTGACTAAGGGCGACGGCTTCAGGCTCTCGCTGCTTGATATCAGCAATTCCGATATTCCCGAGGTTGTTTCAAAGTATGAGCTTTCGGAGGACTTTGCTCTTCCTGACGAAACAGACATACGCAGCATCATGGTTGATTCCGAAAAGAAGCTTCTCGGAATTCCCGTGGTAAAAACCAACCCCGCAACGGGCACGGATATCTCTTCTTATGTTCTTTTCAGTATTTCGGACGGCACGATTTCACCTGTCGGAACCTATAAACACAACACGGAAAACACCGAAGGCGACGCTGCTGTGAGAGGAACAAGCATAGGCGATACTCTCTATACCGTTTCGGGCAGCAAAATCACTGCATTTTCAATTTCCGGCAGCACCGTTATCGGCGCTCAGGAAATCAACTGAGACGAAACTTCCGCTGACCTTACAGTTGAATAAACTATGGATGGAAAGGGATCATGCGGGTTTCTCATATGCTATGCAGCTCTCCTTGGGGAAGGAAAGCTGCAGGGAGACAAAAGATGGAGTGGAGTCGGGTACACAGGCACAGTGTACCCGGCAAACTCAATTAAGACAGGTTAAAGATCATCGGCATCCTGAACGGGCTCTTCGTTATCATAGGGAGTTCCCGTGTAGCTTCCGAGAACATCATTATGAATTCTGGTGTTGTCCAATTCATAGGACTTGCGCTCGGTTTTGCCGTCAAAATGCCATTGAGCCTTATTTTTATTATCTTTCGGAAAATTAAAGGGCATTGTTTTTTTGCTCCTTTCTTATAAAGTTATTTATATTTTGCCTTGCAAGTCATACAAAATTCATTTCACATATGCTTCTTATTTCTATATATATGGTAAATCATAACTCTTGACAAAGAGCGGCGTTACGTGTAAAATAATATTGTATGCACAATTACTTACGGCAGACAAAAATTTTAAAAAGGATGGTAAATGAAATGAAAAAGACAGTTTCAGTAGTTCTCGCACTTCTCATTGCACTTGTTTCACTTTGCACACTTTCGCTTTTTGCATTTGCTGAAAATGACGGCAATACAGACGGCGCTTCAGAAACAACAGTAACAACAACTGAAAAGAAAGAAACAACAACTGAGAAAAAAGAGACAACAACAGAAAAGAAGGAAACAACTACAGCAGACCCCGACGCACCCAACGATCCCAGAGAAACAACAACAAAAAAAGAAACAACTACAACTGAGAAGAAGGAAACAACAACCTCAGACAAGAAAGAAACAACAACCAAGAAGAGTGATACATCCACAACAACAGAAGAAAAGCCCACAGACTCTTCAACAACCGCTTTCGATGACGGCACAACAACAACCAAGAAGGCTCCTTCAAAGGTTGACGGCACAATCCCCAACACAGGCAGCGGCATTGTTGTTCCCGCACTTGCTCTCCTTGCTATCGCAGCAAGCTCAGCAATCGTAATCAAGTCAAAGAAGGAAGACTGATTCCTGAAATAATCAGAAGCCGTCCGTAAGGGCGGCTTCTTTTTCGCCTTATTGAAGTTGATATGATGTCGGAACGAAAGTTGCCGATGAAAAAACAGCGGGAGAATCTCTCCCGCTGTTCTGCGTTTATACGATATGCCTGAATAATTCGGGGTATACCTTTGTGAGCTTGAAGAGCTTTCTGAAGAATGCGCCGATTTTCTGGAAGAAGCCTGCTTTTGAGGTCATGGTCTGGGTGTCGGACTGAATTTCATTTCCGCTTGAATCGTAAACTGTTGCGGTGAATGTTGTGTTGCCGGTTTTGCTCGGGGTTATCTGACAGGTTGAGCCGTCTTTGGATGCAGTGTAGCTGAAATTGCCGTTATCTGCGGTCCATTTGATATATGCGCCCTTGGGAAGAGGCTTGCTCAGGTCGGCGTGAAGAATGATTGCATCGCCGTATTTAATGGTTGTTATTGAAGGTTTGCGGATTTTTAAAACTCCGTCATATGCCTCGAAAATAACATAGCTGCCGAGAACGGTTGTTTCAAAAATAAAATAGCCGTCTTTGTATTCTGCGTCAATCTCTTTAACCGTTCCGTCTGCGGTGTTGATTTCGTAAACTGATGAACGGCCTGCGTCATAGCCTTCGGGAAGAGGAAGCTTGACCGTGACTTTGCTCTCGGGCTGAGCTTCGCTGCCGTTAACCGTTATTGCAAGGTCATAAACGGTGCCGTTGCCCGTGCCGATTTCGTTGTTGATGAGATCCTGAGTGTTCTTATCTGAAGGCTTGTCTGCTGAAATGCCGACCTCGCCGCTGTAGTCATCGGGAGAATACTCAATCTGAACGCCATCGCTTTCGGCAACTCTTAACATTGAAATATCCGATTCTTCCGCAGTTTCACCGCAAACGGTGCATTCCTTAATCTTCTTACCGTTTTGAGTCAGCGTGGGTTCGGTAACGGTTTTCCATTCGTCTGCGGGAGAATGACCGCCTGAGGGGAGAACGGTTATTTCGCTGAGAGGTTCTTTGCAGGCAGAGCAGATTGTATATTCGCTACCGTCCTCGGTGCATGTTGCGGGAACTGTTATCACCTGAGGAATATGTACATGCTCAGGCTCTTTTGCTTCCCATACAGCATAGAATTTCTTGCCTTCAGCATCCATTATGCCGAGTGTTTCAAGAACATTCACTCCGTCAAGTGACCAGCCGAGGAAGTTGAAGCCTTCCTTTTGGGGTGTATTTTCGGGAAATGGGATTTCGCTGTTGAACGCAACTTCAAACCAATCAAATTCTTCGTTTTCGGATTCGAACACTGCGTTGTATAAATTTGCTTCCCATACGGCGGTAACGGTCAGGTTCTCTGCCGGCATTGTTTCGGGAAGCTGAGGCTCCCATTTTATGAAACTGAAACCGAATTTCGGAGAAATATCAGGCTCGTCAAGCGGTTCGCCGTAGAGATAATCTGAGGTTGTTTTGCTTTCACCGTTATCGACGGTTAAGGTGTATGAGATTCTGTCAATATAAACTTTCAGAACGAGAGAGCCGTCAGCGGCAACAGTTCCGCTGAGAATGCTTTTTTCGCTGTTGAGTTCAAATCCTTCTTCAACGGTGTATGATGCATCAACAACGGAGCCTGCTTCGGCTTCAATTGTTTCCGAAGTCATATCGTATCCGCCGTCCGTGTTCATGATGTATGTCTCAACGGTGTAATCGGAATATGTTACGGGAACGGAAACGGCAGAGCTTTCGATTGTAACATCTGCGCTCCAGAGATACATGTTGGATGCGTTGTCGGGGTGGCTTCCTTCCTGACCCTTTGTGATTGAGATATACGCATCCTGATGCTCATAGGGGTCGGTTACCGTGTCTTCAAGAATAACGAAATCGCCGTCACCCGTTGCGTCTTCTCTGACTTTAAGGTCAAATTCGGCAAACCAGTGCTCATCGCTCAGTATCTGACATGTGGGGGAAGAGCCCTCGAACATGTAAAAGAAAGTGAGTGCGGTATGAGTCTGAGCAAATTCCTCGGTTATGTATCCGCCATCAAGAAGAGCATAAATTATACCCTTACCTTTATTGAAAAAGCCGTCTATCTTGTATTTTTTTGTTGAGCTTTCGGGGTCGGCGTTGACAGCAAGCTCTATTGAGGCGTTTGAAGCATATTCATCTTCAAAGAAATTGTTACTGTAGAAAACAACAACCTGACCGGGACCTGCATAATAGTCAGTGCCGATATAAACTCTCGCCTTGACGCTTTCGCCCGGTTCAACGGTTTCAGCCTCAACCCATTCGCCGTCAACCTCATGGAAGATTTTTGTTTTAAGGCTCAGGTTGAAGCCGTCATCAACATTGGGATCCCATGCGAATGATATGATGCTGAGCGGTGCAGCAGTCAGAATAAGAATAACCGCAAGAAAAGCGGAAAGACATTTTTGAAATGTGTTTTTCATATTTCCTCCTTGGTGGTATGAATGATTTATTGTAATAAGTTTTCGGACGATAAGCGCAATTCATAGAAGAAACGAAGCCACTCGGGTTGTTCGGGGAGGGTGTTTTTTAACTCGATGAGTGTTCTTTTGCCTGTTCTTCGGTCAAGTACTGCAAACATGCGCACAATAGGATTTTCAGATTTGATGGAAGTCTGAATATCTGAAGAACGGTATTCTTTCAGGGCTTTTGCAAAATCCGTATCGTCAAATTGCTGATGAACGGAGGCGTTCTCTTTTTCAGCCCAATAATTCTTCCAGAAATCCTCGCTTTTATCCGAGTTTTTATGAAGCTGGCTTGCGGCATAATCCATTGAGAATACTTTTCGGGATTTACCGTCAATAAAAACCTCAAAATGACCGCAGCGGTCCATGTCAGGATAGGTGGTTAAATTGTAGCGGACTCTGCCTTTCAGAGAATTGCATAGCATTTCGTTTTCGAGATATTTGCGCATTGCGCTCCATGAGCCCATAATCGGCATAGCGTCACCTCGGTTTTACATTTGCTCTAAAATATACTGTTTGACATCTTCAAGTTTGCTCTTTTCCCATTCTCTGTCTTTTTCTTTTTCCGCAAGCGGGCAGAGAATAAAGAAATCGAGTGTTTCGCCGGGGACACGCCCTGTTCTGAGCGGCTCTGCAAAATGCTCCGCCCATTCTTCCTCGGTTGCGTCCTTGAAGCGTTTCGGATTCAGATATGTCATCTGACGCCTTGTTGCGGCAATATGCATTTTTGCGGAGAGGGGGGAGAGAAGGTTGAATTCTTCCTCCTGAACATCCGTGAAAATCCTCGGCAGAGGCGCTCTGACAACATGTTCGGGGCCTCTGAGGATTTCAAGCCCCATCGGTTCCCACGAAAAATCGTTCTCGGTGAAGTTGAGCTTGACAAGCAGACCGAATTCGGTGTTGAACTGTGAACGCTGATAATCGGTGTCAAAAATAAAATTACCGAGCGAATAAAAAATAATTTTATCGCCGACGGTTTCGTAATTCATCGGTACATGCGGATGATGACCGATAACCATATCCGCACCCATTTCAAGATATTTACGGTATCGCTCTCTTGTGTAAGGCGACGGTAGAGGTGTGAATTCTTCGCCTGCATGAGCAACAACTACGCACCAGCGGCAGGTCTTTTTTATTTCGTTTATGGTGTTCTGAATTTCGTCAAGGTCGCTCCAGCTGTAGCAGCCTGCCTTGTTTTCGTCGGCTTTTCTGCATGCACGCTGATATCCGACGCCGAACATTCCGATTCCGCCTGCTTCGTCGAGAATTACGGGGCGCCTCGCTTCATGAATATTCATACCTGCGCCGATGGTTTTTGCACCGTTTGCTTCTGCAATTTCAAGCGTGCTTTTTATGCCGTATTCACCTGCATCCATAATATGGTTGTTGCAGATATTCCAGATATCGGCATTCATTTTGTTAAGGACTTTTACGGCTTCGGGGTCAATGGTATGAAGAAGCTGCGCAGCGCCGTCGGTGGTTGTGTTCTGTTCAAGCGGTGCGACGGGTCCTTCAACGTTAGCGACAACATGATCTGCGCTGTGAAGAAATCCAAGAATTTCTTCGGACAGAAGCTCGTCATCGTTCCACTGACCGTACATATATCTGTCAAAACCGATGTCTCCCGTGAAGACTATGGTTGATTTATCTTTCATGACATTTCCCTTTCAGACATTAAAGATACTTATATAATAACACAGTAAAATAAAAAGAGCAAGCATAAACGAAAAAGGACTGTCTCTGAAGAAACAGTCCCTGTAAATTATTTGAAGCTTGATTTGCTTGTCATTTCGGTTTTGAACTGAGGACCCTGAGGACCGCTGTTCATAAAAGGCGGATACGCGGCTTCGTTGCCCCAATAAAGTGTTGCAAGACTGTCGGGATTTTCAACGTCATAGCCGAATACCGGAGCCCACTTTGAACCGGCGAGGGCACGGCAGCTTTTTTTCGGAATCAGCTCAAATGTTTCAAGCTTTCCCGGAGCCCAAAGATCCCACGGCTCTCCTTTTGTGCAGACATCTTTAAGCTGCACAACCACAAAATTCATATAGGTGTATGTTCCCGTATGAGGATATAATCCGTGCGTTCCTGCAGCGCAATAAATTGTGCAATGGGTATCATCGTACATTTCAAGATCTTCCCATGTCTCGATTTCTGCAAATGTATGTGCTGCAAAGGCTGTTTTGACGGGACGCATATACTTTTTTCCGTTTTCTTCATAGGTTAAAAACCTGAGGGTGAAATGTTCCCAGTCGCCGGGATGACCGCCAACCATATTGTTCACCAGCCATATATGCTTGCCGCTGTCATAGGAACAATAAATGAAATACACAACATCTACATAGTTATTGTCTTTTTCAACCCAGAATGCATAGGCAACAGCTGAATCTTGATCGCCGTAGAAGGTTTCGCAGATATCGTGAGGACCGTCAATTTCCTCTTTCATTACCAGACGGGATTTGCCTTTGGAATCCATCACTCTGTCAAAATGTTCAAATGTCCAATCCATGGAAACCGCCTGATACGGGTCTCCCTGAGCCATATGAATGCGGGGAGCGTAGTCAGTGATAATCTGATTTTTTTGCGAATCATCGAGGTTTGTGATATCAATTGCTTCGCTCTCAATAAGTCCGATACGCAGACTGCGGATTCTGTTTATGCGGGAAATGCCGTCTGTCAGGCTGATTTTAAAAAGCTTATCAACGCTGTCATTCAGAATGTATTCATCGCCTTCAAAATTCTCCCCGGAATAAGCATAAACAACATATTCCTGTGGGATAGTTATGCTTCTGATTCTGAAATCAATTTCGGGGTATTCGCCTGCGTCAAGCTGTTTGCTTTTGCCTTCATATTCTTTTTTGCTCCAGAGGGTAACACTGTTTTCTGTCTGATGCCTCAGATCGGGACTGAAGCTTACTGCATTTGCGGACAGTTCCGCAAAGACCGAAACTGCAGCCAGCAAGGCAACCGTTAATGCCAGTTTCAATAACTTTTTCATTTTTCTTCTCCTTTCCGATATTTCCAATATACAATATCCGAAGAGAAAAATCAATAAATTTTATGGGATGCGTTTTGATTTGCCTTCAAGTGAAATGTTTTTTCAAAACATGAAATAATCCTGACGGATTGTGAAATTTAATGCTGACACATTAAGTGAAATTAAATCCACCCACCGCCGCAACGATTTCACTCGAGCAAAGCGAGAATTTCACATTGCGAAGCAATATTTCACCTACCCGTCAGGGTGGATTTAGTTGAAAAAAGTCCTGTTCTTTCGAACAGGACTTTTTTCTGGCGCCTACTGTAGGGCTCGAACCTACGACCCTGCGGTTAACAGCTACGGGCAATAAATAATAAAGGGATCAGACTGCGTATGTGCGGTGATTGGATATTGTTCAGCGCAGGCGCCAGTTTGCGGTACCCAAAAGTTGCTTACGTACTGTAAGCACGTGCAACTTTTGACCGCTGCACACCTGCATCCCTCCCTGCTTCTGCCACAGGCAGCGGTCGGCCGCAGGCCACCGACTTCGCACGCTCAGTCTGTAGGCAAGCAGGTATTAACTACAAGGATATAGATTGTGTAATATTGGAACTAAACAAAAAAGCACACCTTTTGGTGTGCTTCTTTGTTTGGCGCCTCAAGTAGGACTCGAACCTACGACCCTGCGGTTAACAGCCGCATGCTCTACCGACTGAGCTATTAAGGCATATATGTAGTATATATTCTAATTTTTTAATTATGACCTTTTCTTTATCTGCATGCGGTCACCGCATGCTCATCCCGGTTTGAGAAATAGTCGCGCTATCTCTTACGTTCTATCGCTCCTTTTCTCTGCACTTTTTCGAGCTCGCTTTTTCTGCCACCGGCAGCGCTCACTCTCAAAACCAACTGAGCTATTAAGGCATTTTTTTAAAAATGTATGCCGGCGTCGACCTATCTTCCCGGGAGCCTGCGCTCCGAGTATTGTTAGCACTGATGAGCTTAACTTCTGTGTTCGGCATGGGAACAGGTGTACCCTCATCGTCATTGACACCGGCATACTTGTATAGTACGCACTATGGCGTTACTACCTTATTAAATTGTTCGGGTACTTGGTGACCCGTAAGGGAATCGAACCCTTGTTACCGGCGTGAGAGGCCGGTGTCTTGACCGCTTGACCAACGGGCCGTTTCTTTTCCCTTTGCGCCTTTCGGCTGGTGCACCTTCAGGGATTCGAACCCGGGACCCACTGATTAAGAGTCAGTTGCTCTACCAACTGAGCTAAAGGTGCTTATCTATGAGGATGTACCCTCAAAACTAAACGACAATCTTTCGCTTGAAAACTTCTAATTCAAATCTTGAAAAACCATTTGGGTCAAGTCCTCGACCTATTAGTACTGGTTAACTGAATACATTACTGCACTTACATTTCCAGCCTATCTACCTGGTAGTCTTCCAGGGGTCTTACCAACTTGCGTTGTGGGATATCTTATCTTGAGATGGGCTTCACGCTTAGATGCCTTCAGCGTTTATCCCTTCCATACATAGCTACTCGGCCGTGCCGCTGGCGCGACAACCGATACACCAGTGGTATGTCCATCCCGGTCCTCTCGTACTAAGGACAGCTTCTCTCAAATATCCTACGCCCGCGATAGATAGGGACCGAACTGTCTCACGACGTTCTGAACCCAGCTCGCGTACCACTTTAATTGGCGAACAGCCAAACCCTTGGGACCGAATTCAGCCCCAGGATGTGATGAGCCGACATCGAGGTGCCAAACCTCCCCGTCGATATGGACTCTTGGGGGAGATAAGCCTGTTATCCCCAGGGTAGCTTTTATCCGTTGAGCGACGGCATTTCCACTCACATACCGCCGGATCACTAACTCCTACTTTCGTACCTGCTCGGCCCGTCGGCCTCGCAGTCAGGCTGGCTTTTGCGTTTACACTCATTGTACGGTTTCCGTCCGTACTGAGCCAACCTTTGAGCGCCTCCGTTACTCTTTAGGAGGCGACCGCCCCAGTCAAACTGCCCACCTGACAATGTCCCCCCGCCGGATAACGGCGGCAGGTTAGAATCCCAATAATTCAAGAGAGGTATCCCAAAGTCGTCTCCGCAATGGCTGGCGCCACTGTTTCTCAGACTCCCTCCTATTCTGTACATGAACTATCAAAATCCAATATCAAGCTACAGTAAAGCTCCATGGGGTCTTTCCGTCTAATCGCGGGTAACCGGCATCTTCACCGGTACTACAACTTCGCCGGGCAGGTTGTTGGGACAGCGCCCAGATCGTTACACCTTTCGTGCGGGTCAGAACTTACCTGACAAGGAATTTCGCTACCTTAGGACCGTTATAGTTACGGCCGCCGTTTACTGGGGCTTCGGGTCAAAGCTTCGCTTGCGCTAACTCTTCACCTTAACCTTCCAGCACCGGGCAGGCGTCAGCCCCTATACTTCATCTTTCGATTTAGCAGAGACCTGTGTTTTTGCTAAACAGTCGCCTGGGCCTATTCACTGCGACCACTTTCGTGGCACCCCTTATCCCGAAGTTACGGGGTCATTTTGCCGAGTTCCTTAACAACCTTTCTCCCGCTGGCCTTAGGATTCTCTCCTCATCTACCTGTGTCGGTTTGCGGTACGGACATCTACAATAATACACATAACTTTTCTCGCCTCAGAGCATCGGTCTGTTCGGTCTACCATCGCCGACTGGACTTATCTCCAAGTGTCATTATGCTTAACGTTGTAAATGGCTACGGAATATCAACCGTATGTGCATCGACTACGCCTTTCGGCCTCGCCTTAGCTTCCGGCTTACTTAGGGCGGACGAACCTTCCCCTAAAAACCTCAGATTTTCGGCCATTATGATTCTCACATAATTCTCGCTACTCATTCCGGCATTCTCACTTGTGTTTTGTCCACCTGTGCTTTCGCTCAAGCTTCTCCCTATACACAACGCTCCCCTACCCATCATTTCTGATGCCTAAATTTCGGTTGTATGCTTAGCCCCGTTACATCTTCGGCGCAGACCCACTCGACCAGTGAGCTATTACGCACTCTTTGAATGTGTGGCTGCTTCTAAGCCAACATCCTGGTTGTTTTAGCATTTCTACATCCTTTTCCACTTAGCATACATTTGGGACCTTAATTGTAGGTCTGGGCTGTTTCCCTTTTGACCATGAAACTTATCTCCCATAGTCTGACTCCGGCTACAGATTATCCGGCATTCTTAGTTTGATAGAGTTCGGTAACCTTTCGGCCCCTAGCTCATTCAGTGCTTTACCTCCGGTAATCTTTCCACCAGGCTAGCCCTAAAGCTATTTCGGGGAGAACCAGCTATATCCGAGTTCGATTGGAATTTCACCGCTACCCACACGTCATCCGCCGGCTTTTCAACGCCGGTCGGTTCGGTCCTCCATGACGTTTTACCGTCACTTCAACCTGCACATGGGTAGGTCACCCGGTTTCGGGTCTATGGCATGTAACTATACGCGCGGTTAACACTCGGTTTCCCTTCGGCTCCGGACCTTAAGCCCTTAACCTTGCTACATACTATAACTCGCCGGACCGTTCTACAAAAAGTACCACATCGCACCTTAACGTGCTTTGTGTGCTTGTAAACACAAGGTTTCAGGTTCTCTTTCACTCCCCTCCCGGGGTTCTTTTCACCTTTCCCTCACGGTACTGCTCCACTATCGGTCACTGGGTAGTATTTAGGCTTGGAGGGTGGTCCCCCCGTCTTCCCACCGGGTTCCACGTGTCCGGCGGTACTCTGGATACAGTTGTCGTACTTTAGGTTTTGCCTACATGATTATC
>JAZQEE010000057.1:0-6927 GCA_045538815.1 Acutalibacteraceae bacterium
AACTCAATAAATTCTCAACACCTCTTTTCGCAGCAAAAATCGATGCATACAAAAGTGTCTATTGTTCAGGATTAAGAGGCTTATTCGAGGCTGATATGCAAGATATTCTGAATGAACTGGTTGCAGCAAGAAAAATGCCCAAAAACTCAAAAGAAGAAAAAGACCTCCGCAGTATTGCTATTGATGTTGCACAGTGCAAATTATCTTCACGCAAAGCAATTGATAAGTATTATAAAAACATAGATGATTTTTGCGAGCCGGATTATTCTGCTATTGATAAGATTTATGATGAGGAAGAACTTTGTGATATAAAGCTTAAAGAACTCTATGTCGCACAGTCCAAAGCAAAAAAATCAAAAGACTATGTTCTTTTGAAAGAAATATCCGATGAAATTAAATCTTTTGAAAAGAGAAAAAAAGAACTTTCAGCGGCATTGAAAGCGGAAACCGATAAGCATATTCAATTTTCTCGTGCTGCCAAGCCCTATATCGAAGCAAAAAAACTTATAGCCGCAAGAGAAAATTACAAACATCTTGAAGAACTTGAGGAAAGATATGAGGAAGCGAAAGCAAGGAATTAAGATGTTGTTGCAGTAAAAACCGCAATAATAAAGCAGATGCAAAAAGAAAGATTTCACTAAAAACAGAATAATATAATAGACAGATTAATTAATCATTAAACATTCAAACAAAAATCGGGGCTTCAGAACAGCCCCGATTTTTTTATAACTAATCTTACTGATGAGTTACATTTTTGAACACAATCTTACCAATATTTGTTATGGATTAATATGTATTAAGCAAAGAAATATCATCAATTGAGATTAACAGCGGAACACGTTTGCTTCTTGGTCAAAAGCCGATAACGGCAAGCGAAGAACAAAAAGAAAAAGTTTTGACATATATTTCAAGCATCGGTTATACCGAAGCTGTTGATTAATGTTGATTTCCGAGTCGAAATAATGTATAATAACATCAGAAAAAGCTGCTTGCAATATATGTTTTTCGGGACATTTTTGGACATTATTTTTTAGAAAAATCGCAATAGATTATCAGAGGATACGAGAAACAGCACCGAAAAAACGTTGATATACAAGGACTTACAGAATTTGCGGAAAACCGCAACAAGTCCGGTGACTTTTTCAAGTCTCGCCACTCGGACCATATTAAAGAAGGTTGAAATCGTTGTTATACAACGGTTTCAGCTTTTTTCATTTTCGTTATTTTTACCCCTTGGACATTATTTGGACATTATTCTCGGAAAAACAGGCTTTTTCGCCTTGTTTCAAGCGGTTTTGCAAACAAAAACAGGACATTACTCAGAGCGGTTTTGCTGGGTAATGTCCTTGTTTAATTTTAAATATTTGCGTGATTTAGAATGATTGTGCCCGTCAAATTGGAATTTGTCAGTTTACCCTACCTATCATTTCAAGAGGGATTTCTTTAAAATCGGGAGCGTCTTTTCTGGTTTCATCAATGTCTTTGATATTATAATCTCCGTTATCGGGATCAACAAAGATTTCATCGCATTTGCCTACATTATATATTCCATTTTCGCTTATATCGCTGAAAGTCCAGACGGAGCTGTAAACTTCGCCGTAGCCCATATTTTTATTGATAATAATATTACCCTTGAAAGTGCTTGCAGGGTTGGGAATATAATCGGGCGAATCTGATTTTGAAATATCGTCCGTGCAGTTCTTGTATTCGGGGAATGCATTTTGCCAGGTTTCACTCTGCCAGGGTGAATTATACAGTGCTTCCCACATATCGCCGCTGCCGACGTAAGCGTGAGTAAACCATCCGTTTTCAAGAGCGCCTTCTCTTGCTCTGTCATCAAATCTCAGGGCGTTGTTGCCCGGATTCACTATGATATTATTGGTTATGACATTGTCTCTGCCGCCGCCGACGTGAATTGAATTGCTCGGAATATTGATAAGAAGGTTGCCGTAAATTTTCTGACCCGAAACCGCATCATCAAGATAAATACCATCGGGTCGGTGATTTTCCGAACCGACGTTATAAATACAGTTGTACCTTACAACATTGCCGTACCACACCCAGCTTCTTCCCGAATAAATTGCACCCGCATCATCCGAAAGAAGGCACACATCGTGGATAAGATTATATTCAATAATATGATTGTTGCCTTTGTAAGTAATTGCTTCGTGAGGAGAGTTTGCCATTTCGTTGTGAGAACAGATATTTCCAACACCTTCGAGAGTAACAGCGGGCTGATAGGTCTGATAAATTTCCGACCAATCGTGGATGTAATTGTTATCAGCCTTGCTGTTGCCGGGAGTAAGAGTTTCCGTATCACCGCCGGAAATAATAATTCCGCCCTTACCTGTACGGGTGATTTCGTTGTTATATGCAAGATTGTTGCTTCCGTTCATAACAAGAGCATTGCCTGCAACATTTTTGATAAGGCAATTCTGAACGGTATTGTTATTGCCTGTTATAACTACACCGTCACTTCGTGTTCCTTTTACGGTTAATCCGTCAAAGGTGATGTAATCAGCTTCGGAATTTATTACGGGATTGAGTGAGAGAGAAAGAATGATTTCTGCATTATCCTTGTTTTCAGGTTCCCACATACAAAGCAATCCGTTTTCTCTGTCAAGATACCATTCGCCCTCTGCTGTGAGTTCCTCAAGAACGTTGAAGAAATAGTACGGTGCATCGGTTTTTGTTCCGTAAAGACTAACGAATCTGGGAGAAAGCTCACGGGTATCTTTATCAAAACTTCCTACGGGAGTTGAAGCATCCGCCCAGTCATATTTCCAATAGCCGAACATCCACACATCCTCAAGATTTTTCCAGCCTGAAATTCTCTTTGCAAGTTCAGGATTAACTTTGTAAATATCGGATTCGGGGTTGCGGATTTTATCCCAATCTTTAACCTCTGTAAGTGCTCCGTCGGATTCCTTGCCCAAACCTGTTTTTACAACCTCTTCGGTATAAAGATATTCATTATCGGGATATCTTGCAACGGTTTGTCTTATGTCATCCACGAAAAGCTCGCAATAAAGAGGTCCTGTGTAATCGCCGTCATAGTTATCTGCCGTATGGTAAGAGCCGATTGCATAAATCTTACCCCAATCATCGCTTGTGAGAGAATACGGCTCTTTTGTCAGGTCAACAACCGTAACATTTTCCCGAGCATCGGCAGAAAGTCTTTCTGCAATTTCGGGATAACTTTTTACATTTTTAAAATCAGCGGTATCAAGTGTTATACCGCCGTTGATAACAACCTCACCGTTATAAGAACAGTATGTTACGGGGCATTCCTCTGTGCCTGAATCCTCTTTGGTAAAGTTAAGAGAAGACACACGGTATTCACCCGCTTCGATGCAGACGGTTATTCCGTTTTTACCGGCTTTATCTGTATTTCTTACAGCTTCAGCCGCTTTTTCAATTGTCAGAAACGGTGAATCTTTTGTTCCGCTGTTTTCATCATTGCCGTTCGTGCTGACATAAAAATCGCCGATAATCATTTTATCATCATTCTTTTCTTTTGATAATGTTGATATAACAGGCGCAGGAGCAGTGTAATCTTCATAAAGCAAAACATAAATATGCGATTTGATATATGAATGACTTCCGAAGAGAAAACCGATAACAATAAGTACAGTGAGAACCGCTTTCAAAACCTTGTTGTCAAATATTCTGAACACACAAAGCAAAGCCATAACAGATGTGATAATGAATGTGAGATACACGGGGATAACCATTGCCGCCAGTTCAAGCTCACCGCTGCCGATTACGGCATTTATCAAAAACATAAGTCCGACAAGGACAAGTGCAAAGACCAAAGCCGTCAAGACTGCATTCAATGCCGTTTTCTTTTTATCCGTTTTTTTGCTCAGCGGTATTGAAAGCAAAGCTCCGCCAAGGCAGATAACAAAGCCGAGAATAAACTGAAGCGGTGTATATTCAAAGCAGAGATACTGCATATGGAAATAATACAATCCGACGATTGCAAAAGCTATGCCCAAAACAAGACAAATTGTTCCGGATATTTTTGCTTTCAAGTTTTTTTTCATAAAAAATAAATCCTCCTGAATTCTGATTTATCGAACACATTATACCACCTGCACGAAAAAAAGCAACAGCTTTCAGGCTGTTGCTTTTGAAGTTTCAGTTTAACAAATTGGAATTTGTTGTTCTGTACAAAGCAGGAATTATACTGAATAAACGCTCAAAGAACTGACAACATTGCGGACAGAGGTCTTGAAAAAAAGATAAGACACGATGCCAAAATGCGGTAAGTGAGTCGCATATATCTTTTATGAAGCGCTCGAATTTTGTAAGTCTGTTATTCTCATCATAACCGTTTTTATCTTTATAGACACGGACATAATCAATCAGCCATTCTATTGGATATTCATTTTCGGGCTCATCCCAACCGCTGAAATCAGAATTTATATACATAGACAAAATCATGCACATTCTGTATTGCGGTGATTCCATCGTCTGTGCCACTTCTTTTCCGTCAACATAAAATGTTATTCCTTCGGGTCTCCAGTCCATAGCATAGGTGTGGAATTCGTTAACATAATCCATTGGATCGCCATCTAATTCAACCCTGCTTGCCCATTCATCAAGATCGGGATCATCCCAAGCATGGACCTTCGGTTCAAACACTCCGGGAGATTTAAAAAAGGTTTCCAAGACATCTATTTCGCCATTCTGAACAGAGCCTGTTCCGTCAGGAGCAGCATCATCCTGAGTGCCGATAAGCCACCATGATGCGTATCCGCCGCCACCTGTGTCAGGCATTTTCATTCGTATCTCAAAGTAGCCGTACTGTGTAGCATATCCTTCATAAGGCTCAACTTCTCTCTGCTGAGCACCGCCCGGATGCAGATGATTCTTTTCCCAAGTTTGAATACCGTTGGCTATCCATAGAAGATTATCGGGATCTGCCGAGCCGGGCTGACCTCCGAAATAATCGGGAGAATCTTTTGTGATATACAGATTCAAACAACCGTTCTCGATTTTATATCTTGCAGCAGACCCTGCTGTGTTGGCAGTGCAGTGAGGCAAATATTGCGGCAGCCAATACTCTGTATTTAAATTGTCGTCATTAAATTCGGTGCTGAAATCAAGCACATAGCCATCCTTTTCGGGAACACATTCTTCGGCATATGCGGCTGACGGCAAGCCGAGCAACATAGATAAAACAAGCAAAAACGCCATGCTTTTTCTGAACATGATTTTTATCCTTTCGTACAAATTCTTATTTATGAAACACAATGGGTGCGTTGATAATTTGCAAGCTTTTCTTACTCTTTTATAAACTCTTTATCCTTATCAGGTATACCTGATTCATCGGTAACATACCGTTCAACCTTCATACTTAAACTATACTTTTCACGAAGACTGATAATTTTCAGCATCATCGGCGACTCGTGGTGTATATCGAGAGCCTGCTGGTTTTCCCAACTGTCAATCAAAAGCACGGTTTCACTGTCATTCATCGGGAAATAATATTCATATTTCAAATTACCTTCTTCGGCACGGATTTCATCAACAATTCCGCTTGAAATCATTTCTTCTGCAAATTTTTTTGAATTTCCGTTTGTGCCTGAATAGTAAATGTTTATTGTTATTGCCATATAATTACCTCTGCAAATTCTTATTTGGTCGATTTGATTATACCACTCGTGTCAATAAAAAAGCAACAGTTTTCAGACTGTTGCTCCCATTGACTATCAATCAGATTTAATTAAACTATTTTTAAATTCAGTTGAATCCCGTTCTTCTGTATGGTACAATAACAAAAAATCAAAAAGAGGGATATTATGAACATCAGAATTAAAAAGATTGTTTGCATTGTAATGACTTTATGTTTATGTTCTGTCTTTTCAGGAGCATTCGGTCTGACTTCATTTGCGGCAAATGAAAATGACAGCGATACAGTTCTATATGCTTCTCCCGATGCTGCAGATAACGGCGAAGGAACGTTGGAGTCACCGATTAGTCTTTCAGGCGCAAAAGAGAAGCTTAAAGGCATGAAAAATAAAAAGTCATCCGCAACAGTATATCTTCTCAGCGGAACATATTATTTTGATGATGCTTTATATTTCAATTCCGAAGATATGGCAAACGTTACTTATAAAGCCTATGATGAAAATCAGGTTGTTTTTTCCGGTGCTTATGAAATAAACGGCTTTAAAGAGAGCGAAGCCAACGGAGTAAAGGTTTTCACAAAGCAGCTTGATACTTCTGCAGATAATTGGTATTTTAAATCTCTTTTCAGTGACAACGGTGAAGTCAGGACAACCCGTTTCCCTGAAGAAGGCTATTTAACGGTTAAAGCAACTGCACCCGAAGATGACCTCTGGAATGAAGAAAACAGACCTTGGGAGTTCACTTACGGTCAGCGTTCTTTCTATGCAAATACCGATGATATCCCCGATGAGTTCCACAATTCAGAGGATGTCAATATCCGTATTCTCCATTATTGGCACGATGAGTTGATGAATATAAAATCCTATAATGCAGAAACGGGAAAAATCGGTTTATCAAGACCCTCTACAATGGAAATAAGAGATATTGACCGATATTATTTTGAAAATGTTTTTGAAGCCCTTAATGAGCCGGGCGAATGGTATCTCGATAAGGTTTCGGGCGTTCTTTATTATGTTCCGAAAGACGGTGAAAAAGCTGATACGCTCACTCTTTACGGTTCAAATGTCGACAGACTTATTGATATAAACGGTGTTGACGGAATTTCCTTTGAGGGTATTCATTTCACCCGTACCGATTGGGCAAAGCCCGAAGCTGACGGATTTTATGCAGGAACTTGGTGGGAAGAAAACGATATGGATTTCCCACAGGCGGCAATATTTGTTGACGGAGTTGTTGCTGTTAGATATGCAGAAAATGTTCACCTCAAAAACTGCGAATTCACCCATCTCG
>JAZQEE010000058.1:0-49576 GCA_045538815.1 Acutalibacteraceae bacterium
CATAGGGTCATTGATTGCATCCCATGCCTTTGTTCCGAGAAGAACAATAGAAACAAGACCCATACTGAGCTTAAGAACATCAGTCATATAAAAGTTAATTACTGTATAAACTGTGCAATCAATAAAGAAAATTCCCAAGGGCAAAATTGAAAAAGCAAGAATTTCTTTAGTTGAAGCATTTTTTAAATCAATTCTTTTTCCCATATCCATTCTCCTATATATTTTTAAGATAGCCTTCAAAGGGTTCGTTTATAATCGGTACGGCTCTGACTTCAAGGAATGAAACCTTACCGCAATCAGTAATTGTAAGAAAATCTCTGTAATAAGCGTTTTCTTTTATTACCTCGTCATTTTCTATATAAACTGCTCCGCCTCTGCTACCTGTCAGGCTCATTTCACCTATTATTGTTTCAAGCAAGGCTTTTGCACTTATAAGCATATCCTTATCATAAAAATAATCGCTTAATGACCTATGCTTAAAGGGTAAAGCAGATAAAATATCGTTTATCTCTGAAAGTAATTGTTCACATTCCTCCTTATTACGAAGGAAGGCTGCAAAATTGCTCATTTTTGTTTTTATGAAGGAATAATCAACTTTTTCGTCAATTTCAAAGCCCTTGTACTTTTCAGATGCATCAATCTCAATATCTGAAGCGCTTTCAACACCTGATTTGCTCTTTATGTGCTTTGCACACAAAAGACCGCCAACCTGAGTATCGTTAAGAGCAGTGCCACCGGGACGAGCAAGACCAAAGGTTCCTGCCGCCTCACCTATTACATAAAGCCCTTTTACATCGGTTTCGTAATTATTATCGGTAAGAACACCGCCATTGTTATGCTGAGCACAAACAGCAATACGAAGCATCTGAGTGTAAAGGTCAATGCTCTGTCTTTTATAAACATCAATAGCCTTTGGATTTAATTTTTCAAGGCGTTCAATTGGAGTTTCGCCAAAGGCGTTGTTTTTGAAAAGATATTCCCTTGCTTCATCACCAAGTAAATCCTTCGAAAAGCCTTCGGGATTTTTTGTGTAATCAAGGTAAACTCTTTTGCCATTTTTAATTTCATTATGTACTGCAATATCAATCCTTGAGGAAAGCTCTGCCCTTTCATAGCTGAATGGCCATTGATAGCCTTTAAGAAAGATATTGTCGAACATTTCCATTTTATCAGAAAAATAAACATTTAAAAACTCGGCTTCGTTGCCGTTTTCATCCACGCTCACAAATCTCGGTACAACCTGCATAAAGCTACCGGAAACATTCCATCTGAAATCAACCGATGCCATTCCGTACTGCCATTGGGAGAAATTGCAGAGCCTTACACCTGCGTCCAGAAGAACACCCGTCATACCATGCTGAGATTCAGGATAAACGGAGTTTTCATAAATGCAGGCAGGTGCGCCTGTAGCACAGATGATATTTCTGCCGTAAAAACCTTCGAAATCATTTGTTTCTGTATTCAGAACAGTAATACCGATAGCCTTATTTCCATCTTTTAATATTTCAATAGCCTGACGGTTATCAAAAAGCGGTGTATGGTTTTTATTTATAACAACTTCTTCTAATCTTTCGGTCATAACCTTTGAGGTTAACGGACCGATTGAGGTTGCCCTTACGGTGTTATCATGGTCGGTTTTATAACCGGGAAAGCCACCGAATTCATCCTGAGGGAAGCCTACCCCGTAATCACACAGTCTTAAAAAGCATCTGCTGCTGTGAAGAGCCTGAAGGTACAGCTTTTCACCGTCGCAGGAGCCACTTTTAAAAATATCACTTGCCATTTTATAGGGGCTATCCTGAGAAAAGCCATCCATAGAAAGCTTGTAATAGGTCTGCTTATCGCTACCTGTGTTTCTTGATGTTCCGCTCAGGCGGTTTTCCGTAACTATCGCAAGGTCAGTTATATTCTCTTTATAAAGCCAGTCAGCAACGCTGAAAGCCGCAGCGCCACTACCGATTATTATTGCATCATAAATTTTTCTCATAAAACTCTCACATTAAAGCCGCCGTCACAGTCAATAACTGTACCCGTGCAGAAATCAAAATTACCCTTTGCAATTGAAAGAACGCATTTAGCAATATCCTCAGGCTGACCCATTCTTTTAATTGGTGTCAGACCATCCGCAATCATAGACTCATATTTTTCTTTAACCTTTGCGGTCATATCCGTTTCAATAATACCGGGCCTTATTTCTATAACGCTGACACCATATTCTGCAAGACGAGCTGCAAAAAGCTTTGTTGTCATTGAAATGCCTGCTTTTGAAATGCAATATTCACCGCGATTAAGCGATGCGGTATAAGAAGACATAGAGGAAATATTTACTATTCTTCCGCCTTTATTTTCAATGAGAAGAGGAGCAAGCCTTTGTGTAACGAAAAACGTGCCCTTTAAGTTAATATCAACAACCTGAGAGAAATCCTCGGGAGTGATTTCAAGAATATCCTTTCTCTCATTTGGTGCAACACCTGCATTGTTTACAAGCAAATCAATTGTTCCGAATTTTTCTTTTACCTCTGAAGCAAGATTTTCAATATCAGACTCAGATGAAATATCGCAGGAAACAAAATGCACCTTACCGCAATATTCTTCTTTCAAGCTTTCAATTTCTTCACTTATCTTTCTTGCAGAAACAACAACTGAAAAACCATTCTTAAGAAGCGTCTTTGCAATACCAAGACCGATACCTCTTGTTCCGCCTGTTATAACAGCAACCATTTCTCTCACCTCTTACTTACCTAACACGTATTTCTGATAGTAAGGCATATAAACCTCGCTATCTCTTATGGGGCAACCTGCAACAGTTCCTGCCCTCATAAGAAGTGAGCATTTACTGCATTTAAGACAAACCTTGTTTTTATCAAGTGTGCCCTTTTCAAGGTAGTCTTTATAGAATGACGGATAAGCAAAGGTCAATCTGCCAAAGCCTGCAAAATCCGCAACACCATCATTTATAATTCTCTCTGCATATTCCATAGCAGAATCAGCAGGATATGTAAGCCCCGATGCTATGAAGCTTATTTCAGGGAATGCTTCATTAAGCTCTTTTGTAACATCATAAATTCTTTTAAGACCTGCTTCTCCGTCCTCAGGAGCATTCATACAAGGTCTGTTAATATGAGGAATGAGGTAGGGATTACCCAATGTAAGATTAATAAGCCTTATGCCCTTTTCATAAAGTTCTTTAATAATAAGCTTGGTTTCACTTAAGTCGATATTGTTATTCTCATCAACACCGAAGCCAAAGGGATAAGGGAAGCAATCGCAGGCATTAAGGCGTGTTGTAACAAACACATCCTCACCTACTGCTTTTTTTACTGCATCAATACAATCAAAGTAAAGTCTTGTTCTGTTCTGGAGGCTACCACCGTAAACGCCCTCACGCTCTGTTGCACTCAGAAGCTCATTGAAAAGATAACCATGACAGCATTTAACGTCAATTCCGTCAAAGCCAACCTCTTTTGCAAAAACTGCTGCATTGTAATATTTATCGGGAATTGTACTGAGATAATCATCTGTTGCAACAATATAAGGCTGATTTTCCTTGCCGATTTCCCAGTGAGAATTGCGATATGCAACAATGGGCTCAGGTGTGCCATTAGGCTTGCTGAAGCGTCCGCTATGGGTCAGCTGAACAATAATAACGGGCTCAAAACCATTTTCTGCAAGAAAAACTGCCTTAATCTCTTTAACAAGAGCCCTGAAGGAGTCCTTTGTATTTTCATTCAGAAACAGCTGACGAGGATTTGCTCTGCCCTCATTGGTAACTGCAGTTGCTTCAAACCAGATAATACCGGCTCCACTTTTTGCAAAGCGAAGATATCTTCTGCGAGTGAGCTCATCAATACCACCATCAAAGGTACCGTCGCACCCCTCCATAGGGTGAAAAACCACTCTGTTGCATATTTCTTTGTTATGTATTTTCAATGGCAAAGAAAGAACTGTTTCCATAGTAAACCTCACAAAATCCATAAAAAAAGTTTATATATAAGTTCAGTATATCAAAAACATTATAAATAGGCAATATTTTTATTTTACAGTAATTGAACCGAGCATTCCCCATCCATTTTGCGAAAATTGTCTTTATGTGTCGTTTTTTTCAGGAATCCATTACTGGGGAAGGTTTAAGACTTGCCACAGACAAACTTGACGAAAAGAATTTTTACGCTTTCAACCCATCGTTTGATAAACACTGCAACAAATAACAATGAAGCCCACAGGTTTTCTGTGGGCTTTTTGATCGTTTGTAACAAAACTAAAATCACCGCTGCGGTATAATTTACTGCAACGGTGATTTTGGTAATTTCAATTCAGATATTCCTTTTCAAATTTTGCTGTTGCTTCTTTACTAACTTTTCTGAACGGAGTGAGCATATCGAATGCGTGAAAACAGTTCTGATAAACATCAACCTTTGCTTCAATTCCTGCACTTTTCAGATTGTCAATGTAAGTCAGCGTTTCGCAATAAAACGGTTCAATATCTCCGACAAATGTGTAAGCGTGCGGAAGATTTGAATAGTCGGTCTGACGGGCGGCAGCCGCATACGGCGGAACATCTTTTCCGTATAAATCGCCGAGATATTTCTTCCAACCGAAATGATTGAGTTTTGTGTTCCATACGGGTGCGTGATTATCCCTTGACGATTCGGTATCGAGATTGTCAATCATCGGATAAAGCGGCATCTGGAACGCAACATTTACTTCTCCCTTGTCACGGGCATACATGCAAAGTGCTGCGGCAAGTCCGCCGCCTGCACTTTCGCCGCCGACCATAATCTGACTGCTGTTTGCTCCGAGTTCATCACAATGTTCTTTGAGATATTTTAAAGCGGCATAGCAATCTTCCAATGCGGCAGGATATGGCGCTTCGTTTGAAAGTCTGTATTCGGGAGTTACAACAACCGCACCGTACTTTTTGACAAGGTCAATGGCCCGTGACATATAAATCATTCTTGCCATACCCGTTATGTAACCGCCGCCGTGAATCCATAAAATCGCAGGCGTCTTTTCTATAGGCTTGGCATTCAGAGTCGGCTGGAAAATCAGCAGTTCGATTTTCTTTCCCGTTGATTCAATTTTAATACTTTTGGATTTGTAATATTTGCTCATTGAATCACCTTGTTTACTGTTATTTATTGATTATCCATATATAAATTTCCAAAGAATGCTATTATTCTGTAAAAAGGTTGCAGAATGCCGTAAATCCATTCGCTTTTGTCAAGTTCATTGAGTTTTATGTTTTCAATTACAGGATGCTCACAATATGCCATATCAACCGCCTGACTATTGTATGACTTAAACTTTGTGCCGTTTTGGATTGAATAGAAATAATAACCCTGCTGCCCGTCGGAGGTTGATCGCATGGAATTGAGAAAAGTGATTTCACCGCCTGACATAATGAGTGCAGGCTCTGTTTTTGACGAACCGTCGTGACCTGTATTGACAAATACAGCATTGCTGTCAATCGAATACAAAAAGGATTTTCCGCCGTAAATAAACGTGTTGAACACGGTAACATCGTTGCAGGAATTGAGCCTTATATAATCTGTATGAATTCTTGTTATGGGGATGAAAACATAATCAAATAATTTATCCTCTGTCAGACGTGGTATTCCGAACTTTGCATAACCGTTTCTCGGCAAAGTGTTTGCATTCTGCAAACAGCCCTCAATAAAAGCGTTACTGCAATCGGTTAAATCAAACATTGATTCAAAGCAGCAACCGATTACTTTTTTCATAAAAGCGCCATCGGAGTTTTGAAGTTTTATTCCGTAACTTGCAAGGGTTAATGCACAGTTGATGATATAAACGTCATCATATTCGCCGTAGATAACGGGTGAGGTTTTCATATATTTTCCGCTGTCATCAATGGGATTGTTGAGAGGATAATCAACTCTGATTCCGCTTATGCCCGAAGCATTGCCGCCTAACGTAATAAGCGGTTTATCCGATTCACCGAACCCGTAATATGAAAGAATAAGAGTTCCGCTGCTGTTATCCCTCTGGCAACGGGTTGCAACCGATGATGAACCTCTGAACTCAACACCGGCAGGAACGGTTACGGGATTTTCAAAGCGGTAAAGACCTGCAGGCAGATAAACAATTCCGCCGGTTTCTGCCGCTTCATCAAACTTATTCTGAACAGCAACAGACGCATCGGTTTTACCTGTTTTATCTGCTGATACAACATACAAAACTTCGGCAGGCTTTGTGTGCTTATGCTTATAATCGGAAGCATAGCCGCTTGTGTCCGCATTGTATATACGGATATTTTTGCCATTAATTTTGCCTTCGGTTTTAACATTTGTCAGAATCATTGCGTTTTCACCGGGGTCATATATTGCGCATTTGCTGCCTTCAATAACGCCGTTGCTTATGCCAGTACCCCAGGAATATTTTCTTGAAATTATGTTTCCTTCGGGAATATAAATACCGTAATCACAATCAGTTATATAAAAATCTGTAAATTCGCCGCTGAAGGTGTACCGTATACCTTCCTTGACAAACATTCCGTAAAGCATATCGGAGATTCTGACATCGGCAAATTCGGGCCATTCGAGGTCGCCTATCACAAGACCGCAGCCGTTTTTGCGTGTGTATTCATCAAGCTTCTGCCTTTCGGGCGCATTAAACTCCTCGCCCGCTCCGCACCAATATTCGTTTGATATATAAAGAGTTTTTACGGTATCAACATCGGCTGAATTATGTGCATTCAGGCCCTGATAAAGGCAGGTTCCTTTTACATTTTCAACCGTCAGCATTTCGTGGCACTCATAAATACCGTTTTCGCATTCGGCACTTGCCCCGATTCCTCTGTAAGAGTTTATAAGAGTACAGTTCTTGATTGTTGAGAGCATATAATCCTCATTGCCGACAACATAAAAAGTAAACGGATAAGGTTTTATGTTATCAATGCTCTGGTTGGGATACCAGACGGTAAGACCCACCGCACCTGCACTTGCACCCACTTTAATCAAAGCTGGATTCATTGCATCGCTGCTTTCAACATCGGCAATGATTATTGTTCCGTAGTCTGTACCGACATCGGGGTCCTGATAATCGCCCATCAGCGTTACAAACTGACGGATATAAATATTGCCAGTTATTTTGTATCTGCCTGCAGGAAGCCAGACCGTACCGCCGCCGTTTGCCGCACAGTTATCAATCGCCTGCTGAATAATCGAAGTAACATCACTCTCACCGCTTGAATCGGCATTGATAACAATATCAGCTATCACAGCCTCATCCGTAGGATACACGGTTTCAATAATCTGCGGTGCATTTACTTCACCATCCGCAAAGCACGGAACAACCGCGTTAAATGCAATTAAAATGCAAAGCAACGAAGAAAACAGTTTTTTCATCTTATCAGCTCCGATTTGTTAATAAAAAGTTATGATGCAATAATTATAATTCTCTTTCAAGATTATGTCAAACATACTGTAGAATTTTATAGTCATATATGATATAATATCAGAAAATATTGCGAGGTAAATGCTGTTTAGTATTTTAAAATATCCGTTTAATTTATGGAGGTATTGTTATGAAAAAGCTTTTATCGGTAATTCTTGCTGTTGTTATCACCCTGAGCATAACACCGCTTGTGTTTGCCGCAGGAACAACATACTATATTGACAGCATATCGGGCAATGACGAAAACACGGGTTTATCCGAAGCTTCTGCCTGGAAAACAGTTGCTAACATTGCTTCTTTAACACTTGAAGCAGGTGATAAAATTCTGTTCAGAGCAGGCGGCGACTATGACTGCGCTGTTACGCTCACCTGCTCGGGCACTCAGGATAATCCCATTGTCATTTCATCCTACGGTGAAGGCGAAAAGCCGCACCTCAACACCGATGAAAGAAATGCGGTTATGAAGCTTTTTGACTGCTCCTATGTAACCGTTTCAGGCTTTGAAATCACGGCTCACAACGGCGGCGGCATCTGGGTAGACGGAGTTACAAAAGAATCAAAGGGTGTCAGAATAGAAAACTGCGAATTCCACGATATGCAGAATTACACCGTGACCACACGTGATAATTATACCGAGGGTCCGATTTCGGGCAGAGCCGCAATTGTTATCAAGCGTTATGGCGGCTCACCTTATCCCGTCAACGATTTCCAGGCAGTAAACTGCAAAATATACGATGTAGGTAACGGCATATTTTTCACAGGAAGTCAGGATCTGAACAAAAATGCACTTGTAAAGAACTGCGAATTTTACAATATGGACGGTGAAGCAGTTGTTCTTGAAGGCTGCGACGGTGCTTTGGTAACGCATTGCCGTGCCATTAACTGCTGTCAGGGTGTCGGTCTTGATGAAAACGGAAAGATTCTGTATTTTACCGCCGCAATGTGGACTCATTATTCCTCAAACTGCACTTTCAGCTACTGTGAAATAGCGGGTCAGAAAAACTACGGTGACGGAATGACTGTGGATTTTGACCACGGCTCCTATAACTGCACATACGAATACATTTATTCACACGATAATATGCGCTTTATGTGCAACAATCCTGCAAGCGGCGGCAACAGAGGTAACACGGTAAGATACTGTCTTTCTGTTAATGACAATCAGGGCAGAAACAAAATCGGCGTATCCGACGGCGAATGGAATTTCAGCTTTTACAACAACACCATAATCAATTCACCTGAATTCCAGATGACTCAGATTTATGATTCACTGTTTGCAAACAATATCATAGTTTTTAAAGACGGTCATAAGTTTTATCACATAAATGAAGAAGCTAAAACATGGAACAACATGTTTGCGAATAATTGTTATTACAACACTTTTAATCCTTCATTTGATAAAGACGCTTTAAACACTCTTCCCGGCTTTGTTGGCGGTGACGACCCGATAAAAGCATATCAGCTTGCGGAAGGCTCACCGTTAATCGGCGCAGGCTTTGAGATTAAGGACGGCTGCATGACAGATTTCTTCGGTAATGAAATAACAAGCAGCAACATCGGCTGCTATTCCGCCGACGGAGAGAATGCCGAGCTTGAAACAGAAAACCTTTTTGAAAAAGCCGTAAGATTTATCCGTCAGGCATTCGAGATTGCAATTGAAGAAATACGCAAATTGATTATTGATATTTTTGAATAACGGCAAGCGAAGCTTTTACGCAGTTTACCATTGACTGACAGCTCATTTGACCGAGGAGCATGTTGTCACAAAAGAACAAACCATGCCCACAGATTATCTGTGGGCTTTTTGCTTGGTTGATATTCTTTTATCTGCGCGCATAATCAGCAGAAATATTAAGGTTGTATTTTGCGGCGTTTATGATATAATTTTATTGTTGCAAGAAATAATTACAAACATAAGGAAGTGCATAACATGAGTCTGAGTATGCTGAATTATAATCTTTTGCGGAATGAATAAACAGAAATAAAATAATGATTGCAGAAAAGAGATTTCCATGAGTAATAGTTTTAAATATTTGCTTGGCATTGACGGCGGCGGAACAAAAACCGAGTTTTTGCTTACGGATTCAAACCGAAAAGAAATCAGAAGATTGATTCTCGGAGCATCGAATCCCGTCAGCACGGGCATCGACAACACCTGCAAAGTACTCAATGACGGAATCAGAGAACTGTGCGAAGGGATCAGTCTTTCGGAAATATCCGTTTTTGCAGGCATTGCAGGCGCAAAAAGCGGAGACAACCAACAGCTCATCAATACATTTTTATCGAGTTTCGGCTTTGCCTCTTACAACTGCGGAAGCGACGTTGACCTTGCCCTTGAGGTGGCATTGAAGGGCGGAAACGGAGTTGCCGTTATTATGGGAACGGGAATTGCTGCTTTTGCCCGATCAGGCGAAAAGCTTCACCGTTCAGGCGGACGGGGCTATATGATTGACAAGGGCGGAAGCGGATTTCATTTCGGCTCAGCTGCTCTTAATTCGGCATTCGAATTTATTGACGGCAGAGGCGGAAGCGAGATAATACTGAAGCTCGTTGAGAAAAAGCTCGGAAAAAGCCTTGAATCTTCCGTTGCCGAAATATACGGCGGCGGTGCATCTTTTGTTGCATCCTTTGCAACCGTTGTTTTTGAAGCTTTCGGGCTCGGTGATCCGGTTGCTTCCGAAATCATTGACCGCAACGCTTTTGAGGCGGCAAAAATCATAAATGCTGCATGCAAATCATCGGAAGAATCTGACAGCAGAATTGTTGTTTGCGGAGGACTCTGCAAGCAAAAGGAAATATTGCTCCCGTTCCTTATGAAATATATTGAGGGCGGTTTTTCGCTTGGATTTCTTGATGAGCCTACGGTTAACGGCGCAATTTCACTTGCAGGGAGAATAAGCATATGATAAAAACCGAAATGAGGAATCAGTATACATATGATATTGACAAAATGTCAACATATGAAATGCTGAAAATAATTAACGATGAAAACGCAAAGGTGACCCTTGCCGTTGAAGCCGCTTTGCCGCAGATTGCAATTGTTTGCGATGCGGTTGCCGATGCAATAAAAACGGGCGGCAGGATTTTTTATATCGGAAGCGGAACTTCAGGCAGGCTTGCCGTTTGCGATGCCGCTGAATGCCCGCCAACCTTCGGCGTGCCGTATGATCTTTTCAACGGAATAATTGCAGGCGGAGAAAAATGCATGTTCAAGGCTGCGGAAAACGCTGAGGATAATCCCGAGGCGGGCATTCAAGACCTGAAAAGCCGTGGTTTTTGCAATAAAGACATTTTAATAGGCATTTCCGCTTCAGGGTCGGCAGCTTATGTTATTTCCGCTGTTAACTATGCAAAAAGCATCTGTGCAAAGGCTTTTTCAATCACCAACAACCCCGATACAGAGCTTGGCAAGGCGGCAGACGTTGATATTTGCGCCGATACGGGTCCCGAAGTAATTACGGGCTCAACCCGAATGAAGGCGGGAACGGCACAGAAAATCATTCTGAACATGATTTCAACCGCATCCATGGTCAAATGCGGCTGTGTCTATGAAAATATGATGATAAACCTCAAACCGACAAATAAAAAGCTCCGCAGAAGAATGACAGGAATTGTTACCGAAATCCTCGGCTGCACAGCCGAAACAGCGGAAGAGCTTCTTGAAAAAAACGGCTGGGATATACGCTCTGCCGTGGAATAAAATGAGAAAACCGACAAACCTCTTTTTTGAGATCTGTCGGTATTTTTATATCAGCTTTAAACCGTAAACGAGAGTAGTTTCTTTTGTTTCGATAAGCCTGAAGCCGTATTTTTCATAGAATTTTATTGCATTGTAATTCTTGTGCCACACGGTAAACATAACACCTTTGACATTTTTTTGACGAAGATTATCGCACAGCGCATCCATCAGCTTTCTGCCAAGACCCATATGCTGATATTCGGGAAGAATATCTATATGAAGATGTGCGGGGTAATCTGATTTGTATTTTTCTTGCGACTCAATTGCTCTGAGCGCCGATTTCCTGCGTCGGAATTCCCATTTTTGGATTCTGGGATAATAGCTGTTTATGTATGCTTCTTTGAACTTATCAAAATTTTCCGTTGATATAACATAACCTTTGGCTTTATCGTTTTCGTCTGCGGCAACAAAGCAATTTTCGGGTTCATTTTCGATATAATAATCGCAGTAAACGGCGAGCGCAAAGTTGACTCCCCTTTTTGAGGATTTGCAGGGTCCTTCGCTGTTGAGGCAAACAAAACGCACGTTTTCTTTGTCTTTGTCTGCATATTGTCTTATAGTCATTTTCATCACTCCGATACGAGTCTATCATTAAAACGCACAAAAATCAAGGTTCATAATATAGCAATTTGCAAATTGAAAATTGAAAAATATTATTGTATCATTAGCATATAAACAAAAAAGGAGAAATAATTATGGCAGTTGTTATCAGATGGATTTCGGCGATTCTGGCTGTGCTTGTCGGCTTACCCACGCTTCTCGGCGCAGTTGTCAAAAGCGTTGCAAAGGTCGGTTATGTGGACAGACCCGTTACGGCAATTTCGGAAAACTTCCTTGAAGGAAACAAAGAATTCATTGATGAAGCGAAGGGAGAATACTGGTCCGCAGGCTATGCGCGCAGAGTTCTTACTCCCGATGATGTTGACAAAACGAGATATTTCCTCGGCGGATTCCTCAAATTCCCCGCTCAGGAAGCAACGGGCGTTGTTGACGATTTGTGCGTAAGAGCAGTTGTGCTTGACGATAATTCGGGCAGAGGTGCAGCAGCTTTTGCATGGATTGACGGCATCGGATTTATGAACGCAGACATTAAGGATATCCGAGAAAAACTCAGCGACATCACGGGCGACGGCAAGCTTATCAGCATTGATGTCGGCTCAACTCATGCCCACAGCGCAATTGATACTCAGGGTCTTTGGGGCAATATTCCCAAAAGCGGCAGAAACGAAAAGTATATAGAGTCTCTTGTTCAGAAAACTGCCGATGCAATCAGAGAGGCTTATAACAACCGCACGCAGGGTACTCTTTATTATGCCGCCGACGCTTATCCCGATATGTTCTGGGACGGCAGAGCTCCCCGTGTTATTGACGAAAAGATTCACCTTTTCCGTTTTGTTCCCAATGACGGCGGTAAAAAAGAGATTTATATAGCCAATTTCGGCGCACATCCCATAAATCTCGGTTGGAGCAACACAGAGCTTTCGGGTGATTTCCCCTATTACATTGAAAAAGAAGTAACTTCGGAAAAGAATGCGGATTTCATTTTTATTCAGGGTGCAATCGGCGGAGCAATCCATACGGATATGGGTCCTCAGAACGGAATTCCCGAGGATCTCTCCTCATTTGAAAAAATGAAGGAATACAGCAATATTGTTGCGGATATTCTTTATAAGCTTGCCGAAAAAGGCGAAGCGATTGAGCCCATTCTCAATGTAAAGCATACTCATGTTGATTTTGAGGTAAACAACTTTATTTTCCTTCTTGTTGCAAGCAGCGACCTTTGCAATGTTAATCCTTTTAAGGAAAACGGCAAGGTTTATATGTCAAGCGAAATCGGCTATGTTGAAATCGGTAAGAATATAAAGATAGTTGAAGCTCCCGGTGAGGTTATTCCCGAGATTGTTTACGGCGGATTTTTGTCTGCCGAGGAATCCTTCACGGGAACCGAATATCCATATGAGGGCATTGCTACTCACTTTGGCGATAATGACGAGGTTCTTGTTTTCGGTCTTTGCAACGATGCGGTAGGCTATATTGTTCCCGATAACGATTACAGCTCATCGGGCGCTGAAGGTCACTATGAAGAAACCGTTTCAACAGGCTCAAAAAGTGCATCTGCATTTTCAAAAGCATTCTTTGAGCTTCTTAAGGTCTGGGGGTAATTCATAATGGAATTTCTGCGTTTTCTGAAGCTTCCCGAATTGGTCAGAGGAATAATATCAGGCTTGCTTTCTCTGATAATTCTTTTTGTTCCCGATTCAACATATACAACCGTTGAAGAAGCTTCAAGGTATATGCTGACGGGCGACGAAGCATTTTCATATAACGGCGAAAAATGGACCGTCGGCTTTTCAAAAGAAATTCTTACTCCCGACGATATCACGGAAGAAGATTATTATATCGCAGGCTACAACACAAACAATCCTGCAAAATCAGTTCTTGACGATATGTATGCCAAAGCGGTTTATCTTGATGATAACAGCGGCAGAGGCGGAGTTGTCATTTGCGCGATTGACTGTGTCGGTATCAGCCGCAAGGATATCAGCGATATCAGAAAAATTATTATTGAAAGCGGAAAAATCCCCTCTCTCAAATCAATCAGCATCTGCGCAACCCATACCCATTCCGCTATTGATACGCAAGGACTCTGGGGAAAGAACTTCTTCTCGGACGGAAAAAATGCTGAGTTTATGAATGAACTTAAAACAAAAACAGCCGATGCGATTATTGCCGCATACAGCGCGAGAAAAGACGGCAGTCTGTATTTCGGCACAGCGGAATCCGAGGGTCTTCTGACGGATACAAGAACCCCCATTGACTATGATGCAACAATAACAAGAATCCGTTTTGACCCTGCAGACGGCAGCGACGATACTTATATAGTGAATATGGCTTGCCACGCTGAATGCCTCGGAGCAAGAACAACCGTTGTCAGCGCAGATTTTCCCGCTTACATGGAAAAGGAAATGATTGAGCAGACAGGCGGCGCAAACGTTGTTTTCATAAACGGAGCTATCGGAGGACTTATCACCTGCGAAAAGCTTGATGAGGTTCTGCGTAACTTTGAGCTCGGTCTTGAATACGTCAAGGAATTCGGCAAGGATGTCGGCGAAGCTGTTATGAGCATAAACAACGAAATTGCTCTTGAGCCTGCAATCAACGTTAAAACCGAAGCGATGCAGATAAAATGCGATAACACCGCGCTTCTGCTTGTGCGTTTTCTCGGAGTTCTCAACAACGACGTTGCCAAGGATAAGGACAGAAACATCTCTATCATTACGGAAGTTTCATATATGGAACTTGGAAATAAACAGATAGGTGTATATATGATTCCGGGTGAGCTTTCGCCCGAACTTGAAAGCGGCAACTTCCTTCCTGCCGAAGAGGCTGCAAACGGCACAGAAGCCGATTATAAATCACTTTCGGAAATGTCACGCTGCGAGCATAATTTTGTTATCGGTCTTTGCAATGATGAAATCGGCTATATCATTCCCGAAAATGATTTTCTTCTTCACGAATGGCTGCCGTATTTCAACAATACCGATGATGAAAACGGCAGAAGGCACTACGAAGAAACAAATTCGCTCGGTCCCGCTGCGGCAGGAGCAATTCTTGATGCGATGGATGAACTGATAAAATCGGTTGAAAAATAAATGAATCCCTTATGAATCGAAGAAAGGTTCATAAGGGATTTTTCATTATCAGTAAAGATGCCATTTTTCAGAGAGCGTTTGCCATTTATCGACTTTCCGCTGTTCTTCGGCAATGAAAATTTCGGGGTCAGAATCAGGCTTTAAGATTTTATCCGTTCCGAGAAGATTGGTTATAAACGGCTCAAATTCAAATTCGGAATGAGTTTTTCTTATTGCATCAAGCAATCTTATTCCGACCGCAAAAGGTGAAAAAGCGTCTCTGTCGGTAACATGAAGCTGAATGCCGTGACAAAAACAGTCCTTATAGTCTGAAAAAGTCGGTGTAAATGAACATTCGCGAAGAACAACTCCGTCCTGCCGACCGATTCTTTCAATAACCGCTTTACTGTCAAGCCACGGTGCTCCTATCATTTCAAACGGTTTTGTTGTTCCCCTGCCCTCGGAAATGTTGGTGCCCTCAAAAATGCAGGTACCGATATATGCGAATGCGGTATCAACGGTCGGGATATTGGGCGACGGCTGAATAAAAACAAGGTCAGTATCGTCATAATACATATCCCTTTTCCAGCCATCCATGGAAATGACGGCAAGGTCACATCCGATATTTTCCGTTTCGTTCATCATAAGAGCAAACTCGCCTATGGTAAGACCGCAGCGAGTCGGAGTCGGAAATCTTCCCACAAACGATGAAAAATCTCTGTCAAGAACTGTTCCCTCCGCTTTTATTCCGCCCAAGGGATTCGGACGGTCAAGAACAACAAACTTAACGCCGTTTTTTGCACAAATCTTCATTGCGTCCGTCATGGTGTAAGCGTAGGTATAAAACCTTGCACCCACATCCTGAATATCAAAAATCACGGTATCAAGGGATGTGAGCGCCTTTTCGCTTTCAGATATATCGTCACCGAACAAACTGTAAACGGGAAGCCCTGTTTTTTTATCGGTGTATGACAGTACATCCTCCCCTGCCTGCATATCGCCTCTGACCCCGTGCTCGGGTCCGAAAAGAGCAACAAGGCTGCACTTATCTTTAAGCATATCCACGGTTGAAGAAAGGTCACGCAGAACTCCCGTTGGGTTGGTAATCAGTCCGCATTTTCCTTGAAAATCATATCCGCCTTTTGCAACGACATCAGCACCGCACAGAACTTTTTGTTTTGCCTTTTTCATACTATATCTTCCTTAAATCAACTAAACAGTAATCTGTTTATATTCTACATCAATCGCATTACATTTGTAAATAGAATAATTCTATATAATATCAACTTTGATAAAAGCATTATCAGATTATTAACGAGCACAGTCAGCACAAATATTAAGGTTGTATTTTGCTACATTTATGATATAATTTGTTTAATAAATAAATATAAATATTTCATTTTAAGAAGGTAAATATATGGAAACAAAACACGATTCTTTGCAAATCTTTTTTATAAGACATGCCGAAACGAATTACAGCGATATCGGCGACCGTGACCCGAGCGACGGAGAGCTTACCCCGAACGGTGAACTGCAATGTACGGATTTAGGCGAAAAGCTTAAAGCTCTGCCGTTTGATGCATATATTACAAGCTCTCTGCTGCGCAGCTTTAAAACCGCTGTCGGTGTTTGCAATGCAAAATCGGACAAGCCTTTGCTTGAAATCTGTCCCGAGCTTGTTGAATGCGGCTGCACGCCCGGATATTTCGGCTGCAGCGAGGAATATCTTCAGAGATATTATAAAAACACAAAAATGTGTGAGAAGCTTTTCGGCACCGAAAAATACGAATTCGGATGTGAAGCGTTTGAGGATAATGTTATCCGTGCGGAAAAAGTCATTTCTTACATTAAAAACAGATTTACATACGGTGACCGTGTTGCGGTTTTCAGCCACCACGGATTCCTTGAATATCTTATTCCCACGGCTTTGGGCGTTAAGCCGCATATATTCAGATTTGCTCTTGATAATGTTTCCGTCTGCACGGTTGAATTCTGCCGTGACGGAAATACAGTTCTTCGCTGTGTCAACAAATAAAGAATTGTTTAATCATACATTTCAAAAGATTTTTAACGCAGCGGTGGCGGAAATATGCCTTTCAAAACCATATTGGTTACTGTTTTAAAAAGTATACGATTCGGAGGATTTATGGCTTTCTTATTGGTTGTTATATATATTGCATTTATAGGTCTCGGAGTTCCCGATTCGCTCATCGGCTCTGCATGGCCTGCCATACATTCTGAAATGAATATTCCCGTTGAAGCGGTCAGCGTTCTCACATTTATTATTTCGGGCTGCACGGTTTTATCAAGCATGTTCAGTGCAGGAATTCTTAATAAACTCGGAACAGCCAAGGTCACCGCTTTCAGCACGGCTATGACGGCTGCGGCTCTGCTCGGCTTCTCTTTTGCGCCGTCTTTTTGGTTTATGATACCGCTTGCCGTTATCCTCGGTCTCGGCGCAGGTGCGATTGACTCGGGACTTAACAATTATGTTGCTCTGCATTTTAAAGCAAGCCACATGAATTTTCTGCATTGTTTTTACGGCGTGGGAGTTTCACTCAGCCCGTATCTTATGTCGCAGGCATTGAGCGATGCAGGCTGGCGGGGCGGTTACCGCTATGCTTTTTATGTTCAGGCGGCAATCACGCTGCTCTTAATCATATCGGTTCCTATGTGGAAGAAATCATCATCCGCCGAAGAAACCGAAGAAGAAAACAGTGTAAACCTCAGTCTTTTGCAAATGGCAAAAATGCCTGAAGTCCGTCAGGTCTGGATTATCATGCTTGCAACGAACGCAATCGAATACGCCTGCGGAGTGTGGGGAAGTACATATCTCGTAACTGAAAAAGGATTTGAGGCAGAACACGGTGCGCTCGCTCTGACCGTATATTATGTCGGAATGTCATTAGGCCGTTTCGTTTCGGGCTTGCTTTCCGATAAAATCAGCACCTGGAAACGCATCGGAATCGGCACAATAATTCTCGCCCCCGCAATCGCAATTATGCTTCTTCCCCTGCACGGTGCAGTTACCGTTGTCGGTTTATTCCTTGTAGGCTTGGGCAACGGCTCAATTTATCCGAATATGATACACCTGACACCTCACAATTTTGGCAAAGAGGTTTCGCAATCGGTTATGGGCTCACAGATTGCATTTGCATATATCGGCGTTATGCTTGCACCGCCTGCGGTCAGCCTGATAAGCGGACTTTTCGGAATAAAAATATATCCCGTGCTCCTTGCAGTTCTCTATGTGATTATGGTTATTGCTCTCAAATGCTTTATAAACAGACTTAAAAAGCAGAATAAATATAACGCAAATGTCTGAAATTCAAGGATGACTTCTAATGAAAAATAATGATAAATTTGATATAAACAGCTTCATATCTCCCGATGTTTTCCACTCCCCTGTCTATGTCTGGGTATGGAATGACATCTGCACCCGTGAAATAATTGATGAACAGCTTGCAGAAATGCAGAATCTCGGCATAAGAGCGTTTTACATTCTTCCCGAGCCGAAGAATTTCCGACCCGACAGTATGCCGACTGACCTTACACCCGACTATCTTTCTGATGAGTTTTTCGGGCTTTGCGCTTATGCCGTTCAAAAGGCAAATGAGCTCGGTATGCTTTGCTGGCTTTATGATGAGGGCGGCTGGCCTTCGGGCGGTGCATGCGGAAAAGTTCTTAAGGATCATCCCGAATATGCAAGAGAAGTGCTGAAAGCAAGCGAATGTGCTTTCTCTTCAGGAGATGTGTATAAAAAATCAACGCCCGATGTTCTTGCGGCATTTCTCGGTGACAAAGAAATAATTGAAGAAGGATATGAATTCGTTTCAGATTCTGTTGTTACCGAATATTCAACAGAAAAAATAATAAGCAGCAATACAGATTATCCCGATTTGCTGAACAAATCCGCAACGGAATACTTTATTGAAATCACTCACGAAAAATATGCGTGCGCAATGAAGGCTGCATTGGGCAAAAAAATTACTGCAATATTCACAGACGAGCCGAAAGCGCCGTCATCAGCGTTTAACAAAGAGCTTGCGGAGAAATACGAATCAGCTTACGGCGAATCAATTTTGCCGCATCTGCCGCTGATTGCAGGCAAGACGGCACCGACGGAAGAGAATGTTCACATATTGCACCGCTGGTATGATTTATGCAGCAGAATTTTCTGCGATAATTTTCTTCTGCCGTGCAAAAAATGGGCAAATGACCGCGGTATGGCTTTTACGGGGCATCTGGACAAAGACCATGATCCGCTCGGCTGTATGCAAGGCGGCGGAAATTTCAATCTTATGCGTGCTCTGCGCTGCTTTGATATTCCGGGTATTGATATCATATGGCGTCAGCTTTATCCCGAAAACAAAACAGAAAACATAAACGATATGAACGGCTGTAACGGATTTTTTCCGAGATATGCTTCATCTGCCGCCGCACAGAACGGCTCAGAATTTGCATTGAGCGAAGTTTTCGGCGTTGGCGGCTGCGCAATGACTTACGATACAATGCGCTTCACCGTCGGATATCAGGCTGTTCGCGGAATCAACATATTCAATCCGTTCAACTTTCCTCTCGGGCGAAAGGGTCAGCTTCTTGCGCAGGAGCTTCCCGTTTTCACGGAAAATCAGCCGTATTGCCGTTTTCTCGGTCAGTTCAACACATATGTTGAGCGTCTTTCATATCTGTCATCGCTCGGCAAGCGTGTCTGCGATACGGGGCTTTACTATCCTGTTTCCGATTTTCAGGGCGGTTTAAAAGCTGAAGTTACGGCAAAAGCTTTTGATTCTCTCGGCAGAGCGCTTGAAGACATGACGGCGGATTTTGATATTGTTGACGATGATGTTATTCAGGCTTCAGAGGGTGCAGACAATGGCTGTATCCGCATAGGCAATGCAAATTACAGAAATATCATCATTCCCGAAGGTGCTTTCATTCCGCCTCAGACACAAACGGTTCTTGACCGTTTTATCAAAGGCGGCGGAAGAGTTTCACATACACTTTCTGACATTAAACCTGCAATAAAAGCTGACGGCAAGGGCTTACGGGCGATGCACAGAAAAGCCGGAAATGCAGAGCTTTTCTTTCTGTTCCGTGAATGCGGCGACATCGGAGATTACCGTATTCATCTGCCTTCATCAAACGGTTATCTGCTTGATCCGGAAACGGGAAAAATGCAGCGTTTCAAAGCAGAAAACGGATTATTTAACCTTTCTCTTGCCATAGGCGAAACAGCGGTAATAATGCTTACAGATGAGGCTTTTGACGCTGAAATCAAGAAAGAATTCAGCTGTAAAACCGATATTTCCGACGGATTCCTTTTCCGTAAAGAAACCGAACTCTCATGCAGCGAAAACGGATTTGAAGCTACTGTTCATTCCGAAAAATCTGTTTCCGTTAATCACGGTGATTGGGCAGATATAATCGGCAGTGATTATTCGGGAAGCGCTGCTTACGAAAAATCATTCACGCTTCCGAGCGAAAAAATCGGAAAAGAAGGAGAAATCAATCTCGGCGATGTGCATTATGCGGCTGAGGTTTATCTCAACGGACACTTTCTCGGAGCTGCGCTGACGCCTCCGTACAAATTAAAAATCCCCGCAAATGTTCTCGCAGAAAACAACAAGCTGAAAATTGTTGTAACCAACACATCGGCAAATTGGTATGTTCACACTGACTGCTTTGACAAATGGAATATCAAAGAACTGTCACCGTATTTTGAGGCAGAGCTTGAATTTGCCAAAGACCATGTTTCGGGCGGACTGTACGGACCTGTTGCAATTTATACCAATGAGTAATAAGTAAACAATTCCAATAAGTCGGGCGGTTACAACACTGAAATAAATCTTAAAGGAGATAATTAAATGCACGCTTTAATCAAATTCATGTTTACAATTTTCACAACATTTTCAATTCTTTGCTCAAATCTGCTCTCCCCCGCTACGGTTTATCCCGAAAGCGAAAACTTTGATTTTTCGTTTCTTCAGTACCCCGACGAAGCAATCGTCACTCTTGAAGAAGCAGGGCTTACCGAGCAGGAGCTTGTCGGCAGAGCATCGGCTCAGCTTCCCGAATATGTTCAGTCGGGCGGCTATGACGATATAAACGGCATAACGGTTTCGCCTTATTACACGGCAAAGGTAAGCGGAAAGGAAATTCCCGTTTACGCTTCTGTTGTTTTCATCCGCGTTGACGACACGGGCACTCTTCACTCCTTCTCAGAAATCTATGTTGATTCAAGCGAAGATTTTTCATTCAACATTGAGATAACAGGTGCTGATGTTGAGCTGAAAAATGCCATTGTGCTGCCTGAATCGCACGGAGTAAAGGCTGCCTGCCAAAATAACACCGTAACCGCTTCAATCAACAAAACGGGTATTTACACCTTCCTTTTCAACAACGCAAATCAATATTACGGCTACACACTTATGGTTCGTGAAAAGATTGACGAGGATAAAGAAATTGCAGAATATATCGCAGAATACGGAGAGGATAATGTCTGGGTTCTTGATAAAGGTGTATATCAATATGACTATGTCAACCTTGTTGCACACAACAATCTTGTAATCTATCTTCGCGAAGGTGCTTATGTGCTTGCAAACCACCTTTATGACATTGACTGTGCCGAAGATGAAAACATATACCTTGAGCCGAGCGCACCGGGCGACAATGCATTCGGTCTTACAAGATATCCGTTCATCAATTTTTATAATTGCAGCAACATAGCCCTTGCAGGCAGAGGTGTAATAGACATGACCCGCCTTGACAGACGGGAGAGAAGAGGTGTTGTTTTCACAAGCTGCAATAACATAAAAGTAAGAGATGTCAAAATCATCAATTCGCCCGAATGGTCATTCATTTCCTACTGCTGCACAAATCTCAGCATCGACAATGTTGATATCATCGGCAACCGAGGCAACTGCGACGGCTTTGCAATCTGCAACAGCCATAACGTTACCGTTGACAATTGCTTTGCAAGAGTGGCAGACGATACTTTTGAAGTCAAAGCGCTCGGCGGCGTAATGGACAGCAGAAACATCACATTCACAAACTGCATTGCATGGGGCGGATATGCAAGATGCTTCGGAATTACAGGCGAGGTCAACAAATTGATTTCCGACGTCACCTTCCGTGACTGCGCCGTAATTTACCGTGACGGTATCTGGGATAACAACAGAATAGGCTCGCTTGTTGTTGTTGCCGAACAGACCAACGGCGGCATTGACGGCATACTCTTTGAAAACATTGAAATTTTCCGTGACGAGGGCAGACCCATTCTCGTAAAAATTTATGATGAGGAAGCGGAGAATTTTGAAATCAAAAACATTGTATTCAGAAACATTTCTTACACTTCATACATGAAGCCGAAAATAGCAGGAACTGACAGCGACACGAATACAGTTCAGGTTGAGCTTGATGATATCACGGTTTGCGGAAAGCGTCAGCAGTTCCCGAAAACAATGTTCAATATCGGAAAATACTGCGAAGTAACTGCCAATCAGTAATGATAAATACGCTTAACAGAACGAAAACATCTGACAAACGCAGATTCTGTAGCGGCAGGATATATCAGAATAGCGGAGAATAACATGAATAACATTATTGAAATAACAGATTTTCTCGCCCCTGAGCTGGATGTGTATGCACGGCTGAGCGAGGTTCAGCTTTTAAACAGAGAGTTCCCCGAAAAAGGCTTGTTTATAGCGGAAAGCCCGAAGGTTATTGAGCGGGCGCTTGATGCGGGATACGAACCCGTCTCATGCCTTATGGAAAAAAGGCATATTGAGGGCGAAGGCAGGCATATTCTCGGCAGAATCAGGGATGTTCCCGTTTTTTGCGCTGAATTTGATATTCTGACTCAGCTGACGGGCTTCAAGCTTACGAGGGGCATGCTGTGTGCGATGAAGCGAAAGCCCCTGCCCGACATAAGAGAAATCTGCGAAAACAAAAGCAGAATAGTTATACTGGATAAGGTCATGAATCCGACAAATGTCGGCGCCATAATCCGCTCGGCTGCGGCGCTCGGAATGGATGCGGTAATTCTCACCGCAGGATGCTCCGACCCTCTTTACAGACGGGCGGCAAGAGTCAGCATGGGCACCGTATTTCAGATTGACTGGACCTTTTCGGATGATGACACCGTCGATAAAATAAAGGCTCTCGGATTCAGAACCGTAGCTATGGCGCTTAAGGATGACTCCGTTTCCGTCAATGACCCGAGGCTCTCGGCTGAAAAGAAGCTCGCAATAATTATGGGAACAGAGGGCGACGGGCTTTCCGACGAGACCATATCCGAATGCGATTTCACCGTGAAAATACCGATGTATCACGGCGTTGATTCGCTGAACGTTGCCGCCGCTTCCGCCGTTGCTTTCTATGAGCTTTGCAACAAGCAGAATGACGGCTGAACACACTTATTGCAAAAAACAAGGCAGGGATTGCTCCCTGCCTTTTTCTGTATCTTAATTGAATTCAACCGTTGCGGTTTCGCCCGCTTTGAGGGTTACTGTTTCGGTTTTTTCCGAAATTCCGCATGAAACGGTTATTGTCTGTTCAATGTCGGAGGTTATTGTTACCTTTGCGGTGCCTTCGCTGAGATTCCAGCTTATTTCGTCAACGGCTGCCCTTGCTCTTGCTCTGAGACCCTTTATGCTTCCGCTTTCAAAGCCCGATTCGGGAAGTGCGGGAAGAATCTCAATTTCATCCGCATCCGAATAAAGCAGGCTTTCGTTGATAATTCCGAGATAGCCGATTGCAAAGTCGGTGCAGTAACAGCTGTTGCGGTCATAATCATGGTTTGTCATGAGCGAATCATAATAAATCCAGTGATTCATGAGGTTGACAAGTGCATCGGTAACGCTTGCGGAATCCTTGAGCCTTGCGGCAATGAGCGCTCTGTGAACAAGCGCATGGCTTGCTTCGTTTTCGCTCGCTCTGTTTTCAATCGCCTGAATGCAGGCGGCGGCAAGCTCAGGGTCATCCTGAGTTTCAAACAGAGGCCATACGCAGTAAAGATGGCTCAGATGGCGGTGAAGGTTATTCTCTTCAAAATCAGCCGTTGCCCACTCCTTGAGAGCGCCCGTTTCGTCATACATATATTTCGGCAGCCTGCTCATGAGATATTCCCATTCGCTTGTGTCCGCATTCGGGTCAACGCTCTTCATGACATCAATGAGCATTTCAAGATTGTTTCTGCAGGCGGCAATATCGATTGCCGTGTTTGCCGCAGAGGGGCTGGGATAATCCGAGGGGTTATTCTCGGGAGAATAGCTCGGCAGAATCGTATATGTTTCGCCGTCATCAAGCTCGGTTTTTCCCTTTTCATAATGAAGCTTGCCCTCGGCATCGGTATAGTATTCGGGGGTCATCATCTGCGCCCAGTAATTAGCCGATTTTGTGAGCATGGGCAGAAGAATTTCGCTTCTCAAATCAAGATATCCCCTGCTTTCGAGAGCCGCAATCTGAGCATCGGTCAGATCGGTTTCGGTTACGGAAAGAACGGATTTGAGATTATTCAAATCATATTCGCCGTTAACGGGAATCTGAACGTCGCCGTAGCACATGAGTGTTTCATAAAGCGGCTGAAGCATCCAGCTTGTGCCCGCATTCCAATAGCGGAACGGATAGGGATAGCAGGTTTCGGTTATGACCGCCTTGTCGCCGTCGGTGTTGACGGGAGCCTGAAGCGCATCGGTGAAGCCGTGGGTTGCAAACGCATTCTCTTCCCAATCGGGAGCCTGACGGAGAATGAAGCAGGCATAGCCGATATATGAGCTTTTCATGTTGCCCGTATTCATCGATGAGGTCTGCAGGTTGACATTTGCGTCCATTGTGTATTTACTGCCCCAGCCCGGTGCCCATTCGCCCGTCCACATGCCGTAAAGGCGGGAGGTTGAATATCCCGAGCAGCAGAGATAAGCATATCTGCCCGAATAATAAGTCCGCTCGGCAAGGTCTGCATTGATTTTATTCTTCTGATACTGGTCAAGAACAAGCTGTTCATTGGCTTTTGCGCTGTCATAATCGCCGAGAGAGAATGTTACCGCATTATACTGCGGAGTGAAGATTGCCGTATGTGCGGCAAGTGCGTCTTCATAGCTGAATGCGCCGTCAGAAGTGTATTTATCGGCAACTGCCTTTGTCTGCTCTGCGAGCGAATCAACAAGCGTATAGCTTTCAGCCGCTTCAAAATCGGCATATGCGCCCATATCGTATGTTCTGTCGGAAACGGCGATAAGATAAACATTGTCGGCGTTTGTTATTCTTATCTGAGGGTTGCCCTCGCCGCAATACTGCTCATCCTTAACCTTTTTGCCGTCGGTCACCGTCTTGAAGCCGCCTTCGGCAACAACATGAATAACCGTTGCGTAACCGCCGTTTTTAAGCTCGCTGTTTTCATAATCGGGATAGTGAGCAACAAAGCCGATATATTCGCAGTCATCGCCGACAAGCTTTTTATATTTCAGGTCAACCTCACTGCCCTTGCCGTAATTTGCAAAAGCGGAAATATCATCAACCGAAAGAGTCAGATCAACCTTGCTTCCCGTTGAGGATGAAGCGATTTTTGTTATTGTTACTCCGTCAGACTGTGAGGTGAAGGTTGTTCTTTTCCATGTTCCGCCGATGTCGGTATATCTCACGCCGACCTGCGCAGTTTCATAATCTGTATATCTTGCAAAGCCGTTGTTCCATTGTTTATTCTGCTTTATGCGAAGCGATGCGCCCGGATGATAAGCGTAAACATCGTCATAGCTTGCGTTATCAATGATATCCTTGCCCTGCGTTATATTCTGTTTGACTGTTTCAAGCTCATCCGAAGTGTCGGGGCAATAGCGGACATTTCTGTTGGGCATTATGAAATGGATATTCTGATAAATCAGAGTATCGCTGTAAGGCGAGCCGCTTGTGATAACGCCCTGCAAGCCGTTGCCCGAAACCATGCCCTGACGCCATGTGTCGGTATTGTTTGATTTTTCGCTCACTTCATAAAACAGCTCGGAATACGAGGCCTTGGATTTATCCGAAAACTCCGCTTCGATTTCGTTATAAACATTTATCGGATTAAAAAATGAACCGATGAGCGAGAAGAATGTCAGGATAATGCTGATGATGCGCATGACTGTTCCCATAATTTTTTACTCCTGTTTATTTATTCAACATTAAGATTAACCCAAACATAACAATATGTCAATAAAGACAGCGTTTTTTCGGCATTTTATGTCCGGTAAGCCTTGCAACAAGAATTTTTCTGCTGTATAATAGCCTAAAGCTTATTACGGAGGAATTCGGATGAAATTTGATATAAATAAATTATCATGGACAAGAGAACCGCTGTCATATACGGTTTCGGACGGAAAAATCGAAATCATAACCGCTCCGCACACCGACTTATGGCAGAGAACATATTATCATTTCAGAAACGACAATGCACCCGTTCTTCAGACGGAAACAGACGAAAGGTTTTTCTCGTTTGTCGTAAAAACGGAATTTGAGAGCAAGCACAGGTTCGACCAGTGCGGAATCGTTATGTATCTTGATTCCGACAACTGGCTGAAGGCTTCAATCGAATATGAAAACGAAAGGTTCCAGCATCTCGGAAGCGTTGTTACCAACAGCGGCTATTCCGACTGGGCAACGGCAGAGATTGACGCAGAGGTTAAATCCATGTGGTACCGATTCAGCAGAAGAGAGGACGATTACTGCATCGAATGCTCCGATGACGGAGAAATTTTCAGACAGATGAGAATCTGTCATATGACAAACGGTGCGGGAAAAATCCGATTCGGCATTTATGCCTGCAGCCCCGAGGAATCCTCGTTCAGAGCGACCTTCACAAACATGGAAATGACCGAATGCAAATGGCTTGCGCATGACGGTCAGCAGCCTGATTCGGAATGATACCGCAGAAAAAAATCAAATAAAATGCTCATCGGTATTTGTCCGTTTCAGGACGGTGCGTATGCAATTTTAACCGTGCGGATTTATCTGCGTTCAGAACTCCTTCAGCTGATGCTGAGGGAGTTTTTTTGCGCCCGAAAAAATTTTTTTGCGTAAGGCAGAAAATGCTCTGCACCGCTTCGGAATTTTCTTTTGTTTTCGTCTTTTACGGCAGCCTCTCAAAGCGCAGATTCCTTATATATCAAGGCTTTCAAAACTTAAGAGTTAACGCTTTTCGCATGAATCCGAACGCAGAGACGATGCATAAAAAGGGCTTTTCAGGCGTATTTTTTCAGCTTTCGGGCAAAATTTGTTAACATAAAAACGTTAAAAAAACGTGCTGTTCACGCTATAAGTGAAAGGAGGTTAACGATGAAACAATTAACCGTTAACAAAAATCAGCTTGCAGATTACCCGTTTATCCGATATCCGAGAGCGCTGATTGAAAGCCCGATTTTCTCGCATATCTCCATTGAAGCACGCACATTATTCGCAATGATTCTCGACCGCTTTTATCTTTCGGTAATCAACGCCGACCGATTCACCGATAAACACGGCGAAATATTTGTTATCTATACCGTCGAAGAGGTCTGCGAAAAGCTCGGCTGCAGCAGAGCAAAAGCCATGAAAATTTTTCGTGAACTTGAAAACAATGAAATGATATTCCGCAGGCGGACCAATGGGTGCAAACCGTCAAAAATTTACATTACACGGCGGTTTTCTGATGATTTAAAACAAGACTTTGCAAAGTCTGAAAATGAAACCTTGCAAAGTCACAAAAACGAACTTTGCAAAGTATCAGAATCAGCCTCTAATAAGAATAAATATATTAACAATAATATCAGTAACAATCAATCATCAATCATAGGATTCGGAAGGACGGAGGATGAGATAAAAGAGCAGATAGAATATGACTGCATGGTCTGCGACGCAAACAGAAGGCTGCTTGACGAAATGGTTATGATTATTTCCGATGTCCTCAACGGCACAAGCCCCACCGTCAGAATAGGAAAAGACGAAATGCCCAGAGGTGCGGTTGTTTCCAGATTCTGCAGGCTGGATTCCGAACATATTTATTATATTTTTTCAAAGCTGAGCGCTAACCGAAACGATATAAAGAATATCAAGCCCTATCTGATATCCATGCTCTACAATACACCCGCAACAATGGAATCGGAAATCACGGCAGAGTTTGCCCGCCACCATGAGAATCAGCGGAAATAAAAAAAGGGTACGAAGCATCGTACCCTACTGCACGGGCAATTCTTCAATATCAAAGAATTTGCCCTCATATCTGTTATGAAGATTTTTTCCCTTGCTCTGATTTACCGCAAAAACTTTATTTTCCGAGCGGATAATTGCAACCTTTATGTTTTCATCCGAATTTTCGGTGAAATATTTCTTTGCTTTTTTATATAACGGGTCCCTGAATTTGAAGATATCGGGAATCTGCACCGACGAAGAGCAGCAGAGCAAATCGCAAAGGATTTTTTCCTTCAGCTTCTCTTTGTCGCATTTATCGCAGAAGAAATCATAAACGCTTTCCGCATAGTCGCTCAGCCGCATTCCGCTGCCGTTTACGGCGTTTCCGAAGCCGCTGAAAACATCAAACGGCGGTATACCCGCTTCTTGCGTAAGATAATCAAGAGTAAACAAAAAGCGTCCGCTGTTACAGAGTCTGTCAAGCGCATCCTCGCAGTTTTTGAGCATTTTCATCTCCTCAGCCGAAAGCCACGGAGTTGAGGTGACTTCATAGGGCGGCGCTTCATTGAAAGAGCAGGGATATTTTTCGCTGTTTTCGCGCATTTGTGCCCCGTGAAGGAGCTTTAGAAAGCCCATCTGAAGCATATGCGCTCTGAGTGAATAAGCGGTGTCAAAGCTTTTTCTGAAGCTTGCGAGGTCTTCGCCCGTAAGCCCTGCAATAAGGTCAATATGAATGTGCATATTGCCGAAGCTTATGAGCCTTTTTATGTTTTCAACAAGCTTTTGCGTGTTTGTTTTCCGGTTGATTATCTTCAATGTTTCCTCGTTGAAGGACTGCATGCCGATTTCGAGCTGAACTGCGCCGTGCGGCATTGACGATAAAATTTCAAGAGTGCTTTCCTTTAAAATATCGCCCGCAATTTCAAAATGGAAGCACACATTGCGGGAAATTTCTCTGCCGTAATTCTCTCTGATGAAGAGCAGGATTTCATCCGCTCTTTCCGCATTGGCGTTGAAGGTCCGGTCAACGAATTTAACCGTCTGAGTGCCGCTGCGTGAGAGCTTTATTATGTCTTTTTTCACTCTTTCAGTATCAAAGAAGCGAAGCGGCGAGCATCTTCCCGAAAGGCAGAAGGCGCAGCGGTATGGGCAGCCCCTTGCGGTTTCGATATAGGAAATTCTGCCGTTGAGATTTTCAAAGAATTCCTCGCTGAACGGCGACGGCGGAGTTTCCGTATATTCCCTTTCGGGCACCGTTATTATTTCGCTGCCGTTTCTGTAAGTCAGACCAGCAACAAGGCTCAGATTGCCGCTGAGATTATCGAGAAAATCGGGAAAAGTCCACTCCCCCTCTCCCGAAAGCACGAAATCCGCAAATTCATATTTTTCAAGGACATCCTTCGGGCGGTAAGCAACCTCGGGTCCTCCGAGAACAATTCTGCAGCCGTGATTTCTTTTTATCAGGCGGCAGACCTCGAGCGTTTTCGTGATGTTCCAGATATAGCACGAAAAAGCAACAACATCGGGCTTTTCGCTTATGATTTCATCGGCAAAAGCCTGCATATCGCCGTTGATTGTGCTTTCCATGACAACGGCATCATATGCGTTATCCGAAAATTCACGGATTCCCGCAAGCAGACACCACGGAGAAAGCGAAGCATGGACATATTTTGAATTAAGACAAGAAATTATAACCTTCATATTTCATCCCGCATTCATTGTTATGACGAATATCTTATCAAATGACAGTTTTATTTGTTACAGTGAATTATATATCAGTTTCAGCGTCAATTCAAGTGTTGCAAAAATAAACTGTCCGATTTATAATAATAATTAAAGATTTTAAAAAGGAAATGAGAAGTATGGTTAAGGAAAAGCTCAGAGAAATCCTTGACCGTTATAACGGCACCGCTTTTGAGGGCTTTACGGGCGATGAGGTGCTCTCGGGTCTTGACCCGACAAGAGGCACAGAGCTTTGCTCGGTTGTTGAGCAGATGTATTCATATGAAGAAATCTATGCCCGCACGGGCGAGAGCAAATGGGCTGAGCGCCTCGAAGCGCTCGCATTCAACGCTCTCCCCGCAACCCTCAGCGAGGATATGTGGACCCATCAGTATGTTCAGCAGGTCAATCAGACCGCCTGCCGCAAAACAATGATTATGGCGCCGTTCAGCACAAACGGACCCTATGCGCACACCTTCGGTCTTGAGCCGAATTTCGGCTGCTGCACCGCAAACTTCAGTCAGGGCTGGCCCAAATTCGCCCTCTCGGCGTTCATGCATAAGGATAACAGAATAATCAGCTCGGTTATGCTGCCGTGCGTTCTGAAGGATAAGGATGTCACAATCAGGGTTGAAACCGATTATCCGTTCAGAAACAAGGTGCATTATTACATAGAAGCTCAGAAGGATTTTGATTTTGAAATCCGCATCCCCTCTTTTGCAAAGAAGCTTGAAGTCAACGGCAAAAGCGAAGAGGTTAAGAACCTTGAATATGCAATAAAGCAGGGCAAAACGGAAATTGAGCTTGAATTCACCGCAGAGCCGTATTTCAAGAAGAGACCGAATAACCTTTATGCCCTGCAGATGGGCTCGTTGCTTTTCTCCGTTCCCGTTGCTTACAAAAAGAAGATGAGGGAATACACCAAGAAAGGCGTTGAGCGCAGATTCCCCTATTGCGATTATCAGTTCATCCCCGAATCGGCGTGGAACTATGCTTTTTCGGATGATGATTTTGAAATAAATTACGGCGCTGTCGGAGATATTCCGTTTTCGCAGGAAAATCCGCCGATAACCGTAAAAGCAAAAATGCGGCAGATCAACTGGGGGCTTAAATTCCCTTACAGATCAGTCTGCAGAAAAACTCCGAAATCAAGAAAACCGATATCCGAGGTCAAGGAAATAAGGCTTTGCCCTTACGGCTGCGCAAGGCTGAGAATGACGGAAATGCCCGTTCTCGGCAAGTGACCGATTCAAAACGGAGGTTGATATCTTGAAAAAGCCGAATGTAATTATAATAATGACAGACGATCAGGGCTACGGTGACCTGAGCTGCATGGGTGCAACCGATTTCAGGACCCCCAACATCGACGCTGTTGCCGAGGACGGAATAAGATTTTCGTCAATGTATTCCGCATCCCCCGTCTGCTCGCCCTCGAGAGCATCGCTGCTTACGGGAAGATATCCCGCAAATGCAGGCGTCAGGGCAATTCTTGCGGGTCACCGCAGGGCGTCGGGACTCACTCCGAGCGTCCCCACCATTGCAACCGCCCTTAAAAAGCTCGGCTATGCAACAGGCATTACGGGCAAATGGCATCTCGGTCTTAAGGATGAATGCAGACCCAACGCAAACGGATTTGACGAATTCTCGGGCTTCCTTGCAGGCTGCGTTGACTATTACTCCCATATTTTTTATTGGGGCATGGCTGACGGCAACACCAATCCGACTCATGACCTTTGGGAAAACGATGAAGAGGTTTATGAAAACGGCGAATACCTGACCGAAAGAATAACCCGCAAGAGCGTTGAATTCATTCAGAAGCATCATGATGAGCCGTTCATGCTTTATGTTGCATATAACGCACCGCATTATCCGATGCATGCGCCCGAAAAATATCTCAGAAGATTCCCCTATCTTTCAAAGGACCGTCAGATTATGGCGGCAATGATAAGCGCAGTTGATGACGGAGTCGGCGAAATCAGAAATGAGCTTATCCGTCAGGGTCTTCTTGAAAATACCGTTATCTATTTCCAAAGCGACAACGGCCCTTCAAGAGAATCAAGAAACTGGCTTGACGGAACGCAGGATTATTATTACGGCGGCACGTCAGGCATTTTCAGCGGCCATAAATTCAGCCTTTTCGAAGGCGGAATCAGAATTCCCGCAATCCTCAGCTGGTACGGCAAAACAAAAACCTCGGTTGAAAATGCGCCTCACATTTCAACCGATATTTTCCCGACTCTGCTTGAGCTTTGCGGCGGCAACCCCGAAGAATATGAGCTCGACGGAATGAGCCTTGTTCCGATGATTGAAAACACGGGCGAAGCGGTGCATGAATATCTTTTCTGGGAAATGGAAGGTCAGACTGCGGCACGAAAGGGAAAATATAAGCTCGTGCTCAACGGTCAGCTTGTTGAGGGAGAAGAGCAGAGGGCTGAGGTTTTTCTTTCAGACCTCGAAAATGACCCCGGCGAAAAGCATAATCTTGCAGATGAAATGCCTGAGCTTTGCAATGAAATGAAAGAAAAAGCTCTCAGTTGGCGTGACGGAATTGAAACAACCTGGAGCGAAAAATTCGCAAAGAATTATACAAGCCTTACCTGATTTTCCAAATAATAATGAATAAATGAAAATGCGAAAATGGGCTGCATTCAATCAAAAAAAATTGCATGCGTTCTCGCCGTGATAATCGCATTATCTGCGTTGTTCATGACCGTATGCGCAACAAGATATGATTATGTTTATGTTTCGGGCGACACATACCCCGAAAGTGAGCATAATTATCAGAATAATTTATTCTGTTGACAGTTTCGGTCTTTAAATTTATAATAAAAATAAAAATAATTCCTTCGGAGGTACAATATGGCAACCGTAAAACTTGTTATGGCATTTTTCCTTTCTCTGTTTCAGATTCTTACTCCCGTAACGGCGCTGGTTGTTAATTTCGGCGAAGCCGCTTTCTTCAGCGAGTGGTCGGCAGATGATAAATTCACTGCGGATTACTGCGCGGAAATCGAAAAGGATCCCGATGAAGATTTCGTTATCCTCAACCTTGCCGATGTTCAGCTTAAAGATGACCTTGTTTTTGAAGAGCAGGGCGTAAAAACAGAAGAAATGATTGACAGACTCGTCAGAGAATCAAAGCCCGACCTTATCACTCTTACGGGCGATAACGCATGGGGCACGATTGCATATCTCAGACTCATCAGACAGGTTGATTCTTACGGCATCCCCTGGGCACCCGTTATGGGCAATCATGACGGTCAGTGCCTGATAAATGAATTCTGGGCGGCTTATCTTCTCTTCAAGGCCAAGAACTGCCTTTTTGAATTCGGTCCCGAAAACATGGGCTACGGCAACTACATCATTAACATTACCGAAAACGGAAAAATCATCCACACCCTTTTCATGGTTGACACTCACAACAATGGCCAGTTTGTTCTTGAAGACGGCTCAACAATCGGCGGCTATGACCATCTCTGGGATAATCAGATTGAGTGGTACAAATGGGCTGTCAAGGGAATTTCCGAAATCGAGGGCAAGACCGTTGAAAGCTCGGTTTTCATGCACATTCCCGTTTATGAATACAAAGATGCATGGGTAAATGCCTACGGCAGCAACGAAAACGGCACTCTTGCGCCGGAGCTTGCGCCCGCAGCAATCGGCATCAAGGGCGAGGATGTATGCAGCTCACCCGTCAACAACGGCTTCTTCAATGTCTGCAAGGAGCTCGGAAGCACAAAGAATATGTATGCAGGCCATGACCATGCAAATAATTTCCTGATTTATCATGAGGGCATCAGACTCAATTATGTTCTCAAAACGGGCTACGGCGCTTATTACACCGAAGGTCTTACGGGCGGAACGGTAATATCAATTGACTCAGACGGCGCAGCAGCCACAGAGCATCTTTACATAACTGACTGATAGACAGAAAGAATCCCGCAATACTTGATGTATTACGGGATTTTTTGCATGGTATTAACGAAAAAAACTATAAAAGCCTTAAAATACTTATGAAATGCCGCCCGGCCGCAGTTATTTTATTTTTTCAGTATTTTTGTTAGCGGATTCTGAAGAATCGGTTTGAATATTTTGACCGCAACGCCGACGAAAACGGCGGAAAGCACCGTCCCCTCCCTCGTGCCGAGAAGCTTGCCGTCAAAGAGAATAAGCGAAAGCACGATTGAAAAAAGCACCCATGAAACATCAAAAACAATCTTGACCGTACCAAAATCTTTTTTCGTAACATCGGCAAGAGCCTTTACAAGCCCCTCGCCCGAATTGAGAACAACATCCGCAATAACTCCGAGAGAAATGCCGAATCCGATAAAAACGATTCCCGCAAAAACAAGGAGCAGGCGGACAATGTAGTTTTCATTCGGTATATCTTTTATCATCCACAGACCGAAATCCGTAAAATATCCGAATATAAATGAAAGCGGAATCTGTACAAGCTGAATGAGTCTGAAATTGCGTCTGAGCAGGATTATCTGACCGAGAAGCAAAACCAGATTTGAAACTATCAGCCAGCTGCCGAATGAAATGAAATCAAACTTAATGCTGATAACATTTGCAAGCGACGAAATCGGCGAAACGCCAAGCTCTGCGTGCTTTGTGAACGCAATGCCCACCCCGCAGAAAAAAAGGCTGATAACAAAAAGTATATATCTTTTAACGAGTTCTTTTTTTGACATTCTTTCACGGCTTTCTGTTAATAATGAATTGATTTTACACCAAAGCAAAAACAAAATCAAATATTTTTTCAGTAATCCGATTTATGCAGAAATATTCATAAAATGCCGAACAAGCCGCCCGATTCATCGGGCGTCTTGCTGTTATAATGCTTATAAAGTAAAATCAAAGACGGTTAATCATATCAAAATGCTCTGTATAAAGGCGTTCAACATCGGTGTTGACCTTGAAGAAACCGCCCTGAAGCGACATATGGTCTCCCTGATAAACAGGCATGATATTCCAGACGCCTGCGGTAATATTTTCCGCATCAAAATCCTTTGACGGAGCATGGGAGGGCGCTTTTGCCGAAATTGTATTGACGAGACCGTCATTTTCAAACCAGCTTTCGTCAACAGCATATCCGCCCGAGGTTGTGCCCTTGAGTTTTCCGAGTTCGTCCGAATCGCCGTGGAAAAGGAATTCCATTCTGTCTCTGTCCGCGGAGTAGGTACCGTCAGCGTTCTTAGTTGTTGCCGTGCAGGAAATCGAGAAATAATAGGTGTTTTCATCGGTAACCATATTCTTGTTGATTTCCATAGCGTGGTCAATAAACATATCGTATGCGGCGCTGTCGGCATTTTCGGGCATTGAATCTTCAAGTCCGTAGGCAGTTGTGCCGTTATGAGGAGCGGCAAGCGAGGTCAGCGAATAAATCCAGTCCGCTTTGCCACCCGTAAACAGCGGTGAAATTTCATCGGCAGAGGTTGAATTTCTTTCTGCCTCATCCCCTTTTGCCATAAGAGTTGCAAAAACACGCATGGTTGCGCCGCCGAAGGAATGACCGAGAAGATTTATCTTGTTTTCGGAATCCCATTTTTCAAGCAGGGCTTTTCCCGTGAAATCCTTGCCGTATCTGTCATGACCGCACTTTTCGCTGTGAGCTTTGCCGTAGTCAACAACAGTTCCCGTAAGCTGAGCATAAAGCTCGCAGGCTCTGTCCCATGCACTCGCAGTGCCCGAAACGGACGCACCGCAGCAGTCATAGCCTTTGTCTTCAAGCTTTCCGAGAAGCTCGCCTGCGAACATCCCCCAATAGGGCATCAGCTTATACTGAGCATCGTACTCTCCCCAGCCCATGAGACCGTGAACAAAAACATAGGGATAATTTGTTTTCCACTGTTCTTTATCGGGCGCTTCAACTTTTGACGGAAAAAGAAACGAAAGAATGCTCATTATTATCGCCAGAGGTATTGATACTATCTTTGCCATTTTATTTTCCCCTTTACATTTTAATCAATAACCGAAATACTGCACACAATACTTTTCAACAGTATTTATATATTCCATTTCGCAAAGCGGATCAAGACCCAGACCGTGATTGGAAATCGGATAGAGAATATAGTTATGAACCGCACCTGCATTTTCAAAAGCAGCTTTTATTCTTTCGGCATTACCCGAAGGAACAATCATATCCGTACCGCCGTAAGCAAGAACGGAAGGAACGGTATCTTTCGTCACGAAAGCTGTTGGAGAAACGAGTTTTATCACTTTTTCAGCTTCTCCGTTTGCAATCATTTCTTCCGTGATTTCAATTCCCGAAAGCATACTTGCGAGACCTGTACTGCCCCACACTTCAGAATGGAAATCGGAGGGACCTACCTGATTAGCGGTAAACACAAGCTCAATCGCAGATTCGTCTGCCCTTGAAAATCCGTAAAGCATTGAAAGATGTGCTCCTGCCGAATAGCCCGAAACAGCAAGTTTGGTGATATTAAGCTCTTTTTCCTCTGAAAATGCTTTGATTTTATCTATTGCCTTGCCGATTTCGTCACACATTGTAAGCGCAGTCACTTTGCCGAAAAGGCCGTCTGCATAGAGTGTGTAATTCATAGTTGCGGTGATATAGCCTTTTCTTGCAAATCTTTCACATTTTTCTGCCATATCCTCTTTCTTGCCGCCTGTCCACGAACCGCCGTGAATATAAAGAATAACGCCGTTATGTTCGTTATCGTATGCAGAATCGGGAACATAGATATCAATAACGTTTCTTTCAGCTTCGCCGTAAGCAATATTTTTGAAAACGTCATATTCTTCAAACGATAAGCCTCCGATAAAGGTTGAAAAAACACTGAACGAAGAAAGGATAACCGCAATCATTCTCTGTATAATCTGTAACATTTTCTCTCTCCCCTTAAATAAATGATTACAGAATGAATCTGAAAGCATAAATAATAACATTAAGCAAGTTGTTGAATGCGAATCTTATGAAAGTGAATACATAAGGGAATTCAAACTCCCAGTCATCAAAGGTGTCAAGTGTACCGATAAGCGATGAATCATAGGTGATTTCAGGATTCTTGAATGCCTTTGTTTCCATTTTCATTATGCACAGATTCTTGCAGGCTTCACGCAGAGCATTGCCGAATCCGACGGGGTCTTTAGCATAAGCAAGCTTAACGGCTGCTTTATGCTGAACAACCTGCAGTGCCCACATACCCGAAAGAATGGTATCGTTGCCGTTATAAACCGCAAGCACGGGGCTCATATATCCGCTGCCCGTGAAGTTTGACGAATAGTCCGAAACAACAAAGCCTTCAAATCCCCATTCTTCACGCAGCAAATCTTTAAGGAGCGCCGAACTTGAGCCGCACCATTTTGTGCCTATACGGTTATATGCCGACATAATGCCCTTCGGCTGTGCTTCCTTGACAGGGATTTCAAATGCCTTGAGATAGATTTCACGCATTGCCTGCTCATCGCACCAGGTAAAAACACCCGTTCTGTGAGATTCCTGATCGTTAAGTGCAAAGTGCTTTATTGTTGTTACAAGGCTTTCGGAGTTTGCGCCCTTAATTATTTCAGCAGCCATAATGCCCGAAATAATCGGGTCTTCCGAAAAATATTCAAAGTTTCTGCCGCCTCTGGGGTTGCGATGGATATTTGCGCCGGGTGCATACCATGTATCCGTACCCATATCTGCGGCTTCTTTGCCTGCTCCCTTGCCCATTTCATAAGCAAGGTCAACATTCCATGTGCAGCCGATAGCCGTTGCGCAGGGATAAGCCGTGCCGCTGTCGGTATAAACAAGGCCGTTTCTGCCCTTGACGCTTGACGGGCCGTCGTTATCCATTGTGTGAGGAATTCCGAGACGCTCAATGCCGTGGGTTTCATAGCCGCCGTTGATGACAAGCATCGTCATTTCATCAAGCGTAAGCTGGTCAAGGAATGCATCCCATAAGCTTTCATCCTTTGCAACATCCTGCAAAGTGATGGTTTTATCATATTTAACGCCCATTTCGGGAGCTTCTCCCTCTGTTACGGGGTCGGGAGTTTTATCAACATCAATCAGATAATCGTCTTTATCAAGCTCACGAAGCTCGGGATAGGTGCCCTCAGCATCTGCTCTTGACATAATCTCATATCCGCTGTAAACATCCTCAAAAAGATTTTCGATTTCTGTTCCCGTAACAGGGTCATTTTTAATTATCTTCGTTTCTGCAATTTTGTAATCATAGGTTGCAATATGATTTCTGACATCGTCTGCAACAATGATTTTATATGTTCCTTTTTCAAGCACCCATGCTTCGTTCACCTTATAATCATAAGAAGCCATGCCGTCTGTTTTAAAAGTGATTGTGAGCGTTTCGCTTTCATTCGGGTCGAGCATTCCTGTTTTTGCAAAGCCGCCCAGACAGATTGCGCTCTTTTCAATGCCGCCCTCGGTATAGGGTGCGCTGTAATAAAGCTGAACAACCTCTTTGCCCGCTCTGTCGCCCGTGTTGGTAACTTTAACCTTCACGGTTATGCTTTCCGAATCAAAATCGGTTGAAACAACCTCTTTTTCAAAGCTTGTGTAAGAAAGACCGTAACCGAAAGGATACTGCACCTTATCCTTTGCAAAGGTCTCAAAATAGCGGTAGCCTATGTAGATGCCTTCATAATATTCAACAAAATGCTTGCCGCCATTATAAGAGTTACTGCCGAAGCATTCGCTTGATGGGTGGTCTTCAATGCTGTAAGCAATTGTATCGGTCAGCTTACCCGACGGATTAACCTTTCCGTTGAGCATATGCGGAACGGCTGTCATACCGAATTCGCCCGGAATCCAGATAGTTGCCGCTGCCTTGATGCTTTCGTATTCATCAATCCAGCCCATCTCCATAACATTGCCTATATTGAAAAGTACAACAACATTTTCAAATGCAGAGGTAACCTTTTCGACCATCGCTTTTTCATCATCGGAAAGGCTCAGGGTCTCAACGGTATGGTCTGTGCCCTCCGCACTTGTGCGGCTGATAACGATTATTGCGATATCAGAAAACGTAAGAGCATTTTCAAGAAGTGAATCTGTAAGGTACTTGGGATCCATTTCTTCAAGGGTATTCTTGGCAAGAAGCACCTGAAGAAGATTGTTGATAACGGTGTTGTCGGTTTTGGGCAATTCGTTTGAAAGGCAATGCTTTTCATAAAGAGCACGAAGCTCCGTGTTGTATTCAATGCCTTCTGCCTCAAACGCTTCATAAAGAGTTACGGGGTCATCGGTTGTTATCGCACCTGAGCCCGCTCCGCCGAAAAACGGACAAACCGAGCCTGCGCCGAAAATATTGACCTTTTTGTTTGAGAGCGGAAGAAAATCATCCTCATTTTTGAGAAGAACAATTCCTTCACTTTCAATCTGAATTGCCGTTTCTCTTGTTTCTGCTATGATTTCAGGGTCAACATCGCCGCTTGTTGCAAAAGCAGAATTGCCGATAATCACAGTTAAAACAAGTGCAAGGGATAATACCTTTAAAAAATGCTTCTTCATTGAAACACCTCTTTGCTCAATTCTTGTTTTCATTATACTTTTATTTTTTTATTGTTTCAATAACGAATTATGAGTTGATATGTATAATTTTGTTCAACAGGGTACAATTGTGTTTTTAAAGAAAAAATATTTGTTGACCGTTTAAAAATATGGTGATATAGTTTTAAGAAAAAGGAGGAAATAAAAAATGAAAAAAATTGCAGCACTTCTGTTAAGCATTGTCACGGTTTTCGGCATGTTCGGCATCTTCGGATATGCAGAAACCGAAAAACCGTTTTACCTTGTACTCGGCGACTCAATAGCCTTCGGCTCGGGCATTACAAATTCGAAAGAAGCCTGCTACGGAAAAATCGTTGCCGATACCAACGGATTTGATTATGCAAATCACGCAATCCCCGGTCACACAACAACAAATCTCATCAACCGCCTTAAGGACGAAACGGTTATCGCAGACCTTAAGAAAGCTGATATTATCAGCATTTCAATCGGCGGCAATGATTTCCTTATGAGCAATCTTATCGCTCTTATGTTTGATGCTATGGTTAAGGAAGATTACTCGGAATTTGACAGAATCGCAGACGGTTTTTATGCTAATTTCTGCGAAATAATTGATATCATCAATTCGCACAATGCCGATGCCGTTATCCTTATGCAGACGCTCTATAATCCGCAGTCGGGTTATCTGAGAGCGCCCTATCAGCAGGGTGCAGACAGAATCAACGCCGCAATTGAAAAGTATAATTCGGAAAATCCGGGTGAAATAGTTATAGTTGACGTTGCATCGGCTCTCGGCGATGATACGGCAAACTATGCCGACGATGAAATCCATCCGAGCGCAAAGGGTAACGAGATTATAGCAAACATCATCCTTGATAAGCTTGAGGAGCTTGAGCTCGGAAGCGATGCCTCTCCCGTTATCGAAGAAAAAGGCACGGATATTGATATCCCCGAGTTTTTCACAATGTCACTCCGATTTGCGGGAAACCTGTTCCATGCAATTTCGGTTATATACGGTTTCTTTGCAGGAATATTTGCATAAACAAATTCAATTTCTCAAGCACAACCTTTTAAACATTTTAAATAATCAAGGACATTGCACGACAGCAAAAACTGTTCTGAGCAATGTTCTTTTTTGTTCCGAACATGGCGCCGACACAGGCAAGCATGAGGCAGTCATATTCAGATTCTTTTATGTATTTGCCGTTATCCGGCGGCAAAACATTTACGGGGTTTGTGTTTTGGAAAAACTTTCTTTTTCATTAACCCTTCGCCTTTATCTATTAAACCCATATTCTGATATATACTGAAACAAAAATATACTTTAAATCTTCTGAATTGCAATAATCTTTTTAAAACTTTTTGTTGTATAACATGCTTTTTAATGCTACAATGATATTATTGATTAAGTGTTGACATGTAAATACCGGATAATGTCTCTTATATCAGGAACGGAGGAAGAAGAGAAATGAAGCCTGTCAGTTTTTATCTTGTAACCGATACACATTATTTTGAAAATGAACTGGGTGCCGAGGGAAAAGCCTTTGAAAAGATGATGGCAACCGAGCAGTATTTTGTCAGAGAAAGCAGCGCAATCGTGAAATCAACCTTTGCACGCATCAGCGAAGACAAGGAAACGGATATTGTTATCATTCCCGGCGACCTTACGAAAAACGGCGAAATTGAAAGCCATAAGAGTTTCATAAAGGAGCTTTACAAGCTTAAAGAAAGCGGCAAAAAGATTTATGTTATAACCGCAGGTCACGATTACGGTGAATTTTCATACGCATACAAAAATGATGAGCGTATTCAGGTTGAGGGTACGGATTTCAACGCACTTTGCGATATGTACCGTGATTTCGGCTACGGTGACGCCATTGCGCTTGACGAGCCCACTCATTCCTATGTTGCCGAAATTGCGGAAGGCGTCAGAATGCTCGCTGTATGCTGCGACAGCCTCAATCAGCCCAAAGGTGCAATGGACGAAAGACATATGGCTTGGGCAAAGGAACAGATTGACAAAGCGAAAGAAGATAACTGCTCGATTTTTGCGATATGCCACTACCCCATCATTCCGTCCGTGCCCGTATTTGATTTGGTCGGAGATGCCAAAATCAGGGAATGGCGAAAGGTTGCTTCATTCCTCGCCGACAACGGTGTTGAGCTTATCTTAACGGGACATATGCACATTCAGAGTATAAACGAGTTTTATTCCGAAAAAGGTAACAGACTGATTGATATCTGCACAGCCTGCCTTGCGGGCAGTCCCGCAAAATACAGAAAAATCACGGTAAACGAAAGCTCCGTTCTGAAAATCGAAACAATTGATGTTGAGGATTTCGGATGGAACATGAACGGTCTGACGGCTCAGGAATATTGCCACAAGAAGTTCAACGATGCAATTATCGCCCGTGTGTACGGCGCTCTCAGCGGCGGCAAGGGAATTGTAAAGCATCTGAAATCAGCCGGAAGAAAATTCTTTGATAAATCCACCGTCGGAACAGCTTCCCGTCTGCTCTTTATCAAGAGAGATAAAGCCATTAAAAATAAAAAATTAACCGAGCTCGTCGGCGAGGTCGGTGTCGGAATCTTCCTTGGCGACGGCGCTCACACAGAAGGAACACCCGTTTATAATCTCATATCGGGCGTTCTCAAAAGATTTTCTTTTATAATCAAAAAGGTTGAGCCGAAGCTTGAAAAAGACGGTGTTAAGGTTGATCTGAGAAGCATGCTTCTTGACACCATCGGAAACAATAAAGGCTTTTCCGATAACAACGCTGAATTCACATTGAAATAATAAAAAACAGATTCAATTCCGATTTTCTGTAAAGCATATTTACAATAAGCGTTCCTGATGTTTTATCAGTCGGCAGTTGAGCTCTTTACGGGCAGACAGGTTACATATCCCGATTAAAAACAAACAGTTTCCGATTTGCAGAGGTAAAAAGTGAACAAAAAAGAAGTTACCGAATTTTTTGACGGTCTTGCCGCTTCATGGGATTCGGATATGATAAAAATACAGTCAAAAATTGATGAGATACTTGATGCCGCAGATGTCAGAGCGGGAAAAACCGTTCTTGATGTTGCCTGCGGCACGGGTGTGCTCATTCCCGATTATATCAACAGAAAAGTGAGCAAATGCGTTGCGGTTGATATTTCGGAAAAAATGATTGAGATTGCAAAAAACAAGTTCGGCGGATATAAGAATATCGAATTTCTTTGCGCAGATGCGGAAAATCTTGATTTTTCCGATGAATTCGACTGCGTTGTAATCTATAATGCTTTTCCTCATTTTGTTGACCCCACGCTCCTTTTCAGAAGCCTTTCAGATGCTCTTAAAGCAAACGGAAGGATCACCGTTGCGCACGGCATGAGCAGAGAAGCGCTTTTAAAGCATCATTCGGGCAGAGCCGAAAAGGTTTCAGCCGTGCTCCCCGAAGCGGAGGAAATGGCTGAAATAATGAAAACTTATTTTAACACTGACACAATAATTTCAACAGACAAAATTTACATAGTGTCCGGTAAAAAATGTTGAAACGCATAAATTCCAATATATCGAACAGTCAGACAAACAAGAAATTATCTGACACTAACAAATATTTTTCAAAAAGCCATTGACTCTCACGCTCCGTCATAGTGTATACTTTTCTAAACAATAATCAATATGGTTTTGAAAAGTATGTGAGGTGATAAAACTTGAAAATGCTGATTAAGGAATTTGCCCGATTTACGGGCGTAAGTGTGCGCACGCTTCATTACTACGATGAAATAGGATTGCTTATGCCTGCTCATGTTGACAGCATTACAGGCTATCGTTATTACGATGAAAATTCTCTTCTTCGTATGCAAGAGATTCTCTTCTACCGTGAGCTCGATTTTTCCCTGAAAAGTATCGGAGAGATTTTATCATCCCCAAATTATGACACAAGAAAATCACTGGAGGAGCAAAAGATACTTCTCACGCTCAAAAAAGAGCGATTGGAGAGATTGATTTCTTCCATTGACGATGCGATGAAAGGAGAAAATATTATGAAAGCTTTTGATAACGGCGAATTCGAAAAGTATAAGGCTGAAGCCCGGGAAAAATGGGGCGAAACCAACGCATACAAAGAACACGCAGAAAAAACGGAGAATTACACGAAGCAGAAGTGGAATGAGCTTGCGCAGGGCATGGACGGCATCATGCAGGAGTTTGCCGTTTGCATGAGAAATAATGAAACGCCCGACTCCGCCGATGCGCAGAAGCTCGTGAAAAAGCTTCAGAGCCATATCACCGAGAATTACTATCACTGCACAGACGGGATTTTAGCGGGTCTCGGTCAGATGTATGTTGCAGACGAGCGATTCAAAAGCAATATCGATAAGCACGCCGAGGGCACTGCAGAGTTTATCGGCAAGGCAATCGAAGCATATTGCAATAAATGAATAATAACAAAGTAAAAGCCGTAATCCGATGAGTTGCTTCGGAATACGGCTCATTTATTTGCTTCCTTTTTATATAAAGGAGTATTGCTTTTAAACGATTCGGGTGATATAATTGATTTTGTATGAAGTTTTGCAGAAAAAGATACAATCCAACCGTATTAAATAACATTATGAAAGAAGTGGAAACATGGCAAAAAACTATGATGCAGTAGTTATCGGCGCAGGCAACGGCGGTCTTGTGGCATCGGCACGCCTTGCCAAAGAAGGAAAAAAGACATTGCTTATCGAGCGTCACAATTTGCCCGGCGGTTTTGCTACCAGCTTTGTAAGAGGCAGATTTGAATTTGAGGCATCGCTTCATGAGCTTTGCGGTATCGGCTCCATCACGGGAAAATCACCCCTTCTGAAAATCTTTCAGGAGGTCGGGGCTGCAGATAAAATAGAATGGGTCTCGCTTGACGAGGCTTACAGACTCATCACACTCAACGAAAACGAAAAGTGCGACTATTCAATGCCTCTGGGCAAGGATGCTTTCATAGCCAAGCTTGAGGAATATGACCCCGGCTCTTCGGCTGTTGTCACAAAGATTTTTGACCTTATCGAAAGCATTGAAAAAACTCTTGATTTCGTCAGCGACATTGAAGATTTCAAGCCCGCAATGATAAAGGAAATCTTTTCTGAGCATACGGAGTTCCTTAAGGTTGCAAACTATTCTGTTGACGAAGTTCTCAAGGCTTTCGGCGCAAGTCAGAAAACAAGGGATATTCTCAACGGTTACTGGTGCTATCTCGGTCAGCCTACAGACGAGCTTAATGTTATCCATTATTTCACAATGCTTCACTCATATATCATTGACGGTGCGGTTATTCCCCGAGGCAGAAGCCACCAGATAAGCACCGCCCTGCTTGAGGCATTTACCGAAAACGGCGGTGAAGCATGGTTCAATACAAGCGTTAAGAAAATCAATGTTGAAAACGGCGTTGCAACAGGCGTTGTGCTTGATGACGGCACTCAGATTAACGCCAAGGCGGTTATCTGCAACGCTTCGCCCTATAACGCTTATACAAAGCTTATTGACGAAAAGGCTGTTCCCGAGAAGCTCAAAAAAGAAGTTAACGCAAAAACACTGGGCGCAAAGGGCTTTGCGGTATTTCTCGGTCTTAACCGTTCCGCTGAGGAGCTCGGTCTCGATAACCACACTTATTTCATTTATCCGACCAACGATAACAGAAAATGCTATGAGCTGAGCAAAAAAATCGAAACAAACGATGTTCAGGCAACAGTTTGCCTCAACAAAGCTTTTGATGACTGCTCGCCCGAAGGCACAAGCATCCTCTATATGACTTCCATTTTTGCGGGAAATGAATGGAGCAAGGTTTCAGTTAAGGATTACTATAAGACAAAGCTTGCCTTTGCAGAAAAAATGATTGACAATTTCGAAAAGGCAACAGGCGTTGCAATCAGGGATTACATTGAAGAAATTGAAATTTCAACTCCGATGACTTATGCCCGCTACACCGACGCCCCCGCAGGAACAATTTACGGATACGAAGCAACCAAGGAAGACGGCATCGTTAAGAGAATTGTTTTTGACATGATTGATAAAGGCATAACGGGTCTTTATTTTGCCGGCGGCTATACCACAAGGCATATGGGATACTCCCCCAGCTATACAACCGGTGATATGGCGGCAAAAGCAGCAATACTCGCTATGGAAAAGGAGGCAAAATAAATGAGCAGAAAAAAGGCTTCTGTTAACGGCAGCTTCAAGGATATCGTGAATACCGTAAAGTTTCTGACAGAAAGAAAGCAGTTTATAAACAGCGCCGAAGCTGTTTTACCGACTTCCACCGATGATTTCGGTGTAAACAAGGTTGCCGCAAGCATTCATCCCAAGATTCAAAAGCTTGTAATCAGCAGAATTGAAGAGCATGCAGGCATTGCAAAAAGCTATTATTTAAAAAGCGAAGCAGCTCCCCTCGCTTATTTCAAAGCAGGTCAGTACCTTACCTTCAGATTTGAGATAGGAAGTGCTGTTGTTACCCGCTCATATTCAATTGCCTCATCGCCCGCAAGCGCATTGAACGGCGAATATCAGATAACCGTAAAGAGAATCAGCGGCGGCTTCGTTTCGGATTATATTCTTGATAACTGGGCAGTCGGCGACAAGGTTACGGCTTATGCTCCCGAGGGCAATCTGACATACTGTCCGTTAAGAGATGCGGAAAATATCGTTGCAGTTGCAGGCGGCAGCGGCATCACTCCCTTCCTTTCGCTCGCAAGAGCAATCAATGAGGGCGAAGAGAACTGTTCGCTCACCTTGCTTTACGGCTGCAGAACATCAGATGAAATTCTTTTCAAGGCAGAGCTTGACAGTCTGTCTGAGAAAAATGAAAAAATCAATGTTGTTTATGTGCTCAGCCACAGCGACGAAGAAGGCTATGAAAAGGGCTTCGTCGGCGCAGATATAATTAAAAAATATGCTCCCGACGGAAACTACAGTATTTTTGTCTGCGGACCCGGAGGCTTATATAAATATCTTGAAGCAGAGCTTCCCAAGCTTGAAAAAGAGAAGAAATATATTCGCTTCGAAGTTTTTTCCGCAGGCAGGAAGGCAGAAGAAGAGCCGAAAGAATTCAGCATCAGGGTTATCAACCGAGGAAACGAATCGGTTATCAAAGCAAGCAGCAGCGAAACCGTGCTCTGCGCATTTGAGCGTGCAGGAATAGAAGTTCCCGCAAGATGCCATACGGGCGAATGCGGTTTTTGCAGAAGCAAGCTTGTTGACGGCAAGGTTTATATTCCTGAAGGCGAAGACAAGCGACGCATCGGAGACATGCAGTTTAATTTTATTCATCCTTGCTGCTGCTACCCCGAAAGCGACCTTGTTGTCAGAATCAATTAAGCGAATTCGGGCATACCCGAAAAAGATAAAGCATTTATAAGATAAACCGCCGACACTGCGGCGGTTGCACATGGCAAAAAGCAGAGGCTGTCCCTCCAAACAGGGACAGCCTCTTTTCATTTAATCAAATTTTACCGTTACATTATCATCGTCAAGACCGCCGTTATAAAGAAGCGGCTCAACAAACTCCGTCAAAGTATATCCGCCGAGCAGTTTTTTTGAATCAACACAAAAAACCTTCATGATTTTTTCGATTTTCTTAAAGCTGCCCATTGTTATTTTGTATTCAACGGTTTCGGGCGAATAAGGAGCGTTGCCCCGATAAAGATTGGCAACAAGCTCCAGAACAAGATCCACAAACTTTTTATCCTTCACCGTTTCATAATCGGATTCTTTCAGGTCATGATATTTCTTTGAGAATTTCGCAGCCTTGCTGTAGGTGAGTCCGTTGAGCTTTCTGCCGAGGAACATTACAATCTTCGGATGCTTCAGAATCAAGTCTTTCGGAAGCGAAATGCCGCCCTGCGTGTTTGCGAAAGCCTCAACATCATGCTCCATATTATACGGAATTTCCTCGATAATGCCGAGAAAGCCTTTTCTTGCGTATTCGGTGAATGTCATGCCGAGGTCGGGCAGATCTATGTCCGTTGTGCGGATATCCGCCGTGCCCTTTTCCGTATCAACGGTAATCTTTCTCATTTTCGGCGGGAAGGCTGCGAGTGACGATGTCTGCACGCTGAAAATCTTATTCCCCTTCTCGCTTACAATTTCTTTCATGCACTGAATATGAGAGTGACCGTTGAAGAAAAGACGAACGCCCATATCGGCGAATTGCTTCATGCTTGCCTCTCCGTTTCTGAAGCTGTGACCTTTTCCGACAACCTCATAAGCGGGAGACGGCGCAACCACGGGGCGATGGGTGCTGCAGATAACCGTTGCCCCCTTTTCCTTTGCTTTTTCCGTGTGCCATTTAACCCATGCCATAAGCTCATCGGAGAAATACGGATAATGTAAGGCTTTTTTATCCTCCGCATCGTAGCCCAGAGCGATATGATAAAGACCGGGCAGAATTTCAGCGATATATGTTATTCCGTCATCGAAGGTATCAAAGGCTTTGTCTCTGCCGAAGGGGCGGTATATCTCTTTCACCTCATTCTCGGGCAGATGCTCCATGGGAATTTTTTCCCCGTTTTCGCCATAGCCGTGAATCTCGAAATAAGGATAGTCATGATTGTCGGTATAAACAAAGGGATTGCCGCCGTTTTCCGTAAATTCCTGCAGTATACCCCTTACTTCTTCGTGGCTGTAGGCTTCGCCGTGATTCGTAAGGTCTCCCGTGATAATGACGGTATCCGTATCTTTATCTTCTCTGATGATATCAAGAGCTTTTCTGAAAGCTTCTTCGCTTTTTAAAATGCATATCTGCGAATTCGGCTGAGGGAAGGTGCGCCAGTCGCATTTGAAGTTCCTTTTGCTGTAATAGTGAACATCGGTAATGTGATAAAAGCTGTAAATCATATTTATCTCTCCTTCTGAAGCGGCTGACCCGTTATACACTTTCATTGCCGACATTGTAACATAAAAAGAATTCTTAAACAATACTTTTTGAAACAGTAATCAATATGGTTTCGAAAAGTATAGATAATCGCTGATAAATTGTAATTATCAACTAAATTGCTTGAAAAACTCCGTAATAAGTGTTAAAATTACACAAAGAATACTCCTCGAAAATTTGACAAAAGGAGAAAGTATTATGAAAAACAAGAAAAAAATCATTCTTTCGGTTGTTGCCGTAATTGTTATTCTCGGAGTTATTGCAGGCGCACTTGCTTTATATTTCACGAGATACTTCAAAGATGAAAATGACACCGAAGATTTTTACAGACAGAATGTTGCATCCGTCGGATTTGAAAACACCGTTGAAACCGCATATCCCTTCACCGATGTTTACGGCATCATCAATGAGCATTTCAGGGCTGAATTGCCCGAAGGCAAAACCGAAAAGAAGGTTGCAATTATCGGCTATGACGGCTGCCGTGCAGACATCCTTGCCGAAAAGCAGGACGGCGGTGCGATAAACTATCTTCTCGATGACGGTGCGTCAATCAACCTCACCTACTGCGGCGGCGTGAATTATCCCGCAGAAAACACTCAGGCAACCTCAACCGCTCCCGGCTGGTGCTCAATGCTTACGGGCGTTTGGTCCGATGTTCACGGCATAACTGGCAACGGAATAACAAAAACGGTTGAGCCCAAAATGCTTATGACATCGCTCATTGAAGAAGATGTTATCGACAGCGCCGCATTCATCACAAAATGGAAGGGTCACTTCACAAGAGACAACTCAACATATAAAGATGAAAAAGCATATTGCGAAGAAAACAACATCAATATTGATTTCAACCTTCGCAGCGGCAAGAAAGACATTCATACAGGTGCCATGGAAGAGATAACAAGCGCCGACTGCGCAGACTTCGTGCTTATTATCTATGAAGACACAGACTCTGCAGGGCATAATTTCGGCTTCTCTTTCAACAACCCCGTTTATAAAGACGGCTTCAGAACCGAAGACGCTTACGGCTGCGAGGTTATCAAGGCTATTGAAGCAAGAGAAACCTATGACAGCGAAGACTGGCTTATTATCGTCACCTCAGATCACGGCGGAATCAACACAGACCACGGCGGTCCGAGCCTTCAGGAAAGAATGAACTTTGTTGTTATGAACAAGGAATGGAACTGAAACAAAAGGGAACCTCCTTAAGCGTTAGGTGCAGCTGCGATTGTTTTTCTTCGCTCTCAGCCTGAAGCTTCTCGGTCATAGCTTTTCTGAAATGCTGTTCGTGTTTTGCAACACATGATACATCGTTTTTCACAGTTTCTTTATCCAAAAACTTACGAAATCGTAAGATTGTTTTGGTTGAAAAAATAACTGCTTACCTTTATAATGAAAATATACTTTTCGAAACAATAATTCCATATGTCTGAAATACAATATCTCACGCACATTCGGTGATTTTTCTCTTTGCCATACGAGAGTATGCCTGCAGAGAAGAAATTCCCGACTGCACGCAACCTATTGCATTTCAGATGCGAAGCAGTTTTGAAAGAGGAGATTT